>NZ_NVQF01000051.1 GCF_002592005.1 Mycolicibacterium palauense | reverse complement strand
GTGCCGCCCCGGCGTCCGTACCCGCGCCCGTACCCGGGCCCGGGCGCGGGCCCGGGCGCGGGTACGGGCGCGGGTACGGACGCCGGGGCGGCACCGGGTGCGGCGGGCGCCGGACCGTGCGGGCCCGCCTCGGGCACCGGACCGACCGCGAATTCCGGATCGATGCCGGGCGGCAGGTGGGCCTCCATGCCGGGGGTCACCCCGGTCGCCGGGATGTGCACGCTGTCGGGGATCGGCGTGGCGGCCGCCGGCGGGTCCGCGGGTGCGGGTCCCGGCACGCTGGCGCCTGCGGGCAGCGGGATGCCGGTGCCCGGCAGGCTCTGCGCGATCAGCGACGCCGCGGCCGGATCCGAGGTGACGAACTGGTTCACCGCCGCCGCGAGGTTCTTCGAATCCGGTGACGCCGCCGAGTTGCCGGCGAACGCCGCCGCGGCCGCCATCAGCATCGAGGCCGCGTTGTTCGGGTCGGATGCCGCCTGCTGGATCGCCGGGCTCAGGCTCTGGATCGCCGGCAGGCCCGGCGCCTGCAACCCGTCGATGGGTGCGGGCGCCGGGGCGGCCGGATCAGCGGCCGCCGTGGTGCACAGGCTGCTGCTCAGCAGCAGCGCGGCCGACGAGCCGACCGCCAGCGCGGCGGTGACCAACAGCGGGCGTTTGCGTGGCATGAAGCATCCAATCCGGAGCGTGGAGACGATCAGGGCGGAGATCGATCAACGCTGAACGATCAGGCGGGAACAACCAGGGCCGACGATCGGCGCGGACGATCAGGGAAGAGCCGAGGTCGGGAACAGCGACGTCAGCGGGGCCCCGGCAGGCGCGGCGGCCGGCATCGGTGCGGGTGCGGGCGCGGGGCCCAGGTTCGGCGCCGGCACGCCACCCGGCAGACCACCCGGAAGCAGGCTGGTCAGGTCCATCGGCAACATCAACTGCTGCGGCAGACCCGGCACCGTCGGCAGGCTCGCCGAGGCCAGCGGTCCGGTGACCGACGGAGCCCCACCCGGCAGGGGCGGCGCCACCTCGGGGGCGTTGAGCGTGGCACTGGCCAGCGGCTGCGGCGCGAGCGCGGCCGGCATGGTGCTGGCCGGCGCCGGTGCGGGAATGCCGGTCAGCGTTGACGCGGCGGCCTGCAGCGTCTTGGCCGGGTCCACCATCATCTGCTGAATCATGTTGAGGCCCGGCTGAAGCGGGCCGGGAACCGTGGGCGCGGGCGGAGCCGGCGCGGGCGGCAGCGGGTCCGCCTTGGCGATCCCACCGGTCAACAATGCCGCCGATGCGCCCACCAGCACTGCCGTCCCGGTGAACGCACTTCTGATCCGTGACATGGCTCTCCCAATCCCTCGATAGCGGTATGAGAGGAAGTTAGCGCGTTACTGGTGGGACTCAAGTGACACGTGTGGCATTTATTCAACCGTTACGGGCTCGTGCGGTCGCGGTGATCGGGCCGCCGGAGCGCCCCCGCCGGCGCACCCCGTCCTGACGTGCACGGACGACCGTGCCGTGATCGACCCGCCATCAACGGCCGCGACACGCCGGGACCCAGCCATTGATCCGGTACTGAGATCGACTTCCCGGGCGGTTCTTCGCACTCAGTACCGAACCGATGCCACGGGCACACGGGTGGGTGGGGTGGGGCGCCGGGTGGAGTCAGCCGCCGGACTTCTGCTTCTGCGCGGCCTTCATCTGCTTCTTGTAACTGCGCACCTTGTCCAGCGAGGCCTGGTCACGGACATCGGCGACCGACATGAACGCCCCGGGTTTGCCGTAGTCGCCGGCCGCGTCCTGCCATCCCGGCGCGTCGAACCCGTACTGCTTGCCCAGCAGCGCCAGAAAGATCCGGGCCTTCTGGTCGCCGAACCCGGGCAGGCGCTTGAGCCGGGCCAGCACCTCGCGCCCGTCCGGGTCGCCCGCGGTCCACAGCGCCGCCGCGTCGCCGCCGCACTCGTCGACGAGCACCTGGGCCAGCGCCTGGATCCGCTTCGCCATGGAGCCCGGAAACCTGTGTACCGCAGGGGTTTCCGAACACAGCGCGGCGAACTTCTCCGGATCGGCCGCGGCGATGTCGTGGGCATCGAGGCCGCCCATGCGGTCGGCGATCTTCTTGGGGCCGGCGAACGCGGTCTCCATCGGCACTTGCTGATCGAGCAGCATGCCGATCAGCAGCGCCAGCGGACTCGACGCCAGCAGCGCGTCGGCTTCCGGATCCTGGACCAGCTGCAAGGTGGACATCGGACCAGTCTAGGACGACCCGGCGCCGGGGGATCGGAGGTGGCCGACCGGCTGCGCGGCGCCGGCACGGACGAGGTCGCGCCGGTTCGGGCAACGGGTCGCCTGCGCACCGACGGAACCCGGGCCCCACCCCGACGGGCGCCGGGGAATCGATCGGCCAGCGCGCCGGTTGACACCGACGAGATAAGTATAGTCAACTATACCCAGATAGGAAGAGGACCGGAATCATGGCGGACGAGACCGAATACCTGGTGACCGGCGCCGGCGCGAGAATCGGCGGCGTCAGCGACTCCGTCGTGCAACTGCTCACCCAACGGGGCGCGACCGTGCGCGCGCTGGTTCACCGCGAGGAGCATGCCGACGCTCTCCGGGCACTCGGCGCCCAGGTCGTGGTCGGGGACCTCACCGATCCGCACGACGTGGTCTCCGCGATGCGGGGTGTGAGACGCGTGTTCTTCAACATGGGCGTCTCGTCGTCCTACCTGCAGGCCGCAACGCTCGTCAGCGCCGCCGGCCGGGACCACGGCAGCCTCGAGACCGTCGTCAACATGTCGCAGATGACGGTCTCGGAGATGTCGTTGACCAGCGCCGGCGAATCAACCCAGCAGAGGCTGCACTGGCTGGCCGAGCAGGTCATGGACTGGTCGGGCCTGCCGGTGACGCATGTGCGGCCCACCGTCTTCATGGACAACCCGCTGTTCACGTCGCTCAACGCGGGCAATGTCCGCGAACGCGGCGAACTGATCCTGCCCTTCGGCACGGGCCGGACCTCTCCGATCGCCGCCAGCGATGTCGCCCAGGTGGTGACGGCCCTGCTCGCCGACCCGGCGGCCCATCACCGCAAGGTCTACGAGCTGACCGGTCCGGAGGTCCTCGACGTCGACGGCCTGGCGCGGAGCTACTCACGCGTGTCGGACACCCCCGTCGCCGGAGTCGACATGCCCTATCCGGCCTGGCGCGAGGAGGTCCTGGCGCCGGCGGGCATCCCGCCACACGTGGAACAGCACATCGCCACGATGGCGCGGCTGCACCGCGCCGGCCGGTACGACCGATTCACCGACACCGTCGAACAGGTGACTGGGCATCGCGCACTCACCTTCGAGCAGTACATCGCCTCGCATCGGCAGAAGTTCGGGATCGGCCCGCGAAGCACGGCCGCCTGAGCGTCGAGGACATCGGAGGGCAGGCGGGCCGCGTTCGCTTGCCAGCGGCAATCCGAGATCGGGCCGGGGCGTCGAATCGAGCCCACTACATTCAGATCATGTCCGGCGAGGTCGCAGTCGCACTCGCGGCGGGGTTGCTCGTCATCGTCGCCGCGATCACCGCGGTGGTGGTCATCCGCACCCGGCAGGTGGTGACGACGCCAACCGAACGCGCCGTGCACGCGGCCCTGCACACCGCCTCGCTGGCGGCCCGCGCACTGCGCAGGGGCCTCGACGCCGACTCCGCCCAGGCCGCGGTGCCCTACCTGCGGGACCTGACCGGAGCCGGCGGGGTGGCCCTCTACGACGACGAAGCCGGGCTGCTGGCCCGCACCCCCGACGACGATCCGATGTGGAGCGCCGATCTGCTGCAGCGCTGCCGCGGTGCCGCCCAGGCGGCCATCTCCGGGCAGCGCCGGGTGCTGGCCGCCGACCGGCTGCCGGCCGTGGTCGCCCAACCGCTGCTGCCCGAGGACAGCGACGTCACCGGTGTGCTGGTGACGGTTTCGCACGGCACTCCCGGGCCCGGCATGCTCGGGGCCGTCGGCGAGGTCGCCCGCTACGCCACCAGCCAGCTCGAGCTGGCCGAACTCGACGCCTCGCGGGCGCGGCTGGACCGCGCCGAGGTGCTGGCGCTGCGGGCCCAGATCAGCCCGCACTTCGTCTACAACGCGCTGAACACCATCGCCTCGTTCGTCCGCACCGACCCCGACCGCGCCCGCGACCTGATCCTGGACTTCGCCGACTTCACCCGCTACTCGTTCCGCGCGGCCGGCCCCTACACGCTGCTGTCCGACGAGCTGCGCAACATCGACCGCTACCTGACCCTGGAGCGCGCCCGGTTCGGCTCCGCGCTCGACGTGAAACTGCAGGTCGCCCCCGAGGTCCTGGGCGTGGTGGTGCCGTTCCTGGCGCTGCAGCCGCTGGTGGAGAACGCGGTCCGGCACGGGCTGGCCGGCCGGCCGGGCGGCACGATCACGCTGATCGCGCGTGACGAGGGCGCCGACTGCGTCATCACCGTCGAGGACGACGGCGTCGGGATGGACCCCGAGGCGCTGCGCTCGGCCCACGCCGACGCCCTGGACACCGACAGCACGGACCAGACCGCCCACGTCGGACTGACCAATGTCGACCATCGGCTGCGGGCGGCGTTCGGAAATGACTACGGTCTGGTGGTCGAGACAGCACTCGGAGCCGGGACCAAGGTGATCATGCGCGTGCCGAAGTTCCGTGCCGGGGTCCGGGTCTAGCGGCGCGACGGAGGTGGATGGCAGGTGACCCGCCCACTGGCCGTGCTCGCCGTCGACGACGAGGCCCCGGCACTGGATGAACTGATCTACCTGTTGAGCGGACATCCGTTGGTGGGCAACGTCTACGGCGCCGCCGACGCCAACGCCGCGCTGCGTGAACTGGCCGAACGCCGGATCGACGCACTGTTCCTCGACATCAACATGCCGGGGCTCTCGGGCCTGGAGCTGGCCTCGGTGCTGGGCAATTTCTCGAACCCGCCCGCGGTGGTGTTCGTCACCGCCCACGAGGACAAGGCGGTGGCCGCCTTCGAGGTGGGGGCCACCGACTATCTGCTCAAACCGCTGCGGCGCGAACGTCTCGACGAGGCGGTGCGCCGGGTGGTGAACGCCCGCGCCGCCGAGCCCGCACCGACCGAGGAGTCCGACGAGGTGATCCCGGTGGAACTGGCCGGGCTGACGCAGCTGGTCCGCCGCGACAGTATCGGCTGGGTGGAGGCCGACGGCGACTACGCCCGGCTGCACTCCTCGACGGGCTCGCACCTGGTCCGCATCCCGCTGTCGACGCTGGAGACGCGCTGGCGCAACCAGGGGTTCCAGCGCGTGCACCGCTCGTATCTGGTTGCGCTGCAACTGGTGACCGGGGTCCGCACCACCGACAGCGGGGTGTTCGTGCAGATCCGCGCCAACGGCGCCTCCCCCGCGGTGGAGCTGCCGGTCAGCCGCCGGCAGACCCGCGAACTACGGGATCGACTGATCCGGGACCCGATGCGCAGCTACCGGCCCGGTGGCGATGAACACTAGCCAGCAGGGGCCGGCGCCGCGCCAGCGCATCGTGCTGGCGCACCGCCGCGGTGCCCGCATGGTGCGCACCCACGTCGAGGTACAGGAACAGACCGAGGTCGGCGACGCGCTGGTTCGCGGACTGGTCCGGGCCCAACTCGGCCTGGCACTACGGCTGGCCGCGGTGGTGTTGTCGGTCATCGTCGCGATCCCGTTGCTGGGCAACGCCGTACCGGCCTTCGAGGAAATAACGGTGTTCGGGATCCGGGCCAACTGGCTGATCCTCGGGGTATTGCTGTACCCGTTGTTCTACGGGATCGGCCGGTTGTTCGTCCGGCTGGCCGAACAGAGCGAACGCGACTTCGTCGGCATCGTCGACGACCGGGCGGACGAGCCGTGACCGGGCCGGACGCGCTCACCGCCGCGGCCCTGCTGGCCGCCGCGCTGGCCACCGTCCTGGTCGGCGCCTACGGTGGACGGCTGTCGCGGACGACATCGGACTTCCTGGTCGCCTCGCGCACGGTCGGCCCGCGCTGGAACGCCGCCGCGATCTCGGGTGAATACCTTTCGGCGGCCTCGTTTCTCGGCGTCGCGGGCCTGGTCGCCAAGTACGGCGCCGACGCGCTGTGGTACCCGGTCGGCTTCACCGCCGGCTATCTGGGCCTGCTGCTGTTCGTCTCGGCGCCGCTGCGCCGCTCCGGCGCCTACACGGTGCCCGACTTCGCCGAGTTCCGCCTCGGCTCGGCCCGGCTGCGCACCGCGGCGATGCTGCTGGTGGTGGTGATCTGCGTGCTCTATCTGGTGCCGCAGTACCAGGGCGCCGGGCTCACCCTGAAGATCCTTCTGGGCGTGCCGGTGTGGGTCGGCCCGTTGGCGGTGGGCGTCATCGTGGTCGCCAACGTGATCGGCGGGGGGATGCGCTCGATCACGTTCGTGCAGGCGTTCCAGTACTGGCTCAAGCTGACCGCGATCGCCGTCCCGGCGCTGGCGTTGACGGCGCTGTTCTTCACCCAGCCGCACGATCTCGGCGGGCCGCTGCCCCCGGTCGTCCACCACGCCACGACGGTGACCGTGGAGACCGACGTCGTCGTGCAGGTGGCCCGCACCGACGGCATCACCGTCACCGGGGAGGTCGACGGCACGGCCCTGCGCGGGTCCGCGCTGCCCGCACCCGGGCGCTACACGCTGGGTGCGGGCACCACGCTGCGGCTGGCCGACGGCGCGGAGACCCCGGTGGTGGCCGGGGCGCCCAACACCGGGGCGGAGTGGATCTCCTCGGGCGGCGGGCTGGGCGGACCGCACCCGCTGTTCCAGGTCCTCTCGATCATCGTCGCGACCTTCCTGGGCACGATGGGCCTGCCGCACGTGCTGGTGCGCTTCTACACCAACCCCGACGGCCGGGCCGCCCGGCGCACCGCGCTGGCGGTGATCGCGCTGTTGTCGCTGTTCTACCTGTTCCCCACCCTGCTCGGGGTGTTCGCCCGGCTCTACGTGCCCCAGCTGCTGATCACCGGGACCGCCGACGCCGCGGTGCTACTGCTGCCGAGCTCGGCGATCGGCGGGGTCGCCGGGGCCGGGCTGGCCGCGCTGGTGGCCGCCGGGGCGATCGCGGCGTTCCTGGCCACCTCGTCGGGGCTGCTGGTCAGCATCGCCGGCGCGCTGTCCACCGACGTGCTGCGCGGGCGGGTCCGCGATTTCCGGCTGGCCGCGCTGATCGGCGGGCTGGTCCCGATCCCGCTGGCGCTGGCCGCATCGTCGCTGGAACTGTCCCGCAGTGTGGGCATGGTCTTCGCCGTAGCCGCCTCCACGCTGTGTCCCCTGCTGGTGCTGGGCATCTGGTGGCGCGGCCTGACCAGCGCCGGGGCCATCTGCGGTCTGGTGGTCGGCGGCGGCCTGTCCGGGGCGGCGACGGCGCTGGCACTGACCGGTGGCATCGACGAGGACCTGCTGGGCGGCTGGGCCTCGGCGCTGGTCGGCTACCCGGCCGCCGTGACCGTCCCGCTGGCGTTCCTGACGATGATCGCCGTCAGCCGGCTGACCGCCGCCCAGCGGCCCCCGGACGTGGCCCGGATCTTCGCGCGGATGCACGTTCCGGAGCGACTCGGGATGGGTGTCGAACGGCTGCCCGCCGGCAGTGAATTGGCCACTGAAGTTGCGGCCGAACCGGCGGTGGATCCGGGCGGGGCGGACCCGCTGGGCGGCCGGCGGCGCTGACCGCTCGTCGCCGCCGACGGACCGCTCGCCGCAGAGGTCGCCGGTTTCGGCGCGGGGCCCCCGCCAACCCCTAGGTGTGTGACCTGAATCTCAATACTCTGACGCCACGACCTCCACCACACACGACGTCAGGAGTCCCGCGGTGCCCACCACCGATAGTCCACCGGCCCCCACGGCCGAGGAGTTTCTCGCCACCCAGGCCAGCCCGGAGTTCCAGGATCTGCGGAACCGGCTGCGCCGCTTCGTGTTCCCGATGACGGCCTTCTTCCTGATCTGGTACGGCATCTACGTCCTGCTCGGCGCCTTCGCCCATGACTTCATGGCCACCCGGGTGTTCGGCAACGTCAACGTCGGTCTGTTGATCGGGCTCGGCCAGTTCGTGTCGACGTTCGTCATCACCGGGCTCTACGTCCGGTTCGCCAACCGCGTGCTCGACCCGCGCGCGACCGCGATCCGTATCGAGCTGGAAGGAACCGACCAGTGACCACCCACCTGCTCGCCGCGTCCGACGGCGTGGGCAACCCGATCGCCAACATCGGCATCTTCACCCTGTTCGTCGTCGTCACGCTGTTCGTGGTGATCCGGGCCAGCCGCAACAACAACACCGCCGCGGAGTTCTTCACCGGCGGTCGCGGCTTCTCCGGCCCGCAGAACGGCATCGCGATCGCCGGCGACTACCTCTCGGCCGCCAGCTTCCTCGGCATCGCGGGCGCCATCGCGGTCTACGGCTACGACGGCTTCCTGTACTCGATCGGGTTCCTGGTCGCCTGGCTGGTCGCACTGCTGTTGGTCGCCGAATTGCTCCGCAACACCGGCAAATTCACCATGGCCGACGTGCTGAGCTTCCGCCTCAAGCAGAAGCCGGTGCGGCTGGCCGCGGCGACCTCGACGCTGACGGTGTCGCTGTTCTATCTGCTGGCGCAGATGGCCGGCGCGGGCGGTCTGGTCGCGCTGCTGCTCAACGTGAACTCCCGCGGTGGGCAGTCGCTGGTGATCGCCGTCGTCGGCATCCTGATGATCGTCTACGTCCTGGTGGGCGGCATGAAGGGCACCACCTGGGTGCAGATCATCAAGGCCGTCCTGCTGATCGCCGGCGCGGCGTTCATGACCGTGATGGTGCTGGGCAAGTTCGGGCTGAACTTCTCCGAGATCCTCGGTTCGGCGCAGTCGGCGATCTCCGGGTCGGCCAACGAGGCGGTCGCCAACCGCGACGTGCTGGCCCCCGGCGCGAAGTACGGCGGCTCGCTGACCTCACAGATCAACTTCATCTCGCTGGCCGTCGCCCTGGTGCTCGGCACCGCGGGCCTGCCGCACGTGCTGATGCGCTTCTACACGGTGCCCACCGCCAAGGAGGCCCGCCGTTCGGTGGTCTGGGCGATCGCGCTGATCGGCGCCTTCTACCTGTTCACGCTGGTGCTCGGCTACGGCGCGGCCGCGCTGGTCGGCCCGGACCGCATCCTGGGTGCGGCCGGCGGGGTGAACTCCGCGGCACCGCTGCTGGCCTTCCAGCTCGGCGGCGTCGTCCTGCTCGGCATCATCTCGGCGGTGGCGTTCGCGACCATCCTCGCGGTGGTCGCCGGGCTGACCATCACCGCGTCCGCCTCGTTCGCCCACGACATCTACGCCAGCGTGATGAAGGGGCACAAGGTGACCGAGGACGAGCAGGTGCGCGTCTCCCGGATCACCGCCGTGGTGCTCGGGATCTGCGCGATCGGGCTGGGCATCCTGGCCAACGGGCAGAACGTCGCCTTCCTGGTGGCGCTGGCCTTCGCCGTCGCCGCGGCGGCCAACCTGCCGACCATCCTGTTCTCGCTGTACTGGCGGCGGTTCAACACCCGCGGGGCGCTGTGGAGCATGTACGGCGGGCTGATCTCCACCCTGGTGCTGATCGTCTTCTCCCCCGCCGTCTCGGGCAATGAGACGGCGATGATCCCCGGGGCGGACTTCGCCTGGTTCCCGCTGGCCAACCCGGGCATCGTGTCGATCCCGCTGGCCTTCGCCCTCGGCATCGTGGGCACGCTCACCTCGCCGGACCGCGGCGACCCGGTGAAGAGCGCCGAGATGGAGGTCCGGTCGCTGACCGGCGTGGGCGCCGAGAAGGCGGTCGCGCACTAGGGCGGCGCTCCAGGCCCCCGCGGAGCGCGAGCGCGCATCCCGGTACGCGACACGCCGACGGCGGTGTACCGGGATGCGCGTTCGCGCGTGGGCCGGGAAGCCATTCGCGGGTGCCGGCGTTGAGGCCGGAGTGACTGAAACGGCGACAGGAACGGCGACAGGAACGGCGACTGAAACGGCGACAGGAACGGCGACAGGAACGGCGACTGAAACGGTGACAGGAACGGCGACCGGAGGCCGCCGGCGCTACGCCACGGCGCTGCTGGCCTACGCCTTCGCGGCGATCATGCTGGGCACCACCCTGCCGACCCCGATGTACGCCCTGTACGCCGAGCGGATGCAGTTCGCCGTGCTGACCACGACGGTCATCTACGCCACCTATGCCGCCGGGGTGCTGGCGGCACTGCTGCTGTTCGGCCGCTGGTCCGACGCGATCGGCCGGCGCCCGATGCTGGTGGCCGGTGCCGGCGCCGCGGTCGCCAGCGCGGTGGTCTTCCTGTTCGCCGACTCGGTGGGCGCGCTGCTGCTCGGACGCATCCTGTCCGGCCTGTCGGCGGGTGTGTTCACCGGCACCGCGACGGCCGCGATCATCGAATCCGCCCCCGACCGCTGGCGCGACCGGGCCGCGGCGGTGGCGACCGTGGCCAACATCGGCGGCCTGGGGCTCGGCCCGCTGCTGGCGGGGCTGCTGGTGCAGTACGCGCCGGCACCGCTGCAGCTGAGCTTCGCCGTACACATCGGGCTGGTGCTGCTGGCGGTCGCGGCGGTGCTGGCCTGCGGGGAGACCTCCCGGCGGCAGGGCGGCATCAGCCTGCAGCGGTTGTCGCTGCCGCCGCAGACCCGTTCGGTGTTCGCCGTGGCCGCCACCGCGGCGTTCGCCGCGTTCGCCGTCATGGGGATGTTCACCGCGGTCGCGCCGTCGTTCCTGTCCGAGGTCATCGGCATCGACAACCACGCCCTCGCCGGGGTCATCGTCGCGTCGATCTTCACCGCCTCCGCGGTCACCCAGGTGCTGGCCGTGCGGCTGGCCCCGCCGCGGGCCATCGCGCTGGGCAGCGCGATCCTGGTGCTCGGGATGTTCATGCTAGCGCTGTCGCTGCACGTCGGGTCGCTGATCGGGTTCATCGCGGCGGCCGTGGTGGCCGGCATCGGCCAGGGCGCCACCTTCGGGCGCGGGCTGGCCGCGGTGTCCGAACGCACCCCACCCGAACGGCGCGCCGAGGTCAGCTCGACCTACTTCGTCGTCGCGTATGTGGCGATCTCGGTGCCGGTGATCGGCGAGGGCGTGGCGGCGCGGCTGTGGGGCCTGCAGACCGCCGGCGAGGCCTTCGCGGTGGCCATCGGCGTGCTGGCCGCCCTGTGCCTGGCCGCGGTACTGGTGCAGGAGCGCCGCGAAGGCATGGTCGGTTCCTCCGCGCGGATTGGTTAGTTCTACTCATTCGCGGCGGGCCACCCGGGGCATAGATTCGGCGCCATGACATCCACCCCGAGCGTCCCCCTGCGGTCGGCGTCGTTCCCCACTCCGGCCGAGGTCGCCGCGCAGACACCGCCGGACCGGGACCGCGCGATCGACGTCATCCGGATCGGCGCCCTGCTCGGGGTGGTGCTGGGACACACCGTGATGGCCACCAGCATCATCGAAGACGGCGTGTTCATCTGGGAGAACCTGCTCACCACGTCGGTCTGGTTCCAGGCACTGACCTGGGTTTTCCAGATCATGCCGCTGTTCTTCTTCGCCGGTGTGGCCGCCGGCGTCGCCACCTGGAGCCCCGGCGGCAACTGGGGCGCCTGGCTGATGAAGAAGTGCACGCGGCTGTTCCGGCCGGTGTTCTACTACCTGGCGTTCTGGGCGGCGGTGCTGGCCGTACTGCACCGGGTGCTCCCCGAGCACGTCTACGAACCGGTGGCCGGGGTGTCGATTCAGTTGCTGTGGTTCCTGGGTGCCTACGTGCTGGTGCTGGCCGCGATGCCGCTGCTCCACCGCATCGACACGGTGGCCCGCCTGACCACCGCGGTGGCCGGCGTGTACCTGGGCGTGCTGATCGTCGACGCGGTGCGCGTGCACATCGGCCACGCCGGCGCGCTGGGCTATCTGAACACGACGGTGTGGCTGATCCCGGGCATGTTCGGGGTGGCCTACCGGCGGCGGCTGCTCTGCGGTGCGGCCGCCGTCCGGATCGGCGTGGCGATGCTCGCGGTCAACCTCGCGCTGGTGGCGTTCGGACCCTACGAGCTCAGCCTGGTCGGCATCGAGGGCCAACGCCTGGCCAACATGACACCACCCTCGCTGCTGCTGGCCGGCCACGCGATCATGATGTGCGCGTTCGCTATTGCCGCGGCTCCCGCGATCGACCGGTGGGCGCACCGCCCGCGGGTGTGGTGGCTCACGGCGATCGGCAACTCCGGGGCGATGACGCTGTACCTGTGGCACATGCCGGCGCTGCTGATGATGCATCTGGCGTTCGACCACCTGGGCCTGCCGCGGTATCCCGGTGCGCCTCATCTGCTGGGGATCAGCGTGCTCCAGCTGGCCATCATGGTGGTGGCGGTGGGGCTGCTGTTCGTGGGGTTGCGGCCGCTGGAGAACAGTCCGCTGCCCGGCTGGGACGGTGCGACCGCACCGACCGGAGCGCGCAGCGTGGTCACCGGCGCACTGCTGTGCCTGGCCGCCGCGGCCACGCTGGCCTCGGTGAAGTGGGGGCTCAAGGACGCGGGGATCTACTGCGTCGCGGTGATGCTGGCCGCACTCGCCGGTGCCCGGCTGCTGTGCCGGGGTCCGGGCGGCGGCGTCACAACACCGAACGCAGCGCCGCGGCCGTCACCGGATCCGTCATGCAGGTGAAGTGATTGCCGGCCGGCGTCTCGACCACCCGCACGCCGGGGTTGACCTCGTGCAGCGCCCGCACCGCACGGTCGGGCACCACCCGCTGGTCGTGGTCGGCCGCGGTGGCGCGCACCAGCACCGCCGGCATCGTCAGGGCGCGCCAGTGCTCACTCCAGTCCCGGGGCCAGCGCTGATGGAAGTCCTCCTCGGCGGCGGCGCGGCAGGTGCGCGGCCACCAGCCGCCGCCCGGGGCCGCCTCGAGGTCGTAGGTGTAGAAGGTGTCCCAGAACGGCGACCAGCGGTCGACGACCCCGGCGGCACGCATGTGGTCCAGATATTCCTCGGGGGTCTCGGCGTGCAGGTCCAGACGCGCCAGCCCGGCCCGGATCGGTTCCAGGGCCGAGGCCTGCGAGGGTCCCGCGTGATCGATCAGCGCGATGCTGCGCACCCGGTCGCCCGCACGCAGCGCCACCGTCATGGAGATCAGCGCGCCCAGGGACCAGCCGGCCAGATCGAAGGTGTCCGCACCCAGCGCCGAGGCGAGCTCCAGCACGTCGGCGACGTGGGCGTCCAGGCCGTACGTCCCCGCGGGTGTCACCTCGCTGCGGCCGCAGCCGCGCAGATCGAAGGCGACCACCTGGCGTTCGGGCAGCTCGGCGGCCAAACGGCCGGCCAGATAGTCGAAGGCCGACAGGTTCGCCGACAGACCGTGCACACACAGCAACAGCGGCGCACCGGGCTCGCCCCAGCGCCTGGCACGCACCCGCCCGGAGGACAGGACGACATCGAAGTCCATCGCAGCGGACTCTACCCTGCGGGTCTCGGGGCGGGCGTCGCCGCCTCGGCGCGCTCGGCCCGCGTATTCACTTGCCCCGGTTGAGGAACCGGATCAGCGGATACCCGGGGGCAGACCGTAGACGTGGGTGATCGGCAGGGTCAGCACCACCCGCCGGTCGGTCACCATCGCGCGGCGGTACTCGTCCCAGTCCGGGTGCTCGCCGGCGATGTTGCGGTAGAGCGCCACCAGCGCCGCCACCGTCTCGTCCTGCGGGTCGGCCGCCGGCGGCGTCAGCACCGCGTTGCCCTCGGCCACCGCGTAGGCCCAGCCGTCGTCGGAGCCCACCAGGATCGACGCCCGCGGGTCGCGCCGCAGGTTGCGGGTCTTGGCGCGGGGCTCGGTGATGGACACCTGGATCGTCAGGTCGCGCGGGTCGAAGTAGTACGACACGTTCGACAGTTGTGGACGCCCGTCACTCTTGATGGTGGCGAGCACGCCCAGCGAGTTGCCGCCGATGAGGGCCAACAGCTTGTCGTCGAAAACCTGGCGGGTCATGTTCGCAGCCTACTGCGCAGAACCGGCCCACCGGTCGAGCCCACCGATTCGCACCCGCACCTTCTACCATCGGTGCGGTGACGGTCATCGACGGCAACGCGCTCGAGGGCGTTTCGGCCACCACACTGTGGACGCTGCACAACCGTGCGACCGAGGCCGCGCGACCCGACGGCAGCCTGCACGACCCGTACGCGGTCGAGCTCTACCGCGCGATCAGCTACGACTACCTCAAATTCGGCAAACCCAACCAGTCGCATGCGCTGCGCGCCAGGGCATTCGACTTGGCCACCGCCGAGTACTTGCGCGCCCGACCGCGCGCGGCCGTGGTCGCGCTGGCCGAGGGCCTGCAGACCAGCTTCTGGCGCCTGCGGGCGGCCGGCGTCGCCGACGAGCTCCGCTGGTACTCGGTGGATCTGCCGCCGGTGATGGCTCTGCGCGACCGCCTGCTCCCCGCCGACGACCGGATCGTGCGCCTGCCCCAGTCTGCGCTGGACCGCACGTGGATGGATGCCGTCGACGCCGACGACGGGGTGTTCATCACCGCCGAGGGCCTGTTCATGTACCTCGACCCCGCCGATGTGCTCGCGCTGATCGCCGACTGCGCCGAACGCTTCCCCGGGGGACGGCTGATGTTCGATTCCATCCCGCCCTGGCTCAGTGCCCGCACCCTGAAGGGTTGGCGGCTCACCGAGCGGTATCAGACACCGCCGATGCCGTTCGGGATCAGCTCCGACGATGCCGCGGGTCTGCCCGACCGGATCCCGGGAGTACGCCGCGCCCACGATGTCGCGCACCTGCCCGGCCGGGGCGTCTTCAGGCTGCTGGCGTTGCGGCCGCTGGACCGCGTCGGTCCGCTGCGCCGCGCCCGCCCGAGCATGACGCTGCTGGAGTTCGGCTGAACCGTGCGGGCCCCGCACACCGGCTGAACCGTGCGGGCCCCGCACACCGGCTGAACCGTGCGGGCCCCGCACACCGGCTGAACCGTGCGGGCCCCGCACACCGGCTGAACCGTGCGGGCCCGCACGCCGGCGGCGCGACACCCCCTGACCGGTAGTGTTGTGTGGCGATGACCTCCCCGGACGACGGTGCCGCCGCGAAGAGCGCCGCCACACACGTCACCACACCCGCCGCCAAACAGAAGGCCCAGCTGACCGGGGTCTCCGAGACGGCCCTGCTGACGCTCCACGCGCGCTCGGTGGAGGCACGCAGGGCCGACTCGATCATCGACGACCCGATGGCCGTGCGGCTCGTCGACGCGATCGACTACGACTTCGCCCGGTTCGGGGCGACCCGCCAGGACATGCCCATCCGGGCCAAGGCGTTCGACCGGCAGACCCTGCGGTTCCTCGACGGTCATCCCGATGGGACCGTGGTGGCGCTCGCCGAGGGCCTGCAGACCAGCTTCTGGCGGCTGGAGGCGCAGGTGCCCGATCCCCGATTCCGTTGGTTCACCGTCGATCTGCCACCCGTGATCGACCTTCGTGCACAGCTGCTGCCGGACTCGGAGCGCATCGAGATGTGCGCCCAGTCGGCCCTAGACTACAGCTGGATGGACCGGGTGGACACCGCCAAGGGCGTGTTCATCACCGCCGAGGGCCTGCTGATGTACCTGCAGCCCGAGCAGGCGCTCGGCCTGATCGCCGAGTGCGCCCGACGCTTCCCGGGCGGGCAGATGCTCTTCGACGTGGCCCCACCCTGGTTCACCGGTCTGGCGCAGCGCGGGTGGCTGCGCTCCTCGCGGCGCTACCGGGTACCCCCGATGCCGTTCGGCGCGACCGTCGACGACATGGCCGCCCTGGTCGACACAGTGCCCGGGATCCGCGCGGTGCACGACCTGCCGCTGCCCGCCGGGCGGGGCGCGGTGTTCGGCGCCCTGGTCACGCTGATGTACCGGTCGCGGCTGTTCGACCGGGTTCGCGGCTGCTACACGCTGGTCGAATTCGGCTGACCGGCCGGGCCGCTCGGGGGCCTCAGCCCACCGCGGCGGCCGCCTGCTCGGCGGTACCCAGCTTCAGGCAGGGGTCCGCCACCGAATCGCTGCGCAACAGCCGGACGTCGTTGTGGTACCCCATCGACGTCAGCCAGGGCGCGCCGGCGCCCTGGCGGGGCAGCTGGTCGGTCATCCGCTGCACATAGCCGGCACCGAAGTCCAGGAACGGCCTCGTCGGCATGTCCGGGTTCCCGGGCTCGGGGCACGCCACCGTGGCCCCGCGTTCCTCCATGTGCTCCAGGAGCCGGCAGAAGTGCTCACACAGCAGCCCGATCTTCAGCGTCCACGAGGAGTTGGTGTACCCGAACGCATAGACGAAATTGGGCACCCCCGAAAGCATCATGCCCTTGTAGACCAGGGTCTCGGCCGGGTTGATCACCGTCCCGTCCACGCTGAACGTCATCCCGCCGAACAGCTGGATGTTCAGGCCGGTGGCCGTGACGATGACGTCGGCGTCGAGCTCGCGGCCCGACTCCAGCGCAATCCCGGTCTCGGTGAAGGTGGCGATACGGTCGGTGACCACCGAGGCACGGCCGTCGCTGATCGCGGTGAACAGATCACCGTCGGGGACGGCGCACAGCCGCTGGTCCCACGGGTTGTAGTGCGGGTTGAAGTGTTCGTCCACCGGGTAGCCCGCCGGCAGCCGCCTGGCGTTGATCCCGCGGATCAACCGCCGCGCCGCCTGCGGGTAGCGCTGGCAGAACCGGTACACCAGTTGCTGTTTGGCGATGTTCTTCCGGCGGGCCAGCGCGTAGCCGCGCTCGGGGCCGAGCACCTTCTGGGCGAGGTTGGCGAACGAGTCCTGCAGCGGTACCGGCATCACATAGGTGGGTGAACGCTGCAGCATCGTGACGTGGCTCGCGGTCTCGGCCATGGCGGGCACCAGGGTCACCGCGGTGGCGCCACTGCCGATGATGACCACCTTCTTGCCCGCGTAGTCCAGATCGGCCGGCCAGTGCTGCGGGTGCACGATCTGGCCGGTGAAACGCTCGCGCCCCTCGAAGTGCGGGGTGTAGCCGCGGTCGTAGCGGTAGTACCCGCCGCCGCAGAAGATCCAGCCGGCGCTGATCTGGAGAAGCTCACCGGTGTCGGTACGCTCGACCTCCACGGTCCAGCGGGCCTGCTCCGACGACCACGAGGCACTGCGGACCTTGTGCTGGAACCGGATGTGGCGGTCGATGCGGTTCTCCCGGACGGTCTCGTTCAGGTAGTCCAGGATCTTGTCTGCCGAGGCGATGGCGTCCTCGTCGCGCCACGGCTTGAACTCGTAGCCGAACGTGTGCAGATCCGAATCCGACCGGATCCCCGGGTAGCGGAACAGGTCCCACGTCCCGCCGATGGCGCCGCGCGCCTCCAGGATCGCCAGCGACGTGCCCGGCCGCCGGGTCTGCAGATAGTAGGCGGCCCCGATGCCCGAGATGCCGGCGCCGACGATGAGCACATCGACGTGCTCGGGGGTGACGTACTCGGGGGTGGTGACCATGAGTTGACTCCTGACGATGAGAATGTCTCCCCATCGTCGCGTCCGACCGACCACGCCCCAAGGTCGAAACGACCCGTTTCGACGGGTGTCGTAGTGCAATCTGCACCATCGGGCTAGCGTGATCGGATGTCGTGGAATCGCCCTCCCGACCGGATCCGGGACCTGATCCGGCGCTGCGCCGAGGTCGCGATCCACGCTCGCCCGGAATGGCTGGCCGAACTGGACCGCGCGGTGCTGGCGGCCAACCCGGGAATCGCCGCGGATCCGGAACTGGCCGCCGCGGTCAGCCGCAGCAACGCCGCGAACCTGATCTTCTGGGCGACGGCCAACGTCCGCGATCCCGGCGCGCCGGTGCCGCCGAACACGGGCGCGGACCCGATGAACGTGGCCCGCGAGCTGGTGCGGCGCGGGCTCGACGCGGCCGCGTTGGACGCCTACCGCGTCGGCGAGGGGGTGGCGTGGCGGCGGCTGATGGAGATCGCCTTCGACCTCACCTCCGACGCCGAGGACCTGCGGGTCATGCTCGACGTGTGCTCCCAGTCGATCAGCGCGTTCATCGACGCCACCCTGGCGGCCATCGCGGCCCAGATCGATCAGGAACGCGACGAGCTGACCCGCGGCACCCACGCCGAGCGGCGCGCGACGGTGGCGCTGCTGCTCGAAGGGGAGCCGATTCCGCGGCAGCGCGCCGAGACCCATCTCGGTTACGCCTTGACCGGCAGCCACACCGCCGCGGCGATCTGGAGCGACGACCCCCAGGCGGGCCTGGCGCACCTGGACCGTGCCGTGGCCGCACTGCGCGCGGCCGCCGGCAATGCGGCGCTGCTGAGCATCCTGGCCAGCACCGCCACCCGGTGGGTGTGGGTCTCCGGCGGCACCATCGACGGCGCCGCCCTGAGCTCGGCGCTGCGCGAGACCCCCGACGTCCGGGTCGCCGTCGGGCCGGCGGCCGCCGGGGTCGAGGGTTTCCGACGCAGCCATTTCGACGCCGTGACCACCCAGCAGATGATGGCGCGGCTGCAGTCGCCGCAGCATCTGGCCTACTTCACCGACGTGCAACTGGTCGCCCTGGTCACCGCCGACGCCGACCGGGCGACCGCCTTCGTGAAGTACACGCTGGGCGAGTTCGAGTCCGCCGGGACCGAACTGCGGGACAGCGTAAGAACTTTCATCGCCGAACAGTGCAATGCCTCGCGCGCGGCGGCGCGGCTCTATACCCACCGCAACACCCTGCTGCGCCGGCTGGCCCGCGCCGACGAACTGCTCCCGCGCCCGCTGGCCCACTCCAGCGTGGAGGTGGCCGTCGCGCTGGACGTTCTCACCTGGTGGGGCGAGCGCTCCCCGGGCGTCCCGGCCGGTCAGCCGGGCCGGCGGGCTCCCCGGCAATGATCCGGAACGGTCAGCCGAACGCGACGTCGAGATAGCGCAGCGCCTCGGACTTCTCGATCCCCAGGGCGCGGGCCGACTCGGCGAACGCATTGGCGGCGGCGGCCATCGCCGCGTCGGCCGGGTCGGCGCGCGCCACGAAGCTGCCGAACCGCCCCCGGGTCTCCAGGATCCCGGCCGTCTCCAATTCCCGGTAGGCCCGCGCGACGGTGTTGACGGCCAGCCCCAGTTGAGCGGCCAGTTCCCGCACCGTCGGCAGTCGCGCTCCCGGGGGCAGCCGGCCCTCCCGCACCCCGGTGATGATCTGTGTCCTCAGTTGCTCGAACAGCGGCCTTGCTGCTCGCGCGTCAAGACTTACCCACTCCCCCAGTTCCACACGATCCAGTATCCCCCAGGGCAGCTATTTTGGTGTGATGCGTATCGCTGTACTCAGTGGGGCGGGCATCTCCGCGGAGAGCGGCGTGCCCACGTTCCGGGACGACAAGAACGGGCTGTGGGCCCGCTTCGACCCCTACGAGCTGTCCTCCACGCAGGGCTGGCACAGCAACCCCGAACGGGTCTGGGCCTGGTATCTGTGGCGCCACCATCTGGTGCGTGAGGTCGCGCCCAACGACGGGCACCGGGCGGTGGCCGCCTGGCAGGACTACGCCGACGTCACCGTCGTCACCCAGAACGTCGATGACCTGCACGAGCGCGCCGGCAGCACCAAGGTTCACCACCTGCACGGCAGCCTGTTCGAGTTCCGCTGCGACGCCTGCGATTCCGGCTACACCGGACCGCTGGCCGCCATGCCCGAACCCAGCCTGGAGGTCGACCCGCCGCAGTGCGGTTGCGGGGGGCTGATCCGCCCGGACATCGTGTGGTTCGGTGAGCAGCTGCCCGACGGGCCCTGGGACGCCTCGGTCGAGGCGGTGGTGTCGGCCGACCTGATGATCGTGGTGGGCACCTCGGCGATCGTCTACCCGGCGGCCGGGCTGCCGGAGCTGGCGCTGTCCCGCGGCGTCCCGGTGGTCGAGGTCAATCCCGAACCCACCCCGCTGTCCGACCGGGTGACCCTGTGCGTGCGGCAGAGCGCCAGCAGCGCGCTGCCGGCGCTACTGCCGCAGCTGCCCGAACTGCTCAGGCAGGCCAGGGCTAAACGGGCCTGACCGCGCGCCCCAGCGCGAACTCCGAGACCGGCAGCGGCGCCCACCGCGGCAGCGTCCACTGGTGGCGGTCGGTGACCATCTCGAAACCCGCATTCTTGATCGCGTGCTCGGTGTCGCGGTGGGTGTGGCAGTTGCCGAACAGCCGGGGCCAGAACGTCGCATCGGCGGTCTGCTGCAGCCGGCCCCGGAACCCGGAGCTGGCCACATGTTCCAGGAAGCGCAGCTCCCCGCCCGGACGCAGCATGGAATAGAGCTGGCGCAGAACGGTTTCGGCGTCGTCGATCGAGCACAGCACCAGTGAGCACACCACCGCGTCGAACGGTCCCGCCTCCTCCATCGCCTCGGCGGGGTGCTCGTGCACCTCGACCGCGACCGGGGCGGTGGAGGCCGCGGTCCGGGCGTGCTCGGCGAGGCGGCGTTCCGGCTCCACGGCGACCACCTCGGTCACCGTGTCGGGGTAGAAGGCGAAATTGGTTCCGGTCCCGGCGCCCACCTCCAGCACGCGGCCGGTCAGCCCGGCGAGGTTCTCCCGGCGCAGCCGGGTCATGGCCTCGGTCTCGTGCGCGGACATCGTGATCCACAGGCGGGCGAAGAACGGATGATCCATGGCGGGTGCGGTCAAGACGGCATTCCTTTCCGGTCGGACAACCAACCCAGCAGCTGCGACGGCGTCGCATCGGAGGCCGCCGAGCCGGTCACGATCTGGCCCACGCACGCCGCGCGCAGCACCCGGTCGGTGAACGACTCGACGTCGCCGAAGGGCAGGTAGGGCTTCGAGATCAACAGCGCGGCCACCCCGTGTGCCGCCGCCCAGAGTTCCAGGGTAACCACGGTGGGGTCTCCCGGGGCGTAAACCCCTTCGTCCATCAGGGTCGCCACCGCCTGGCGCATGTGCACGAACGCCGCGTTGGCCAGCGCCTCGTCGACGTCGCTGCCCGGCCGGCCCTCGCCCATCGCGGCGATCCGGTACAGCCCGGGATTGTCCAGGGCGAAGCGGACGTAGGCCCGCCCCTGGGCGCGCAGGACGTCGAGCGTGGTCGGCTGGCCGACGGCGGCGCCGCGGATGTGTTCGTGCAGGGCCTCGAAGTAACTCGAACACACCGCGTCCAGCAGTGCGTCCTTGTCCGCGAAGTGCAGATAGATCGACGGCGGGGTCACCCCGACCCGCTCGGCCACGGACCTGATCGACATCGCCGTGGCGTTGCCGCTCTCCAGCAGCAGATCGGTGGCCGCGCGCAGGATCTCGTCGCGCAGCTCGTCACCGTGGCCCCGCGCGGCGCGGCGACGGCGGGGACCGCCCTCCGCGGTCACGGCCCCGCCCCGGGCACCTGGTCGGGGGGCACCGGTTCGGGCGCGGCGTGGCGCGGCGCGGGCCCGGTCACCTGCGGGCCGGACTCGCTGATGCCGATGCGGTCGTGCAGCCGGGCCAGCGGCGCGGGCGCCCACCAGTTCCACCGGCCGAACAGGCGCATGAACGCCGGCACCAGCATCATCCGCACCAACGTCGCGTCGACGAGCACGGCCAGAGTCAGGCCGAGGCCGAACATCCGCATGAAGGAGACCTGCGCGGCGATCAGCGCGGCGAACGAGATCGACATGATCAGGGCGGCGGCGGTGATCACCCGGCCGGTGCGGGCCAGGCCGAGGGCCACGCTCTCGTCGTTGGCGGCCCGGGTGCGGTCGCTGTCGAGCCAGAACTCCCGGATCCGCGCCAGCAGGAACACCTCGTAGTCCATCGACAGGCCGAACGCGATACAGAACAACAACACCGGGATGGTGGCCACCAGCGTGCCCGTCGGTGTGGTTCCCAGCGCACCCAGATGCCCGTCCTGGAAGATCCACACCAGCGCACCGAAGGCGGCGGACAGCGAAAGCATGTTGAGCACCAGGGCCTTCAGCGGCAGGATCACGCTGCCGGTGAGCAGGTAGAGCAGCACGAAGGTGATCCCGGCGATCAGTCCCAGCACCAGCGGCAGCCGCGAGGTGATGGCCTCCACGCTCTGCCGGTTGGCCTCGGCGGTGCCGGTCAGCTCGACGGCGCGGCCCCCCGGGCCCGGTACCTGCCGGACGGCGCGCAGCTGTTCGTCCGAGGCGTCGGAGAACAACGGTGCGGTGCTTTCGACGGTGAGAAACGCGCTGCCGTCCCGGAATCCGGTGGCCGCCGCCGGCGGGCCGACCCGCCGCCCCGCCACGAAGGTGCCCGTCGGCGCGGTGACGGCGCCGACATCGGCGACCCGCGAGACATCGGCGGCGTAGCTCTCCAGATCGGCCGGGGACAGCCCGGTCGCGTCCGGGACCACCGCGGTGATCTCGGCGTCGGTATTGGAGGCGAAGTCGGTGCGCAACTCGTCGCCGACCTGGCGCGACGAGGCGCTCTCCGGGAGCACCCGATCGTCGGGGAAACCCCACTTGACCCCGAGGAACGGGGCACCGAGCACCAGCAGCAGCGTCACCCCGGCGAGACCGACCGGAACCGCGTGGCGCATCACCCACCGCGTGGAGCGGTACCAGAACAGCTGCTCGACCGGCTTGGGTGTCGGCTCGGGACGGTGCAGCGCGCGGCGGCCCAGCCGTCGCAGGTCGAGGGCGTCGAGGCGCGCACCGAAGAGCGCGATCGCCGCGGGGGCCACGATGATGGCGGCCAGGGCGGCGAACGCGACGGTCGCGATCCCGGCGTAGGCGAACGATTTGAGGAAGTACATCGGGAACAGCACCATCGCCGACATCGACAGCGCCACCGTCACGGCCGAGAAGATGACGGTGCGCCCCGCGGTGGTCATGGTGCGGACCAGGGCGTCGCCGCGCTCGGCGCCACCGGCGACCTCGTCGCGGTACCGGCTGACGATCAGCAGCGTGTAGTCGATCGCCAGGGCCAGCCCCATCGCCGTCGACAGGTTCAACGCGAAGATCGAGACGTCGGTGAACAGGGTGACGAACCGCAGCACCGACATCGCGCCGACGATGGCCAGCGCCCCGACGACGATCGGCAGCGCGGCGGCAACCAGCCCGCCGAACACCCACACCAGCACCAGGAAGCTCAGCGGGATGGCGATGGATTCCATCAGCAGCAGATCACGTTCGTTCTGCTGGTTGATCTGCGCGTACACCATCGCCGACCCGCCCAGCAGCACCCGGGCGTCGGGATGGCGGGGCAGCACCTCGGTGTCGATGGTGTGCTGGAGGGTCTCGGCGTGTTTCTGGGCGTCGTTCTCCCCGCCGGCGATACCGGCGACGATCATCGCGGTCCGACCGTCGGCGCTGCGCAGCTCGGCCGCCGCCTGCGGCGGCGAGGTCCACGGCGACGCCACGTCGACGACCTCCGGCGAGTCTTCGAGCGCCGTGACGATGTCGGTGCCGGCGCTGCGGGCCGCGGGTCCGCCGGCG
The DNA here is from genome assembly GCF_002592005.1 of Mycolicibacterium palauense. Taxonomy (GTDB): domain Bacteria; phylum Actinomycetota; class Actinomycetes; order Mycobacteriales; family Mycobacteriaceae; genus Mycobacterium; species Mycobacterium palauense. The sequence continues at coordinate 19,617 of NZ_NVQF01000051.1, read as the reverse complement.
CCGCCCGGCGCGGTCACGGTGATGATCAGCTGCATCTCGGCGCGGCCGAACTTCTCGGTGAGCAGACGGGTGGCGTGCGCGGAGCTGGCGGTGGGGTCCAGATAGCCGCCCGCCGAGAGGCTCTTGGCCACGGGAATGCCGAACACCGCCGCGGCGACGGCCACCAGCGCGGCCGCCGCGAGCACCCGCCGGGGCGCACCGATGGCGAGCATCGCGATCCGGTGCAGCACGAGTGATCCGACCCCCTCAACCCACGACCCGGCGCCAACTTATCGGCGCTAAGTTAGCGGGGTCAAGGCCTACCTCACCGCACCCCTGTCGCCCCCGCCGCGCCCCTGCCGCCGTGACGCTTGCCGCGCAGCGCTGCGGGCCCACCCCTAGGCTGAGGCGATGTCCGTCATGGACCCCGGGTCCCAACCCACGAGGAATCCCGTGTTGGGTGACACCACCTCCGGCGCCGGCTTCGGCCTGCTGGCCCTGCGCGTCGGCGTCGGGGCGACCATTCTGCAGGCCGGGATGCGCAAGGCACTGGCCTTCGAGAGCACGGCCGCGTCGATGGAGGCCGGCGGATGGCGACTGCCGACCGTCGCGACCGCGATGGTGACCGTGACCGAGACGGTGGGTGGGATCGGCCTGCTGCTGGGCCTGCTCACACCGCTGGCCGCCTGTGCGGTGGCCGCCGCGATGTTCGACGCCTGGGCGGTGATGGTGTCGGGCTCGGCGGTCTGGTCGGACCCGTTCAACCTGCCGTTCGTGCTCGCGCTGGGCGCGGTGGCGCTGATGTTCACCGGTGCGGGCGCCCATTCGCTCGACCAGAGGCTGTGGGCCCGCGCCGACTGGCCGCGACCGGTGTCGGTGACGTTGTTCGTCATCGCCATCGCGGCGGCGGTCGCGACCTGGGTCTTCCTCAACGGAACGAACCCGTTTCATCTGACCGCGCCGGGTGGCTGACCACCGCGGATGGTGCCGACCCACCGGTAACTCTACCCGGCAGTAATATTGCCACCATTTTCCGAATCGTGACTCAAAGAATCCTTAATCGCGACTCATAGGCTCAGTCCCATGTGGATCGACGACACCAACGCTGATGTCATCAAGGTTGACTTCGACGCGCTCTACCACGGGGACGTACTCGTGGAGGGTGACACCTCGGAGCAGCTCGAAGACGGCCTGCTCGCCAGCTGAGCCGGCCGGTATCGCCGGCCGGGCGCGCACCCCGTGAGGGTCGCGCGCCCACGGTGAGACGCCCATGGCGAGAAGCGTGCGCGACGTGCGCTGAGGAACCCGGGTCCGACCGCTCTCGGGCCCATGCCCCGGCTTGGCGCCGGTCGGGTTCCCACCATCGGGTTCGCCGCGTTTCGCCGGCCGTCGCCCGTCGTCTTACCCCGTCGTTCGTTGTCCGGTCGCCTGATCGCGCGGCCACCTACTAGCCACATCTGCACAAGCCACATCTGCACGAAGAAGGCCCGCCATCCGGCGGGCCTTCTTGCTGTCCGACCGTTCGTCGCGCGGGCGGTCAGGCCACCGATTCGGCGCCCTCGACCCCAGCCTCGACGACCATGTCGGCGAGCCGGCCGGTGATGACCTCCTCGGCGTCGCCGACGATCCGGGAGATGAGATCGCCGACGGTGGGGATGTCGTCGATGAGCCCCATCGCGGTACCCACGGTCCAGATGCCGGCGTCGATGTCGCCCTCGTCGAACACCTTGCGGCCACGCACCCCGGCGACAAGATCCTTGACATCCTCGAACTGGCCGCCCTTGGCCAGAATGTCGACCACCTCCCGCGAGACCACGTTGGAGGCCACCCGGGCGGTGTTGTGCAGGCTGCGGAAGATCAGCTCGGTGCCGCGCTCGTCACCGGCGACGATCGCCTCCTTGACGTTCTGGTGGATACAGGACTCGACGGTGCACATGAACCGCGTGCCCATGTTGATGCCGTCGGCGCCCAGCGCCAGGGCCGCCGCCAGGCCCCGCCCGTCGGCGAACCCGCCGGAGGCGATCATCGGGATCTCGATCTTGGTCGCGGCGGCCGGGATGAGCACCAGGCCCGGGATGTCGTCCTCCCCGGGGTGACCGGCGCACTCGAAGCCGTCGATGCTGATGCCGTCGACCCCCAGGCTCTGGGCCTTCACGGCATGGCGCACCGAGGTGCACTTGTGCAGCACCTTGATGCCGTTGTCGTGGAACATCGGCAGGTGCGGTGCCGGGTTGGAGCCGGCGGTCTCGACGATCTTGATGCCGGCGTCGACGATCACCTGGCGGTACTCGTCGTAGGGCGGCGGGTTGATCGTCGGCAGGATGGTCAGGTTCACCCCGAACGGCTTGTCGGTCAGATCCCGGGTCTTGGCGATCTCGTTGGCCAGATCCGCCGGGGTGGGCTGGGTCAGCGCGGTGATGAATCCCAGACCGCCGGCGTTGGCGACCGCGGCCACCAACTCCGCGCGCCCGACCCACTGCATGCCGCCCTGGGCGATCGGATGCTCGACCCCGAAGACCTCGGTGAACTTGGTGCTCAATGCCATTGGTTACAGCCTTTCTCGCCCGCCTCTACCGGGGCGCCATCCGGATCGCGCCGTCCAAGCGGATCACTTCGCCGTTGAGCATCGGGTTCTCGACGATGTGCACCGCAAGTGCACCGTACTCATCGGGATCGCCCAGGCGCGCGGGGTGGGGCACCTGCTGGCCCAGGGACTTCTGCGCCTCCTCGGGCAGGGAGCCCAGCAGCGGGGTCTTGAACAGGCCCGGGGCGATGGTGCAGACACGGATCAGGTCCCGGGACAGATCCCGGGCGATCGGCAGGGTCATGCCCACCACGCCGCCCTTGGAGGCCGAGTAGGCGGCCTGGCCGATCTGACCGTCGAAGGCGGCCACCGAGGCGGTGTTGACGATGACGCCGCGCTCCGCGGAGCCCTTTCCGTCGTCGAGCGCGTCGGTCTTGGCGATCCGCTCGGCGGCCAGGCGCAACACGTTGAACGTGCCGATCAGGTTGACCTGGACCACCTTGTTGAACTCGTCGAGCGGGAACGCGCCGTTCTTCGACAGCGTCTTGATGGCGTTGCCGATACCGGCGCAGTTGACGTTGATGCGCAGCGGCCCCATCTCCTCGGCGAGGTCGAGTGCGGCCGCGACCGACTCCGGATCGGTGACGTTGGCCTCGGCGAACTTGGCGCGAGCACCCAGTTCGTCGACGACGTCCTTGCCCTTGAGGTCGATCACCACGACCGACGCGCCCCGGTCGAGCAGCCGTTTGGTGGTCGCCAGGCCCAGGCCCGATGCACCGCCGGTGACGACCGCTACCGCGTCCTTGATCTCCACGTGCCGATTATCCTCTCGCTCTACCTACTGGTTGGTCGGGAACTATACCGGTGGGGTGTACCCCGGCTATGCCCAGTCCCGCAGGACCGCCTCGGTGTCGGAACCGGGCACCCGCGGGGGTGTCGGGGTGTCGGGCGCGCTCCGGGAGAACCGCGGCGCCGGGCGCGGCTGCAGGCCGTCGGTGCCCGCGTCGTAGAAGGTGTCGCGCTCGGCGATGTGCGGCTCGTCGAGCACCTCGCCGAACGCGAGCACCGGCGTCACGCAGGCATCGGAGGTGGCGAACACCCGCGCCCAGTGGTCCCGGTCGTGCTCGGCGAACGCGTCGGCGAACACCCGCTTGAGTTCGGGCCAGGCGGCCCTGTCGTTCTGGTCGGGCAGCTCGGCGGGATCCAGGCCGAGCCCGTCCAGCATGGCGGCGTAGAACTGCGGCTCGATGGGGCCCACCGCCACGTAGCGGCCGTCGGCGCACTCGTAGGTGTCGTAGTAGGGGGCGCCGGTGTCGAGCATGTTGACCCCGCGCTCGTCCGACCACATACCGCTGGCCCGAAACGCCCACATCATCTGCATCAGCACGCTGGACCCGTCGACCATCGCCGCGTCGACGACCTGACCCCGCCCGGAGGTCTGCCGCTCGTAGAGCGCGGAGAGGATGCCCACCAGGAGGAACATCGAGCCGCCGCCGAAGTCGCCGGCCAGGTTCAGCGGGGGTACCGGCCGCTCCCCCTTGCGCCCGATCGCGTGCAGCACGCCGTTCAGCGAGATGTAGTTGATGTCGTGGCCGGCCTGCAGCGCCCGCGGCCCGTCCTGACCCCAGCCGGTCATGCGCCCGTAGATGAGCCGCTCGTTGACCCTGGCGCAGTCCTCGGGCCCCAGCCCCAGGCGTTCGGTCACCCCGGGGCGGAACCCCTCGATCAGCACGTCGGCCTTGGCGATCAGCCGGAGCACCAGGTCGCGGCCCTCCTCGGACTTGAGGTCGGCGGCCACCGAACGGCGGTTGCGCAGCATCGCGTCCCGGACCGGGTTGGCGCTCTTGGCCGGGCGCTCCACGCGCACGACGTCGGCGCCGAGGTCACCCAGGATCATCGCCGCGTGCGGACCCGGGCCGATACCGGCCAACTCGACGACGCGTAGTCCCTGCAGCGGTCCGGGCATGGTTGCCTACCTCTCCTGTGAGCCTGCGATGTGATCAAATCCTCTCAACTCGCGCCAACCAACCGGAGGGTGGGGTCGGTTAGCGCGGTGCGGGCTTTTCTATGGTGTCTGCCATGAGCACATCGGAGACCCCCGACTCGACCGGCGGCGATGCCTCGCCCGCAGGGCTGACCGACGGGCTGCTGGTCGACCTGTCCGACGGGCTGCTCACGGTGACCCTGAACCGACCGGAGAGCCTGAACTCGCTGACCGCCCCGATGCTGACGGGCCTGGCCGACGTGCTGGAGCGCGCGGCCACGGATCCGCGGGTGCGGGTGGTGCGACTCGGCGGCGCCGGCCGCGGCTTCAGTTCCGGGGCCGGCATCGGGGCCGGCGCCGCGGGCGGGGCCGCCGATCCGGTCGACACCCTGCACGCGGCCAACCGCGCGGTGCGGGCGATCGTCGCCCTGCCGCGGCCGGTGGTGGCCGCCGTGCACGGCCCGGCCGCCGGCGTCGGGGTGTCGCTGGCGCTGGCCTGCGATCTGGTGCTGGCCTCGGACAAGGCGTTCTTCATGTTGGCGTTCACCAAGATCGGCCTGATGCCCGACGGCGGGGCCTCGGCCCTGGTGGCCGCGGCGGTCGGCCGTGCCCGCGCCATGCGGATGGCACTGCTGGCCGAACGTGTCTCGGCCGCCGAGGCCCTGGACTGGGGCCTGGTGAGCGCGGTGTATCCGGCCGAGCGCTTCGACGCCGAGGTCGCCGCCGTGCTCGGCGGCCTCACCGCGGGACCGGTGCGCTCGCTGACCAACACCAAGCGTGCCGTCAACGCGGCCACCCTCACCGAGTTCGAGGCCGCGTTGGCGCGCGAGACCGAGGGGCAGACCGACCTGTTGTCGGCCAACGACTTCCGCGAGGGCATTCGGGCGTTCCAGGAGCGACGCACCCCCACCTTCGGCGACACCTGAGCCCGCCCGCCCACACCGCCCGGCGACGCGGCTGAAAATCGTTGGACGCCAACGTGCCAGCCCGGCGACCATCGTGGGTATGCACACGCATCTCGACGGGCAGCCGGACGCGGAGGACGACCGCGCCGCCGGCTGGCGCGTGCTCGCCCCGTTCCGGTTCCGCGAGTACCGGCTGCTGATCACCGCGGTGGCCGTCTCCGTCTTCGCCGAGGGCATGTGGACGGTCACGATGGCCCTGCAGGTGATCAGTCTGAACAACGACCCCGCGGCGCTGTCGCTGGTGGCGACCTGCCTGAGTGTCGGCCTGGTGGCGTTCGTCCTGGTGGGCGGCATCACCGCCGACCGGCTCGGGCAGCGGGGCATCATCCTGGCGGTGGAGGCGGTGAACGTCGCGGCCGTCGCGTCGGTGGCCCTGCTGGGGCTGACCGACCGCCTGCAGGTCTGGCACGTGGCGGTGGCCGCGACCGTGCTGGGGATCGCCGCGGCGTTCTTCTTCCCGGCCTACAGCGCCTACCTTCCGCGTATCCTGCCCGCCGGACATCTGTTGGCCGCCAACGGAGTCGAGGGTGTGATGCGCCCGGTGCTGCAACGGGCCACCGGCCCGGCCGCTGCCGGCATGCTCGTCGGCCTCACCATCCCGACGCTGGGGACGGTGACGGTGGCCGGGCTCTTCGCCGTGGCGCTGGTCCTGCTGGTGGCCACCCGCGGAGTCCGCGGTCCCGCCGACGACGCACCCCCGCACCGGCCGCATCCGTTGGCCGACCTGCGCGACGGTTTCCTGTTCATGGTGCGTACGCCGTGGCTGCTGTGGACGCTGCTGTTCGCCAGCCTGTTCGTGCTGGTGCTGCTGGGGCCGATGGAGGTGCTGTTGTCCTTCCTCACCGCGGCGCGCTTCGACCACGGCGCCCGGGTCTTCGGGTTCGTGCTGGCGGCCTTCGGTTTCGGCGGAGCGATCGGCGCACTGGCGGTGTCGTCGGGACGGCTGCCGCGCCGCTACCTGACGGTGATGCTGGTGATGTGGGGCGCCGGCGCGCTGCCCCTGGTGGTGATCGGCTGGACGCACTCGTTCGTGCTGATGCTCGTCGCCGGCTTCGCCGTCGGCGTGACCGACGGCGCCGCTTCGGTCATCTGGGGAACGCTGCTGCAGCGCCGGGTGCCGCCGGCCATGCTGGGGCGCATCTCCAGCCTGGATTTCTTTGTCTCACTGGTGTTCCTGCCGGTGTCGATGGCGATCGCCGGGCCGTTGTCCAAGGTGGTGTCCATCCAGGCGATCTTCACCGTCGCCGGCGTGGTTCCGGTGGCGCTGGCGGGGATCGCGGTACTGGCCGCGCGGATGCCGCGCGACGAGATCGCCCATCCACTGCGGTAGCCGCACGCGTCGGGGCACCCTAGACGCCGAACACCGGCGGCAGCACCAGCACCATGATCAGCCCCCACACCAGGTGGGTCAGCACCGGTGCCAGCACGCCGCCGGTGGCCCGGCGCTCCAGGGCGCACACCGTGCCGAGGATGATCGCGGCGAACCCCAGCATCGGGTTGCCGGTGGCGGTGGTCGTCACGACGTACAGCAGCGTCGAGATCAGCGCCGGGTGATGGTCCTGCAGCGCGCTGTAGAGGGCCCCACGGAAGAACAACTCCTCGGCGACACCGTTGACCAGGGTGATCACCACCACCAACGGCAGGCTGCCCTGGGTGGCGAACACCAGGACCCGGGTGACGGGCTCGACCAGCGGGTCGATCTCCCGCACGATCAGCCCACCCACCACGAACACCAGCCCCAGCGCCAGTCCGATCAGGGCACCGGAGACCACGGGCCGCAGGCGCCGGCCCCGCCAGTCGATGCTGCCCAGGTGCAGCGGGCCCGAGACGAACGCGCCGAGGGCCCACACCGCGGCCAGGGCGAAGGTGAGCCAGTAGAAGCTGGGATCGCCCGGTGAGCGGGTGAGCGACACCCCGAGCAGAACCGCCCCCAGCACCAGGACGACCGCCACCGTCACCCGGCGGCGGCGCACCACCGGGCGCGGCTCCGGGCGATGGGCCGCGACGTTGGTGAGCACCGCGACGACCTCGTCGCGCAGGCCGGTCGGCTCGGTCACGGGCCGTGCACCCTCGGCAACAGCGACACGGCGGCGTCCAGGCCGGTGCGCACCACCCCGGCGACCGGCTTGGGCAGCAGGGAGAACATCCGCAACGCCGGGCCGGCCGCCGCGGGCACCAGCGAGTCGGCCACCCGCTGGATCCGCAGCACGTCCCCGCCGGCCCACGTCGCATCGGTGTCGGCGAGGTGGTGCGCATCGGTGAGCAGGTGCACCGGGGCCGGACGCTCGTCGCACAACGAGGCCGTGATCGCCTCGTCGAGGGTGGTGAGGCCGCCGGGCGGATCGGGCACCAGATCGCGCAGCCGGCGGTCGGAGGCCCGCATCGGGTGGTCCAGGGAGGACACCAGGTCGGCGGCGAGCCCGCCGGGCACGGGCAGCATCACGGCGCTGAGCCGGGAGAACACCGAGGTGTCGACGCCGCGGACGGGCAGGCCGGTCTGCCACCGCCCCGCCAGGCGCGCGTAGCGGGTCAGCAGGTCGCCGTAGGTGGTGGTTTCGGGCCCGGTGATGTCGTAGGAGCCGGCCGGCACGGCGTCGGGGTCCGCGGCGGCGACCAGGTAGTAGAGGACGTCGCGGATGGAGATGGGGTCCATCGCGTTGGCGGCCCAGCGCGGCTTGGGTACCAGCGGAAACCGGTCCCCGACGTAGCGCAGCATCTCGAACGACGTCGAGCCCGCGCCGATGATCATCGCCGCGCCCAGCCAGACCACCTCGGGGCCGCCCTCGACGCGCAGCGCCCCGGCGACCTCGGCCCGACCGGCCAGGTGCTCGGAGAGGTCCGGCTCGGCGGGCACGAATCCGCCGAGGTAGACGATGCGCGCCACCCCGGCGTCGCGGGCCGCGGCCGCCAGGTCGGCCGCCGCGGCGTTGTCGCGGTCCCGGAAGCCCGGCTCACCGATCCCGTGCACCAGGTAGTACACGACGTCGATGCGGCCGGCCGTGGCGAACGCCGCGGGCGCCGAGTCCGGGTCGTTGACGTCCAGTGCGACGGGACGCACCGCGTCGAACCAGCCGAATCGGGCGAGTTTCTCCGGGTTGCGGCTCGTGACGACGACGTCGTGTCCGCGGGCCAGCAGGGCCGTGACCAGCCTCGAGCCGACATAGCCGGTGGCCCCGGTGACCAGGATGCGCTTCGGTTTCACCGTAGGGGGTTACCCGCGGGGGCGGGATTTGGCTCGGGTGCGGTCGCCAAATGTGCTCTACGACACAGCGTTGCGGTGGACGTCGATGAGGTGCTGGTACACGACGGCGTTGTGCCGGTTCCCGGTGACCTCGTCGTCGAGGAGCTCGCGACGGATCCGGCCCGGGACCCCGGCGACCAGGGAGCGCGGCGGCACGTCCATCCCCTGCGGCACCACCGCACCGGCCGCGACCAGCGAGCCCGCCCCGATGCGTGCGCCGTTGAGCACCACGGCGCCCATCCCGATGAGGACGCCGTCGCCGATGGTGCACCCGTGCAGCACCGCGTTGTGCCCGACGGTGACGTCGGTCCCGACGGCGACGGGGAAGCCCGGGTCGCAGTGCACGGTGCAGCCGTCCTGGATGTTGGATCCGGCGCCGATCTCGATGGGCTCGGCCTCGGCCCGCAGTGTCGCCGAGTACCACACACTGGCCTTGGCGCCGAGGCTGATGGGACCGATGAGACTGGCATTGGGCGCCACCCACGCGTCGGGATGCAGTTGGGGGCCGCGCCCCTGCACGGATAGCAGCAGTGGCTCAGGCATGGCCGTCATCGTAGAGCCGCCGGGGCACGTTGCGGCGCGGCACCGCGCGAATCACCCGGAATCGTCGCGCACGGGGACGCCCTGATCAGGGGTTTTTGAAAGCCGGAGCAGCTCCCCCGTACGATTTGCGATGGCTTGACCCGTTCGACGTGCGGCGTCTCGCCGACCGGATGACGCATTTTGCGGGTGACGGCCGACGACGGCCCGACGAGAACGAGGCGAGAGGAGCCGATGTGACGATCCGCACGAAGACCCTAGGGGCCGCCGCGGCGGTGGCCGCGATCGCCCTCTCCATTCCCACGGCGATCAACGCCTACGCCGACGATCCGACCCCCCTGCCGGTCCCGGTGGCCGATGTGCCCGATCCGCAGGGCCCCGGCTGTGACGCCTACAAGGAGCAGGTGCCCTCGGGGGCGGGTTCCTTCAAGGGGATGGCCCAGCAGACCGCGTCGGCGGCCATCGCCAGCAACCCCGATCTGAGCACCTTCAGCGCCGCGCTGTCCGGGCAGCTCAACCCGGAGGTGAACCTGGTCGGCGTGCTCGACGGCGGCCCCTACAACGTGTTCGCCCCCACTGACGCCGCGTTCGCCAAGCTGGAGCCCGCCGAGCTGGCGGCACTGAAGAGCAACGCCGCCGAGCTGACCGACGTGCTGTACTACCACATGGCGCTGGGCTATCTGGGCCCCGACGACATCCACGGCAAGCTGACCTCGCAGCAGGGCGCTCAGCTCACCGTCACCGGCAAGGGCGGCGACATCAAGGTCGACGACGTGGCCAAGGTCGTGTGCGGCGGCATCACCGCCCGCGGCGCCAAGATCTACATGATCGACACGGTGCTCAACCCCGCCGACGCGCTGCCGGGCGACGCGACGACGACCACGTCGCCGACCGAGACCACCTCGGAGACCACCTCGGAGACCACCGAGACCGCTCCCGCCGAGGCTGCTCCCGAGGAGACCTCGACGCCGCCGGTCACCGCGACCACCCCCGGCGAGGCCGAGGCCCCGCAGGCCACCCCGACCGAAGCGGCCACCGGGTAGACGGGGCCTACCGTGCCCGCCTACCGCGCCCGCCAGACCGGCTGACGCTTCTCGGCGAAGGCCCGCGGCCCCTCCTTGGCGTCCTCGGAACGCAGCAGCGCCACGATCTCCCGGTTGGTGCGGTCCCAGCCCGGATCGTCGCCGGGCACCACGCCGCCGTCGGCCCCGTAGGCGACCCGCTTGCTGGCCTGCACCGCCAGCGGGGCGTTGGCGGTGATGACCTCGGCCAGCTCCAGGGCCTCGCCGAGGACCGTGCCGTCGGCGACCACCCGGTTGATCAGCCCCCAACGCAGCGCGTCGGCCGCGGTCATCGGTTCGCCGGTGAGCATCAGCTCCAGACCGACCTTGCGGGGCAGCTGGTCGACGATGCGGAACACCCCGCCGGCCGCGGCGAGCAGCCCGCGCTTGACCTCCGGCAGCCCGAACTGGGCACGTTCCTCGGCGACGACGAGATCGCTGGCCAGTGCCAGTTCGGTGCCGCCGCCCAGCGCCGTGCCGTTGACCGCCGCGATCGTCGGCTTGTCGATGAAGTGGCGCACATAGCCGGCGAACCCCCACTCCGGGTGCTCCGGGTGGAAGAGGTTCTCGCGCCGGGCGATGGCCTTGAGATCGGCACCGGCACAAAAGGACCGGTCGCCGGCCCCGGTGAGTACCACGGCACGCACCTCGGGGTCGTCCTGCGCCTGCTGCAGCGCGTCACCCAGCGCCGTGGACACCGCGGCGTTGACCGCGTTGCGGGCCTCGGGCCGGTTGATCGTGATGATCAGGACGTTGGCCCGCCGCTCGGTGAGAGCGGCGGGCCCGGCCGACGGGTCGGCCGTCGTCACAGCAGTTCGAGGATGGTCGCGTTGGCCTGGCCACCGCCCTCGCACATGGTCTGCAGACCGTACTGAATCCCCTTGTCACGCATGTGATAAAGCAGCGTGGTCATGATCCGGGCCCCGGAACCGCCGAGCGGGTGACCCAGCGCGATGGCCCCGCCGTTGGGGTTGAGCTTCTTCTCGTCGGCGCCGATCTCCTTGAGCCAGGCCATCGGCACGGGGGCGAAGGCCTCGTTGACCTCGAACACCCCGATGTCGTCGAGGCTCAGACCGGACTTGGCCAGGGCCTTCTGGGTGGCCGGAATGGGGGCCGAAAGCATCATCACCGGATCGGCACCGGCCAGCGTGGCGGTGTGCACGCGGGCGATCGGCTTGAGTCCCAACGAGTTCGCCTTCTCCGCCGACATGAACAGCAGCGCCGCCGAGCCGTCGGAGATCTGCGAGGAGTTGCCGGCGTGGATCACGCCGTCCTCCTTGAACGCCGGCTTGAGCCCGGCCATGGACTCCACCGTGCCACCGCGACGGATGCCCTCGTCCTTGAGCACGGGGTTGCCGTCCTGGTCGGTGATGGCCGCGATCTGATCCTCGAAGGCGCCGGAATCCTGTGCGGCGGCGGCCTTCTCGTGTGAGGCCAGGGAGAACTCGTCGAGTGCGGTGCGCGACAGCTCCCACTTGGTGGCCATCATCTCCGCGCCGATGCCCTGGTTGGGGGTCCTGTCGTAGCGGGCCTTGAACGCCGGCGGATACGGGTTGCCGCCGTTGGCCAGCGAGGAGCCCATCGGTGTGCGCGACATCGACTCGACACCGCCGGCCACCACGACGTCGTAGTGCCCGGCGATCACGCCGGCCGCGGCGAAGTTCACCGACTGCTGGCTGGAGCCGCACTGGCGGTCCACGGTCACCCCGGGCACGGTCTCGGGCCAGTCGGCGGTGAGCAGCGCGGTGCGGGCGATGTCGAGGGCCTGCTCACCGGCCTGCATGACGCATCCCCAGATGACGTCGTCGACCAGCCCGGGGTCCACCCCGGCCCGTCCGACCAGGGCGTTGAGCACCTGGGCCGACAGCTCGGCCGGATGCACCCCCGACAGTCCGCCGTTGCGCTTTCCGACGGGTGACCGCACCGCCTCGACAATCACGGCTTCAGCCATCGACCTCTCCTCTCAACTAATCAGTTGGTTGATCAGTTGTTCTTAGCACGGCCTCCGACGGGCCCACCCCGCAGGCCTACCCTGGAACCGATGTCCCCCTCCACGATCGTCCTCATCGGCGGGCACGGCAAGGTCGCACTGTCCCTGTCCCGCATTCTGTCCGACCGCGGCGTGACGGTCACCTCCGTGTTCCGCAACCCCGACCACGCCGACGAGGTCGCCGCGACCGGCGCATGCCCCGTCGTCGCCGACATCGAGACCCTCGACACCGCGGCGCTGGCCGAGATCGTCGGGGGTCACGACGCCGTGGTGTTCTCCGCCGGCGCGGGCGGCGGCAACCCGGCACGCACCTACGCCGTCGACCGCGACGCCGCGATCCGCGTCATCGACGCCGCCGGCCGGGCCCGGGTGCCGCGGTTCGTCATGGTGTCCTACTTCGGCGCCGGCCCACGGCACGGGGTGGACCCGTCCGACTCGTTCTTCCACTACGCCGAGGCCAAGGCCGCCGCCGACGAGCACCTACGTGCCAGCGATCTGCAGTGGACGGTGCTGGGCCCCAGCCGGCTGACCCTGGAGCCGGCGACCGGTCGGATCGACATCGCCGGCGCGGCGGGCTCCCCCGGGGGCGCCAAGGGCGAGGTGTCGCGGGAGAACGTGGCGCTGGTGATCGCCGCGGCACTCTCCGACGACGGCACCATCGGGCGCACCATCGAGTTCAACGACGGCGACACCCCGGTCGCCGAGGCGCTGAAAGCCTCTCCCGGCCGCTGACCCCCGCGCGAGCGCGCAACCAGGTACGGCCGGCGGGCCCGTCGGCGTACCTCAGTGAGCGCTCGCCCCGGAGGAGGGAGCCCCGCGTCGGTGCGCACCGGCCTCACGGGTTGGGGCGCGGCCGTGCGCCGGGATCCATTGCGGCACTGTGCTCGACGTGGACGGGCACGGTGTCGTCCCAGGGCTGGCGGGTGACCATGTCGGCCACCAGGACATACCCGCTCTCGAACTCGCCGGTGGCCGCGTCGACGAGCCGGTAGCGCTGCCGCTGCCGGTGGATGGGCTGCGCATCGAGGATCACCACCCGCACCTCGCCCGGCTCGAAGTGGCACCGCTGCTGAAGTGCCTCGATGAGCTGCTCGTTGGACATGTGACCGTCACCGAAGTTCCAGCCGATCGCGGTGGACACGATGCGCTCCCCGTCGGTCAGGGTGTAGTCGTCCTCGTCGTGGCCCGCCATCGCCCGGTGCGCCAGCGTGAACAGCGCCCGGCCGTGGGTGTTGAAGGAGCGGAACGCATACCCCATGTAGAGCGGGATCTGGGCGGCCTCCTCGCTGCCGTAGAAGCGCTCCAGCTGGGCCGCGGGCATGCTGGCGATCGCAACGACACCCTCGGCGATCTTCCGGTCGGCCGACGGCGTGACACACCACAGCGAGGTGTCCCAGTTGCCGGCGTAGTAGCGCATACCGGGCAGGAAGGACACCTTGCGCGGGAACAGGTTTCCCAGGGCGACGGTGGCGGCCAGCACGACGAACAGCAGGATCGGCAGCGGCGTCTGCAGATCGGACAGGCCGACACCGGCGTGCCCGACGAACAGCGCCAGCACCGAGAACATCATGAACACGTTCCACTCCAGGGGCACTCCCATCGGGATGGCCGACAGGATGCCGAAGTGGAAGATCAGCATGATTCCCGCCGCCACCGCCGTCGGCCAGCCGCCGTGGGTGAAGAACAACACCAGCGGCACCAGCCCCTCCACCGCCGTGGAGAAGTGCGCCAGGACCCGCGACCACCGTCCGGGCCGCAGATCGTCGGGGAAGTGCTCGAAGAACCGGCGCTTGAGGAACCGCGGCCGCAGGATCGGGTTGTTGCTCATCATCGTCGAGATGACGAACGGGAAGTGCTTGTTGAGCTTGGAGGTGGCCGCACCCAGCCAGATCGCCAGGCACACCAGCTTCGCGGCGACGACGATGTCGGCGCCGGTGAACAGGAAGGCCACGGCGAACGAGGCGTAGACCTCCCCGCGGGCGGCCAGGAAGATCACCTTGTCGCGCAGACCGAGCACCGCCAGCACACCCAGGATCGCCCAGATCTGCCAGGCCGGCAGCACCCCGACCTCGGTGCCCAACGCCGGGATCGGCCCGGTGCCGTCGGAGGACAACGCGACCACCAGCAGCACCAGCAGCGCGGCGTAGAGCGCGGCGTCCACCGGGGTGCGCACGGTTCCCCTGGTCAGCGGTATCCGGCCGGGCCACGGCGGCAGCCGGATGGTGCCCGGACGCAGCCAGTACAGGATCGACCCCATGGGCGGGAAGAACCGGTTGTTCAGCGGGCCGAATCCGCAGCCGAACCCGACCACCTCGAACAGCATGGTGTAGAGCACGACCTTCTCGAACACGATGGGCTCGGCGTACCAGGAGCCCACGTCGGTGAAGCCGTCGATCCCGGTGGTGCTCAGCGCGACCAGCCAGGCGCCCAGAACGTAGAGCCCGATCTTCAGGACATAGAACAGGTGCAGCGCCACCGGGGTGCCGAAGCCGACCTCGGCCCAGTGCCGGGCCATCGGAACGATCTTCTGGGCGCGGGTGCCCTTACTCCATTCCTCGAAGTCGATCACGGGTACCTGCTGTTTGAGAAACCCCATGGCGAACACACTAGAACGTGTTCTAGTTCTGCGGTTGCGGTTCCGCGCGGAGGTTCGGGCGGGTTCGGCCCGTCCCGTCAGATCGGTGCGTCAGGGCCGGTGCGTCAGGCTTTGGCCGGCGGCCGGAAGAAGATCACCAGCTGACCGACGCCACCGGCCAGGCCCAGCGCCACCGCGATGACGAATCCCCACCAGCCGTGCAGCAGGTCGTAGAAGCCGGTGCCGCTGAACAACGCGTAGTCCAGGCTGTAGCGCCCGGCCCCGGTGGCCGCCAGCGCGACCGCGGCCGCCGCCAGCACCAGGTTGTACTCCCAGCCCTCCTTGACGATGAAGAACCCGTTGGCGCGGTGCACGGTCCAGGCGGCCACGAGCATCAGCGCGACGAACCCGGCCGCCGGGACGGGCGTCAGCAGGCCGACGGCCAGCCCGAGGCCCGCGGCCATCTCGGTGGAGGCCGCGACCCGGGCGTGGAACATCCCGGGTTTCATGCCGATGCTGTCGAACCAGCCCGCGGTGCCGGGGATGCGGCCCCCGCCGAAGAACTTGTTGTAGCCGTGCGCGGCCATCGTCAATCCGAGGACCACGCGCAGCAGCAGCAGACCGAAATCGAGCGCCGAGTCGTATGCAGTCATGCAACAGAACTTAGGGCATCTGTCACGCGCGGCCAATGTGTGCGGTATTCGGTCACCGCGGCAGCTCGCGGTCGAGCAGGGCGACGTACTCGTCGATGTCGATCGCGGAGTCGGCGGCGTGCACGCTGACCGCCACGGTGTCGCCGATCCCGTGCACCCCGTGGGTCAGGCCCATCATCGGCGAGAGCGCCGGATAGCCGGCGGTCAACAGCACCGGCATCCCGTCGAGCCGCAGATCGGCCGCGCCACGGAACACGCTGGAGACCACGGTGTGTCCGGTGACCACCGGTGAGCGCGCCGACGCGTCGAACTGGCGCACCCCCCAGCGCAGCAGTGGCGCCGGGACGGCGGCGAACGAACGCCGGGCGGCGACGGCGGCCGGGTGCTCGGCGCGGGCTCGGGCGGCGGCCAGCTCGGCGGTGATCGCCGTGGCCGCCGCGGCCGCCGCCAGATCCGGGCGCAGAGCGACACCGACGTTGCCGAAGTGGTTGTGTGCCAGCCTGTTTCCCGGCTTGCGCATCGGCACCTCGGCCGCCAGCAACGTGGGGTCCGCACCGCGGGAGCGCAGGTAACGGCCGAGTGCCGCGCCGATGGCAACCAGGGCGGCCACGGTGACGGTGCCCGTCGCGGCGAGGGCGCTGCGCTGACGCACCAGGGTGCGGATCCGCCGTGTCCCGGCCGGGCGGGCGTTGGTGGCCAGCACCGGCCTGGGCGGCGGGGGCGACGGCAGCACTCCGGCCCCGATATCGCGCTGCAGCGCCCGGTGCGCGCGTGCGGCGGCGATCCCGCGCACCAGCAGGCTGCCCCGCCGGGCCCCGGGCACCGCGGCCACCGGCGCGTCGCGGCCGAACAACCAGCCGGCCAGGTCGGCGGTGCGGGTGCCGTCGGCGAGCGCGTGGGCGATCTGCAGCACCGCCACCGTCACCGGACCGTCGGCGCCGGGCGCCCCGGTCACCGGCGCGAACAGGTGCAGCCGCCAGGCCGCGGCGCGGGCGTCGACCTGGTCGTCGGCCAGTGCCGCAACGGCATCCAGGCAGTCGGTCCACTCCCGGGCCGCCCCGACGTGGGAGACGAACTGCCCGGCGCGCACCGGCGCCGTGACCCACGCCGGGTAGCGCAGCGCGCAGTCGTCGGCGATCCGCAGGCACAGCTCCGGGCAGCGCTCGGCACGGCTGCGCAGGCCCGCGAGCAGCTCGCTCGGATCGGCCGGCCGGCCGGCGAACGCGTAGAGCAGAAACTGGTCGTTGGGGATCTTCGCCGACATCCAGAAGGTCTGGGCGTCGACGGCGGCCAATCTGTTGGCGCCGGCCCCGATCACCGCTCCCGGCCGGCGAAGTCCACGACCAGTTCGGCGACCCTCTGCGGCTGCTCGAGCTGCAGGAAATGCCCGGCGTGTTCGACGATCGCGGTGCGACTGCCGTCCGGTAGCACCTTCTCGACCCAGTGGGTGAAGTCGGCGGTCATGCAGCCGTCGGCCTCGCCGTGCAGGTAGAGCAGCGGGCCGGCGGGCCGGGCCGCCGAGGTCCAGTACTCCTGCAGCGCCGCGTAGCGCTCGGGCGTGCGGGTGGGGCGCACCAGGGCGCGGTAGGGGCCCAGGGCGGCCCGCCATCGTTCGGGTGCGCCGATCGCCGCGTCGACGTGGCGGATGTCCTCGGCGGCCGGGTACCCCGGCGACCATCGGCGCCACAACAGCGGCACGATCCAGCGCGCGGAACGCTCGGGTAGGTAGGGCAACTGGAAGTAGAGGATGTACCAGCTGCGGAGCACCTGCGCCGGGATCCGCGCCATCAGCCGGCCCCGTTCGGCGTCCTTGCCCCCGACCCGAAGAGCGGCCGACAGCGGCACCGACATCACCGTCGTCGACCGGAACGGGTTGGCCGGCATCGCGGCGATGCCCGCGGCCGCGATCGCACCCCAGTCGTGACCGATCAGCAGGTCACGGTCCGACGGGCCGGCGGCCTCGCGCACCCGCAGCGCGTCGTCCATCAACGCGCCCACGTGGTAGCTGCCGTCGGCGGGCAGCGCCGAGGGCACGTAGCCACGCATGAACGGCGCGACCACCCGGTACCCGGCCTCGATGAGGTATGGCGCCAGCTTGCGCCACCCGTAGGCGGTGTCCGGGAAACCGTGCAGGCACAACGCCATCGGCGCGTCCGGGGGTCCCCAGGTCAGGGCGCGCAACTTGGCGGCCGGGGCATCGACCTCAAGCCATTGCGGTTCGCCAAACATCGGCTCAGATCGGGTCGAAACCCGAGACCAGCCAGCGGTCACCCACCTTGTCGAGGCTGACCTTGACGCTGGATGCGGTCGCGGTGGGCGCCCCTCCGCCGATGACGACCGTCTGGTTGACGAACACCAGCACCTCGGCGTGGTCGGCGTCGGCCGACATCGACGCCACCGCGGGTACCGTTGCGACGGCCGAGATCTGCTGCTCCTTGGCGCCGGGGATCACCACGTCCTGGACCAGCTGCGTGTAGTCGTTGCGGAAGTCCCCGGTCAGGAGGTCGCGGGCGGCGTTGAGGTCCTGCTCCACGGTTTCGGGCTTGTAGGACAGCATCTTGATGGTGCTGTCCTTGGCGACCTGCACGGTCTCCTCGCGGGCCGTCTGTGCGCCGCGGGCCGTGACGTCCTCCCATTTCAGGTATGCCGCCGCTCCGCCGAGTAGCAGGGCCAGCGCCGGCAGCAGCGCGAAGGCCACCACCTTGCCGAACAGCCCGGTGCGGCGCGCAGACTTGGCCTTCTCCTCGGCGCCCTCCCCGGCGGTCTCGCCGCCTTCGCCGTCCTCGGTGGTCTCGCCTTCGGCCTCAGCGGTCTCGCCTTCGGCCTCAGCGGTCTCGCCTTCGGCCTCAGCGGTCTCGCCTTCGGCTTCGGTGGTCTCGCCTTCGGCTTCGGTGGTCTCGCCTTCGGCTTTGGGGGTTTCCGCGCCGGCGTCCGTGCTCTGCTCGGCCGCCTCGGCGTCGGTGGTCTGATCGGTCTCGGTCTGATCGGTCTCGGTCTGGTCGGTCTTGGTTTCGTCGGTCTCCGCCGGCACTGCGGGTACTTCCTGTTCGCTGTCGGTGTCGGGCTGCTGGGATTCCTCGTTCGGTTTCGGGCTCATCACGGCACGAACTCGACGTTGGAGACCTTGACGTCATCGCCGACCTGCTTCACCGAGATCCGCATCCGCCACGCGCGCGGCGGCTGCTCGGGAGCGCCCGCGTTGGAGGTGTGCACGGTGACAGCGATGAGCACCTCGGCCTGGTCGCCCTGCTGAGGCTCCACCAGCCCCGCGGCGGTCACCTCACCGGTCGACTTGGACTGCGCCTGCTTGACGACCTCGATGAAAGGGTCCTTGCGATTGGAGAAATCGTCGTAGAAGGCGTCGGTGGCCGAATCCAGGATGCGGTTGACGTCCTCGTCGGCGTGCTCGAAGTCGATGGTCGTCAGGTTGATCGCGGCCTGGCGCCCCACCTGAAGGAACAGTGCCCGCTGCTGTTCGGCCTGGTAGGACTGATACGCCCGCCAGCCCACCCATCCGGCCAGTCCGCCCAGCGCGAGCACCACGATCAGGCCGACGGCCAGCGCCATCCGGACCGGGGAACGCGGGGCAGCCTCGGTGGCCTCAGCGGTTTCGGTGGCCTCGGCGGATGCTTCGCCCTCGTCACCGTCCCCCGAGGATTCCTGGCCGGTCCCCTCGCCATCGGCGGTGCCTGCGGCCTCGCCCGGGGACTCCGCCTCAGCAGACGCCGCCTCAGCAGACGCCGCCTCGACAGCCTCGGGCGACGCCGACTCCGCACCGGACTCGCCGGCGTCAGCGGTGACCTCGTCGGTGACCTCG
This sequence comes from Mycolicibacterium palauense, assembly GCF_002592005.1. GTDB lineage: Bacteria > Actinomycetota > Actinomycetes > Mycobacteriales > Mycobacteriaceae > Mycobacterium > Mycobacterium palauense. The sequence continues at coordinate 288 of NZ_NVQF01000051.1, read as the reverse complement.
TCGGTGACCTTGTCGCTGGCCTGTTCTTCGCCTTCGGTGGTGTCGGTGGTGTCGGTCTTCTTAGGCGATTCCGTTGACCCTTCGGGGGAGTGAGTCGAATCCTGTCCGGTCGACTCGGTCAGTTCCCCTTCGGGGGCAGCAGCATCGTCTGCCATGTTTGCTCCTCTGTGGCACTGCGGGCCAGGTTGGTTTGGGTGTAGACCTGCCCGTCAGGTCCAACGTACGTGCCGCTCGTCGGGTCGTATTCGGCGGCGGCCAGCGGCTTTCCCTTATTCACCTCTGACGCTG
>NZ_NVQF01000050.1 GCF_002592005.1 Mycolicibacterium palauense | reverse complement strand
TGCAGCCACCGCGCCCGCTGTTCCTCGGTGGCGAACAGGTGCAGCGTCTCCATGTTGCCGGTGTCGGGGGCCGCGCAGTTGATCGCCTCCGGGGCGATCTCGGTGCTCCACCCCGAGATCTCGGCCAAACCGGCATACTCCAGGTTGGTCAGACCCGACTCCGAGGGCAAAAACAGGTTCCACAGGCCCCGCTCACGGGCCAGAACCTTGAGCTCCTCGACCACCGGAGGCACCGTGAAATCCTGCGGGCCGGCCTGCGCGCGGTACTGCTCGTAGGAGACCTCCGCGGGCAGGACATGCTCAACCATGAACTCGGTGAACCGTTTCTGATAGTCCTGAGCCTTGGCCGACAGCGCGAAGTCCATACAGCGTCCCTTCGTTGTGCGATAACGACACCTGCCGGTGTGCATTCGGATGATCCGCCAGCCGGGCCCGCTCCGATCGGATCCCTTTGGTGTGCAGCACTTCCGGAGGGTCCAGGACCATACCGCGCCATCACCGGCGCGACGACCCACCGTCGCCGCGGCGGCCCAGCCGGCGACGCCAGTCGTGAGCGCCGAGCAACCGGGAGACCCTCGCCACCACACGTGATTTCGCCGGGATGATCGGGTACCAGAGCGGCTCGGTCTTCAACGAGACACGGTCTTGCACCACCGACTGTTGCCGGCAGTATTTCAGCACTCCCTGCGCCCCGCCGAATCGGGTTCCCAGGCCCGAGTTCTTCCAACCACCCATCGGCACCGGCAGTTGGAACGTCGCCACCAATGCGTTGTTCACCGACACGGAGCCGGCCTCGATCCGGCGGGACAGCCGGTCCGCACGCCGGGGATCACGAGTCCAGAGACTCGAACTCAGCCCGTAGTCGGAATCATTGGCCAACGCGATGGCCTCGTTCTCGTCGCCAACCTCCATGATCGCCATAGTGGGACCGAACGTCTCCTCGCGCATACACCTCATCGAATGGTCGACGTCCACGAGCACGGTCGGTTCGAAGAAGTTGCCGTCCGTCCGGCGCTGTCCGCCGGTCAGCACGCGCGCACCCTTGTCCAGCGCATCCTGTACGTGGTCGGCCACGATGTCGACCTGTTCGGCCGTCACCATCGCGCCGATGTCAGTGGTGAAGCTCCCCGGCGCGTCCATACCCTGGCGCAGCGCGGCCACCTTCTCGGTGACCTTGGCGACGAATTCGTCGTAGACCGGCGCCTCGACGTAGACACGTTCGACTCCGATGCACGCCTGGCCCGAATTGGTCATCGCGCCCCACACGGCGGCTGTGGCGGCCCGCTCGACATCGGCGTCGGCCAGGACGATGAAGGCGTCTTTTCCGCCGAGTTCCAGGCTGCAGGGGATGAGCCGTTCGGCACAGCGCACCGCGATGTTCCGGCCGGTACGGACCGACCCGGTGAACATCACCATGTCGACCCGATCGACAACTGCCGCACCCGCGGCACCGCCTCCGGTCACAACATCGAGCACCGGCGGGGCGCCGATGTCCTCACGCCAGCCACGTACCACCTCGCGCCAGGTCAGAGGCGTGACCTCCGAGGGCTTACTGGCCACCGCGGCGCCCGCAACCAGGGCGCCGACCACATCCATCATGGGTCCGGCCAACGGACCGTTCCACGGCGTAATGAGACCGACCAGCTGGTGGGGACGAACCTGAACACGAAGACGGCGGATCGCGTTGGCGAGGCCGGCGGGCCTGACGGCGCGGTCGGCGAGGAAGGATTCGGCGTTGTTGGCGAAGTAGTTGATCACATCGATGGCCACCGCCATCTCCATCGACGCATCCGCCCACGACTTGCCCGCCTCCGCCTGGACCAGCCTCAAGAGCCGCTCTTCATTATCGAGCAGCCAGTCCAACCAGCGCAGCAGGTACCCGATGCGCCCTCGGGGACCCAGCGCTTCCCACTCCGGCTGCGCGGTGCGCAACTCCTCGCAAATCCGTGCCACCTCAGCGGCATCGAGGTCGTCGACGGCTCCCACGATTCGCCCGTCCGCCGGACAACGCACAGCTATCTGCGGCCGGTCGTCGTCGCGATGCCCGGGCGCAGCGTCTGACACGGTGCGGTCGATCGTCATTGACTTCCCTCTCCATGCGGTGGTGACTTACCTAACACGATAAGATTCGTCGTCGCCGTCATGCAATGCACGAAACCTCCGCCGCTCCCGACGATTCGGTCCGGACGGCCTCTGCACCAGATCACTATAGTCGACATAAAGCTAATGACAATAGGTTTATTGAGCCGGTTCGCGCGTCCCCGGCGCGACGCACGTGCGCCGGCGCCAGGCCCGGTGCTATGTCCTGTGTATGTCCAGGATCCCGGGCAAACTCCCCACGGATGATTTTCCGCCCGGGCGGCTCACGTCGTGGACCCCGCCGCCGGAGAACCCAGATCAGTCGAACACCGCCGTGCCGTCGGGGTTGACCCGCACCGGGACGCCCGCCAGGTCGCGGTGGACGGCATCGGCCACCACGGCGAGGTCGTCGAGGGTCGCCAGGGTGCGCCCACCGTCGGGAGTGCAGACCGCGACGAACAGCCGCTGCGGACGCCCTTCGCGGTCGAACTGCGCGGTCCAGCTCTCGACGTGTCCCGCGCCCTGCCACGTCGTGTGCAGCACTCGGACGCTTTCCCGGTCGACCTCTGCTTGCACATCTTCCCAGCGGAATTCGCCGCGGGGAGGTTCCGTTCCATACACACCGAAGCTGTGCTTGGTCAGATAGCCGCCATTGGCGGTCACCAGCGCCCGCCGGCCCGCGCCGTTCCTCAACCGATCGGCGACCGTCGCGATCGAATGCGTGACGTAGTTGTTCCAGGGACCTCCGGCGAACGTCAGCCCGCCCGTCACCGTCACGGGACGCCCGGGATCGTCCAACGACAACCCGAGTTCGTCCGCGGCCACCTGCACCGCCGACGGGAAACACGAGTAGATGTCGATCAGGTCGATCTCGTCGGCGTGGAGCCCGCTAAGCTCCTGAACCCGCGCACCGGCGACACGGATCGCCGGCGAACGGTGCAGCTGCGCACGCTCGCCGACCGCACAGGTGTCATGGGCATCGCTGCCGGCATAGGGGAACACCCACCGATCAGACGGGATCCGCAACCGTCGGGCCATCTCCGCCGACGCGAGGATGACGACGGCCGCCTGATCGACCATGTTGTTCGAGTTCATCAACTTGGTGTACGGCCACGCAACCATGCGGTTGTCGGGGCGTGGCCGCCAGATCTGCTCCGCGGAGAGCTTTTGCCTGGACCAGGCATGGGGATTGTGCTGCGCCACGAAACTGAATCGCGACCACAGTTCGCCGATACGCCGCCGATGAGCGTCCATCCCCTCCCGGTTGGCGATCCGCAGCGCCTGTTCGAACAGGGGGTACACGTAGGCCGGGCGATCCAGCCCGATCCGCTCGTCCGCCTCCCCGACGAACGGAACGTCTGCTCCCCGCTCGGCCGGAGCGACCGCGTCGTCCTGCCGCGGCCAGTCCGGTCTGCGGCCTTCGGCACGCAGTTTCATCCTCGTCCGCCACGCTTCACCACCGGCCACCAACACCACATCGACACGTCCGGACTGGATGTCGAGGCATGCCTGGTTGACCAGGCTCTGCGGCACGTTACCGCCGACGCCGCTGTAGGTCGTCCTGTTCGGGCGGGCCCCCAGCAGCTCTGCGAGCAACCTGCCGGGGTCGCGATATCGCCACGACAGCAGGTTCACGACATGGACCGTCTGGACCGACTCCAACAGGTGCGCCGGTGCGGCGGCCCGCGCCGCCAACTCCATGAGGCCCACCGGGTCGAGCGCCTCGTCGGGAGCCGAGCGCTGATTGACCTGACCGGTGCCCACGATCACGGGCGTGCGGTTGTCCATGGCCGATTTGTCCTTTCTGCCGCGAGGCAGTCATGCCGAACGTCGGCATCGAGCTTGTTGTTTCTGCGAGAGAGCGAAGCACGATCGCGAACCGGGCTGCGAGGCACCGGATACGCCTCCATCGGCATGTTTCGACGGTCGACCCTATCAGCGAGCGTCGGGTGATTGACGGCATATACCTATTCACGTAAGGTTTATCGGCGAGGTGGTACACATCACACGCGCGGTCCGCTGAGTCCCCCGCCACAGACACGTCGGTGCGAGAACACCGACAGCGCAGCGGTCGCCGATCCCGAAGGAGAACGATGAAGCTTGACGGCAAAGTTGCGGTGATCACCGGCGCCGGATCCGGACTCGGTCGACACTGCGCACAGCTGTTCACCGCCGAGGGCGCCAAGGTCGCCATCGTCGACATCGACGGCGACCGCGCCGAGCAAACCCTCAAGCTGGTCGAGGAACAGGGCGGCCAGGCGATTGCCCTCACCGCCGACGTCGCACAGCACGATCAGATCGCCAGCGCGATCGACGCCACGGTGGAGAAATTCGGAAAGCTCGATATCGCCTGGGCCAATGCGGGAATCGTGTCGCGTGGTGGCGTTCCCACCGTGGCCGGTGGCGAATTCGTGGCGTTCGAGGATCTGACCGAGGCGGACTGGCAGCACGTTCTGGGCGTGAATCTCAGTGGTGTCGTCTACACCGCACAGGCGGCCGTACCCCACCTGAAGACAAACGGCGGCGGCACGATTCTGGCGACTTCATCAGCCGCATCCCTTGTCGCCTACCACAACATCGCGATGTACTCGGCGACCAAAGCCGGGGTCAACGGACTGGTGCGCGGCCTGAGCCTCGATCTGGGGCGCTGGGGAATCCGGGTGAACGCGATCGCCCCGACCCATGGCATGTCACCCAACTTCCTGATGCCGCCGGGCACACCCGTCGTCGGCCAGTCCTACGAGGAGGTGGCCGGGCCCTGGAACCCGACGGTCTCGCCGATTCCGCTCAAGCTTGCTCGTCCACCGTCACTGTCCGACAACGCGAAGGTTGCGTTGTTCCTGGTGTCCGACGACTCTGCCTACATCTCGGGTGCCACCATCGGCGCCACCGACGGCGGCACCCTTGCCCGTGTCGGCATGTGGTTCGACGAAGACCTCAACCCCGAATCCGTGACATAGGTACCCGAACGGAAGCCACGCCCACTGCGGAACGTGTTCCCTCGAACCTCGACTTCGACTTCGATGCCGATGTCGATGTCGATGTCGATGTAAATGTCGATGTAAATGTCGATGTCGATGTCCACCACCGACCCCGAGACATTCTCACGCCACCCCGACAACCCGGTCACCAGCGATATCGGCAGGGGCGTCCCGGCGGCAGGATCGCCAGGGCAACCATCCACGGTGACCATCGCGATACCGCCGAACGGTTTCGGCGAGCCCGGTGACGCTCGACGCGCGGCCCGCAGGGGCGGGCCGCGCGGCGTCGGTCAACGATCGGCATCAACGGTCGGCATCAACGGTCGGCATCAACGATCGGCGCAGTAGATCGACTTCACCGCCAGGTAGGCATCCAAGCCTTCCGGCCCCAACTCGCGGCCCAGGCCGCTGTCCTTGACTCCGCCGAACGGGGCACGCACATCCAGCTCGTAGCCGTTGACGCCGATCGAACCGGTGTCGATGCCGCGCGCGACATCGGTGGCGCGTGCGGCATCGGCCGACCACACGGTTCCGGCCAGGCCGAACGGACTGTCGTTGGCGATCCGCACGGCGTCCTCGTCGTCGCGGTAGGGCGTCACCGTGACAACGGGTCCGAAGATCTCCTCCTGGGCTATCCGCTGCGCGTTGTCGACGTCGGCGAAGACCGTCGGCTCGACATACCAGCCACGTGTCGTCTCAGGCGGAATCGAGCCACCGACAACGCATCTGGATCCCTCACGCCTACCGATGTCGATATAGTCGAGCACCCGGGCACGCTGACGCTCGCTGACCAGTGGACCGATTTCGGTCTCCTCGTCGAGCGGGTCGCCGATGACCAGGTCCGCGGCCATCGCGGCCACCGCCTCGACGATCTCGTCGTATCGCGACCGAGGAGCGAGGATTCGTGAACTGATGTGACACGTCTGACCGTTGTTGACAAAGGATGCCTCGCGAAGTCCGGCGATCGTCGAGTCGAGCTCGGCGTCGTCGAGGACGATCGCCGCCGATTTGCCACCCAGTTCCAGGGTGACCGGGCGGATCAGACGCCCACACACCTCGCCGATCGCCCGGCCCGCCGCGGTGGAACCCGTGAACGCCACCTTGTCGACACCGGGATGAGAAACCAGATGCGCGCCCGCCACGGTGTCACCCGGAACCACGTTGAGCACTCCCGGCGGCAGGCCCGCCTCGATGGCGGCCTCGGCGAACACCAGCGCATCCAGGGCGGTTTCGGGCGCGGCCTTGAGAACGACGGAGCAGCCGGCGGCCAGCGCGGGAGCCAGCTTCATGACCGCCAGCGCCTGTGGATAGTTCCACGGCGTGATGGCCGCCACCACGCCCACGGGTTCGCGGCGCACGATGGTCCGGCCGATTCTGCTCGGACGGACGTCCTCGATGGCGGTGTTGGCCATGAGCTTCCCGTAGTAGGCCACCAGCGCGGCCGGAAACACGCCGTTGACCGCGCGCGACAACGTGATCGGCATCCCGTTCTCGCGGCTGACCAGCTCCGCGGTGGCCTCCGCCCGGGAATGCAGCGCCCCCGCGAACCGCTTGAGCACCTCGGCGCGCTCGGCAGGCTGGCAGCGCCGCCACTGCTGCGCCGGGGCAGCACGCGCGGCGGTTACCGCGGCGTCGATATCGGCCTCGGTCGCGCACGGGCCGTCGGCGAGCAGCTCACCGGTCGATGCCTCGAGAACCGGTATCGACCCGGCCGCCTCGCGGAAACCGCCGTCGATGAACAGTCCAGTGGTCGTCGTGGTCACAATTGGCTCCCTGCGGTGGATGTCGGGAGCGGGTCCTCGAAGAGCGCTCCGTCTGCTACGAGTTGATCGATCTCGGGATCCGGCAGTCCCAGCAGCCGCCTGCAGACCTCCCGAGTCTGTTCCCCGGGCATCGGTGCGGGAGACAGTCGCGCCGGTGCGATGCCGCCGAACCCGGCCGCAGCCGTCTCGGTCGGCAGCGGTGATTCCAGCAGGGGATGCACCATGTCGGTGTAGAGGTTGCGTGCGCGCAGGTGCGGGTCGTCGAGCACATCACCGGCCCGGTTCATCGGCGCGGCCGGTACGCCGGCGCACTGGAGTTCTTCGGCCAGCGACCGCCAGCAGTGTCTGGTGGTCCAGTGCGCCAGGACGTCGGGCAGTTCGATACGCGAGACCCATCGGTCGTGCTGCGTTCGCCACCGTGGATCGGCCAACAGTTCGGGTGCCGAGAGCACCGAGGCCAGCGCGCGCCAGTCGGCGTCGTCGCGGACGGACACCACACCCCAGTCATCGTCGCCGCTGCCGGCGACGACAAGATGAACGCCTTCGTCGTCGCGGACCGGGATTCCGGAGAGGCGTGCCGACTCGGCCGCATAGACGACGTCGAGCTGGTTGATGGCGACCTCGGCCTGCGAGACGTGAACGTGGCCGCCGAGACCGGTGCGTTCGCGGCGGATCAGTACCGCCAGGGCGGCTGTCGCAGCGACGCGTGCGACGACGTGGTCCGGGAAGACCGTGGTGGAGTCGCAGAAGGCAACGTCGCCCGACCGCTCCCGATCGGTCCACAGCCTGGTGATGCCCGTGCTGGCACGGACCAGCGGCCCGTAACCGAGGTGGGTTCGCCATGGTCCACCGTCGCCGTAGGCGCTGCTTTCGGCCAGGACGATCTTCGGGTTCAACGCGCGCAGTCGCGGATACGAGAAACCCAGTGAGGCCAGTGTCCCCGGTTTGAAATTGGCCAGCACCATGTCTGATTCGGCAACCAACCGTCCGAACAGTCGGGCACCGGCGCGATCGCGCAGGTTCAGTCCGATGCTGAGCTGGTTGCGGTGCGTCCACGCGAACGATTCACTGATGGCCTGACCTGCCCGGGTTTGTCGCAGTCCGTCCGGGTAGGCGGGACTCTCCACCTTGATCACTTCGGCCCCGAGATCTGAGAACAGCCGTCCCAGCTCACCGCCGGCCACGATGACACCGAGATCGAGAATCCGCAGGCCCTCGAATGGCCGCGATACACCGTCGCCGCGGCCGGCCACGGGTTGGTCGGGTCGTGTGGCAGCCCAGCGCGCCTGCCCCGCTTCGGCCGCGGGCATCATGTGACGCACACCGGTTCTCACACCGTCGACAACCGTGCATCCGTCGGGAGCGGTGACTGTCGTCGCCGGGTCGAGGTCGAGATCGGCAAGGGCCCCGGTCGCGCGGAAGTGCTCGTTGTGGAGCACCTCCTCCGGGGTGGCCACCGCTGCGATCGGTACGCCGAAAGTCAAACCCTCGTTGACCAATTCGTCCATTGTCCGGTCGGCGAACTTCGTCGATACCAGCCTGCCGATCTCATCGAACACCGCGAACCGAGCCCCGATCGCATCGTATGCGGGGTCCTGGAACTGCTCGGGCTCGCCGAGCCAGGCCCGCAGTCCACGCCACTGCCGCGGGGCAAGTACACAGATCCGAACCCAGCCGTCGGCGCAGGCGAAGACCGGATACGGGTCCGGTCGGCGGCTGCCCCGCCGGGGCGGGCCGCCGAGCCTGCGTGCGGCGGCGGCCTGCCCCTGGGAACCGAAGGGGGGGTCCAACGCCTGCAGCACGGCCTCATAGCGCGAGAAATCGATGTAGTCGCCCCGACCGCACCGTAACCGGCGGTGGTACGCGGCCAGGCCGGCCCAAGCGGCTTGCGCTGCCGCGGTAGCCGTGGCAATCCCCGTGGGCGGCAGCACGGGCCGTCCGTCCCGCCGGCGCGACCTCGTCAAGGCCGTGGACAACGCGTAGTACACCGCATCGGTGGCCCGCCAGTCCGACTTGGGGCCGCTTCGTCCGAAATCGGTCACCGACATCGCGACCAGATGTGGATAGCTGGTCACCAGGTGGGCGCATGACAGCGCGAATGCCGCCACGTTGCCCGGGTCACCGCTGTCGACGACGATGTCGGCGCCGGCGATCAAGTCCAGCAGGCGGTTCCTGTCGCCCTCGCTGCGAGGGTCCAGAGCGGTGGCCCGTTTGTTCGCATTGTGCAACGCGAACGGCAGGCTGACCACGTCGGCGAACGGCGGGCCCGGGGCCGGTGACCGGCCCGAGATCTCGACCTTGAGCACGTCGGCACCAAGATCGGCCCACGCACGGGTGATCAGGTCGGCATCGGGGTCTGCGAGGTCGAGTACGCGCACCCCGCGCAGTGGTAGTTCCGCACCACGGTTCGGTTCCTCCACGCTTATGCCTTCAGGACAACGTGGTTCTCGTCGGCCGAGAATCGGCCGTGGTGTTCGCGGGATGCGGTGGACGGCAGGCAGCGGCGACAGGACCACGAAAACTCATGTCACTAGGTTAAAGAGCTGGCCGCAAACGCGTCAATACCTTATTTGGTTAGGTTTATTGCCGGCCTCTCGGCCCGTGCGCCGCCTGGAGCCGAGTGCCGGACCCGCCCGCTCGTGGCCGCAGTCCCCGGCGGTGTCGGGGCGCTGTCATACAGCTGCCCTACAGTGGCTGCTGTGCTCGTCGCCGACGGCCGCGTCCTCTACAGCGCATCCGACCTCGCCGCAGCCGCGCGCTGCGAGTACGCGCTGCTGCGGGCCTTCGACGCCAAGCTGGGGCGCGGTCCGGCGGTGGCCGAGGGCGACGCCCTGCTGGCCCGCACCGTCACGCTGGGCGAGGAGCACGAGCGCGGACGCCTGGAGGTGCTGCGGGAGAGCTCGGCGCGCGGTGAGCACGACGTCGCCGTCATCGGCCGGCCCGCCTACACCCCGGCCGGTCTGACCGCGGCCGCCGAGGCCACCCGGCGCGCCGTCGAGGACCGCGTCCCGGTCATCTACCAGGCCGCCGTGTTCGACGGCCGGTTCCTCGGCTTCGCCGACTTCCTAGTCCTCGACGGCGACCGCTACCGGGTCGGGGACACCAAGCTCGCACGGTCGGCCAAGGTCGAGGCGCTGCTGCAGCTGGCCGCCTACGCCGACGCGCTCACCGCCGCGGGTGTCCCCGTCGCTCCGGAGGCCGAGCTGGTCCTGGGCACCGGCGTGGTGCGCCGCTACCGCGTCGACGAGATCGCCCCGGTCTACCGGCGCCGCCGCGCGGCCCTGCAACGCCTGCTCGACACCCACCTCACCGGGGGCCACCCGGTGCGCTGGGAGGACGACCGGATCCGCGCCTGTTTCCGCTGCCCCGAGTGCGCCGCCAAGGTTCGCGAGACCGACGACCTGCTGCGGGTGGCCAACATGCGGGTCAGCCAGCGCGCCCGGTTGATCGACGCCGGGATCACCACCATGTCCGCCCTGGCCACGCATCGCGGCCCGGTACCGGGATTGCCCGTCCGCGCCGTGGACGGCCTCACCGAGCAGGCGCGGCTGCAGATCGCGCCCCGCGACGACGACCGGCCGCCCTACCGGGTGGCCGACGCCCAGCCGCTGATGGTGTTGCCCAACCCGGACCGAGGTGATCTGTTCTTCGACTTCGAGGGCGACCCGCTGTGGACCGACGACGGCCACGACTGGGGCCTGGAGTATCTGTTCGGGGTGCTCGACGCCGGCGACGGATTCCACCCGCTGTGGGCGCACGACCGTGCCGGCGAGCGCCGGGCGCTGCTGGACTTCCTGGCGCTGGTGCGCAAGCGCCGGCGCCGCCACCCCGGCATGCACATCTACCACTACGCGCCCTACGAGAAGACGGCGCTGCTGCGGCTGGCCGGCCGGCACGGCGTCGGCGAGGACGACGTGGACGACCTGCTGCGCAACGGTGTGCTCGTCGACCTTTTCCCGCTGCTGCGCAAGAGCATCCGCGTGGGAACCGAGAACTACAGCCTCAAGTCGCTGGAACCGCTGTACATGGGCGCCGAGCTGCGCTCCGGCGAGGTCACCACGGCCACCGATTCGATCACCGAGTACGCCCGCTACTGCGAGCTGCGCGACGGCGGCGCCGACGACGAGGCGGCCACGCTGCTCAAGGACATCGAGGAGTACAACCGCTACGACTGCCGGTCCACCCGCAGACTGCGGGACTGGCTGCTGGCCCGGGCGATCGAGTCCGGGGTACCGCCGCTGGGCGCGGTCGCCGTCTCCGGGGCGGTCGCCGGCGCCGGCCCCGGAGAGGCACGGGGCGGCACCGAGGATCCGCTGAGCCGGGCCCTGTCCGGATTCGCCGGCGAGCACGGCGCCGAGCGCTCCCCCGAGCAGACCGCGGTCGCGATGCTCGCCGCCGCCCGCGGCTATCACCAGCGCGAGAACAAACCCTTCTGGTGGGCCCACTTCGACCGGCTGAACAACCCGGTGGACGAGTGGGGCGACCAGAGCGACGTCTTCCTCGCCGAACACGCCGAGGTGGTCGCCGACTGGCAGGTGCCCGACGGGGCGCGCAAGCTGCAGCGGCGGGTGCGACTGACGGGGGCCATGGCCGCCGGTGAGCTGCACCACCGCCCCTTCGCTCTCTACGAGCCACCCGCGCCGGCCGGCCTCGCCGAGGACACCGAGCGACGCGGCTGCGGCTCCGCCGAGGTCGCCTGGTGCGATGACCCCGACACGCCGACCGAGGTGGTGATCATCGAGCGAGAACCCAAGGGCGCGGGCGTGTTCGACCGGCTGCCGTTCGCGCTGACTCCGGGACCGCCGATCAAGACCGACGCCCTGCAGGCCTCCATCGAGGCCACCGCGGCCGGGGTGGCCGCCGCGCTTCCGGTGGTGCCGGCCACCGCCGTGACCGACATCCTGCGGTGCGCCCCGCCGCGCACCCGCGGGGGCGCCGCTCTACCCCGCAGCGCAGATGCCGTGGCGGACATCACCGGAGCACTGCTGCAGCTGGACGGGTCGTATCTGGCGGTGCACGGGCCGCCCGGCACCGGCAAGACCCATACCTCCGGCCGGGTGATCGCCCGGCTGATCAACGACCACCACTGGCGGATCGGCGTGGTCGCCCAGTCCCACGCGGTGGTGGAGAACCTGTTTCGCGACGCCGTCGCCGCCGGAGTGCCCGCCGACCTGATCGCCAAGAAGGACAAACAGGACCGTGACGCGGCCTGGCAGGAGATCGCCAAGAACGCCTACGCGTCGTTTCTCGATGAGCACCGCGGCTGCCTGGTGGGCGGCACCGCATGGGATTTCGCCAACGCCGGGCGGATTCCGCGGAACTCGCTGGATCTGCTGGTGATCGAGGAGGCCGGCCAGTTCAGCCTGGCCAACACGATCGCGGTGGCCTCCGCGGCGCACAACCTGCTGCTGCTCGGCGACCCCCAGCAGCTGCCCCAGGTCAGCCAGGGCACCCACCCCGAACCGGTCGACGAGTCGGCGTTGGGCTGGCTGGTGGCCGGGCACGACACCCTGCCCCCGGAGCGCGGCTACTTCCTGGACCGCTCCTACCGGATGCATCCGGCGGTGTGTGCGGCGGTCTCGCAACTGTCCTACCAGGGACGACTGCGCTCGCACGACGCGGTGACCGCCGAGCGCCGGCTGGCCGGGTGCCCGCCCGGCGTGCGGGTGCTTCCCGTGACCCACGACGGCAACTCCGTGGAAAGCCCGGAGGAGGCCCGCGCCGTGGTGGCGGAGGTCCGACGCCTGCTGGGGCGGGACTGGACCGAGGCACCCGGACGCACCCGCCCCCTGACCCAGCGCGACGTCCTGGTCGTCACCCCCTACAACGCCCAGGTGGTGACGCTGCGCCACCACCTCGACGCGGCCGGGCTCGACGGGGTTCGGGCCGGCACGGTGGACAAGTTCCAGGGCCAGCAGGCCCCGGTCGTGCTGTTCTCCATGACGGCCTCGTCGATCGACGATGTGCCGCGGGGAATCTCCTTCCTGCTGAACAGGAATCGGCTCAACGTCGCGGTCAGCCGCGCCCAGTACACCACGGTGATCGTGCAGTCACCGACGCTGACGGAGTATCTGCCGGGCACCCCCGACGGACTGCTGGACCTCGGGGCGTACCTGCGTCTGATCGAACCGGACCCGTCGGCGGCCGCCGACGTTCACAGCGAATTCTTCACCGGAGATAGCCCGGCACTCATGTCGAGTCGACATCCTGGCTGACATGTCTGCGGTGCGGATCGTAGCGTCCCGTCGGGCCGGCCGTGGTGTGGTGAGCGGCCCCGCTCCCGCACACCGCACCGAGCCGCACGTCGGGCGCCTCGTCGTGCAGCTGGTCGTCACGGCAACGCTGCTGGTCGCCGTCCTCGCCTGCCTGCTCGCGCTTCTGTAACGCCGACGGCCCGGTATCGGTCGGCAACCTAAGGCCTTTCGCGTGCGCCCGGCCGGCCGCGCGGGCGTGACGGCCGGCAGGGTAGGGACTTCCGGCCCTTCCCTCCCGGCAGCGCGCCGGTGTGGAATTGAATCCGATGATCACCGGCACGAACACAGCGGCGCACCGGGCTCCGCGCGGGCCTCTGCCATCGGGTCTGCCATCGGGTCGACCTTCGGGTTCGGCCGCAGACTCGCCCCACCGACCGATGCCGCCGAGCGACCGACGGGGGGCGTGCTGAGATGTCGATCACCGGCCCCGGGCGGGGCGTCGTCGTCGGTGTCGACGGATCCGCAGCGTCGACGGCGGCGACCACCTGGGCCGCAGACGACGCGGCCCGGCGCGGGGTTCCGTTGACCGTGGTGCACGCGGTGGACCCGCTTCCGCCGCCGTCGGCGACCTGGGGGCAGGTTCCCGTGCCGGCCGGCTTCACCGAATGGCGCGACAGCGAGGCCACCAGGATCGCGCAGGACGCGATGGACGCCGCCCGGCACCGTCTGCAGCCCGACGCCCCGGTGCCGCTCTACAGCGACATCGCCTACGGTGCCGCGGTGCCGACGCTGGTCGAGCGATCGGAGCACGCCGAGTTGGTGGTGATCGGCGCCCACGGACGCGGGGTCGTCGGGGCCGCCGCACTCGGGTCGGTGGCCTCCGGTGTGCTGCACCGAGCCCACTGTCCCGTCGCGGTGGTACACCCCCGGGAGTCTGCCGCTCCGGTGTCCCCGCAGGCTCCGGTGCTCGTCGGCGTCGACGGCTCCCCCTCGTCCCGGCTGGCCACCGACATCGCCTTCGGTGAGGCCGCGCGGCGCGGGGCCGGCGTGGCCGCCCTGCACGCCTGGAGCGACCTCGGCGAGCTGGGCCCCCCGTGGATGGGGTGGTCGCCGGCGGAATGGCTGGACATCTCCGAACGGGAGGACGAGACGCTGGCCCGCTGGCTGGCACCGTTCCAGGACCGCTACCCCGCCGTCACGGTGCACCGCCTCGTGGTCAGCGGCCGACCGGCGCGGCGCCTGATCGAGCACTCCGCCGCCGCACAGTTGACCGTGGTGGGCAGCCGGGGCCGCGGCGGGTTCGCCGGCCTGTTGCTGGGGTCGGTGAGCCGGGCGGTGGTCACCACCGTGCAGACCCCGGTGATCGTCGCCCGCCCACCCGCCGACGATCCGGGACCGGCGGCGTGATCGCGACGCCGCGAGGAGGTCGCCGTGCCGCAGTGGCGTGACTTCCTCGAACGCTTCCGCCCGGCGGGCGCCCCGGGCGCCGCGGCGCGGCCCGGAGTGCCCGCCGACCGGATCGCCGACGCATCCGCCGAGCTGACGCCCGTCCTGGGGCTGCTCGACGACGCCCAGGAGGAGGCGGAGAACATCCGCCGCCGCGCCGCCGAGCGTGCCGAGGAGATCCGCCGCGACGCGCGCCGCCGCGCCGAGTCGATGGTCGCGGAGACCCGCGGGCAGGCCGAGCGGTTGCGCGCCGAGACCGAGGCCCGCACCCGGGGCCGAGCCGAGGCCACCAACAACGGGATGCGCTCCGACACCGCCGCCGAGACCGAACGCCTGCGCGAGCGGGTGGCCGAGCGGATGCCGCGCTATGTCGACGACGTGGTGGCCGACGTGCGGGCCTGGCTCGATCGGACGGCAGATCCGGGGACCGGGGCCGAGCGACGGTGAGCGCGGGATGGGTGGCGGGCAATGTCCGCGCCAAGGGTCTGCTGCGGCGGCGGCTCGGGGTTGCCGGGACGCGCGCGGTGGCCTCGATGTCCTCACTGGCCGACGCCCAGCACGCCCTGGCCGAGGGCCCGTACGGGCGCGGTGTCGTGGCGGGGCAGACACCAGCGCAGACCGAGCACGCGGTGAGCGCCACCGTGCTGTGGCATCTGCGGGTGCTGGCGGGCTGGCAGCCGCGCGAGGGGGCCCGCGCGCTCCGTTGTCTGGCCGCCGGCTTCGAGGCCGCCAACATCGTCGCGCACGCCCGCACGCTGGCCGGCGCCGACCCACTACCGGTCTTCGACCTGGGTTCCCTGGCCACCGCGTGGCCACGGCTCGCCCAGACCGGGTCTCCGGGCGAACTGCGGATGGCGCTGTCGGAGTCGCTGTGGGGTGACCCGGGCGGGGAGTCGCCCGCCGATATCGCAGCCGCCGTTCGGGTTTCGTGGGCGGTGCGCGTGGCGACCACCGTCCCCGAGGCGGCGTCGTGGGCCCGGGGCGGGTTGGCTCTGCTCATCGCTCACCGGACCCTCGTGCAGGGGCGCCGGCTGCCCGAGACGGTCGCCACCCGCTCTGCGCGGGTCGTCGGTGCGGCCGCCGCGACCTCGAGCGATCTGGTGTCGCTGGTCGCGGCGCTGCCCCGGGCGGCGCGCTGGTCGATCACCGGCATCGACGACGTCGACGAGTTGTGGCGGGCCGAGGCCCGGTGGTGGGCCCGGCTGGACCGCGACGGCCTTCAACTCCTGACCGGCACGGGTTTCTCCCGCGCGCGTCCGGTGGGGGCGGCCGCGGTGCTGGCGGCCGACGCGTGGCGGTGCCGGGCCGCACTCGGCATGGCCGCCCGCGGCGGCGGACCGATGGATGCCTACGATGCCATCGCCTGAGACGCCATCGCCTGAGACGCCACCGCCTGAGACGCCACCGCCTGAGGCGCCACCACCTGAGATGCCACCGCCTGAGATGCCGGCCCCGAACACCGGCCCCGGACCGGTGCGGCAACGCCGCTGGACGCCGACCCGGATGCAGCGCATCGCCGTGGTCGCTCCGAACGAGTCGCTGCGCGGCGCGCTGGTGCGGGTGGCCGAGGCCGGTGTGGTGCAGCTGGACGACCCCGCCGAAGCCCCGGGTAGCGACCTCGGCGAGGCGGCGCAGTGCCTGCAGCGACTCGGTGGCCTGCCCACCGCGGCGACCGGCACCGGCGCGGCGCGGCTGTCGGCGGCCGCGCCCGACCTCGCGGGGTGGGAACACGACGGCCGTGCCGACCTGGTGGCCGGCGAGGCGCAGCTGCAGCACTACGCCGCCGCGGCGGTGCACCGCGGCGGCGTGGCCGCCGTGGCCGGTTGGTGTGCGTCGCAACAACTCCCGACCCTCGACGCGGCCCTTGCCGACGCCGACGCCGCGGTGGTGGAGCTGCCGATGCCGCGCTCCGTCGACCCGCCGACACTGCTGGCCGGGGGCGGGACGCTGCGCCGCAGCTTCGCCACGCTGGTGCAGACCTACGGGACGGTGCCCTACCGCGACCTGGACCCGTCGATCTGGGCGGGCCTGGTCTACGTGGTGATGTTCGGGATGATGTTCGGCGACGTCGGCCACGGCCTGCTGCTCGTCGGTGGGGCGCTGGCGATCAGGCTGGGCTGGATCGCCCGGCTGGCCTGGGCGAAGCGCGCCTGGGCCTTCCTCGCCGCCGCCGGTCTGTTCGCGATGGTGTTCGGCGCGCTCTACGGCGAGTTCTTCGGCCCGACCGGGGTGATCCCGGTGTTGTGGCTGGCGCCGCTGGAGCAGCCGCTGACGCTGCTGCTGGCGGCGCTGGCCCTCGGTGCGGTGCTGCTGGGGCTGGCCTACGCGGTCGGCGCGGCCAATCGGTGGCGCGAGGGCGGCCTGAAGCTGGCGTTGTACGCGCCGACGGGTATCGCCGGCGCCACCGTGTTCCTCGGCGTCGGGGTGGTGGTGGCCGGCGTGCTGCTGACGACACCGCCGGTGATGATCCTCGGCGCTGTGCTGTCGGGGCTGGGGCTGGCGCTGGCCGTCGTCGGGCTCTACGCGGAGGCCGGCGGCGGGGCGGCGGCGGCACTGCAGGCGGTGATCGGCGGATTCGACCTCGTGATCCGGCTGGGATCCAACGTGGTGTCGTTCGCGCGGCTGGCCGCCTTCGGGATGACGCATGCGGCGCTGGGCTGGGTGGTGTGGCGCGGCGTGGCGGCATTGTGGCCCAACGGCTGGGCCGGAATAGTGGCGGCAGTGCTGCTGTTCGTCGTCGGCAACATCGTGGCCTTCGTGCTGGAGGCCCTGGTGGCGGGCGTGCAGGCGCTGCGGTTGGAGTACTACGAGCTGTTCTCCCGGGTCTTCGTCGGCGAAGGCCGGGGGTTCGCACCATGGCAGCTCACCGTCGACCGATCGGAGAACTCGACATGCTGATGTTCCTCATCGCCCTTCCGGCGCTGATCAGCGGTTTCGCGGTGAGTCTGCTGCTGCTGCGGCGCCGCGGCCCACTGGCGCTGCGGCTGTTCTGGACCGTCAACGCGGTCGTGGTCCTCGCCGGGGTCGTGGTCCTGGCCGCGGCCCTGACCGCCGGGCCCGCCGTCGCCGACTCGGTCGCCGCCGCCGGCGAAGCACCCCCGGGCAGCAACTGGGCGGCCCTGCTGGGAGCGGCGATCTCCGTCGCCGGTTCGTCGATCGGGGCGGCGATCGCCGTCGCCTACACCGGCGCCGCGGCGCTGGCCGCGCTCAGCGAGCGACCCGAGCTGTTCGGCCGCGCGATGGTGATCGTTGGGCTGGCCGAGGGCATCGCCATCTACGGCCTGGTGGTCGCGATCATCCTGATCCAGCAGGCCTGAGATGGGAACGGTTGCCGTGATCGGGGAGCCCGGGCTGGTCGGCGGCTACGCGCTGGCCGGCGCGCTGGTGGTGCCGGCCGCCGACGCCGCCGAGGCGCGCCGCGCGTGGCGCGAACTGCCCGAATCGGTGGCCATGGTGATCCTCACCGCGGCGGCCGCCCGGGCCGTGACCGACGAAGCGCGCCGCACGGGGCCGCTCAGCGTGGTGATGCCCGAATGAGCGGCCTGGACACCGAACGCGCCGGGGCCGCCCTGCGGCCCGTACGGGCGGCGATCCTGCGCCGCGCCGACGACGACGCCGCCCGGGTGGTCGCGGCGGCGCGGGCCGAGGCGGACCGTGTCCTCGTCAACGCCGACCACACCGCTCGGCAGATCGAGGAGAACGCCCGCGCCGCGGGCCGGAAGGCCGGCGCCCGGGCGGCCGACGCCGACGCGGCGGGTCTGCGCAGGGGTCTGCGCCGCCAGGTCCTCTCCGCTCGGGACGACGCCTATCTGAGCTGGCGGCGGCGCGCCACCGAGGCGGTGCTGCAGCTGCGCGCCGACCCCGAGTACCGACGGTGGAAGGACGCGCTGGCGCGCACCGCGCGCGAGGCCCTCGGCGAGGAGGCGCGCGTGGTGGAGCATCCGGACGGCGGCGTGGTCGCCGAGCTGGGCGGGCGCCGGCTGGACCTGAGCCTGCCGGCGATCGCCGCGCGAGCCCTCGACCGGGCCGCCGTGGACGTCGACGGCCTGTGGTCGTGACCGCGCCGCCCCGGGTCGTTCGGGTGTCTGGTCCCCTCGTGGAGGTGGATTGCCCCGTCACGGTCGCCGTCGGCGAACTGCTCAGTCTGGGACCGCAGGGCATTCCCGGTGAGGTGGTGGCGATCTCCGAACGGCGCCTGACCGTGCAGGCCTACGAGTACACCGGAGGGCTCAAGCCCGGGGATGACGCCGCGCCGCAGGGGACGCCGCTGTCGGCGCTGCTGGGGCCGGGTCTGCTGGGCGGGGTGTTCGACGGGCTGCTCAGGCCGCTGGCCACGGCGCCGACCTGGTTGGGGCCCGGGAGCTACACGCACAGCGACGGCCGGCGCTGGCGGTTCGAACCCGGCCACGCGCCCGGCGCCCGGGTCGAGGCCGGCGCGGTACTCGGCGTCGTCCGCGACGCCGGATCGGTCGAACACCGAGTCCAGGTTCCGCCGGGGGTCTCCGGGGTGCTGCACGGCATCGCCGCCGCCGGTGACTATCCGGCCGATGAGACCATCGCGACCGTCGGGGACACGCCGGTGTCGATGACCACGACGTGGCCGGTTCGCCGGCCACGGCCCTACCGCGCTCGCCGCGACGACGTGGCCGCACTCAACACCGGTCAGCGCGTGGTGGATCTGTTGTTTCCCATCGCGCGTGGCAGCACGGCCGGGGTGCCCGGCGGTTTCGGAACCGGAAAGACGATGCTGCTGCAGCAACTCGCCAAGTGGTGCGACGCCGATGTCATCGTCTACGTGGGGTGCGGGGAGCGCGGCAACGAGATGGCCGAGGTCGTCGGCGACATGCTGGACCTGACCGACCCCCGCACCGGCGGCCGCCTCGCCGACCGCAGCGTCATCATCGCCAACACCTCCAACATGCCGATGATGGCGCGCGAAGCGAGCATCTACACGGGGGTGACGGTGGCCGAGTACTTCCGCGACATGGGACACGACGTCGTGGTCATCGCCGACTCGACGTCACGGTGGGCCGAGGCCCTGCGGGAGTTCGCCTCCCGGGTGGGCGAACTGCCCGCCGAGGAGGGCTATCCGGCGACGCTGGCCACCGAGCTGGCGGCGTTCTACGAACGCGCCGGGGTGGTGGACACCCTCGGCGGCGGCGCGGGTTCGGTGACGGTGATCGGCGCGGTGTCGCCGTCGGGCGGGGACATGTCCGAACCGGTCACCGTGCACACCGAGAGATTCGTCCGCTGCCGCTGGACCCTCGACCGCGATCTGGCCTACTCGCGGCACTACCCGGCGGTGTCGTGGTCGGCGTCGTTCTCCCGTGACGCCGAGCCACTGGCCGGGGCGTACGCGGCGACCGGGGACCTCGACTGGGGTGTTCACCGGGCCCGGGTGTTGACCCTGCTCAACGAATCCGATCGGCTGGCCGCGCTCACCGAACTGGTCGGCGTCGCCGCCCTGGCCGACACCGAACGGGTCGAGCTGCTGGGCGGCCGGCTGCTGCGCGAGGGCGTGCTGCAGCAGAACGCGTTGAACCCCAACGACGCCCACTGTTCGGCCGCGAAGACCGCGGCGTTGGTCGACGCCGTGCTGGCGGTGATCGACACCTGCCACGATCTGGTCGCCGCGGGCGTGCCGGCGGAGCTGGTCGAGCAGGTCGATTTCGGTCCCCTGATCCGGGCCCGTGACGACGCCGACCCCACCGACACCTCCGTGGCGGTGGCCCGCCGCGACGAGCTGGTGTCCCGACTACACGAGCTGAAGCGATGAAACCGACGAACTGGATCGATTACACCGGGGTGCGCGAACTGCGCGGGCCGCTGGCCGTGGTGACCGGTGTGGCCGGCGTGGGCTGGGACGAATACGTCGCGATCACGGCGGCCGACGGGACACCGCGGCACGGCGTGGTGCTCGACGTCGCCGACGACGTGGCCGTGGTCCAGGTGCTGGAGGGCACCGCCGGTATGGACACCTCCCACACCAGGGTCCGCTTCACCGGCGAGCCGCTTCGTGTCGTGATCGGCACCGACTGGCTGGGCCGAACCTGCAACGGGCGCGGCGAACCCATCGACGGCGGACCGCCGATCACCGGCGACAGCACCGCCTCGGTCAACGGCGACCCGCTCAACCCGGTGCGTCGGGACCCGCCTGCCGAACCGGTGCTCACCGGGGTCTCGGTGCTCGACGGATTGACCACGCTGGTGCGCGGCCAGAAGCTGCCGGTGTTCTCCCTGCCGGGGCTGCCGCACCTGCAGCTGGCCTGCCAGATCGCCGCCCAGGCCACCACCGGTGGCGAGCCGTTCAGTGTCGTCTTCGCCGGCATCGGCCTGACCCACCCGGACGCGGCCTACGTCCGGAACATCCTCGAATCACGCAGCGCCGCAGGTGAACTGGTGATGCTTCTCAATGCCGCCGACGACCCGGTCATCGAACGCATCCAGACGCCGCGGATCGCGCTGACCATCGCCGAACACCTGGCCTTCCGGGCCGGCCGCCACGTGCTGGTGATCCTGACCGACATGACCAGCTACGCCGAGGCGCTGCGGCAGGTGTCCTCCGCGCGGGGCGAAATCCCGGCCCGCAGGGCGTATCCCGGGTACCTGTACAGCGATCTGGCCTCGCTGTACGAGCGCTGCGGACGCATCACCGGCGAGCCCGGCTCGGTCACCGTGCTGCCGGTGCTCACCATGCCCGGCGGCGACATCACCCACCCCGTGCCCGACCTCACCGGATACATCACCGAGGGCCAGATCATCTTCTCCGCCCAGCTGCACCTGCAGGGCGTCTATCCCCCGGTCGACGCCCTGTCCTCGCTGTCGCGGCTGATGCGCAGGGGCGCCGGGGCCGGCCGCACCCGCGAGGACCACCTGGCGCTGGCCGGCCAGCTGCTGGCCGCGCTCGCGAAGGCCCGTCAGGTCCGCGAACTGGCCGAGCTCATCGGGACCGAGGCGCTGACCCCGATCGACCGCAGCTACCTGTTCTTCCAGGACGGCTTCACCACCGAGATGCTCGACCAGCATCCCGACGAGAACCGCAGCCTCACCGAGACCCTCACGCGGGCCTGGCAGGCCGTGCTGCGGCTGCCGCGCAGCGAACTGTCGATGCTGCCGGAGGAACTGCTGCGCCGTTACGGACAATCCGCCGACTGAAGGAGCCACGGTGCCCACGCTTCAGACACCGCCCGGACGGATGGGGCGGCTCTGGCTCACCGACCGCCTCGAGCTCGCCGAACGGGGCGTCTCGATCCTTGAGCAGAAACTCCGGCTGCTCGCCGAGCGGCGTGATGCGCTGCGCACCCGGGTCGAACAGTCCCGCCGGGACTGGCACGCCGCCTGCCGCCAGGCCGACCGATGGGGCCTTCGGGCCGTGCTGCTGGGCGGCCACCGCGCGATCGACCTGGCCGCCCCGCTCCAACGGGCCACCGTCACCGTCGAGTGGACCACCACCACGGGGGTGCGCTATCCCGAGCGGGCCCGGTGCGCCTTCCCGCCCGACGACGACACGACGATCGTCGACACCGGATCGGCGACCGTGCCGGCGGCCCGGGCCCACCGCGCCGCGCTCGTCGCGGCCGCCGAACATGCCGTGGCGCAGGCCGCTCTGGCCACGGTCGAGCAGGAATACCGCACCACCCAGCTGCGCGTGCGGGCGCTGAGCAAACACTGGTTGCCCCGGCTGCGCGACGAACTCAGGCGCGTCACCCTGGAGTTGGAGGAACAGGATCGCGCCGAGTCCAGCCGACTGCGGCTGGCCGGGATGGGGTACGGCACGTCGGCGGACGCCGCACGGGCCCCGGGAGACGCCCCGGAATCCCGGTGACTCAGTCCGGGTGCCGACGCGTGTGCCGTCCATAGCCGACCCCGTCGTCGGAGTCGGCGCGGTAGTGCCGGCCCGGCCGCGGGTTGTCGACCTCGGAGAGCCGGTGTTTCGAGCGGGACTGACCCGGCGCCGCGTCGGTCGCATCGGGCGCGTCGGGCGCGTCGGGCGCGTCGAGGCGCTCGTGCCGGGCCCGCCCGTCCCCCACCGCATTCGGGTGCGCACCGCTGTGGGAGCCGGCCTCGGGATCACCGCCCTGGTCGCGCAGCAGGTCGGCGAAGCTGGCCGCGAAGCTGTCGATCTGGCTGGCCAGCCTGTCGAAGCCGTCACCGGCGCCGTCGTGCGCGCCGGCGGGACGCCGTGTCGGCTCGGAGTGCTGCGCGACGGGCTGGAAAAGCTCGCTGTCATCGACGTGGAATCCGTTGTGGGCAAATCCGATCGGCTCCGCCGCCGGCGCCCTGGGCACCTCGAAGGACTCCTCGTCGAGCAGTGAGTGCCAGGCCTCGACGGGCGCGCTGTGCCACGTCCCGGCCGGGGCGGGGCGGGGATGCTCCACCCGCGTCCGCAGCGGCTCGGTATCACCCTCGTCGAGGTCCCCGTACTCGTCGAAGTCCCCGTACTCGTCGGCGTCCTCCCCGGCGGGGCCGTACCCGGCGCCCTCGTGCTCGGCGTGGGCGTCCGGTTCGTGGCTGACGGTGAATTCGACGTAGGCGTCGTCGTCGTCATTATCGTCCCGGTAGCCGTCCCGGTAGTCGTGCCCCAGCCCCGCGGCGTGGTCGGGACCCCACCCCCGGAGGTCATCGCGGAACTCGTCACCGTGATCGCCACCGTGATCGCCACCGTGATCGTCGTAGAAGCCACCGAACCAGCCCGAATCACCGGCGGCCGAACGCACCGGCGCCGGCGCATCCCGGAACTGTCGGCGGTAGGCGCTGTCGCCGACCAGGTCGGGGTCGACCACCGGGAGGATGTCGGTCGGCGCGGCACTGCGGTCCCGCAGCGATGCGGCGGCGCGGCCCGCCTCGGGCGCCGGGGCAGGGGCCGGCGCGTTCAACGCCCGGGCAAGGCTGAGCAGGAACAGCGCGGCAACCACACCGAACAGCGCGATGAACGCGGGCAGCAGCATCGACTGCGACAGCGCGGCCGAGAACGGCGCCCGCAGGAACTCGGGCAGCTCGATCGACGCCCCCTGCCCTTCGGGCCGGGTTGCGGCCCCCGGCATCTCCGCGGCGATCCGGGATGTCATGAAGGCCGCGATGCCGGCGCTGCCCAGCACCGCGCCGATCTGACGCGTGGTGTTGTACACCCCGGACCCGGCCCCGGCCAGGTGCGGCGGCAGGTTGCGGGTGGCGGTGGCGGCCAGCGGCGACCAGATGAAGGCCATCGACGCACCCATGGCGGTGATGGGCAGCACCAGTCGCCAGATCGGCGTCTCCGGCGTCATCTCGATCGACAGCCAGGTCAGGGCGACCGCCAGCACGGAGAAGCCGAACCCGATGACGGGGCGCGGATGGACCCGGTCGACGATCCGCCCGACCAGCGGCGCCAGCACGCCGGTGGCGATCGCCATGGGCGCGGTGAGCAGGGCCGCCCGGGTCGGCGAGAGATCGCAGACCACCTGGGCGTAGAACATCAGCGGCACGATCATCGCGGTCACCACGAACCCGATCACCGCCACACCCACGTTGGACAGGCTGAAGTTGCGGTCGCGGAAGATGACCAGCGGCACCAACGGCTCGGAACGGTTGACCGCCTGCCAGTAGACGAACCCCGCCATCACGGCCGCCCCGGCGGCGATCATCGCCCAGATCCACCCCGCCCAGCCGTTCGCCTGCCCCTCCTGCAGCGCGAACACGATGAGGAACATCGCCGCACCGGAGAGCAGCACACCCAGCAGGTCGAACCGGTGCACGTGTGTGGGCAGCACCGGTACCAGCCACCAGGCCAGCGCCAGGCCCACGATGCCGACCGGCACGTTCACGAAGAAGATCCACTGCCAGCCGAGGTGGTCGACGAGCACGCCCCCGGCCAGCGGGCCGACCAGGGTGGCAACCCCGGCGGTGGCACCCCAGACGCTCATCGCCACCCCGCGCCGGTAGGCCGGGAAGATCCGGGTGATCGTCGACAACGTCTGCGGGGTCAGCAGCGCCGCCCCCAGGCCCTGAACGACCCGCGCGGCGATGAGCATCTCGATGGTCCCGGCGAAACCACACCAGGCCGAGGCCGCGGTGAAGACGAGCAGGCCGATCAGATAGAGGTTCTTCGGGCCGAACTGGTCGCCGAGCCGGCCCGCCACCAGCAACGGCACCGCATAGGCCAGCAGATAGGCGCTGGTCACCCAGATCACCGCGTCGTAGTCGGTGCGCAGTTCCGTCATGATGCTCGGATTGGCGACGGCCACGATGGTCGAGTCGACCAGGATCATGAAGAACCCGATCATCATCGCCCACAGGGCGTTCCACGGATTGCCTGTGGCCCCGGCCGCTTCCTGCGTCCCGGGCAGGGCCGGCGACGGGTCCGAGCGCCGGCCGGCGGCGGGTCCGAGCGACAGACTGCCACTCGACCGCCCCTGGGGCACAGACATCTCGCTACCTCGCTGCTGTGTTTCTCGACGCAGTCGGTTCACCGGGCACGATGGCACCCGAACCTGCACGCTGCGCCGAGCCGGCACGCACCTCTGCACTCAACCATGTGCGCACACCCGCCTCAGCAGACTAGCCCGGCGCGAACCAGCGCGACGATACGGAGCGGCGTGGCAACGCACAACCCCGCGAAGGCGCCGCAGCTCAGGCCGGTTCGCTGAGCATGTCGCCGGCGGTGACGGGATCGCTCACCGCCGCCGAACCGGGCCGCACGGCCAGGTACAGCAACAACGCGACGACGACGCTGGCGGTCATCACCAGCGCCAGCGCGGACTCGTCGTTGCCGAGCACCCCGACCAGCGGCGCCACCCCGGCTCCCAGGCCGAACTGGCCCGCACCCAGCAACGCGGCCGCGGTGCCCGCGGCCTCCTGATGCCGCGACAGCGCCACCGCGGGGGCATTCGGGATGACCAGGCCCATCGCGGCGAGGATCACCCACACCGAGCCCAGGAACCCCACGATCCCACCGGTGTGGGTGGTCGCCAGGGCGATGAACACGAACCCGGCCAGCGCCGCGGCCACCAGCGCCCACCGCACGATGACCTCGGGGGTGAACCACCGCAGCAGCACGACGTTGAACTGGGTCGCACCGATCAGTGAGACAGCACCCGCACCGAACACCAGGGCGAAGGTCTGCTGATCGAGCCCGTACCGGCCCTGCAGCACGAAGGAGGCACCGGCGATATAGGCGAACAGCCCCGACATCCCCAACGCGGCCACCAGCACCAGCGTGACGAACCGGCCGTCGCGCAGCAGTTGGCCGTAGGTGGCGATGATGCCGCGGACCTGCAGGGGCCGCCGGTGCTCCTGCGGCAACGTCTCCGGGAGCGCCAGGACCGCCATCACCAGCAACCCGCCGGCCAACACCACCAGGGCGGCGAACACCCAGTGCCAGGAGGCCTGCAGCAGCACCGCGGCCCCCAACGAGGGCGCGATCACCGGGGCGACGCCCAGGACCAGCATCAGCCGGGACAGTACGGTGGCGGCCGCCGAGTCGGAGAACAGGTCGCCGACCACGGCGATGGCGACCACCATGGTGGCCGCGGCACCCATGCCCTGCAGTGCGCGGGCGATGCCGAGGGTGACGATGTCGGGCGCCAACAGGCACAGCACCGAGGCCACCATGTGCAGGGCGATGCCGGCCATCAGCGGCCGTCGCCGGCCCAGGGAATCCGAGAGCGGCCCGATGATCAACTGGCCCAGCGCCAGCCCGGCCAGCGTCCCGGTGAGGGTGAGCTGCGCGACCGAGGAGGTGACCCCCAGTTCGTCGGCGATCCTCGGCAGCGCGGGCAGATACATGTCGATGGTGAGCGGCCCGAGAGCCACCAACGCACCGAGGACGATGATCATCCGTACCCGACCGGGCTCCTCCCGCACTACCGCCACATCTCCCACCAGCGCAGCAAAACACAGGTTTCTTCCCGATCGCGAAGACAGTGAGCGGGGTCACCCCGGGTTCGCGGTGCCCCGCCGTTCCCGACGGGGCGGGTCCGCCGTTCCCGACGGGGCGGGCCCGCCCGTGACCCGGCGCCCGCCGGGCAGCGTGTTAGCTAGCCTGGATTGCGGGTAGGCACAGCGCTGTGGAGGCTGACATGCGTTTCGGAGATACCGCGGGTGCGGTGGACAAGTCCCCGGCGGCCGGGGCAGAGCAACCCAGCCACTCCGCCCGCATCCTGTCGCGCGTCATCGAGACGAGTTCGCGCCTGCAGACGCCGGCCATCCGCACGTATGTCCAGCGGCTGCGGGACCGCAGCCCGGGCGCGGATCCGGCGGAGATCGTCGGCCGGATGGAGAAGCACTATCTGGCCGCGGTGACCGCCAGCGGCGCCGCAATCGGGTCGGCGGCCCTGATCCCCGGCGTCGGCACCCTGCTGGCGCTGACGCTGGTGGCCAGCGAGACGGCGCTGTTCCTCGAGCTGACGGCGGTCTACATCCTGGCGGTCGCGGAGGTGCACGGGGTCGAGCCGCACGACCGCGAGCAGCGCCGGATGCTGGTGCTGGCGGCCCTGGCCGGCGACGACGGCAAGCACACCGTGGCCCGGTTGCTGGGCCCCGGCCGGACCAACGGCGCCTGGCTGACCGAGGGTGCCGCCGCGGCACCGCTGTCGACGCTGTCGGCGGTGAACTCGCGGTTGATGAAGTACTTCGTGAAGAAGTACGCGCTCAAACGCGGCGCGCTGGCGTTCGGCAAGGTGCTGCCCGTCGGGATCGGCGCCGTGGTCGGCGCCGTCGGCAACCGGATCCTCGGCAAGAAGATCGTCCAGAACGCCCGCTCGGCGTTCGGGCCGCCGCCGGCCCGGTGGAAGGGCGATCTGCATCTGCTGCCCGTCGACCTGCCCGACGATGCGCCGGCGGCGCCCGGGGCCGGCAACCGTACCCGAAACGACACCGGGAGCGGCGGCTGAGCCATGCTCCGCGGCACGGGTGTGAGAATCAACGGAGATGCCCTGCTCTCGTGGTCCTAGTCGCGTACGAAGCGCTAGCCTTGATGCGGCGGCACGGCCGGGCCCCGCTGTCACGCCCAACTCCCGGCGACGACAGCCCGGAGACGACCGGAGACGACACTGTGGCAAGCAGCCGCACAGGGCATCGCTTGCCGAATGAATACGAATGAATCGAGGCGAGCAGCTCCTGTGAGCAGTACAAGTTCCCCATTCGGACAGAACGAGTGGTTGGTCGAGGAGATGTACCGCAAGTTCCGCGACGACCCCTCCTCGGTCGACCCGAGTTGGCACGAGTTCCTGGTCGACTACAACCCGGAACCGGTCACCGACACCGCTACCACCACCGGCAACGGGCAGGCCGCCACCGCGACGGGCACGACCACCAGGACGAGCACCGCCACCAGGGAATCCGGCGGGGAACCCGCATCCCCGTCCACCTCGCCGTCCACCCCGCCGTCCACCTCGAGGTCCACCTCGACGTCCACCTCGAGGTCCACCTCGACGTCCACCCCGGGGTCCACCTCGACGTCCACCCCGGGCCCCACCTCGACCGCCCCGCCGAAGGCTCCGCCCGAACCCAAGCCGGCGCCCCCGCCGGCCAAGCCGGCGCCGCCGGCGAAGACGCCGGCGACGAGCCGGGCCGCCGACAAGCCGAAGGCCGCCGAGTCGGCCAAACCCGCCGAACCGGCCAAGGCCGGCTCCGAGGACCAGAACCAGGTGCTGCGCGGCGCCGCGGCGGCGGTGGTCAAGAACATGAACACCTCGCTGGAGGTGCCGACCGCCACCAGTGTCCGCGCGATCCCGGCCAAGCTGATGATCGACAACCGGGTGGTCATCAACAACCACCTCAAGCGGACCCGCGGCGGCAAGATCAGCTTCACCCACCTGCTGGGATACGCCATCGTGCAGGCGGTCAAGAAGTTCCCCAACATGAACCGGCACTTCGCCGAGATCGACGGGAAGCCCAACGCGGTCACACCCGCGCACACCAACCTCGGCCTGGCCATCGACCTGCACGGCAAGGACGGCAAGCGCTCGCTGGTGGTCGCGGCGATCAAGAACTGCGAGACGATGGCCTTCGGCCAGTTCATCGCCGCCTACGAGGACATCGTGCGGCGCGCCCGCGACGGCAAGCTGACCGCCGAGGATTTCTCCGGCGTCACGATCTCGCTGACCAACCCGGGCACGCTGGGCACGGTGCATTCGGTGCCGCGCCTGATGGCCGGCCAGGGCGCGATCATCGGCGCCGGCGCCATGGAGTACCCCGCCGAGTTCCAGGGGGCCAGCGAGGAGCGGATCGCCGAGCTGGGGATGGGCAAGCTGATCACCCTGACCTCGACCTACGACCACCGCATCATCCAGGGCGCGGAGTCGGGTGACTTCCTGCGGACCATCCACCAGCTGCTGCTCGACGACGACTTCTTCGACGAGATCTTCTTCGAGCTGGGTATCCCCTACGAGCCGGTGCGCTGGCGCACCGACAACCCGGATTCGATCGCCGACAAGAACGCCCGGGTGATCGAGCTGATCGCGGCCTACCGCAACCGCGGCCATCTCATGGCCGACACCGATCCGCTGCGCCTGGACAAGACCCGCTTCCGCAGCCACCCCGACCTCGACGTGCTCACGCACGGGCTGACCCTGTGGGACCTGGACCGCGAATTCAAGGTCAACGGTTTCGCCGGCAAGGAATACAAGAAGCTGCGCGACGTGCTCTCGGTGCTGCGCGACGCCTACTGCCGGCACGTCGGCGTGGAGTACACCCACATCCTCGAGCCCGAGCAGCAGCAGTGGCTGCAGGAGCGGGTGGAGGTCAAGCACGAGAAACCCACTGTCGCCCAGCAGAAGTACGTCCTGAGCAAGCTCAACGCCGCCGAGGCCTTCGAGACCTTCCTGCAGACCAAGTACGTCGGGCAGAAGCGGTTCTCGCTGGAGGGTGCGGAGACCATCATCCCGATGATGGACGCGGCCATCGACCAGTGCGCCGAACACGCTCTCGACGAGGTGGTCATCGGCATGCCGCACCGCGGCCGGCTCAATGTGCTGGCCAACATCGTCGGCAAGCCCTACGTGCAGATCTTCAACGAGTTCGAGGGCAACCTGAACCCGTCGCAGGCCCACGGCTCCGGCGACGTGAAGTACCACCTGGGGGCCTCGGGCAACTACATCCAGATGTTCGGCGACAACGACATCGAGGTGTCGCTGACCGCCAACCCGTCCCACCTGGAGGCGGTGGATCCGGTGCTGGAGGGCCTGGTGCGGGCCAAGCAGGATCTGCTGGACAAGGGCGACGGCGACAGCGAGACCTCGGGGGCCTTCTCCGTGGTGCCGCTGATGCTGCACGGCGACGCGGCCTTCGCCGGTCAGGGTGTGGTCGCCGAGACGCTGAACCTGGCGCTGCTGCGCGGCTACCGCACCGGCGGCACGATCCACATGATCGTCAACAACCAGGTCGGCTTCACCACCTCCCCGGAGCATTCCCGCTCCAGCGAGTACTGCACCGACGTGGCCAAGATGATCGGCGCGCCGATCTTCCACGTCAACGGCGACGATCCCGAGGCCTGCGTGTGGGTGGCGCGGCTGGCCGTGGACTTCCGGCAGAAGTTCAAGAAGGACGTCGTCATCGACATGCTGTGCTACCGCCGCCGCGGGCACAACGAGGGCGACGACCCGTCGATGACACAACCGGCGATGTACGACGTCATCGACCACAAGCGCGGTGTCCGCAAGAGCTACACCGAGGCACTGATCGGTCGCGGCGACATCTCGATGAAGGAAGCCGAGGATGCCCTGCGCGACTACCAGGGCCAGCTCGAGCGGGTGTTCAACGAGGTCCGCGAACTGGAGAAGCACGAGATCGAGCCGAGCGAGTCGGTGGAGCGCGACCAGCTCGTCCAGAAGAGCCTGTCGACCGCGGTCGAGAAGGCGACACTGGCCCGCATCGGCGACGCCCACCTGCAGGTGCCCGACGGATTCAGCGTGCACCCACGCGTCCGGCCCGTGCTGGACAAGCGCCGCGAGATGGCCTACGAGGGCAAGATCGACTGGGCCATGGGCGAGTTGCTGGCGCTGGGATCGCTGGTGCAGGACGGCAAGCTGGTCCGGCTGTCGGGTCAGGACAGCCGGCGCGGCACGTTCAGCCAGCGGCACTCGGTGATCATCGACCGCAAGACGGGCGAGGAGTTCACCCCGCTGCAGCTGCTGGCGGTCAACGAGGACGGCACCCCCACCGGTGGCAAGTTCCTCGTCTACGACTCCGCGCTCTCGGAGTTCGCGGCCGTGGGCTTCGAGTACGGCTACTCGGTCGGCAACCCCGACGCCCTGGTGCTGTGGGAGGCGCAGTTCGGCGACTTCGTCAACGGCGCCCAGTCGGTGATCGACGAGTTCATCAGCTCCGGCGAGGCCAAGTGGGGCCAGACCTCCGATGTGGTGTTGCTGCTCCCCCACGGCCACGAAGGTCAGGGTCCCGACCACACGTCGGGCCGCATCGAGCGGTTCCTGCAGCTGTGCGCGGAGGGTTCGATGACCGTCGCACAGCCCTCGACCCCGGCGAACTACTTCCACCTACTGCGCCGGCACGCGCTCGACGGCATCCACCGCCCCCTGGTGGTGTTCACGCCGAAGTCGATGCTGCGCAACAAGGCGGCGGTCAGCGACGTCAAGGACTTCACCGAGGCGAAGTTCCAGTCGATCATGGAGGAGCCGACGTACCAGGACGGCATCGGCGACCGCGGCAAGGTCACCCGGATCCTGCTGTGCAGCGGCAAGCTCTACTACGACCTGGTGGCACGCAAGCAGAAGGAGAAGCGCGAGGACGTCGCGATCGTGCGGATCGAGCAGCTCTACCCGCTGCCGCCGCGCCGGCTGCCCCGCGTGCTGGGCGAATACCCCAACGCCAGGGAGTTCTTCTGGGTGCAGGAGGAGCCGGCCAACCAGGGTGCGTGGCCGACGTTCGGTCTGGCGCTGCCCGAGCTGATGCCCGACAAGCTGGCCGGCATCAAACGCATCTCCCGGCGGGCCATGTCGGCGCCGTCATCGGGGTCGTCCAAGGTGCACGCCGTCGAGCAGAAGGAGATCCTCGACGAGGCGTTCGGCTGAGCCGGTCGGGGCCGGTCGGGGCCCTCAGATGCCGAACAACGGCAGCGGTATGGGTGAGCGGCCGTCGGCCAGCGACGTCACCACCGCCGGGCAGAAGACCGAGATCGCCAGGCCGGTGAACATGGTGGCCGGGCCCAGCGGACGGCCGAGGGCGTCGGCGACGTCGGCGGCGACGTCGGCGACCCGCTGACCGGGCTCGGAGAGCAGCGGGCAGACCTGCTGACCCACCGCGGCCGCCCGGGCCGGATCCAGCCCGCCCAGTCCGCTCACTCCGGTGTCGGACAGCGCGCCCAGAAACGTGCTGACCTGCCCACCGACGTCCGGGTCGGCGAGCAGCGGCTCGGCCTGGGCCGGGCCCGCGGCCAGCAGGCCCACGACGGTGGCCGACGCGGTCAGTGCGGCGATCGACGCGATCCGGGTGCGCTTCATGATGAAAAGATCGTGGGACCGCGCACCGGCGTTACCCGATACGTCCGCGCGGGTCACCGGTTGGACAGTTCGCACCACACCGGCGCGAACGAGTGGCAGATTGCCTCTGGCTTTCCGGCGCTCCCGCTGCCCATCATCGGTAGGCGATTCCCGATGTAGGGGCAGAGGTACGGGCAGAGGTACAGGCAGGTGCACAGGCAATGGAGCAGGTGATGAGAACCGGCGATTCCCCGTTCGGGCGCCCGGCCACCGGACGGGCACAGAGGGCCGTGGCCGCATGAGCGAGCCGCAGTTCATCACCGTCGCCGGCCGGCCCGCCCGGGTGCGGCTGGACGGCGACCCCGCCAACCCGCCGGTGCTGCTGCTGCACGGCATCACCCGCAGCCTGGAGGACTGGTCGGCGCAGGTCACCCGGCTCTCGCAGCGCTACCGGGTCATCGCGCCCGACCTTCCCGGGTTCGGCTACTCGGCGCGCAAGCCGGGCCCGGCCACTCCACTGGCCCTGGCCGACGGGGTGGCCGAGACGCTGGACGCCCTGGCCGAGACCCGCGCCTGCCACGTCATCGGCAACTCACTGGGTGGCACGGTGGCGATGCAGCTGCTGGCCGCCCACCCCGACCGCGTCGGCAGCCTGGTGCTGGTCAACAGCGCCGGTTTCGGGTCCTCGGTCACGCCCCTGCTGCGGCTGCTCACCGTGCCCGGCGTGGGGCGCTACGTCGCCACCCACACCACCGCGGCCGGTGCGCGGCTCATGGAGCGGCAGATCTTCGCCGACCCGGCGCTGGCGACCACCGAGCGCATCGAGCACGCGCTGGCCCTCGGCGCCCGGCCCGGCAACGGCGCCTTCGTCCACGAGCTGGCCAACGTCCTGGGCACGCCGCGCGGTGTGCGGGCGCCGTGGCGGCGCACGCTGCTCGGTGCCGTCACGCGGCATCCGCGGCCGACGATGATCATGTGGGGCGACCGGGACAGGATCCTGCCGGCGCGGCATTTCGATGCCGCGCGCACCCATTTCCCGCACGCACGCACCCACATGTTCGCCGGCGTCGGCCACATGCCCCAGATCGAACGGCCCGACGAGTTCGCCCGCCTGGTGTTGCCCTTCCTGGCGGACGCGACAGCCCCGGCCGATACCGGTACCGCCGGTTCCGTCTAAGCTCGACGGCACCCCACACGCGAGGAGAACACATGGACGGCTTCGCCGGAAAAGTCTGCGTCATCACCGGAGCCGGCTCCGGGATCGGGCGTGCACTGGCACTGGAACTGGGCCGCTCGGGGGCCAAGCTGGCGATCAGCGACGTCGACACCGAGGGGCTGGCGGCCACCGAGGCGGCGCTGAAGGAGATCGGCGCCCCGGTCAAGGCCGACCGGCTCGACGTCACCGAACGCGAAGCCTTCCTGCTCTACGCCGACGAGGTCAAGGAGCACTTCGGCACCGTCAACCAGATCTACAACAACGCCGGTATCGCATTCTCCGGCGACGTCGAGATCAGTGCCTTCAAGGACATCGAACGGGTCATGGACGTCGATTTCTGGGGCGTCGTCAACGGCACCAAGGCCTTCCTGCCGCACCTGATCGCCTCCGGTGACGGCCACGTGGTCAACGTCTCCAGCCTGTTCGGCCTGATGGGGATTCCCGGGCAGTCGGCGTACAACGCGGCCAAGTTCGCCGTCCGGGGCTTCACCGAGGCGCTACGGCAGGAGATGCTGCTGTCCAAACACCCGGTCGCGGTGACCGCGGTGCACCCCGGCGGCATCAAGACCGCCATCGCCCGCAACTCCACGGCCGCCGAGGGACTCGACGCGCAGGCCATGGCGGCCGAATTCGACAAGAAGCTGGCCCGCACCACCCCGGAGCGCGCCGCCGAGATCATCCTGGACGCGGTCCGCAAGAAGAAGGCCCGGGTGCTGGTCGGTCCGGACGCCAAGCTGCTGGACCTGATCGTGCGGATCACCGGATCCGGGTATCAGCGCCTGGTGACCCTGGCGCTGCCGAAGAGAATCCAGATGCACTGACCCGGGACCCCCGAGCGGATGCCCGCGCTCAGCGGCCCAGTGGGTTCTCCGCCAGCCAGGCCTCGGCCACCTGACGCGGGTCGGCACCGTCGTCGACCTGCCC
Organism: Mycolicibacterium palauense; assembly: GCF_002592005.1. GTDB lineage: Bacteria > Actinomycetota > Actinomycetes > Mycobacteriales > Mycobacteriaceae > Mycobacterium > Mycobacterium palauense. Next base: position 9,232 of record NZ_NVQF01000050.1, on the reverse strand, counting down.
GCGCATCCGATTGAGCGCGGCGGTGTCGAGCACGCCGGCGACCTCGTTGACCGCCAGCACCTGCTGTTGGTCCAGTTCGTGCCGGCGGTACAGCGGCACCACGTTCTCGGCGCCGATCAGGCTGGGATCACCATCGGCGAGCACCACCACATCCGGGGGCGTGTCCGGGTCGGCGGTGGACGTCCACGCGGCGTTGATCCGACCGGCGCGCAGCGCGTCGAACAGTTCGGTGTCGTCGCCGAACTCCTCGGCCGGCGACAGCCGGCAGTCTCCCAGCGTCGCCGGGGGCTCGGCGCCGCGCACCGCGCCCGGTTCGACCCGGGTGCACCGCGCGACCAGGTCGGTGAGGTCCCGCCCACCCCAGGCCCGCGCGGTCGGCTCCGTGACCGCCAGCGCCGGCTTGTCCTCGGCGGCGGTGGTGTAGTCACCGGCGGCGATCCCCTCCGGCAACGCCCCCACCATCGCGCGGTACACCTGCTTGTCCGAGGTCTGACGCGCCGAGGGGTCGAAGGTGTGCAACAGCCGCCCGGTGAACCCCGGCACCACCCCGAACCGCCCGGCGTCCAGCTCGGCCAGCGGATCGTCGGCGGTCTTCGCCTCCGCGGGGGTGCCGTAGAACCGCAGCGCGGCCGCATACAGGTTCGCCAGCAGCACCGACTCCCCGTCCGGGCGGGACCCGACCGCCAGGGTCGCCGACTCCGGCGAGGAACCGCCACAGCCGACCGGCGCCAGGACCGTCAGCGCGGCCAGCAGCGCGAGCGCGGCGCGTCGGATCGTCAGGCCCCGTCGCCCTGCGAGGCCGCCGCCGTCGAGGCGACCGCCGCCGCCACCGCCGGGCCCACCCGCGGGTCCAGCGGGCTGGGCACGATGTAGTCGCGGGCCAGATCGTCGCCCACGACCGAGAAGATGGCCTCGGCCGCGGCCACCTTCATCCGCTCGGTGATGCGGCGCGCGCCGGCGTCCAGGGCGCCGCGGAACACACCCGGGAACGCCAGCACGTTGTTGATCTGGTTCGGGAAGTCGCTGCGGCCGGTGGCCACCACGGACGCGTAGCGGTGCGCGATGTCGGGGTGGATCTCGGGATCGGGGTTCGACATCGCGAACACGATCGCCCCGGCGGCCATCGAGGCGATCAACTCCTCGGGCACCACGCCCGCCGACAGCCCGATGAACACATCGGCACCGTCGAGCGCCTCGGCCAGACCGCCGGTGCGTCCAGCCGGGTTGGTGCGCCCGGCCAGTTCGGCCTTGAACGGGTTCAGGTCGCTTCGCCCCGTGTGCACGATGCCCTTGGAGTCCAGCACCGTGACGTCGGAGATGCCGGCGGCCAGCAGAATGTTCGCGCACGCCACCCCGGCCGCGCCGGCCCCGGAGATCACCAGGCGCAGCGAGCCCATCTCCCGGTCGAGCGCCTTGGCGGCACCCATCAGCGCCGCGAGCACGACGATGGCGGTGCCGTGCTGGTCGTCGTGCATGACCGGGCAGTCCAGCGCCTCGATCACCCGGCGCTCGATCTCGAAACAGCGCGGCGCCGAGATGTCCTCGAGGTTGACCGCGCCGAAGGTGGGCCGCAGCCGGATCAGGGTCTCGACGATCTCATCGGGATCCTTGGTGTCCAGCACGATCGGGATGGAATCCAGCCCGCCGAACGCCTTGAACAGGGCGCACTTGCCCTCCATCACCGGAAGGGAGGCCGCCGCGCCGATGTCGCCGAGGCCCAGCACCGCGCTGCCGTCGCTGACCACGGCGACCAGCCGGTTGGCCCACGTGTACCGCTTGGCCAGGGTGACATCGCCGGCGATGGCCCGGCTGACCTGGGCCACCCCGGGGGTGTAGGCGATGGACAGCGCCCGCTGGGTGTCCAGTGGGGCCTTGAGCTCGACCGACAGTTTCCCGCCGACGTGCGCGTCGAAGATTTCCTCGTCACCGATGACGAGATGGGAGGTGCTCACCGTTTCGGCCACGGCGTCAGGGTACTTCACCGGCCGACCTCACCGAAGGGGGTTCCCGGGCGGTGAGCAGCCGTTGTCCCGTGCCGCGCGTAGCATTCTGCGCAGCCCGCCGGGCTGCACTCACCGGGGACGCTTACCAGGGAGGCGTGGGGATGCCGACGTTTCGCGCACTGCCGCCGTCGCTGCTCGGGACCCGCGGCGCGCGGCCCTCTCCGGACGTCGACGCCAAGCGGATCCACGTGCCGGTGGCCCGGGCGATGGTCGACTGCGCCATCTACGTCGACGGCGCCCGGCTGCCGGGCAAGTACACCCACTCCGGGGCGATGACCAAGGTCCGGGAGCTCGAGGAGTCCGGGCAGCAGGCGTTCGTCTGGGTGGGACTGCACGAGCCCGACGAGCATCAGATGCACTCGGTCGCCGAGGTGTTCGATCTGCATCGGCTGGCCGTCGAGGATGCGGTGCTCGCCCATCAGCGCCCCAAGCTGGAGCGCTACGACAACACCCTGTTCCTGGTGTTCAAGACCGTCAACTACGTGCCCCACGAGTCGGTCGCGCTGGCCCGCGAGATCGTCGAGACCGGCGAGATCATGGTGTTCACCGGCCCCGATTTCGTGGTCACCGTGCGCCATGGCGAGCACACCGGGCTGGCCGGGGTGCGCAGGGCCATGGAGGATCAGCAGACCCAACTGGCGCTGGGCCCCTACGGGGTCCTGCACGCGATCGCCGACCACGTCGTCGACAGTTATCTGGCGGTCACATCCCTGATGGAGTGCGATATCGACGCCATGGAGGAGGACACCTTCTCCCCCAGCAAGCAGACCGAGGTCGGCCAGATCTACATGCTCAAGCGGGAGGTGGTCGACCTGCGCCGCGCGGTGGCCCCGCTGACCGAGGCACTGGGACGGCTGCACTCCGATCACAAGGACCTGCTGTCCAAGGAGGTGCTGCGGTATCTGCGCGACGTCGTCGATCATCAGACCCAGGCCGCCGACCGCATCGCCTCCTACGACGAGATGCTCAGCTCCCTGGTGCAGGCCGCACTGGCCAAGGTGGCGATGCAGCAGAACACCGACATGCGCAAGATCTCAGCGTGGGTGGCGATCGCCGCCGTGCCCACGATGGTCGCCGGCATCTACGGGATGAACTTCGAATACATGCCGGAGCTGGACGAGAAGTGGGGATATCCCTCGGTGCTGGCCGGCATCGCGATCGTCTGCTACTTCCTCTACCGGACCTTCCGCAGGAACGGCTGGCTCTGACACCCCCGTCCCGGGGTCGCGTCCGGAGTTGCAGTCCCGCCGGCTACAGCCGGCCCGGATCGGTGAGGTCGACCCCGTCCCGGGCCCAGGTGTTCCGCAGTTCCTCGACACCCTTGATGCGCATCCAGGCCGCCTCGTTAGCCGACACCGGCACCGCGCGCAGGAACACCACGGGGTCGTGCGGCGGGTCCAGCGCCAGCTCGGGAATCCCGGAGGGCTCCAGCACCACCGCGCTGAACGGGGCGCGTCCGGGCTGGGGCGCCCACAACGCGGAGCCGAGGTCGATCAGCGCATCGGCCACCAGCACCACGCCGTCCACCGCGGGTGTGGCCGCGAGCACCGCCACGGTGCGGGCCAGCCCCGGCGTCTCCACACCCGCCCGCAGGGTCACCACCACCTCGGCGCGCGGTCCGTGCACCGGGTCGGCGGCGACGGCCGACGGATCTCCCATCGGGTGGCGCGAACAACCCAGCGACACATAGTGATACAGGCTCTCGGGGTCGGGGCCGAAGCGCAGTACCTCGATGCGCTCCACCCCCAGGAAGGTCACGCTGGCCGAATCGGGTTCGGCCGCGCCGCCCGTGGCGGCGAAGTGCCGGCGCAGATGCTCACGCACCTGGGTGAGAACGGGTGTCACGGTGCACCGGGCGGCGGAATCATCAGGTTCACACCCGTGTCCGCGTCGAAGAGCACCAGTTTGGCCGTGTCGAAGGCCAGCTCGAGGTCGCGACCGGCGGCCGCGCGCGAGTCGGCGGAGACCCGGGCCACGTATTCGGCGCCGCCACCGGATCCGCCGGCCCCCTGGGTCAGCTCGGCGAGCTGGTCGGAGCGCACGCCCTCGCCCGCGGTGGTGAAGTAGACGTAGCGCTCCGAGCCCAGTGATTCGCTGAGGTCGACGGTCACCGGGAAGGTCAGCGCACGGATCCGGGCGTAGCCGTCGAGCAGGGCCGCGTCTTCGAGGTGCTCGGGGCGCAGCCCGGCGATGACGTTGCGGGGCCGGCGGTGGCGGTGCACCGCGTCGAGGGCTTCCTGCGTGAGCGTGACCTCGCCGAAGGGCAGCAGCACCCCGACGTCGGTCAGGGTGGCCGGGAAGAAGTTCATCGCCGGTGATCCGATGAAACCGGCGACGAACAGGTTGGCGGGCCGCGCGTAGAGCTCGTCGGGGGTGTCGATCTGCTGGGCCACCCCACCACGCATCACGACCACCCGGTCGCCGAGGGTCATCGCCTCGGTCTGGTCGTGGGTGACGTAGATCGTGGTGGTGCCCAGCCGCCTCTGCAGGCGGGCGATCTCACCGCGCATCTGGACCCGCAGCTTGGCGTCCAGGTTCGACAGCGGCTCGTCCATCAGGAAGGCCTTGGGGTTGCGGACGATCGCGCGGCCCATGGCCACCCGCTGCCGCTGGCCGCCGGACAGCTGCGCGGGCTTGCGGTCCAGCAGTTCGGTCAGATCGAGAATCTTCGCGGTCTCCTCGACCTTCCGGGCGATCTGGTCCCTGCTCATCCTGGACCTGGTCAGGGTCAGCGGGAAGGCGATGTTCTGGCGCACCGTCATGTGCGGGTACAGCGCGTAGGACTGGAACACCATGGCGATGTCGCGGTCCTTGGCGGACTTCTCGTTGACCCGCTCACCGTCGATCCGCAGTTCCCCCGCGGAGATCTGCTCCAGCCCGGCGATCATGTTCAGCGTGGTGGACTTTCCGCACCCCGACGGGCCGACCAGGATGATGAACTCGCCGTCGGCGATCCTCAGCGACAGGTCGGCCACGGCGGTCACCCCGTCGGGGTAACTCTTGGTCACGTGATCCAGCACGATCTCGGCCATAAACGAACCCCGCTATCCCTTCACCGCGCCGGAGGTCAGTCCGGCGACTATCCGCCGCTGGAACACGAGTACGAAGACGATGATCGGAACGGTGATGACCATCGCGCCCGCGGCGATCGAACCGGTGGGCTCCTCGAATTGCGAACTGCCGGTGAAATTGGCGATCGCGACGGGAGCCGTGATGGCGGCCTTGGTCGCCGTCAGCGACAGCGCCAGCAGCAGATCGTTCCAGGCGAAGATGAAGACCAGGATGGCCGCGGTGACGATTCCGGGGGCCGCCAGCGGCGCGATCACCTTCCGGAAGGCCTGCCCGGGTGTGGCACCGTCCATCTTGGCCGCCTTCTCCAGGTCCCAGGGGATCTCACGGAAGAACGCCGAAAGCGTGTAGATCGCCAGTGGCAGCGCGAACGTGATGTAGGGGATGATCAGGCCCGGCCAGGTGTCGAACAGCCCGATCCGGCGTTCGATGTTGAACAGCGGTGTCACCAGGGAGATCTGGGGAAACATCGCGATCAGCAGTGCGGCACCGACGAGGACCTTCTTGCCGGCGAAGCTCAGCCGCGCCACCGCGTAGGCCGCCATCCCACCGACCACGACGGCGATCACCGTGGTGATCAGGCCGATCCCGATCGAGTTGAACAGCGCGTAGTTGAACGCATCCCCGGAGAAGATCGCCTTGTAGTTGTCGAACGTGATCGACGACGGAATCAGCCTGCCGTCCTTGACCGTCGAGGTCGGCTTGAGCGACAGCGACAGGATCCACAGCACGGGCAGCAGCGCGTAGGCGACCACCAGGACGTCGATCACGCTCCAGAAGGCGGCGCGGCGCGCCCCGATCCGCTCGGTCGGCCTACCCACGCTCGGCCTCCGCTCCCGGCGCCGCGGCACCGAACAGCTTGATGAAGACGAACGCGATGAGCGCCACGCAACAGAAGACCAGGACGCTGATCGCCGAGCCGAGTCCCAGACTGAACCCCTTGAACAGGTTGTCGTAGCCCAGGATCGACACCGACGCGGTGCCGTTGGAGCCGCCGGTCAGGATGTAGATGTTGTCGAAGATCCGGAACGCGTCCAGTGTGCGGAACAGCAGCGCGACCAGGATCGCCGGCTTCATCATCGGCAGGATCACCCGGGTCAGGCGCCGCCACGGTCCGGCCCCGTCGACCTGCGCGGCCCTGAGCAGATCGTCGGGCACCAACGCCAGGCCGGCCAGCAGCAGCAGGGCCATGAACGGTGTGGTCTTCCACACCTCGGCGAGCACGATCACGCCCAGCGACGGGATCTGTTGGGTCAGTGGGGCGCTGCCGTCGGGCAGTAGATTGGCCAGGTATCCGGTGCCCGGGGTCCACGCGTAGTACCAGCTGTAGGAGGCCGCGACCGTGACGATTCCGTACGGGATGAGGATCGCGGTGCGCACCACGCCCTTGCCGAAGAGGGTGCGGTGCATCACCAGGGCCAGGGCCAGCCCGAGCGCGAACTCGATGGCCACCGAGACCACCGTGATGGCCGAGGTCACCGCCAGCGCCGACCACCAGTAGCCGTCGGTGAGCACGGTGACGTAGTTGCTCAGGCCGACGAACGCGGTGTCGTTCGGCTGGGCGAGGTTGTAGCGCTGCAGACTGAGCCACACCGCGTAGCCGATCGGATAGGCGGTCACCGCGAGCATCAGGACGACCGCCGGCGCGATCAGCAGATAGGCCAGGCGCCGTTCGGATCTGACATCGTCGGAACGCGGCGCGCGGGTGGGATCGGCCATCGGAGTGGTCGCGGGGGTGGTCACGGGATGAGTCCCCTGCCGTCGATGGCCTTCTGCACCTGTTCGGTGAGCCGGTCGGCGGTGCGTTCGGGGTCGATCGCGCTGATCGGGGCCAGCGTCGCCGACATCATCGTCGACACGGCCTGGTAGAGCGGGGTGGCCGGGCGCACCGCGGCGTTGGTGAGCTGGTCACGGATGATCGCGTACTGCGGGTACTTCGCCTGGAACGCCGGATCCGAATACAGCGAGGTCCGCACCGCCGGCAGCCCGCCCTCCACCGAGGTGTAACGCTGGTTGTCCACGTCGCGCAGGCAGCGGATGGCCTCGAACGCCTCCGCCTTGTGGCGGGTGGTGCGCGCCACCGCGAGGTTGAGTCCACCGAGCGTGACGCGCGCCGGCTCACCCTGGCGCACAGCGGGATAGGGGGCGAAGCCGAACACCTCGCGGCTAGCGGCATAGGCCTGTGTGAACTGGTCGTCGGTCGGCGAGAAGCTGCCCACGTCATTGATCGCACTCTGCAGGTCGGGCCGCTCGTCGAGCGGCAGGAACTCCACGCCGCCCTTGACGGCGTTCTCCAGCATGGAGGGCAGCACGAAGGGCCAGTTGACCTCGAGCGCGGCGTTGCCCTGTTCGAGCGCGAGCCGCGCGGTGCCCTCGTCGGTCTGGGTGATCGACGGGTCGTGTCCGGGCGCGGTGGCGACGGCCTTCATGATCGACAGCGCCTCGACGGTGGCCGCGCGGTGTTCGGGGGTGTCGGTGAGGGTCACCTGCCGACCGTCGTCGGAAAGCACCTGTCCCCCGGCGCTTTCCAGCAGGGTGTTGAACCACACGACCAGGCCCTCGTACTGCTTGGCCTGCACCGCGATCCAGCTGGGTTCGCCCGCGTCGTGCAGCCGGGTGGCCTCGGCCACCATGCCGTCCCAGGTGCTCGGCGGTCGGTTCATCAGATCGGCTCGGTACCAGAGCAACTGGGTGTTGGTCGTGATCGGCGCGGCATACAGCCGGCCCTGCCAGCGGGCGGTCTGAAGCGGGCCGGGGAGGGTGTTGGCGGTGGCGTCGGCCACGGCGAGCCCGGCCGGGTCGTCGGTCAGTGGCAGCGCCCAGCCGGCTTCGGCGAACTCGGCGGTCCACACCACGTCCAGGGCCATCACGTCCAGCGTGCGGTCGTTGCCGGTGAGCCGCCGCGCCAACTGGAGCCGCTGGTCGTCGGCGGATTTGGGCAGGCTCATCTGCTGGATGGTGAACCGGCCGCCCAGTTTCTCGTTGCAGCGCTGGGCCACGGCGGTGAACGTCGCCATCTCGTTGGCCGGGGTGTAGTAGCTGATGACCAGGCCGCCGGACTTCGCGCCGCAACCCGACAGCAGCGACGCCGCGGTCAGCACCGCCAGCGCGGCCCCGCCGAACCGTCTCGCGCACCCCGCTGCGAACAACGGCCGACCACCCGCCTTCCGGCTCCCGAGCGGGATTGTCCCGCGCGTGAACCGTAAAGGCATGCGCGCGTGTGACGCAACACCGGCCCCGTGCGACACACGCTGGTCAGCACCCCCACCGGAGCGCCGGCAACGCTGCGGCGCCCCGCCTACAGCGTCAGCCGCGCCAACATGTCGCGGGCCTTCTCGGCGTTCTGCGGGTCACACAGCACGTCGTAGCGCCCGGCGACCAACTGCATCGTGGAGCTGAAATCCCTTGTCCCGCGTGCCATCGCGTACGGGATCGCCGAGGTGATCAGCCCGAAGAAGATACCGGCGACCAGGCCGGTCAGCAGCGACGCCCACGGGTTGGGGCTGAAGAACCCGAGCACCAGGCCGATGAAGATGCCCAGCCAGGCACCGGTGAGTACACCGCCGCCGAGGACCTTCGGCCAGGTCAACCGGCCCGTGACGCGCTCGACCTGCATCAGGTCGACGCCGACGATGGTGACCTGTTCCACCGGGAACTGCTGGTCGGACAGGTAGTCGACGGCCTTCTGAGCCTCGGCGTAGGTGGGGTAGGAACCGATCGGCCAGCCCTTGGGCGGCGTGGGAAGGCCGATCGGCCCGCGGCGCCCTGCGGGGTTTCGGCCCGGAGTCGGGGACTGTCCGGGTTGGAAGGGACTGGTCATGTGTGGTCATTCTGCTCTTTCGGCGCCCCGCTGTCAGCGAGCTGGGGTGAACGGCCCGGCGCGCCGCGGAGCGACCCGCCCGAACGCTCCCCCTCGTCCGCCTGCCCGACCGGCCTCCGGCGGGGCTGGGCGGCGGGCGACGCCCCCCGCGGACCGGCCGCGATCCCACCGTAAGACCTGCATCTCCGCTAGGTTGTGGGCATGACTGATCCCGGCGGCCGCTCCGGTGAGGAACCGCGCGCCGAGACCGGGCAGGACCGCGAGGAGGGCGGCTGGGACGCCCCGCCGGCCTACGGCGCGCCCGGGGCCGGCCCCCCGCCCGGCCAGCCACCGCCCGGAC
>NZ_NVQF01000005.1 GCF_002592005.1 Mycolicibacterium palauense | reverse complement strand
CTGAAGAAGATTCCCCCGCCCGCCCCGGCTCCGGCGCCGGGGCCGGTGCGGGCGCCGGAGCCGGGGCGGGCGGGGGAATCTTCTTCAGCAACTCGTTGGCGCCGACCACACCCAGGGTGATGGCCAGCGGGATCAGCGCCGGGGAGGCGATGACCAGCGACCAGGTGGTCCAGCCCAGCGGCTGGAAGATCGCCTGGTAGCCGACGGCGAACAGCAGCGGGAACCACGTCACCAGCGCCTGCGCGGGGTTGGTGAGGAAATCGGTGATCAGCGAGATGGTGTTGCCGATCGGGTCTTTCAGGAAGTCGATGATCGGCCCGAAGAGCTGGTCGAGGATCTTGCCGTAGAAGCGCAACAGGTCGGTGAGCAGGTCCACGAGGTTGAACGACTCCCCGGCCTCGACGGCCTGGGCCTGCGCGGCGGCCGACATGACGTCGGCCGAGGCGGTGCCGGCCTCCCCGACCCCGGGGGCCAGCATCATCGGCGCGGGAGCGGTGCGCGGCGCCGACGCCAGCGCGGTCCCCGAGATCGCCTGGTAGGTGGCCATGGTGGTGGCCGCCTGGATCCACATCCGGACGTAGTCGGCCTCGTTGACGGCGATCGGGATGGTGTTGATGCCGAAGAAGTTGGTGGCCAGCAGCACACCGTGGACGGCGTGGTTGGCGGCCAGCTCCCCCAGCGTGGGCATCGCTGCCAGGGCCGCGGAGTAGGCGGCCGCCGCGGTCTCCTGCTGGGCGGCGACGCCGGCGGCATCGGCCCCGGCCTGGGTCAGCCACGCCAGGTACGGGGCATGGGCGGCGACGTAGCGTTCGGCGCTGGGGCCCTGCCACGACCCGGCCTGCACGGAGCCGAGCAGCGCGCTCAGTTCGGCTGCCGCCGCGGTGTATTCGGCGCTCAGGGTGTTCCAGGCGCCGGCGGAGGCCAGCAGTGGGCCCGGGCCGGGTCCGGCCGTCAGCAGGGCCGAGTGCACCTCCGGCGGGGAGGCCATCCAGATCGGGGCGGTCATCGGGGCCTCACCGTCCCCCGCGGGCGGTGAGGTAGGCCGTGGCGGCCTGCGCGTCGCCGGAGGCGTAGCTGGTGCCGGATTCGGCCAGGCCCGCCCCGGAGCGGCCGAGTTCGGTGATGCCGTGGGCGGCGACCGCCGCGTGCTCGAGCCCCTGGGCGCTGAAACCCGCGGCGGTCTGCAGGGACACCGGGTCGGCGGCGGGCGGGACCACGGCGTCGATGAGCGCCTCGGCGGCGGTGTGCACGCCGGCCAGCCGCGCGGTCAGCGCCTCGACCGCCGCGCTGGTGGCGGCCAGTCCCTCGGGGACGACGCGAAGTGTCATGACGGATTCCTCCCTGGGTGGATGTCGGCTCCCACGAACGGGTTGACCAACTGCAGCCGGGTGGCGGTGTCGGTGTCGTCGAGCAGCACCGCGCGCCCGGGGGGTTGCCGGGTGAACCGGTGGCCGCGGACCTTGCCGGCCTCGGTGGGGTTGCCCGACAGCATGAGGGTGGTGGCCTGCAGGTCGCCGAGGCGGCGCAGCAGCGGGCTGGTCATCAGCCCGTGCGCCGATCCGGTGGCCCGCCCGGTGACGATCACCCGCAGCCCCAGGTCGCCGGCCTGGGCGAGCAGGCCCAGCAGCGGGGTCCAGGGGCGTTGACCCACATGGGGTCCCGTCACCGCGGGGGTGTCGGGGATCTGGTCGACGTCGTCGATGAGCAGATAGTGGGTGTGCCCCGAGTAGCGCCAGCCGGCCAGCTCCTGCGGCGAGAGTCCGGCCGGGGGCCGGCGGGCCTCCAGCAGCGCCGAGAGCCCCAGCATCGCCGGGGTGATCCGGTCGGTGTTGGCGGTGTACTCGTTGTCGTCGAACAGCGGCTCGTCGACCAGGTGCAGGCGCCGGTCGATCACCGTGAACGCGAGCTGCTCGGCGGTGGAGTGCTCGCGCAGGGTGCGGATCAGGTGCCGCAGCAGTGTGGTCTTGCCGGAGCGGGTGTCCCCGAAGACCATCAGCAGCGGGTGTTCGGCGAAGTCGAGGGCCACCGGCGTCAGGTCGTCCTCGCGCTGCCCGATGACCACGCGTTCGCCGCCCAGATACAGCGGGGCCACCGCGGCCGGCTCCAGCTCGGTGGGCAGCAGCCGCACCGGCGGGGCGACCACGCCGGGGTGCCGCGCGTTGAGGGCGTCGATCTCGTCGAGTGCGGGCGCGGCGAACAGGAAGTGCTCGGCGGCCATGGTCAGTCCGCGGCCCGGCTGGTCGTGCGGGACGGTCTCGGCCGGCCGGCGCAGCGCCCCGGTGACCCGGACGTTGGAGTCGCGGGGGTCGGGCAGGCGCAGTTCCAGGCGCATGCCCAGTCCGTCGCGCATCGCCAGCGGCACGTCCAGCCAGTTCGGGGTGGTCACCACCACGTGGATGCCGTAGGCCAGCCCGGTGTTCGCCAGCTCGGACACCCGCTCCAGCAGCGGGTTTCGGGTGTTGAACTGGTCGGTGTTGTCACGGCCGAACGCGTAGAGGTTGTCGATGACCAGGAACACGTGGCCGGTCCACGGTTCGCGCTGCCGGGTGGCCAGCAGTTGTTCCAGTTCGCCGAAGGTCCGCCGGATCCGCTCGCCGTCCAGGGGGGAGGCCACCGACCCGACGTGGGCCAGCCCCTCCAGGGCGGCCAGCTGCCCGCCGCCGTAGTCCAGGCAGTAGAACATCACCTCGGCCGGGGAGTGCAGCGCGGCCGCGGCGGTGACGAACGTCTGCAGCGCGGTGGATTTCCCGGACTTCGGGCCGCCGTGGATGATCAGGTTCCCGGCCGCCGAGGTGGCGTCGAAGATCAGGGGGTCGCGGCGCATCTGGAAGGGGCGGTCGATTTCGCCCAGCGGCCAGCGCAGCTGGTCCTGCCCGATGCCGGCGTGCGCCAGCAGCGCGGGCAGCGCGATGCTCTCCTCCAGCGGCGGCAGCCACAGCCGCGGTGCGCGCGGGCCGTAACCGGCCAGCTGGTCGCCGATGGTGGCGATCAGCTTGCGCGGCGGGCCCTGGGGTTCGGACTCGTCGGGCAGGGTGACCACGTCCTGGTCGGGGTCGACGGCCCCGGCGGTGAACAGCTTCGGTTCGGGAACCGTGGGCACCACGAATGATCGCACCGCCCGCGGGGGTTCGTAGATGCCGTCGACATAGGTGCTGCGGAACTTGACCGGCTCGGCGCCGGGGGCGGGCACCAGGAAGCCCTCGCCCTTGTGTTCGCGGCCCGACTCGATGTGGTAGGCGTCCTCGACGCCGATGATCTGGCGCGACACCGACGGGCTGGCCACCTTCAGACCGATCCGGTAGGAGGTGTTCTTGTCGATGTCCTTGATACGCCCCACGTCCAGGGTCTGGGAGGCGAACAGGATGTGGATGCGGAAGGACCGGCCCTTGCGGGCGACGTAGTCGAACAGTTCGGCGTACTCGGGGTGATCGGCGAGCATCAGGGTGAACTCGTCGGCCACCACGAACAGCGTCGGCAGCGGCGGCAGGTCGTACCCGCCCGCCTCGGCGCGGGCGGCCTCGTATTCGGCCACCGAGTTGAACGCCGCGCCCTGTACGCGCCGCCCGGCCTCCCGCAGCAGGGTCTCCCGGCGGGCCACCTCGCCGCGCAGGGTGTCGGCGAACCGGTCGGCCAGGGAACGCTTCTCGGCCATGTTGGAGATGACCGCGACGACCTGGGGGAAGTTCCGGAAGATGTCCGCGCCGGCCTCGCCCTTGAAGTCGGCGTAGATGACGATCAGCCGCTCTGCGGAGTGGGTTGTCAACAGCGACAGCAGGATCGACATCAGCGTCTGGGATTTCCCGGACCCGGTCATGCCGATCATCAGGCCGTGCGGGCCCATCCCGCCCTCGGCCTCGTCCTTGAGGTCGAAGTACAGCGGTTCCCCGGTGGCCGTGACCCCGATCGGCACCCGCAGCTCCTCGTCGCGGGGCCGCGGCGCCCACAGGGTGGCCACGTCGAGATCGGAGGCGTCCGGGATGCCCAGCAGGGTGGTGAACGTCGCGCCCCGGGTGGCCGCCGACCGCAGCCCGCTGTGGGTGGGGTTGGAGTCCCACCGGGCCAGCCGCCGGGCCAGGTGGGCGGCCTCGTCGGCCGACAGCGCGTCGGCGTGATCGACGTACGGCGCCCAGCCGCCGGTCCCCCAGCGTTGCAGGGCCCCGCCGGCGACCCGCAGGATGGGCCGCTCCGGGTCGGGATACTGCTCGCGGTGCGGTTCGTCCTCACCCAGATGGATGACGGTGACACCGGCCAGGCCGGCCGAGAGCACCGAGGCCGGCAGGTCGTAGCCGGGTGCGTCGACGACGATCAGCAGCTGGCGCAGCGAGCGGTCGGCGGTGCCGTCGAACAGCGGACGCTCGGCCAGCACCGGCCCGATCGCCGGGATCAGGTCGTCGGGGTCGGCGAACAGGTAGCGCGCCGGTCCGACGCCGTCGACCTGTCCGGGGATGTCGGTGTGGGGCAACCACTTCAGCCAGGACCAGTCCGGTGACTCCAGGTCCGGGCCCGCCAGCGCGACACCGAGGACGCCGGCGTCGTGCCAGGTGACGGCCTGGGCGAGCCAGGCCCGCACCGCCGCGCGGACCTCGGCCCGCTCGCCGAGCACGGTGACGCGGCAGACCGTGGTGACGTCGATGCCGGTCGGGGCGTCGGCGACGGTGCGCTGGACCTCCAGCAGGCCGCGCAGGGTCGCGTGCGACACCGGTTCCAGGTCGATCTCGTCGGCGGAGTCCTTGACCTTGAGCGCGGTGTCCAGTGCCACGTCGTGGCGCCCGGTGCGCAGCACCAGGAAGTCCGGGTCGTGGGGGTCGCGCTCCCACTGGCGGCGGGTACCCGGGATGGCCGCCAGCGCATCGGGTTCGGGGTGTGACCATTCGGCCGCGGCCCGCTGGTCGGCGGCCTGGGCGCGGGCGTTGTCGCGGACCACCGACAGATAGCGCAGATAGTCGGCGCGTTCGGCGTCGACCTCCTCGGTGCGCATCTTGTTGTCGGTGCCGCGGTAGAGCGCCGTGGCCGCCAGCAGCAGCACGAACGGGAAGAACAGCATCTGCGGTGAGATCAGCCGCATCCCGGTGGCGACCATCGCCACGATCATCCCGACGATCAGGATGACGATCAGGTACGGCAGGGCGCGGCGCAGCAGCGACGGCGGCACCACCCGGGGCAGCTCCGGCGGGGCCTCGATGGTGATGGTGCCCTTGCGTACCTGCTGCGGCGTGAGCCGCCGGCGCGCCTCGAAGATCAGTCTGCTCATCGGGTCTCCTGCCCACCGGTCGTGGGGGACGTCGTGGGGAACACGCTCAGCGCCGCGGCCTTCGACAGGGCCGGGCCGGCGCCGAACAGCGACAGCATCGACCACGGGATCGGCGTCGGGGGCGGTGTGAGGCCCAGGGCGGCGACGGTGTCGTCCGTCCCCGCTATCCCGTAGCGGACGCCGGTGTCGGAGACCCAGAACAGCGCTCCGGCCGTCGGCGAGGCGGGATCCTGGCCGACCGTCTGCACGAAGTAGCCCGCCCCGGCGGGCAACGCCACCCGTGCGGCCGCGCCGGCCGCCGTGCCCGGGAGGTCGACGGTCTGCACACCCTCGCGCACCGGCAGCGCGGCGCCGGAGAGCAGGGTCAGCGTGCTGGTCTGGGCGTCAACGGGTTTGGACCAGTGCGCGCAGGTGACCGGCGCGGCGGCCGGGTCGACGGGGTGCAGCTGCCGCTGCGGGTAGGACGCGGTGTCCAGCAGCTGGGAGACGGGCAGCCGGGCGACGTCGTCGGCGCCGAGGCGTGGCGGCTGGGCCAGGCCGTAGGAGTCGCTGTTGCGCAGGATCGAGGCCAGCACCGGGGAGACCGGCTGCAGGCCGTCGGGCA
The DNA here is from genome assembly GCF_002592005.1 of Mycolicibacterium palauense. Taxonomy (GTDB): domain Bacteria; phylum Actinomycetota; class Actinomycetes; order Mycobacteriales; family Mycobacteriaceae; genus Mycobacterium; species Mycobacterium palauense. The sequence goes on along the minus strand of NZ_NVQF01000005.1, from coordinate 109,890 downwards.
GCACCGCATAGTGCAGCGGCGTGTTGTCGGCACCGTAGGCGACCACGACGGCGCCGACCGGCGCGGCCACCGGCAGGGCGAACTGCGGCGGCGTGCCCGCGCCGGGGATCACCGGGGCGGCCAGGGCGGCGCCCTCGGGGATCGCGTTGAACAGACCGGGCGTGATCGGCTGGGGCGCAGGGATTTCGGCGTTCCAGCCCAGCGCGGCGGTGACGGCGCGATCGCCCAGGTCGATCGGGCTGCGCCGGCCGTCCCACAGCAGCCAGGTGGCCGGGCCGGTGCCCGCCGGGGCCGCGCCGGCGACCAGGACCGCGGAGTCGTCGGGCAGCGTGGTGGCGCGTTCCCCGCCGCCGGCGGGCGGGCCGGCGATGACCGTGACGCCCGGGGCGACGGCGTCGGAGCCCTGGCAGGCCACCCAGTCGGCGTCGGCGCCGCCGGTCTGCACCATGCGTTCGGGTGCGCCGGGGATGCCGATCATCGCGCCACGGGGCAGGCTGTCCAGGTCGGTGCCGCGCACCTGGGTCGGGTTGACCGCCTCGCCGACGATGAGCCGGGCCGAGGTGAGGTTGAGCACCGGATGCAGTTGGTCGTCGACCCGCACGTACAGCGCGGCGGTGTCGCGGTCGGCCAGCACCGCGTTGGTGCCGACCTCGCCGCCCGGACGGATGAAGGAGAACACGAAACAGCCCAGCACGCCGGTGATCACGATGAGCACACCCATCAGCACCGCGCGCGACTGGGTGCGCAGCGGATCGACGAGCATCCGGGTGTCGTGCAGGGCGACGCCGGAGGCGATGCGGCGCATGACGAACCGCCATCCGGTCACCTGGTGACGGGTGACGAACCCGCGCCGGTAGGTCACCCGGTCGGGGTTGTGGTTGTCCGGGGTGCGGGGGGTGAAGCTCATGCCGGCACGCCCAGACCCAGGCCGCGCAGCAGCGGGGCCACCGAGTTGCGCACGTCGGAGACGGTGATCGTCATCAGCTCCTCGTCGGTGAATTCATGGCCGCCGGCCAGATCGGAGTGATCGAGGCGGAATTCGCGTTCCTCCTCGGAGCGCTCGACGACGTTGCGGACGAACCGGCCGTTGCCGGCGACGTCGAGGCTGCGGCGGTCCACCCCGGCGGCGTCCGGGGTCGTCGAGGACGCCAGGTGGCCGAACAGCGCCGTCAGTTCCTCGACCGCGGCCCGCTCGAACACGCTGTCGCGTTGGGCCGCCATCGCCGAGGCGATCTCGACCAGCTCGCCGGCCGAGTAGGACGGGAAGTCGATGCTGCGGGTGAACCGCGACCGCAGGCCCTCGTTGGTGTCCAGGAAGCGGTCGAGATCGGCGCGGTAGCCGGCGATGATCACCACCAGCCGGTCCCGGTCGTTCTCCATGCGGGCCAGCAGGGTGTCGATGGCCACCAGGCCGAAGTCGTTCTTGGCGCCGGTGGCCACCAGCGCGTAGGCCTCGTCGAGGAACAGCACCCCGTCCAGGGCGCTGTCGATGATGGCGTTGGTCTTGTGTTCCGTCTCGCCGATGTGCTGGCCGATCAGGTCCGCGCGGTGCACCTCGCGGACGTTCTCGCGCTTGAGAAGTCCCAGCCCGCAGTAGATCTTGGCCACCACACGCGCGATGGTCGTCTTACCGGTGCCGGGCGGGCCGGCGAAGACCAGGTGGTGCGCGCGCTGGGCCACGGCCAGGCCGCGCTCCTGGCGCAGCAGTGCCATGGCCACCGAGCTCTTCAACCGCGCCACCTGGTTCTTGACCTCGTCGAGGCCGATGAACTGCCCGAGCTCCTCCTCGGCCTCGGCAAGCAGGACGGCCTTGCGGTCGTGGGCGTCGGGGTCGACGAAGTCGGCCTCGCTGGGCTCGGTGTCGGGATCCCACGGGTCGGTGCGGGCCTCGATCCGCGCCGCGCTGGTGGTGACGAAGCCGTGGGACGGGTCCGAGAGCGCGTGCTCGATCTCGTCGTTCTCGGGATTGGCGGCGTAGAGCTCCTGCAGGGTCTCCGCCGCGGACTCCTCGTCGCCGTGGGCACGCAGGGCCAGCGCCTTGGCCAACCCACCGTCGACCGTGGCCACCGCCACCGGGCCCGCGGGCTCCTCCAGGTAGGACAGCGCCGGGGCGACCATGCCCAGCCGCGCCAGCGAGGTGCCCAGCGCGACCCGCACGGCGTGCGCGAACGTCTCGTCGAGCCCGGGATCGTTGACGATCGGGGTCAGCAGCTTGACGACGTCGGACCAGCGTTGCGCGCGGTGGTGGGTCGCCGCGGCGACCCAGCGGGCCTCGTGAAAGGTGTTGCGGCGGGCCAGCACCTCACCGACGAGGGCGTCGGACGCGGCGAGCTCACCGGCGCGGGCCAGCGCCGCGGCGTAGGCGAGGTGGAAGTCGTCCGGGCCGGTGGCCCGGAACTGCAGGTACAGCCCGGTGTCGTAGGTGAAGCCGAGTGCGCCGGGCGCCAGCTCGACGCGGCGCGCCAGCGCGCCGGCGCTGGCTGCGGTGGCCGAGACGGCCCGCAGCACCGGCATGGACGTGTCGCCGGCGGCGGCCAGCCCCGTCCAGGCGTCGCACTGGTCGTGGGCCATCCGGGTGAGCGCGGCGAAGCCCGACCGCGCCGCGGCCGCGTCGGCGGGCCGCCGGCGCTCGTAGACGGTCAGCCCCAGTGCCTTGCAGCAGGTGGCGAAGCGGCTGACGACGTCGGCGTCCACCCGGGGCACCGCGATCGCTCGTTGGTCGTCCATAGCTGTCTGAACGGACGCAGCACACGGCTGCCCCCGCACGTCTCCTCAAGATAGTTTTGGCTTAGCTAACTTTGCTGAAGTTAGCATTGCATAAGCTAACTGTCGAGAGGTCCGAGCGGGGGTCTACGGGGGGTGCGGACTACCCCTTCACGGCCCTGACCAGGGTGTTCGACTGGACCATGGGGTAGGCCTCACTCGTGGCGTCGGGAAGCGGCCGGGCGAGCGTACGAAGATACGTGGCCAACGGCGTCGGCATAGCCGTCCAGCCGCGCTCACCGAACCAGTCGGCGGCCCGGGCGTAGCGCTCGTTGTAGATCAGCGTGAAGAACTCGCCGTCGTCGGCCGCGAGTTCGGCGGCCTTGGCGGCCTCGTAGGCGGGTTCGGGCATCGGCTCGCCCTCCTCGATGCCGACGTGGCTGCCCGCCGCGGCGAGGTCGTCGATGCCGCGGAACAGGTCGCCCTGCGCGGCGGCCGGCAGGTAGATCATCAGCCCCTCGGCCAGGAACGCCGCCGGCCGGGTGGCGTCGAAACCGTCGGCACGCAGCGCCCCGGTCCAGTCGTCGCGCAGGTCGACGGCGACCTCGCGACGCTCCGCACCCGGACGCGAGCCGCGGCCCTCCAACACCCGGCGCTTGAAGTCGAGCACCTGCGGCTGGTCCAGCTCGAAGATGACGGTGTCGTCCGGCCAGGGCAGCCGGTAGGCCCGCGAGTCCAGGCCGGCCGCCAGGATGACGATCTGGCGCACCCCGTCGGCGGTGGCCCTGGCGAACATGTCGTCGAAGTAGCGGGTGCGCGCACCCTGGTAGTTCACGAAGTGGGTGCCGAACTCGGTGTGCAACTTGTCCCCGGGGGCCTCGCCGTCCAGGACCGCGGCCCAGCGGCCGCCGACGGCGTGGCAGAACACCGAGGCGAACGGGTCGACGGCCAGCGAATCGGGTTTGTCGGCCTCCAACGCCCTTGCGGCGGCCACGAATAACGCCGTGGAGCCGACGCTGGTGGTGATGTCCCAGGTGTCGTTGTCGCTACGCATGCCCGCGAGGGTACGCCGACTAGACCAACGGACGTCCCGTGCGGATCCGCCGGTCCAGGTCACGCAGCAGCACGTTGAACGGGAACTGGCGCACCGGCCGGGGCAGGGCGTGGTTGACGGTGCGCAGCGCCGCCATCAGCCGGTCGAAACGGCGCTGCCGGCGCTCGTCCCAGGGCAGCCGCATCTCGTCGCGGAAACGTTGCGGCAGAAAACCGGTGGTGATCAGCAGGGCCAGCTCCTCGTGGGCCTGCTGCACCCGCCGGGGCAGCCGGACACCGCGGATCCGGTTGGCCGCGATCGGGTAGAGGAACTCCCGGATGGTGTCGTCGATGTGGACCTTCTCCAGCGACTCCTGCCAGTAGCGTTCGAACGCCTTCCGGTCCTCGGGCCACATCTCCGGCGGCACCTGCAGCGTGGTGCCCATGCTCATGCCGTCGCGGTAGTGCTGGTCGGCGGTCTCCTCGTCCATCTCGCCGATGAACAGCCGGTACACGTCGACCCCGCCCTTGTACAGGCAGGCCGCCACCCACAGCTGCAGGTCCTTGTCGAAGGCGTTGTACTCCACGGGACTGCCCTCGGTGGAGTACACCTGCGCGTGGGCACGGTTGACCGCGCGCCGGTAGGCGGCCTTCTGGGCGTCGGTGCCCCTGGTGGCCACGGCCAGATAGGTGAACGTGGTGCGGGCACGCTTGACCGGGTGCTTGTCGATGCGCCCGCTCTCCACCCGGCTCTCGGCGACGCCGTAGCCGACGCCGGGGCGGGCCAGCTGCATGATCACGTTGGCCGGGCCGGCCAGCAGCGCGACACCCATCAGGCCGTCGTCGCCACCGGCTCCGCGCCGCGCCCACCAACCACGCCGTGGGGGCGCCACCCGAACATCGCTGATCGTCATAGGTCCACCTGTCCCCAGAAAGTGAAAACGTTTGTTTCCTAATATTGCCCGCGCCGCTCGACGAGTGTCAAGATGTGTCCATGGCCGATCCCGGTGCGCGCCCCTACCGCGGTGTCACCGCGGGCGTACGGCACGCCGAACGCCGGCGCCGGTTCCTGGCCGCCGGCCTGGACCTGCTGGGGGCCGAACCGCCCGTCGAGCTCACGATGCGGGTGATCTGCCGGCAGGCCGGGCTGAGTCCGCGCTACTTCTACGAGAACTTCACCGACAAGGACGAATTCGTCGCCGCGGTGTTCGACGACGTCGTGGCGACCCTGGCGGCGACCACCCAGGCCGCGGTCGCCGCCGCCCCTCCCGCCGAGCAGAACCGGGCCGGCATCGCCAACATCGTGCACAGCATCGAGTCCGATCCCCGGGTGGGCCGGCTGCTGTTCAGTGCCCGGCTCTCCAATGCGGTGCTGCTGCGCAAGCGCGCCGAACAGGGCGGGCTGTTCGCGATGCTGTCCAGCGAGCACATCCAGTCCGCGCTGCGGGTGGCCGCCACCCCCCGCATCGCGGCGATCGCCCACTTCGTGGTCGGCGGCGTCGGCGAGACCCTGAGCGCCTGGCTGGCCGGCGCGGTGGGGTTGAGCGCCGAGGAACTCGTCGACCAGCTGACCTCGACGATCGACCGGCTCAACGAGCCCCGGCTGTTCCGGGCCTAACGGCCGGCCGGCACCCTGCGGTCGGCGGCGGTGCGCGGCACGGTCACGGCGTCCTGCTCGGTGAACTCCTTTGTCCAGCAGGCGAACTCCAGGGTGATGCCGTCGGGGTCGTGGAAGTAGAACGAGCGCACGTAGACCCCCGGATGGAGCTCCCGGGAGGCCTGCATCGGGCTCTCGTCGTGGTTGAGCACCGGCCCGACCCGCACCCCCTTCTCCTTGAGCCGCCGGCGGTACTCGTCGAACTTCTCCTCCGGCACGTGGAAGGCCAGGTGGTTCATGGTCGAGACCGCGCTGACGATCTCCCCCAGCCCCGGCAGCGCGTCGGGTGAGGACACCCCGGGCACCCGGTCGGGGGCCTCGGCGAACCAGAAGAACGCCACGCACGATCCCCCGCCGGCGTCGAAGAAGAAGTGCTGACCCAGTCCCCCCGGCAGGTCCAGCGACTTGATCAGCGGCATACCGAGGACCCCCGAATAGAAGTCCACGGTGCGCGCCATGTCCGAGCAGACCAAGGCGACGTGGTTGATGCCGCCGAGTTCGAATTCCGGGTTGGTGTTGTCCGGTTTGATCACGGGTTGACCACCTCCTGGTCCGTACGTGAAACTGAATCTAACATCAGATTCAGTTTGAGCCCAGCCCTCACACCGACCCGGAGGACATCACCCAGTGGCCGCCACCGCCCGCGGCATCCGCACCCGGGCCGCCATGGACGCCGCGGCGCGCACGGTGGTCGCCCGCAAGGGAATCCTGGCGGCCACCGTCGCCGACATCGCCGCCGAGGCCGGCAAGTCCACGGCGTCGTTCTACAACTACTACGACTCCAAGGAGGACATGGTCCGCCAGTGGGCGCTGCGGTTCCGCGACGAAGCGGGCGAGCGCGCCCGGGGCGTCACCGCCCACGGCCTGTCCGACCGGGAACGGGTGCACCGGGCCGCCACCGCGCACTGGAACACCTACCGGCACCGGCTCGCCGAGATGATCAGCGTCTCCCAGCTGGCCATGATCAACGACGACTTCGCCCAGCACTGGGCGCAGATCTGCGCCGGGCCGGTCGAGTTCATCACCGAGACGGTGGTGCGGGCCCAGGCCCGGGGCCACTGCCCCGGCGACGACCCGCACCTGCTGGCCGAAGCGATCGTCTCGATGCTCAACCAGTTCTGCTACACCCAGCTCGCCGGCGGCGCCGACCCCGACGACACCGCCTGCATCACCACCCTGTCCAACGTCTTCTACCGCGCCGTCTACGGCACCGACCCACCCGAGGAGGACAGCTGAATGGACGACCCCGACGTGGTCCGTGAGTTCGTCGGCCTGGAGTCGCCCACCGCGGCCCGCGCCGGCGCCGGAGGGCATCCCTGCCAGGGCCTCTACCACCGCGCCCGGGGCGGGGCCCCCAGGATCGCGATGATCGCCACGCACTACCAGATCGACTTCTCCGAGCACTATCTCGCCGAGTACATGGCCGCCCGCGGCATCGGCTTCCTGGGCTGGAACACCCGTTTCCGCGGCTTCGAGAGCAGCTTCGTGCTCGACCACGCGCTGATCGACATCGGCGTGGGCGTGCGCTGGCTGCGCGAGGTCGCGGGCGTCGACACCGTCGTGCTGCTGGGCAACTCCGGCGGCGGCTCGCTGATGGCCGCCTACCAGGCCCGCGCGCTTCAGGACCCCGACCTGCCGGCGGCCGACGGTTACGTCGCCAGTGCCGCCCACCCCGGCCGGCCCGACGTGCTGACCGCCTGGATGGACGGCGCCGTCGTCGACGAGAACGACCCGGTGGCAGGCGACCCCGACCTGGACCTGTTCGACGGGCGCAACGGCCCGCCGTTCTCCGAGGACTTCGTGCGGCGCTACCGCGCCGCGCAGGTGGCCCGCAACCACGCCATCACCGACTGGGCCGAGGCCGAGCTGGCCCGGGTGCGCGCCGCGGGCTTCTCCGACCGGCCGTTCACCGTCATGCGGACCTGGGCCGACCCCCGCATGGTGGACCCCACGCTGGAACCCACCGGCCGCGAGCCCAACCTCTGTTACGCGGGCACCCCGGTGAGGGCCAACCGCTCCACCCGCGGAATCGCCGCGGCCACCACGCTGCGCAACTGGCTGGGCATGTGGAGCCTGCGCACCGCACGGACCCGCGCCGAGCCGCACCTGGCCCGGATCGAGTGCCCGGCGCTGGTGATCAACGCCGACCGCGACACCGGGGTGTTCCCGTCGGATGCCCGGCGCATCCACGACGCGCTGGCCGGCACCGACAAGCAACTGTGTTCGATAGACACCGACCATTACTTCACCACCCCGGGGGCACGCGCCGAACAGGCCGATACCATCGCCCAGTGGATAACGACACGGTGGCATTGAGAGTTCTCGCCCATTTCCAGCCCGGCACCAAGGTGGAGGAACGGGTGGCCGCCGAGTCCGACTGGCTCGACGTCCACTGGGTGCCCGCCGACGACGACGAGGCCTTCTACCGGGAACTGCCCGAGGCCGACGTGCTGTGGCACGTGCTGCGCCCGCTCTCCGGCGAGGACCTGGCCAAGGCCAGCAAGCTCAAACTGGTGCACAAGCTGGGCTCCGGGGTGAACACCATCGACGTCGACACCGCCGCCGAACGCGGTATCGCCGTGGCCAACATGCCCGGCGCCAACGCCGACTCCGTCGCCGAGGCCACCGTGCTGTTCATGCTGGCCGCGCTGCGCCGGCTGCCCGAACTGGACCGCGCCACCCGTGAGGGCCGCGGCTGGCCCGCGGACCCGACGCTGGGCGACCGGGTGCGCGACCTGGGCGCCTGCACCGTCGGCCTGATCGGGTACGGCAGCGTCGCCAAGCGGGTCGAGCAGATCCTGAAGTCGATGAACACCGTGGTGCTGCACACCAGCACCCAGCGCGACGAGTACAACACCGCCTGGGTCTCGCTCAACGATCTGCTGGCCAAGAGCGACATCGTGTCGCTGCACCTGCCGCTGACCCCCGAGACCGAGGGCATGATCAGCCGCGAGGTCCTGGCCAAGATGAAGCCGGGCGCGATCCTGATCAACACCGCACGCGGCGACATCGTCGACCAGGAGGCCCTGGTGGAGGCGCTGACCAGCGGGCAGCTGGCCGGGGCCGGCCTGGACGTGTTCGCCGAGGAGCCGGTGAGCCCCGACAACCCGCTGCTCAAGCTCGACAACGTGCTGCTCATGCCGCACGTCAGCTGGCTGACCGCCGACACCATGGAGCGCTACCTGGACGCGGCGATCAGGAACTGCCGGCGCATCGTCGAGGGCAAACGGCCCTACTTTCTGGTTGTCGACCGCGCCGCCGAGGACTCCGACAGCCCCTCGTAACGACCGGGGCCCCCGGGTAGGCTCGTTGCCCAACCGACCGGTTATTTGAACTCCGGTCATGTGAACGAGGGAAGGGCAACGATGCCGATCGCGATCACTCCCGAACACGCCGACCTCGCCGAATCGGTGCGCTCCCTGGTCGCCAGGGTTGCGCCGTCGGAGGTGCTGCACGAGGCGCTGGAGACCCCGGTCCCCAACCCGCCGCCCTACTGGAAGGCCGCGGCCGACCAGGGACTGCAGGGTGTGCACCTGGACGAGTCCGTCGGCGGGCAGGGCTTCGGCATCCTCGAGCTGGCGATCGTGCTGGCCGAGTTCGGCTACGGCGCGGTGCCCGGCCCCTTCGTCCCGTCCGCGATCGCCAGCGCGCTCATCGCCGCGCACGACCCGACATGCGAGCCGCTCACCGGCCTGGCCTCCGGTGAGACGATCGCCGCCTACGCCATCGACTCGGGCCTGACCGCCACCCGCCAGGGCGAGGACGAGTCCGGGGCGGCGCTGGTCATCCGCGGCGAGGTCCGCGCCGTGCCCGCCGCCGCCCAGGCCTCCCTGCTGGTGCTGCCCGTGGCCATCGACTCCGGTGAGGAGTGGGTGCTCCTCGACGCGGACACCCTGGAGATCGAGCCGGTCGCCGGCCTCGACCCGTTGCGCCCGGTCGCCCACGTGCGGGCCAATGCCGTCGAGGTGGGCGACGACCGGGTGCTCACCAACCTCAGCCGCGACGCCGCGCACGCGTTGATGTCGACGCTGCTGTCGGCCGAGGCCGTCGGGGTGTCCCGCTGGGCCACCGACACCGCCGCCGAATACGCCAAGATCCGCGAGCAGTTCGGCCGCCCGATCGGCCAGTTCCAGGCGGTCAAGCACAAGTGCGCCGAGATGATCGCGGTCACCGAGCGCGCCACCGCGGCGACCTGGGACGCCGCGCGCGCCATCGACGAGGCCCGCGCCGGTGACCCCGCCGGTGATCGGGACAGCGCACACGTCCCGTTCGCCGCGGCGGTGGCCGCCACGCTGGCCCCGGCCGCGGCCCAGCACTGCGCGCAGGACTGCATCCAGGTGCACGGCGGCATCGGCTTCACCTGGGAGCACGACACCAACGTCTACTACCGCCGGGCACTGCTGCTGGCCGCCTGCTTCGGGCGCGCCGCGGACTACCCCCAGCGGGTCTTCGACACCGCCACCACCACGGGCCTGCGTGGCATCGACATCGACCTGGATCCCGACACCGAGAAGCTGCGGGAGGACATCCGCGCCGAAGTCGCTGCGCTGAAAGCCATTCCGCGCGAGGAGCGCACCACCGCGATCGCCGAGGGCGGCTGGGTGCAACCGCATCTGCCCACGCCGTGGGGCCGGGCCGCCACGCCGATCGAGCAGATCATCATCGCCCAGGAGTTCTCCACCGGTCGGGTCCGGCGGCCCGCGATGGGCATCGCCGCCTGGATCATCCCGTCGATCGTCGCGTTCGGCACCGACGAGCAACAGCAGCGGTTCCTGCCGCCGACGTTCCGCGGCGAGATGATCTGGTGCCAGCTGTTCTCCGAACCCGGCGCCGGTTCGGACCTGGCCAGCCTGACGACCAAGGCCACCAAGGTCGACGGCGGCTGGCGGATCACCGGCCAGAAGATCTGGACCACCGGCGCGCAGTACTCGCAGTGGGGCGCCCTGCTGGCCCGGACGGACCCGTCGGCGCCCAAGCACAACGGCATCACCTACTTCCTGCTCGACATGGCCGCCGACGGCGTGGAGGTCAAGCCGCTGCGCGAGCTGACCGGCAACGCGATGTTCAACACGGTCTTCATCGACGACGTGTTCGTCCCCGACGAGATGGTCCTCGGCGAGGTCAACCGGGGCTGGGAGGTCAGCCGCAACACCCTGACCGCCGAGCGGGTCTCGATCGGCAGCAGCGAGCCGCCGTTCCTGCCCAGCCTGGACAAGTTCGTCGACCACCTCCGCGAGGCCCAGCTCGACCAGATCGGACAGAACCACGCCGGCCAGCTGATCGCCGAGGGCCATGCGGCCAAGCTGATGAACATGCGCTCGACGCTGCTGACCCTGGCCGGCGGGGATCCGATGCCCTCGGCCGCGATCTCCAAGCTGCTGTCGATGAAGACCGGGCAGGGCTACGCCGAGTTCGTGGTGTCCACGTTCGGCACCGACGCCGCCATCGGCGACGAATCCACCCCCCAGGGCACCTGGAACCAGTACCTGCTGGCCAGCCGGGCGACCACGATCTACGGCGGCACCTCCGAGGTGCAGCTCAACATCATCGCCGAGCGCCTGCTGGGGCTGCCCCGCGATCCCTAGGCCGGAAGGGTTCCCCTCCCCCGCCGCGCGGGTACAGACTGTCTTCCTGGTGACGATCTGCCGGCAGGGGAGGCATGGCTGACACGGAACTCTCGGTGCTACGCACGCTGGTGCGGATCTCCCACGCCGTGCTGCGCGCCGAGTACTTCGACGAGGTGGTCGAGGTCATCGCCGAGCAGGCACTGATCGCCCTGGCGGCCGCGTCGCTGTCGATCAGCCGCTGGGACCGCGAGACCAACACCCTGCGGACGTTGATCAACGTCGGCGACCTGGGCGCGGGCGAGCAGCCCTGGCCCGTGCACGAAACCTACGCCGTCCCGGACTATCCGCACGTCGCCGCGCTGCTCGAGCACCACCGGCCCTTCGTCAACGCCATCGACGACGAGACGGCCGAGCCCTCCGCGCGGGCCCTGCTGCGCGAGCTCGGCAAGGAATGCGAGCTGGGGGTCCCGGTCGTCTACGACGGGCAGACCTGGGGCGAGATCTGGGCCACCGGTACCGACGGCCGCCGGTTCGGGCCCGGCGACGTGGCGTTGCTGCGGGCCATCGCCGCGCACACCGCCGTCGCCTTCGGCCGTTCCGAGCAGTTCAGCACGATCTGGAACTACGCCCACCAGGACCCGCTGACCGGGCTGGCCAACCGCCGCGCCCTGGACCGGCGGTTGCTGGCCATCGGCCCGGACACCGGGGAGCTGGTCTGCCTGATCTGCGACGTCGACGGGTTCAAGGACGTCAACGACAACGACGGTCATGCGGCCGGGGACGCGGTGCTGCGCACGGTGGCCGGCATCCTGGACAGCGCCGCCGCGCAGTTCCCCCGGTCCTTCACCGCCCGCCTGGGCGGTGACGAATTCTGCGTGCTGCTGGCGCAGGCCACCCCGGCCGACGCGGAACGGTTCGCCCGCACCGTCGGCGAGATGCTGCGTGCGCGCGACGGTGACCGCCTCACCATCAGCTGGGGCGCCGCCACGGCCGAACCCGTCACGACATCGGGCCAGCACCTGCTGGCGGCCGCCGACGCGGCGCTGCTGACCGCCAAGCGGCTCGGGCCCGGGCGCTTCAACGCGGGGACGCCGGTGCCACCCCGCCTGCCCGGCACCATCGGCGCGCGCCGCCCCTCCCACGACGACCTCGTGCCCAGAGTGCTGGGGATCCTCGACCGGCTCGGCAGCTTCGGCGTGCTCGACGCGCTGGAGATCCTTGCCGTCGAGGCGCACCGGCAGGCCGGCGCGGCGGGCTGGTCAGTGTCGATGACCCCCCGCGACAGCGACGAACTGCACACCGTCCGGGGTGTCAACACCGTGCGCGACCACGACTCCGGCCTGTCCGTCGTCGTGCCGGTTCCCGGCGACGCCTACCGGATCACCGACTACCCGGCCACAGAACGGGCCATCGTCACCGGTGTGCCGTTCATCGCCGATGTCGCCGTGGGCGACTCCGATCCCGAGGAGGTGCGCCTGCTGCGGGAGTTCGGCTACCGGGCCGTCCTCGGCGCCGGCGGCAGGCACGACGGACGCGCGCTGCTGCTGGAGATCTACTCCGGCACCGGGCACACCGAACTGGCCGCCGTGGCGCCCCATGTCCGGGTCCTCATGCGCTACTGCCTGACGACGGCCCGCCCCACCTGATCTCTGCTGCGTGACCCCTACTTGATCTCGATGTCGCGCAGTTCGCGTTTGAGGATCTTGCCGGTGGGGTTGCGCGGCAGCTCGGCGAGGAAGATCACCTCGCGCGGCACCTTGTAGCGGGCCAGGTGATCCTTGACGTAGGTCTTGATCGCCTCCTCGTCGACGGTGGCCCCCTCGGCCTTGACGACGAAGGCGCGCAACCGATGTCCCCAGTCCTTGTCCTCGACACCGAGCGCGGTGGCCTCGACGACCTCGGGGTGGCCGCTGATCAGATCCTCGACCTCGGCCGGGAAGACGTTCTCGCCGCCGGAGACGATCATCTCGTCGTCGCGGCCGCTGACGTAGAGCAGGTCGTTGTGGTCGAAGTAGCCGACATCGCCCGAGGACATCAGGCCGTCGATGATCTGCTTGCCGCCGCCGCCGGTGTAGCCCTCGAACGGGAAGGTGTTGCCGACGAAGATCCGGCCCACCTCGCCCTGGGGCACCTCGTTGCCGTTGTCGTCGAGGATCTTGACCTTGACGCCCTTGACGACGGGCCCCACCGTGGCGGGGTTCTTCTGCAGGTCCTGCGGGCGGGCGATGGTGGCGAAGGCGATCTCGGTGGAGCCGTACAGGTTGTAGACCACCGGCCCGAGCGACTTGATGGCCCGGGTGGCCAGCTCGGCGCCCAGCTGCGAACCCGAGACGAACACGATCCGCAGGCTGGACAGGTCCGGGCGGCGTTCCATCTCGTCGAGGGTGTCCAGGATGCGCGAGAGCATCACCGGCACCACGACCAGGCCGGTCACCTTGTGCTTCTCGATGTCGGCGAGCACGGTGGCGGGCTTGAACCGCCTGCGCAGCACCAGCGTCGAGCCCAGCATCATCGCGATGGTCGCGTGCAGGAACCCCAGCGCGTGGAACATCGGGGCCGGCAACGAGGTCACCTCGTTGGCCTTGAACGGCACATGCGAGAGGATGCCACCGATCGGCGCCAGCGACGGCGGTGTGCTGCGGTTGGCACCCTTGGGCGTGCCGGTGGTGCCGCTGGTCAGGATGATGATCTTGGTGTGTTTCTCGGCCCTGGGCGCCGGGGTGGTCTTGCTGCGCGCGATCAGCTGCTCCAGCGTCTCGTCGCTGGATTCGCTCGGCTGATCGGGCTTGTCCGGGTTCCTGCCCAACGCCCGCAGCTTGCCCAGCGGCGGTTCGGCCTTGGCCACGGCCGCGGTGTACTCGTCGTCGTAGATGACCAGCTTGGCGCCCTCGCGCTCGGAGACCTCCTTGATCTGCGGGCCGGAGAACTCGCTGTTGAGCAGGATGACGCGGGCACCGACCCGGGCGGCCCCGTACAGCGCCACCAGGAACCAGCGGTGGTTGCGGATCAGCAGCGCGACCCCGTCACCGCCCTTGACCCCCATGGCCGCCAGCCCGTTGGCCGTGGCGTGGGCGGCCCGGTCCAGTTCGGCGAAGGTCATCTCCCCGTCGTCGTCGATCACGGCCAGACGCTCGGGGGTGCGGCGCGCATTGAGCGCCGGGATCATGCCGAACTCGCCCCAGCGGCGGATGTCGGCGACCATGGCCGCGAGGTTCTGCGGTGCTTCCAGCTTCAGGGCGCCGGATTCGAGCATCTTCCGGGCGTAGTGAAGTTCGGCGGCACCACGCTCGGCATACTGCTGCATCAGTGCGGCCGCCTGGAACGGGAGGTCGGTCAGCTTGGGCATGGCCACACTGTATGTGACATAGGTCGCAGTACGGCTCGGAACAGCGACGGAACTACCATGCAGGGATGGCCCGTCCGCTGGTGCTGGAGGTGGACGGCCGCGAGGTGGGCGTCACCCATCCCGACAAGGTCGTTTTCCCCGATGCGGGGGTGAGCAAGCTCGACCTGATCCACTACTACCTCGCGGTCGCCGATGGCGCGCTGCGCGGTGTCGCCGACCGCCCGATGATCCTCAAACGCTTCGTCAAGGGCATCTCCGAGGAGGCGGTCTTCCAGAAGCGGGCCCCGCAGAAGCGCCCGGACTGGATCGAGGTGGCCGAGCTGAAGTACCGGTCGGGCACCTCGGCCAAGGAGGCCGTGCTGCGCGACGCCGCCGGGCTGGTCTGGGCGGTCAACCTGGGCTGCGTGGACCTCAACCCGCACCCCGTGCGCGCCGACGACCTCGAACACCCCGACGAGCTGCGGGTGGACCTGGATCCGATGCCCGGCGTCGAGTGGGGCCAGATCGTCGACGTGGCGCTGGTGACCCGCGAGGTGCTGGCCGATCACGGGCTGACCGGCTGGCCCAAGACGTCGGGATCGCGGGGTTTCCACGTCTATGCGCGGATCACCCGCGACTGGGCCTACCGGCAGGTGCGGCTGGCCGCCGAGACGGTGGCCCGCGAGGTGGAGCGCCGCGCCCCCGGACTGGCCACCAGCCGCTGGTGGAAGGAGGAGCGCCGCGGGGTGTTCGTCGACTTCAACCAGAACGCCAAGGACCGCACGGTGGCCTCGGCCTACTCGGTGCGTGCGCTGCCCGACGCCCGCGTCTCCACCCCGCTGACCTGGGACGAGGTCGGCGTCTGCCGGCCCGAGCAGTTCACCGTGGCCACGGTGCCGCGCCGCTACGCCGAGCTGGGTGACCCGTGGGAGTCGATGGACGAGCACGCCGGCGGCCTGACCGCGCTGCTGGCCCTCGCCGAGGAGCTGGGCCCCGCCGAGAAGGCCCCCAGGGCGGACAAACCGCCGCTGATCGAGGTCGCGCGCACCAGAACCCGGCCCGAGGCGATGGCGGCACTGGACACCTGGCGCGCACGCCACCCCGACACCGCGGCGCGGCTGGATCCCGCCGACATCCTCGTCGACGGCATGCGGGGCCCGTCGTCGATCTGGTACCGGATCCGGATCAACCTGCAGAATGTGCCCGAGGAGCTGCGTCCACCGCAGGAGGACTTGCTCGCCGACTATTCACCGTGGCAGAACTATTCGGGTCCCCGACGAACGGAGTAACCATGTCATCGCCGACACCGCCGACACCGCCGACACCGCCCATCGTCGAGCGCTGGCTCGAGTTCGTCGGCAGCGGCGACCCGGGCCGGCTCGACGAGCTGCTCGCCGAGGACGCGGTGTTCCACTCCCCCGCGGTGTTCACCCCGCAACGCGGGCGCGCGGTGACCAAGGCGTACCTGTCGGCGGCGGAGAAGCTGTTCTCGGGTGCGGATTTCCGCTATGTCGGGCAGTGGTTCGCCGAGCGTTCGGCGGTGCTGGAGTTCACCGCGAACCTCGACGGCATCCTCGTCGACGGGGTCGACATGATCACCTGGAACGACGAGGACGAGATCGTGGAGTTCAAGGTGATGATCCGTCCGTTCAAGGCCATCCAGGCGGTCATGCCGCGGATGGCCGAGCTGCTCCAACAGCCCGCCTGAGGCGGCCGGGCGCCGGAGCCGAATGAACACCGCACAGCCGTCCACCCCGGCCCGCAACCTGGCGATCGACTTCTACCGGGTCTTCGGTGTCGTGATGATCGTCTACGGCCACTGGCTGCTGGCCTGCATGACCTACAGCGACGGGACGTTCAACCGGATCGACCCCCTGCAGGTGATCCCCTTCACGCAGTGGCTGACCTGGCCGTTCCAGCTGGTGCCGCTGTTCTTCGTGGTCGGCGGGTACGCGGGGGCGCTGTCGTGGAGGCGCTGGCACGACGAACGGGGCGGGACGCGCCAGGACTGGATCCGCCACCGGATGACCCGCATGCTCGGGCCGACGGGCATCTACGTCGGGCTGGTCCTGGTGGTGATGGCCGTGCTGATCCCCGCCGGGGTGCCCGGCGCGAACCTGGATTTCGCCGGTTGGGCGGTGGCGCTGCATCTGTGGTTCCTGGCCATCTACACGCTGGTGACACTCACGACGCCGCTGGCGGTGGCCGCGCACCGCCGGTTCGGGCTGTGGGCGGTGGCCGCGCTGACGGCGGCGGTCGCCGCCGTCGACGCGCTGACGCTTTTCGGCAGCGTGCCCGCCTACCTCGGTGCGGTCAACTACCTGTTCGCCTGGGGCGCGTTCTACCAGCTGGGGATCGCCTGGCGGGGCGGTCTGATGATCGGCCGGCGGCCGGCGGTCCTGGCGCTGGGCTCCGCGGTGGCGCTGGCGCTGCTGCTGGGGCCCGGCCCCTACCCGCCGAGCATGATCGGGGTGACCGGGGAGGCGATCAAGAACACCACCCCGCCGACGGTCGCGCTGTTGGCGTTCGGGTTCACCCAGGCGGGCCTGGCCATCTGGGCGGCCCCGGCGCTGGACCGATGGCTGCGGACACCGTTCAAGCAGCGGGTGCTGGCGTTCGGGAACGCCAACGTGATGGCGCTGTACCTGTGGCAGCTGATCCCCGCGGTGGCCGTGTCCCTGGTGGCCTATCCGACCGGGCTGTTGCCGCAACCCGAGGTCAACACCACGGCCTGGTGGCTGGCCCGGCTGGAGTGGCTGGTGGTGTTGACGGTGGTCACCGCCGCGGAGATGGTGCTGCTGGCCTGGCAGCGCAAACGCGTCTCGGCACCCCTGCCGACCGCCCCGGTACCGGTGCCGCGCCCGCTCATCGAGCCGCTGCTGTACGCCGGCGGGCTGATGGTGGCGGTCGCGCTGCTCGGCTTCACCGCGTCGGGCTTCGCCCCCGGCGGCCACTTCCCGGTGGTGATGGCGGCGCTGTTCGCCGGCGGAACCGCCCTGGTGGCGCTGCGGCCCAAACAGCCTGCCCACCAGCTCAACTAGCCGGTTCAGCCAGCGGACTGCGACGCCAGGGCCAGCAGTTCGTCCACCGACCACTGGTCGTCGGCGTGTGCACCGTACTTGCGGGCCAGCACCGTGCCGTCCCCGGCGATCAGGAAGTCGGCGGGCTTGCCGAGGTGATCCTCCCCGCGGCCGATACCCGCGGTCAGTGAGCGCTGGCCGACGGCGCCGCGGGCCGCGGCCAGCCACGCCCTCGGATGGGCGATCGACGCGGCCGACGACCCGACGCCGAACTCCCGGTACAGCGCGCGGTCGGGGTCGGCGACGACTGGGAACGGCAGGTCACCCTGGTAGGCGCGCAGCGTCTCGGCCGCCGAGTGGAAGGCCACCACCTCGGTGATCCCGGCGTCGCGGATCTCGTTGTGCCGGTGGGCGAAGGACCGCATGTGCAGGTGACATATCGGGCATCCGGCGAACCGGCGGAACTGCAGGTGCACCAACCGCCCGGGAGCGGGCACGTCCACGGTCGTCCCGTCGATCGCGTCGAGCCGGTGGGCCGGGACCCGCTCTCCCACTTCGATGGTCGCCATGGCGCCAGTGAACCACAGGTGTGTGCGCCGGCGTGCGGCCTTGCCCCGTCGGCTACCCGGCCGGGCCGAGCCGGCCGGCGGCCCGCCGCACCGCACGCGTGAGGTCGTGCACCGTCGCGCTGTCGAGCTTCCAGCACTGCCAGTACAGCGGAACGTCGAGGTGTTCCCCGGCGATCCGGACGAAGGACTCCTCGATGATGCCCTCGGGGTACATGCCCCAGCCCAGCCCGGCGCGCACCGCCGCGGCGAAACCCTCCGCCGTCGGGATGTAGTGCACGGGACGGGCGATGTCGTGGCGGAAAACCTTGCGCAGCAACATGTCCTGCAACGCATCCGCGCGGTTCCAGGCCAGCGACGGCGCCCGGCGCGCCGCCTCGGCGGTGAACCCGTCGGGCAGCTGCTCGGCCACATAGTCCGCGCTGGCCACGGGCACGTAGCGCATCGAACCCAGCGGGTGGGCCCGGCACCCGGGCACCGGCGTGCGTTCGGTGGTCACCGCCCCCATCACCACACCCTCGCGCAGCAGCCGCGCGGAGTGGTCCTGGTCCTCGATCCGGATGTCGAAGACCACCCGCGGCAGCAGCGCGAAGACGTCGGTGAACCAGGTGGACATCGAGTCGGCGTTGACGGCCAGGGCCACCCGGGTGCGTTCGGCCGCCCCGCCGCCGAGCTCGCCGAGCACCTCGGTTTCCAGCAGCGCGGTCTGGGCTGCCAGCCGCAGCAGGGGCACCCCGGCGGGGGTGGCCACGCACGGCTTCTCCCGGACCACCAGCACCCGCCCGACCCGTTGTTCGAGCGCCTTGATCCGCTGGCTGACCGCCGACGGCGTGACGTGCAGCCGCGCGGCGGCCGCGTCGAAGCTGCCGAACTCGACCACCGCGGCCAGCGCCGCCAACTGATCGGCGTCGAGCCGGGAACCGTCCGCCGGGGCCGGCCGGGTCACGCTCAGGAGAACAGCGGCTGCTGATCCGGCGGCAGTGGCGCCTCGACGCCCTCCGGGTACACACCGGGCGGCAGCATCGGCATCTGCCGCGTGTTGGGGTCCGGTCCCATCGGGGTGAGCACCCCGAGGAAGTCGCCCGGGGCCGAGTTGAACTCGTTCCACAGATCCTTGACGGCCCCGAGCTGGCCCATGGCCCCGGGCCCTCCGGGTCCGGCGCCGGGCATCACCGGCGGGACGATCGGCGGCCCCGGGGGCAGCGGCGCCCCCGGCGCGGGGGGCAGCGGAGCGCCCGGAGCGGGGGCGGCCATCGGCTGCGCACCCGGCACGGGCGGAACGGCGGGCATCGGCGGGCCGGGCGCCGGCGGGGCCGGCACCGGCGGAACCCCCGGCGGCACCGGGGGCGGCGGGTCGGCGGCGGCAGGCCCGGCCAGGGCCAGCGCCAGCCCGGCGAATCCCCCGATCACGGCCAGCCGCGCAGCCTTGGTCGTCCGTGGCCTCGCGGTGCGGTGCGGTTGGGTCATGAGCCTGTGCCGTTTCTGTCGGGGTACCGGTCTGTCACGAGACTAACGGCTCGTCACAGGGGGCGCGGACCTAACTGTCATTACCCTCTTCGGGCCCGGGCCGGCGATCGTTACCCCGAACTTCCTACGTAGGTTAGTATCTGCGTATGAATGCAGGTAGTGGGACGGGCCCGCCCCTGGAAACCGACCAGGTGAACCTCATCGTCGAGGTCTTCCGGATGCTGGCCGATGCCACCCGCATCCAGGTGTTGTGGGCGATGACCGGCGGTGAGATGTCGGTCAACGAGCTCGCCGAGCGGGTCGGCAAGCCACCGCCGTCGGTGTCGCAGCACCTGGCCAAGCTGCGGATGGCCCGCCTGGTGCGGACCCGGCGGGCCGGCACCACGATCTACTACAGCCTGGAGAACGAGCACGTCCGCCAACTGGTGCTCGACGCGGTGTTCAACGCCGAACATGCCGGCCCCGGGGTGCCCTCCCACCACCGCGCCGATCCGGGCGTGCGGAGCATGACCACCGAGGCTCACCGGCCGACGGCGCCGCCATCATGAGCGCCCCGGGCGAGCATTCCCATTCCCACTCCCACTCCCGTTCCCACTCCCACTCCCACCCCCGGGGTGTGCGGGGCGTCTTCACGGAGATCTTCGCCCCGCACAGCCACGACGCCGCCGACAGCGTCGACGGCGCGCTGGAGTCCAGCCACGAGGGGATCCGCGCGGTCAAGGTCAGCCTGGTGGTCCTCGGGCTGACCGCCGTCGCGCAGATCGCGATCGTCGCCGCCTCCGGGTCGATCGCGCTGGCCGCCGACACCATCCACAACTTCTCCGACGCCCTGACGGCCGTTCCGCTGTGGATCGCCTTCGCGGTGGGCACCAGGGCGGCGACCCGGCGCTACACATACGGCTTCGGACGCGCCGAAGACCTCGCCGGGCTGTTCGTGGTCGCGATGATCGCGTTGTCGGCCATCATCGCCGGCTACGAGGCGATCGGGCGGCTCATCGATCCCGAACCCATCGACAACGTCGGGTGGGTGGCCCTGGCCGGGCTCGTCGGATTCCTGGGCAACGAGTGGGTCGCCCTCTACCGCATCCGGGTGGGCCGGCGCATCGGTTCGGCGGCGCTGGTCGCCGACGGTCTGCACGCCCGCACCGACGGCTTCACCTCACTGGCGGTGCTGTTCGCCGCCGGCGGTGTCGCACTGGGCTACCCGCTGGCCGACCCGATCATCGGACTGCTCATCACCGTGGCCATCCTGGCCGTGCTGCGCAGCGCCGCGCGTGATGTGTTCCGCCGCCTGCTCGACGGGGTGGATCCCGGCCTCGTCGACACCGCCGAGGCCGCGCTGAACTCCCGCCCCGGGGTGAGGGCGGTGCGCAGCGTGCGGATGCGCTGGATCGGGCACCGCCTGCACGCCGACGCCGAACTCGACCTCGACCCCGCCCTGAGCCTGGGCGACGCGCACCGCCTCGCCCACCAGGCCGAACACGACCTCATCCACGCCGTGCCCAAGCTGACCAGTGCGCTCATCCACGCCTACCCCACCGGTGCCACCGACAACGCCGACGAGGGGAAGACACCGGTCGGCTGACCGGGGTCTTCCCCTCGGGGTCGGTCGATCAGGACTGCGGCTGCTGCTGTCCGGGGATGCCCTCGTAGGCGATGTCGCCGGTCTTGAGGTTCTGCTCGGTCAGCGCCACCAGCCCGTCGAGGAACTTCTGCCGCTCGGTCACCACATGCTGCAACGCGACGTCGACGTTGTCCTTGGTGATCGCCGGCATGACGTACACCGGGTCGGTGTTGACCTGCTGACCGCTCACCAGCGCGTCGGCCACCGCCAGGCCCGCCGACAGCTCGACGGTGCCGTTCTGCAGCGAGGTGCCGATGAACTCACCGCTCTGGACCGCCTTCAGACCGTCCTCGATGCCGTCGATCCCCACGATCGGGACGTCGGTGCGTCCGGCCTCGCGCAGCGCCTGTGAGGCACCCAGGCCCATGTCGTCGTTCTGGGACACCACGCCGTCGATCCGGTCCCCGAAGCTGGAGATCCAGTTCTTCATCTTGTTGACGGCCTCGTCGCGCTTCCAGTTCGCGGTGTCCTTGGCCAGCACCGTGATGTCGGGATACTTGGCCAGCACCTGGTCGATACCCTTGCCGCGGTTGATCTCACCGGAACCGCCCAGCGGCCCCTGCAGGACGACGATGTTGCCCTTGCCACCGAGACGGTCGGCCATCATCTGCATCTCCTGCGCGCCGGCCGCGACGTCGTCGGGCTGAACGTTGCCGGCCAGCTGATCGCTGTCGAGTTCGGCGTTGACGGCCAGCAGCGGGATGTCGTGCGACTTGGCGCTGGCGATCTGCGGGGCGAGCGAATCCGCCTGCACCGGAACGACGATGATGGCGTCGACGCCCTGGTTGATCATCGAGTCGACCTGACTGGCCTGGGTCGCGACGTCGT
Source organism: Mycolicibacterium palauense (assembly GCF_002592005.1). Lineage (GTDB taxonomy): Bacteria > Actinomycetota > Actinomycetes > Mycobacteriales > Mycobacteriaceae > Mycobacterium > Mycobacterium palauense. Next base: position 88,101 of record NZ_NVQF01000005.1, on the reverse strand, counting down.
TGTTGGCCGAGTTCCACACCAGCTCAATGTTCTTGGCCTTGGCGTAGGTCTCCATCCCCTCCTTGCCGGCGGTGATGAACGAGCTCATGTCGTACACGGTGACACCGATGCGCTTGGTGTCGTCGTTGGCGGAGGTGTCTCCGGCCCCGCAGGCGGTCAGCCCCAGCGTGACCAGCCCGGCCGAGGCCAGGGCCGCGATCTTGGTGGTGAGTCTCATCAATCTTTCCCTCGTTGGTCGATTGTCGGGTTGTGGCGGTGACTGGAAAGTCTGGAATGCCTGGAAAGCTCTGCGGCACAGTGTCAGGTGCGCCTCCTGGAGGACCAGACGTCGACGGCCACCGCCGCGACGATCAGCACACCCTTGATGACGTCCTGCCAGTAGGCGGGGACGACGAGGATGTCCAGGCCGTTGTTGAGGGTCATGATCATGAACAGGCCCAGCGCGGTACCCCAGATGGTGCCGCGCCCGCCCATCAGGCTGGCCCCGCCGATCACCACCGCGGCGATGGCGTCGAGCTCGTAGCCCTGCCCCAGATTCGGCGGCCCGGAGATCACCCGCGAGGCGAGCATGACCCCCGAGAGCCCGGCCAGCAGACCGGACAGGGCGTAGACGCTGAACAGCACGTTGCGGGCGTTGATACCGGCGATCTCGGCGGCGGCGCGGTTACCGCCGACGGCGTAGACGCGCATACCGTAGGTGGTGCGCTTCATGATGACCGCCAACGCGACGATCCCGACGATCATCAGCAGCACCGGGATCTGCAGTCCCAGGATGCGGGTGTTGGCGATCGTGCCGAACTCGGCGGGCAGGCCGTTGATGGGTGCCCCGCCCCCGATCACGTAGGCCATGCCGGAACCCGCGGTCAGCGTGCCGAGCGTGGCGATGAACGGTGGGACGTTCAGCCGTGACACCAGGATTCCGTTCAGCGCCCCGACGGCCAGCCCCACCAGCATGGCGACCAGCACGGTCATCCACACCTGGCCCGGGTTGGCCTTGGCGGTGGCCGCGGCGGCCATCGCCGACACCGCGATCACGCTGCCCACGGACAGGTCGATGCCACCGGTGAGGATCACCAACGTCTGCCCGAGCGCGATCAGCGCGAACGGGGCGGCCGCGACCAGGATGGTCACCAGGTTCTCCGGCGTGGCGAATCGCGCACTGCGGTAGGAGAAGTAGGCGATCACCAGCAGCATCACGATGACCATGGAGTAGCGCAGCGCGATGCCGCCGAACCAGCCGGGTGAGAACAGTTTGACCGGTTCACCGGTGGTGGCCGAGGCCACGGTGTGCGAGTGTGCGCCGGGCGGTGTGTCCTGTTCGCTCAGTTGGGTGGTCACGATGCTGCCTCCTGGTGGGTGCTTTCCGCGTTGAGGTCCGGCGTGGCGTCCAGGGCGGTGGCGAGCCGGAAGACCGACTCCTGGACGGCGGGGTGGTCGAGGTCGTCGCGGTCGAGTTCGCCGACGACCGCGCCGTCGCGCATCACGAATGCGCGGTGGGACAGGCCGACGATCTCGGGCATGTCCGAGGACGCCATCACCACGGCCATGCCCTGGGCGGCGAACTCGGTGATGATCCGGTAGATCTCCGAGCGGGCGCCGACGTCGACGCCGCGGGTGGGCTCGTCGAGCAGCAGCACGTTGACCTCGCCGGTGAGCCAGCGGGCCAGCACGACCTTCTGCTGGTTGCCGCCGGAGAGGGTGCCGACCTCCTGGCTCAGCCCGTTGGTGCGCAGCCGGACCGAGCTCATCACGTCCGACACCGCCTTGCTGCGCGACCTGCCGCGCAGCCAGCCGGCGACCGAGAACGCCGACAGCCGTGGCAGACAGCCGTTGTCCAGCACGCTCATCGACAGCACGACGCCGTTGAGCTTGCGGTCCTCGGGCACCATCGCCACCCCGGCCGTGATCGCCGCGGCCGGGGCGTTGCGCTTGACCCGCCGCCCGTCGACCAGCACCTCGCCCGAACTGGAGTGGCGGGCCCCGAAAATCGCCTCGAGCAGTTCGGTGCGGCCCGCGCCGACCAGCCCGGCCAGCCCGAGGATCTCCCCGGCCCGGACCGTGAACGACACGGGCCGGCTGGCACCGGCCACCTGCAGCTCGCGTACCTCGAGCACGGTCCGGTCGCCGGGTTCGGGACGCTCGGGGAACAGCGTGTCGAGTTCGCGGCCGATCATCGCGTTGACGATCTCGTCGTCGGTGATCTCGCCGATGGGGGTGTCGACGATCAGGCCGCCGTCGCGCAACACCACCACCCGGTCGGCGATGGCGCGGATCTCGGCCATCTTGTGGGTGGTGTAGACCATCGCCACGCCGTGTTCGCGCAGCTGCCGCACGATCTTGTAGAGCCCTTCGACCTCGCGCTCGGAGATCGCCGAGGTGGGTTCGTCGAGCATCACCACGCGGGCACCGGTACGGGCGGCCTTGACGATCTCGACGATCTGCCGCAGACCCACCGGCAGGCCACCCATCTTGGCCGTCGGGGGGATGTCGACGTCGAAGACGGCCAGGGTCCGGCGGGCCTCGGCGATCATGGCCCGCCGGTTGAGGAACGGCCCCCGGGTCAGTTCCCGCCCCACGAAGAGGTTCTCGTAGACCGTCATGTGCTCGATGGAGGCCAGTTCCTGCGGGACGATCGCCACGCCGCGGCGGACCGCGTCCCGGGTGTGTCCGGGGGCCAGCCGCTCGCCCTGCACCGTGACGGTGCCGGCGTCGGCGGCGTACTGCCCGCTGATGATCTTCATCAGGGTCGACTTCCCGGCGCCGTTCTCACCGGCCAGGGCGGTGACCGTGCCGGGCTGCAGGTCGATGCTGATCCCGTTGAGCACGGGCACGCCGCCGAAGCTCTTGCGGATGTCGCGGCACTGCAGCAGGGCCTCGCCGGCCGGCTGGCTGGTGGCTTCAGTCATGGCGCACCTCCGCACCGCTCGCGGCGGGACCCACGGTGACCAGAATCTTCACGTTCTCCGGGTCCGAGGAGGCGGTGAAGGCGTCGGCGGAGTCGCGCAGATCGAAGGCGGCGCTGATGATCTCGTCGACCGGGACGGAACCGGAGGCGAGCAGGTCGGCCGCGGCGGTGAAATCCCGGCGGACGTACATCAGGCTGCCGATCAGCGCCAGTTCGCGGTCCTGGATGAGGCCCAGCGGCACCGGGACCGCGCCGTCGGCGACGCCGACGACCATGACGGCCCCGCCCTTGTCGACCAGCTCGACCGCCTGGGCCACCGAGCTCTCCCGGGACACGCAGTCGAAGACGACCGCGGCGGGCCCGCCCAGCGCACGCCGGGCCGTGCCGATCGCGTCGGCGGCGGCCGGGTCGAACGTGCCCGCCGCGCCGAGGCGTTCGGCCCGGGCCCGCTTGGACTCCAGCAGGTCGGCGACCACCACGCGGGCGCCGGCGTGGCGCGCGGCCAGCAGCACGAACAACCCGATCGGGCCGGCACCGATGACGACCACCGGCCGCCCGGCCAGGTCGCCGACGGTCTCGACCGCGCGCCGCACCGTGTGCACGGGCGTGGCCAGCGGTTCGATCAGCACCGCGTGCCGGTCGTCGAGATCGTCGGGCAGCGCCACCAACCGGTCCGCCGCGACGGTGAAGGAGTCGGCCAGCCCGCCCGGGGTCTGGCAGCCCAGCACCAGCAGCTCCCGGCAGATGTTGTACCGCCCGTCGCGGCACTGGGGGCAGTGACCGCAGGCCAGGTTGGGTTCGACGGCGACGCGGGTGCCGACCCAGCAGTCCTCGACCCCGGCGCCGACCGCCTCGACGACACCGACGACTTCGTGGCCGGGCCGGTAGGGCAGCTCGATGAACGGGTGCCGGCCGCAGGCGGCGTGCAGGTCGGACCCGCAGATACCGACCACGCTGGTGCGCACCCGGGCCTCGCCCGGGCCCGGATCCCGTTGGGGCACTTCCTCGATGACCACATCGTCGAGGGCGTTGACGACGACGCGGCGGACGGTGGCTACCACGCGGTGTACCCCCCGTCGGCCACCAGCACCGAACCGGTGATGAACGAGGCCGCGTCACCGGCCAGGAACACCACCGCCGGCGAAATCTCCTCGGGCAGGGCGTAACGCTGCTGCGGGGTGTCCTCGATCCAGTAGCGCTGGAATTCGGGCCGGTCGACCGGTGCCATGTCGGTCTTGACGTACCCGGGGGCCACCGCGTTGACGCGGATACCCAGCGGCGCCCATTCGGCGGCCAGCGATCTGGTCAGGTGGTGCACCGCCGCCTTGGAGGCGTTGTAGGCCGGCTGCATCTGCGGGCGGTTGACGATCAGCCCGGACATCGACCCGATGTTGACCACCGATCCCGAGCGCCGCTCGCGCATGTGGGCGCCGACGGCCAGGGAGCACGCCCACAGCGCCTTGACGTTGAGGTCGAAGACGTCGTCCCATTGCTGCTCGGTGACGTCCCAGGAGTCGGCGTGGTAGCAGGTGCCGGCGTTGTTCACCAGGATGTCGATGTGCCCCAGCAGGTTCACCGCGTCGGTGGTCATCTTCTCGACGTCGGCGGACCGGGTGATGTCGGCGGTGATGGGGTGGATCGGCAGTCCGGCGGCCGCGGCGTCGGCGGCGGTCCTCTCGTTGCGTTCGGCGTTGCGCCCGCAGAAGGCGACGGTGGCCCCGGCCTGGGCCAGGCCGGTGGCGAACGCCTTGCCCAGGCCCTGGTTTCCGCCGGTGACCAGCGCGGTGCGCCCGGTCAGGTCGAACGGGGAGCGCGAGCTCATGGGTTCTTCTCTCTGTGTCGGCTCGAAGGGATCAGTTCGGGGTGACGATGGACTTGAGGCTGTCCGGGTCGGTGTCGCTGTCGAGGGCCTGGCCCACGTGCTCGAGGTCGAACCGGCCGGTGACCATGGCGTCCAGGTCGACCGCGCCCGAGGCGGCCAGGTGGATGGCCGCCGGCCAGGTGTCGGTGTAGCGGAACACCCCGGTCAGCGTGATCTCCATGTTCTGGATGTAGGCCACGGGCAGGGTGACGTCGTCGGCGCCCATGCCGACCAGCACCACCCGGCCGGCCGGCCCGACCGCCCGGATGCCGCTGACCACGGCGGGTGCCGCGCCGCTGGCATCGACGAAGGCGTCGACCTGCGGGTCCAGCGCGGCCACATCCTCGGCGGCCGGGTCGAGTACCTCGGTGGCACCGAAGCGCAGCGCCTGCGCGCGCCGGGATGCCAGCAGGTCGGACACCACGATGCGGGCCGCACCGTAGGCGCGGGCGGCCTGTGCGCAGATCACCCCGATCGGTCCGGCGCCGGCGATGAGGATCGAGGATCCGGGCGCCACCTGGGCCTTGCGCATGGTGGTGATCGCCACGGACAGGGGTTCCAGCAGGGCGGCCGCGTCGTCGGAGATGGAATCCGGTACCGCGTGCGCCATTTCGGTGTCGACGATGACGTAGCGGCAGAACGCGCCGTCGATCGGCGGGGTGGCGTAGAACTTCATCTGCGGGCACAGGTTGTAGCGCCCGGCCGTGCACTGACGGCACCGCCGGCACGGGAACTGCGGTTCCACCGCGACCCGCTGGCCGATGCGGGACGGGTCGACGGCCTCACCGACCGCGGCGATCCGGCCGGAGAGCTCGTGGCCCAGGATCATGGGTGACTCGACGACGAAATCGCCGATCCGGCCGTGCCGGTAGTAGTGCACGTCGGACCCGCACACGCCCACCGCGGCGACCTCGACGAGCACCTGGTGCGCCCCGGGTGCCGGCACCGGACGGTCCTCGATCCGCAGTTGGCCGACGCCGGTCATCACGCTGGCGCGCATGGTCGCGGGCAGCGGTGTGGCCTCGGGCACGGTGGTGGTCATGTCAGGTTCCTTTCGCTCTGGGCTCGGTCGGCCGCGGCGGGCAGCAGCGCGCGCCCCACGACCAGGGATTCGGCGCCGGCCGTGACACACAGCGGCGCAATCTCTTCGGTGACACCGCCGTCGACGATGACCGGCAGCTCGGCGGCGCAGGCCGCAACCAGGTTGAGGCGTTCCAGCGAGGCGCGGGCGGTCGATCCCGGTTCGATGAGCATCACCAGCACGCCGTCGGGAGCGGCCGGGAACTGCAGCCGTGAGACGCCGGACCACTCGCGCCAGAGGGTGATCCAGGCGCCGGCACCGCGTTCGCGGACCGCGCGCGCCCGCGCCTCGGTGAAGGCGGCCCAGGGCAGGAACACCTTGCCCGGCCGGACGTGCAGGACACCCGGCAGGGTCGAGGCCACGAAGTCGGCCGATCCGATCAGGTGCACGTCCACGCGTGCGGGCGCCACCGCGCCGGCGATCTCGGCCAGTTCGGTCAGGCTCACCCCGGCGGGCAGGCCCTCGTCGGGGGCCATCACGTCGACGTGGACGTCGAGCCCGGCGGACACCAGCGCCCGCGCGGTGTCGGTGCGTTCCTCCGGTGGGGCGGCATACACCGACCCCGCCACCATTGCGTTGACATCGCGGTGCCACCCGGCCAGCCGCGTGGAGTCGTTCACGGCGCACCCCCGGAATCCAGCAACGGCGAGGCCGCCAGTTCGCTCCAGCGGGCCCGCAGCGCGCCCAGGTCGCGTCCGGTGCGCCGCGGGGTCACCCGGTCGAGCACGCCCGGCTGCCAGCGCTTGGCCAGGTCCACCAGCGCGCCGACGTCGGCCCCCTCGGCGACCGCGGCGGCCTGCACACAGGCGCCCCGGGCGGTGGCCTCCTCCGCGTCGGGCACGCCGACCTCGTCGTCGAGCAGATCGGCGAGTAGCTGCAGCGTGGCCCGTGACCGCGCGCCGCCGCCGACGGCGAGGGCCGCGCCGTCGAGGTCGACACCGCAGCCGCGCAGGGTGTCACGGGCGCTCATCAGCGAGAGCAGCGGCCCCTCGACGAACGCGCGGGCCAGTTCCTCGCGGGTGGTGTGCGAGGTCAGGTCGGCGAACGCGCCGCGCGCGTGCGGCCGGTCCGGCTTGCGTTCGCCGTCGAGGAACGGCACCAGCACCGGTCCCCGGGCCGGCCCGGCGTCCAGTGCCAGGGCCGCCAGTCCCGCCAGGTCGGTTCCGAGCAGCCGGGCCGCGGTGTCGCCGACCCGGGCCGCGTTCAGGGTGCTCACCAGCGGGAGATAGCCGCCGGTGAGGTCGGCGACGCCGTCGACGAGGCCGGCCGGATCGTAAACCGGTGTGCGACAGGAGGTGGCGACCACACCGGAGGTGCCGATGCCGATGTACTGGTCGCCGTCGCGCAGCCCGAGCCCGAGGTAGGCGGCGTGCTGATCGCCCCCGCCGGGCCCGACGATCACATCGGTGTCCAGGCCGAGTTCCTCGGCGGCCGGCGCGCGCAGCCGGCCCGCGGCGGCGCACGGCGGGAGCACGGTGGGCAGCATCGGAGCCCAGTCCCGTTCTCCGCCGGCAAGGTTGAGGTAGTGGGTGAGCCAGGTGGTGTCGGTGGTTCGGAAGTAGCCGGTGCCCGAGGCCTCGGAGCGGTCGGTGACCCGCTCACCGGTCAGCCAGTAGGTCAGGTAGTCGTGCGGGAGAAGCATCGAGGCGGCGCGATCGACGACGCCGGGCTCGTGGGCACGCGTCCAGGCGAGCTTGGCGACGGTGAACGCCGCGGTGGGCAGCGACCCGGTCTCGGCGATCCAGCTCCGGGCCCCGATCCGCTCGACGAGGGCGGCCAGGTCCGGCGCACCGGTGGTGTCGTTCCACAGCTTGGCCGGCCGCAGCGGTTCGCCGTTGCAGTCCAGCAGGACCAGGCCGTGGCACTGCGCGGCCACCGAGATCGCGCGCACACCGACCGGGCCGTCGCAGCGGGCCAGGGCCTGCCGCACCGCGCTCACGAGAGCACGCACCCAGTCCCGGGGGTGTTGTTCGCTGCTGGGCGGGAACGCCGGCGGATGCGGGGCCCCGCCCCGGGCGATCAGTGCGCCGGTGGCCAGCTCGCGTATCTCGACCTTGCAGGACTGGGTGGACGAGTCGACGCCCAGCACAACGTGTTTCGTGCCGGCCGTCATGTCGGCACCACCGGGACCACCGGGGCCACCTCGTCTCCGGGCCGCCGCCCGCGTGCGCCGACTCCCCCGGCGGGGTGGCTGTCCACGACGTCGCCCATGGTGTGCCCGCGCAGGGCCATCGCCACCACCGCCAGCGCATCGCCCCAGGCGCCGACGGCCAGGGTGCTTGCCAGCGCGATCATGTCGCCCGGATCGGCGTCGGGGGCGGTGGGCGGCAGCGCCGCCACCGTGGACGCGGCGCGGGCGAACGGGGATCCGGGGCTTTCGGTGACGGCGACGACCTCGACACCGCGGTGCACGAGACGTTCGACCAGGTCGGTCAGTTCGCGCGACCGGCCGGTCTTGGAGATGGCCAGCACCATGTCGTTGCCGGTGACGGCGCCGATCCCGCCGTGCAGGGCGTCCATCGCGGGCAGGTAGACCGCGGGGGTGCCGCAGACCGAGAGCAGGTGGGCCAGCCGTTCGGCCATGATCCCCGACGTGCCCGATCCGGTGGTGACCACCTTGCCGGTCAGCGCCAGCGTGGCGCGCGCGATCGCGACGATGCCAGTCTCCACGCCGTCGGCCAGGGCCGCGACCGCGGCGGCCTCGCGGGCGAGCACCGTGGTGGCCAGCGACGTCAGGGCGTCGTCGTCCTGGCTCATCCGCGGTCCGCCTGCATGCGCCACCCTTTGCTCATCTGTTAGTCAATGCACTCATCTGAGTGCTTGTGACTGGGATCATGCGCCGTCTATGCTCACATGTCAACGCCCGTGCACATATGAGCATCGGTGGGCGGATCGAGCACAAGGAGGCGGTGTGGGACCCGACGAGCTGTTCCAGCGTGCGGTCATCGCACGCCGCTACTACCTCGAGGGGCGCACCCGCGTGGAGATCGCCCAGGAGTTCGGGCTGTCGCGGTTCAAGGTCGCCCGGATCCTCGACGAGGCCGTGCAGTCCGGCATGGTCGAGATCACCATCCACAATCCCGGCTCCATCGACGTGGAGCTGTCCACCGCGCTGCGCCAGAAGTACGGGCTCGAGCACGCCTACGCGGTCGCCTGCGACACCGGTGACGCCGGCGACCGCGTCGAGGCGGTGGCCAAGGCGATGGCCGAACTACTGCAGTCGATCCTGCGCGACGGCGACGTCATCGGCGTGGACTGCGGACGCACGCTGACCCACATCACCCGCTACCTGGACAGACTCCCCGGCTGCGACGTCGTGCAACTCACCGGGATGGCCGGCGAGATCGCCGCCAACGGCACCGACATGGTCCGGCGGCTCAGCGAGATCAGCGGCGGGCGCTCGTGGCCCATGTACGCACCGCTGGTGGTGCCCGACGCCCGCACCGCGGCCAGTCTCGCGGGCAACCCGCAGATCCAGGAGACCTTCCGCCGGCACGCCAAGGTCACCTGCGCGATCGTGTCGGTGGGTGCGTGGAGTTCGCAGACCTCCCAGGTCTACTCGTCGCTGTCGGACGCCGAGACTGCCGAACTGCACGACCGTGGAGTGCGTGCCGAGACCTGCGCCCTGTTGCTCGACGCCGAAGGTCGTCGCGTCCCCGGACTGGACACGCGGCGGATGGGGGTCGAGGAGGCCACCCTGCGGGCCATCCCCACCGTCGTCGCGCTGGCCACCGGCGAGGACAAGGTCGAGGCCACCCGGGCGGTGTTGCGGTCCGGCCTGGTCTCCTCGCTGGTGACCGACGCCGCCCTGGCCACGGCGGTACTCGACTGAGCAGGGTCGGTACGGCCCCGCCGCCTCGACGTCAGGGGCGCTGGGTGAACGGGGGTGTCGGCGTCGTCGGCGACTGGCCCGGTCCCCCGGGCCCCATCGGGGCACGCGGACCCATGTCGTCGGGGTCCATTCTCCCCGGCCCGTACATGCCGGGGCCCATCATGCCCGGTCCCATCATGCCCGGTCCCATCATGCCCGGTCCCATCATTCCGGGTCCCGTCATGCCCGGCCCGGTCATGCTGCCCGGACCGCCCGGACCGCCGTAGTGGACGCGGTGCCAGCGGTAGCCGTCATCGGAGTCCCGTCCCGCCATGACCCCGGCGAAGAAGATCATCGAGACGATCAGCAGCACACCGGCGACGATGCCCACCCACGCCAGCGCCTGGTACAGGCGGTGGGGATGCTCGCGGGGTGCCGGTACGGGCCCAGAGACGGCGGGTTGGGGTGTGGACTGCGGTGTTTCGGTCATCGTCGGTTCCTTACCGTGCGAATGTGATTGCGGAACGGGCCCGGCGGCCTACCGGGTGTCACCGGGTGGCGACACGGAGCGCAACGTCGCCAGGCGGCGGTGATACTCGTCGTCGTCGATCTCGCCGCGGGCGTAGCGGTCGGCGAGGACGGCCTCGGGCCCCGGATGGCGGGGTCCGACCGGATGGGGTGAGGTTCTGGCGTCGCGGGAGGTGGTCACGACACGGACCGCGATCACCAGTCCGGCGATCACCACTCCCCAGAACAGCAGGAACATCACGCTGCCCGCGATCCAGCCCCAGCCGTTCCCCCACGCCCAGTCTCCGTACATCATCCCGATCGACCCCCTTCGGTCTCCGTGGGTGCGGTCGTGCGGCGCGGGGCCGGCCGCACCGTCCAATATCCGCGCCGGGTTACGGCCACGGCAAGGGCACTTGTGCCCCTACCGGCAGTGCCCAACGTACTACCCCTAGGGGGTATGCATGTCCGCCCGGGGGTACCGTCGGGATATGCATCGGACCGATCGCGGCGGTGCCGCCACCGCCACCCACCGCGGGCACCCACGCCGTGTCCTCGCAGCGATATCCGCGCTCGGCGCAACGGTGCTGGTCGGCTGCGGTTCCGGCGACCAGGCACCGTCGGAGTCGAGCGACCCCGGAACCTCCGGGATCTCCGCCGCGAGGCTGGTCGGCCCAGCCGAGTTCGCCTCGGCGATCGCCGAGCCCGACCGGGTGACGCTCAACGTGCACGTGCCCTTCGAGGGCGACATCGCCGGCACCGATCTGTCGATCCCGTTCGACCAGATCGCCGCCAACGCCGAGAGCCTCCCCGCCGACCGCGACACCGCCCTGGCGGTCTACTGCCGTTCGGGGCCGATGAGCACGATCGCGGCCCAGAGCCTGGCCGACCTGGGCTACACCGACATCGTCGAACTGCGCGGCGGGATGCGGGCCTGGCGGGCCGATGGCCGCCCGCTGGTCACCGACCCGCCCGGAACCGGGTAGCCCGTTGTCCGGCGTCCGGGGGCTCGCCGGCCCCCGGACGGGGCACCATGGACGCATGAGTAACACGCCTGGCACGGGCCAGGGGTACCGGGCGCTGGTGGTCGACGACGAGGCGCCGCTGGCCGAGGTCGTCGCCAGCTACCTGGAGCGCGAACAGTTCGAGGCCACGGTGGCCACCAACGGTTCGGATGCCGTGGCCATCGCGCGCGAGGTGGACCCCGACGTGGTGATCCTCGATCTCGGCCTGCCCGGCATCGACGGGCTGGAGGTCTGCCGGCAACTGCGCACCTTCTCCGACGCCTATGTCGTGATGCTGACCGCCCGCGACTCCGAACTGGACACCGTCGTGGGACTGACGGTCGGCGCCGACGACTACATCACCAAGCCGTTCAGCCCGCGCGAACTGGTCGCCCGGGTCCGCGCCATGCTGCGGCGGCCGCGGTCGATGAGCGCCGCCGAGGTGCCCGCGTCGGCCGCACCCCCGCGCGTCTTCGGACCGCTGCGCATCAACACGGCGGCCCGCGAGGTGCGCATCGACGACGATCCGATCCTGTTGACCCGCACCGAGTTCGATCTTCTCGAGGCGCTGTCGGCGCGTCCGGGAGTGGTGCTGAGCCGACGGCAGCTGCTGGAGATCGTGCGCGACGGACCGTGGGTGGGCAACGAGCATCTCGTCGACGTCCACATCGGGCACCTGCGCCGCAAGCTGGGTGACGACGCCGCCAACCCCCGGTTCATCGCGACCGTGCGCGGCGTGGGATACCGGATGGCCAGCGCGCAATGACCACGGCCTCGTCGGGGCCCTCCTCGGGCATCCGGCCGCATCGGTCCCCGTGGCACCGCAACGGAATCGGCCTGCGCCTGCTGGCCGCACAGGTCCTGGTGCTGGCCGCCGGGGCGGCCACCACATGGGTGGTCGCCGCGGTCGTCGGCCCGCCGCTGTTTCGTGAGCACCTGCACCGCGCCGGCGTCCCGGCCAACTCCATGGAGGAACTCCATGCCGAGGAGGCCTACGGGTACGCCACCGTGCTGGCCATGGGCGGCGCCCTGGCGGTGTCGATGCTGGCGGCGCTGGCCGTCAGCTGGTACGTGAGCCGGCGGCTGCGTCGGTCGATCACCGAGATCGCCGCCGCCGCCACCGGGGTGGCCGAGGGCCGCTACGAGACCCGCGTGTCACCCCCGCGGCTGGGCGAGGACTTCGACGCCCTGGCCGAGGCGTTCAACCAGATGGCCGCCCGGCTGCAGGCCGTCGAGGCGACCCGTCACCAGCTCTTCGGGGACCTGGCCCACGAGATCAGAACACCGGTCGCGGTGTTGGAGGCCTATCTCGAGGCCCTCGAAGACGGCGTCCGCACACTGACCCCGCAGACCGCGGCGATGCTACGCGACCAGACCCACCGCCTCGTCCGCTTCTCCGAGGACGTCTCCGCGCTGGCCCGCGCCGAGGAGAGCCCGGCCTCGATGGTGTTCGCGCCCACCGATGTCGCCGACCTGGCCACCCGCTGCGCCGCCGCCGCCCGCGCCGGCTACGACGCCAAGGGGGTGGCGCTGCTCTGCGAGGCGCGAACACCTCTCCCGCCGCTGTGGGGTGACCGCCAGCGACTGGCCCAGGTGCTCAACAACCTGCTCGACAATGCGCTGCGGCACACGCCGGCGGGCGGCACGGTGCGGCTGTGCGCGGCGCGCGAGGGCCAGAACGACGGGACCGGCGGGACCGGCGAAAACATCGTCGTGCGCGTCATCGACACCGGCGACGGTATCGCCGCCGAGCACCTGCCACACGTGTTCGAGCGGTTCTACCGGGCCGACCCGTCGCGCAGCCGGGAGCACGGCGGGGCCGGGATCGGGCTGGCCATCACCCGGGCACTGGTGTCCGCCCACGGCGGGACGGTCACGGCCGCCAGCGCGGGCCCCGGCCGCGGGTCGACGTTCACGGTCACGCTTCCGCTCGCCGCGGCCGGCCAGCCCTGACCCCGGTGATCAAGGGGTGGGTGCTCACAGCGTTGCGAGGATCTCCTGCATGGTGGCGATCTCCTGCTGCTGACTCGAGCTGATCGACCGCGCCATCTCGACCGCGGGCGGGAACTGACCACCCTGAATCTCCATCTGCGCCATCATGATCGCACCATTGTGGTGCTGGATCATCTGGGTCAGGAACAGTCGGCTGGCCTCGACGCCCTGCGCGTTCTGCAGGGCGGACATGTCCTGCTGGGACATCATGCCCTGGCCGGGCCCCATGCCGGGCATGGTCCCCCCGGCCATTCCCGGCATGTCGTGTCCGGGCATGCCCGCGGCGGGCGCGGTCGATGCCGTGTCGACACCCCACTGGGCCAGCCAGTCCTGCATCTGCCGGATCTCCGGGCCCTGCGCGTCCTTGATGTCGTTGGCCAGCGACACCACCCGAGGGTCGATTCCCCTCTTGCCCAGGACCATGTCGCTCATCTCGACGGCCTGCTCGTGGTGGGGGATCATGCCCTGCGCGAAGTTCACGTCGACGTCGTTGTGGGTTTCGCTGCCGGCTTCCGTCACCTCGGCGGCGGTAGGGGCCGCCGAGGTGACCGGCGACGGCGAGGTCGCCTCGGCGCTGTCGCCGGAGCCGCCGCAGGCACTCACCACCAGGGCGGTGGCCAGCACCGCCGCCGCGAGTCCATACCGACTGGTGTGCATCGTGTTTCCTTTCGCAAACGGGCGGTCCCCGGCCCACGCCGAACTCACCCGGGTGAATCACGTCCAGCCTGCGCGGCACCGGTATGGGTTGGCTCGCCGTTCTACGAAGATTCGATGAAGACCGGTTCCCGGCTCGGCTCGCGCTGCGGCGCGCCCCGGCGAACCCGACAATGGGTCCATGCCCGCTTCCGGCGAATCCGACATCGCATGGACGCTGGTCGACCTTGCCCGGTCGGCGCTCACCACGGCCGAAACCACCGAGGTCTACGTCCATCTCGGTATCGGCGACTACCTCCCGGCGCTGCGTATGGTGTTCGAGGCGATGAGCCGCTCCGGCCACACACTGTCGGCGGAGATGACCGCCGCCGTGGAATCCGTCATCGCGTCGTACGGCTATGACCGGGAGCTGGGCGAATCGCTGGCCCGAATCCGGCACCGGCCGGCCTCCTGAGCCGACACCGCGATTCAGACGGTGGAGTGGCCGGTGGCCGTGACTCGAATGCCGGATGTTCGCACGCCGGCGGCGGCTTCGCCACCGCTGGGCCTCACCCGGGTTCGTGCCCGACCAGGGTGGCCTGCATGAGCCGGCGCAGCACCGGCTGCGGGGCCTGGCCTGCCCGAGCGTAGCCGTGGCGGACCAGCGGCTCGAGGTCGACGACCATGGAGAACGCGGCGTGCACGGCGAACCGGGCCTCGTTCGGCAGCAGCTCGGGGCGGGCCGCACCGAGCAGCCGCGCCCAGGCCTCGACGGTGGCGCGCTGGATGTTGTGCAGCGCGGCCCGGTCGTCGGCCGGCAGGTTGGTGCGCTCGGCGTAGTAGACGTAGGCCAGTTCGGGATCTTCGCAGGAGCGGCGCACGTAGGCGTGCACCAACCGGTCCAGCGCGATCGCGGGGCTCTCCCCGGCGGCGAGGACCTGCGACAGGTCGCCGGAGACCCGGTCGGCTCCCCGCCGGAAGGCCGCCGAGAGGATGGCGCCCTTGCCGGAGAAGAACCGGTAGAGACCCGAGGCGGCCATGGCGACCGACGCCGCGACGTCATCCATTCCGGTGTCACGGTATCCACGCTCGGCGAACAGCCGCATCGCCGCACCCAGGATCCGCTCGTACTCGCCGACCCCCCCGCTGGTGACGGCGGGCGAGTGCGGAGCGCCCGACGGCGCGGCGACGCACGGAACGTCGGTGTCGCGGATGTCATCGGCGATCCTGGACAACGTGGTGTGGATACGGGCCGTGGGCAACCGGGCCCGGTGGTCGGTGATGCTGCCGATCACGCTGAGCACCGCCGAGGACAGCATCAGCCGTTCCCGCGTCGACAGTGCCGGACGCAACCGCGCGAGGACCCGCTGTAGCCGGGCGTTGACGCATTTGATCTGGGCGTCGAGGACCGCCTGGTCGTCGGCATGGAGGTAGCGGCGTTCCCACCGGTACAGCCCACCGCTGCTGCGGTTGGTCACCGTGGTCTCGACCAGCGCCGACACCGCGCGGTCCCACGCCTCCTCGGCCGCGACACCGTCGGCACCGTGCTGGTCGACGAACGCGGTGCAGGCGAGCAGCTTCTCGCTCAGGCCCAGCACGGACGCCCGGAACAGTTCGTACTTGCTGTCGTAGTGGCGATACAGGGAGGCGGCCGTCACGCCGACCCGACCGGCGAGGTCCTGCATGCTCACGCCGTGATAGCCGAGTTCGCTGAAGGATTCGGCCGCCACCCGGGCGATCTGGTCCTTGCGGTCTCGCGGGCGGCGACGCCCCACGACGGTGCGTTCGGGGTTCACCCTCCGCCGTATCCGCCGCGCAGCACCGGGCTCAGGACGCCGAGGGGGATGTGGGCCTGCACCGTGCCGCCGTCCATCGACCACTGCATGAGACCCGGTGTGTAGTCCAGCGGGGTGTCATGGGCCACCGGATAATCCGGCATGTAGAGGACGAGTTCGTCGGGGGTCAGCGCCCAGGCACGGTAGCCGCCGGAGTAGACGTTCCGCGGTGTCCAGCGCTCCGCCAGAAACGGATAGGAACCCGGCTGGTGCTGCGGCGGGGCGCGGTCGAGAGCCTGGACCACGAACGGTTCGGCCAGGGGCGGGATAGCGGTGAGCGGGTCCACCCCCGGCTTCACCAGATCGGCCAGCTGCAGTTGCCGTCCGGTGGCGGTGTCGAACGTGAAGGTGCGGTAGGCGTTGTTGAAGTCCGGTCCGTCGGCGTGATACGTCT
Source organism: Mycolicibacterium palauense (assembly GCF_002592005.1). Taxonomy (GTDB): domain Bacteria; phylum Actinomycetota; class Actinomycetes; order Mycobacteriales; family Mycobacteriaceae; genus Mycobacterium; species Mycobacterium palauense. The sequence continues at coordinate 72,078 of NZ_NVQF01000005.1, read as the reverse complement.
CGCGGAACACCGCCGAGACAGTGCCGGCCCGCCGGAAGATCTGGTAGTTGGCCTCGCCGAAACTGTCGGCGACCATCGAGGCGCCCGCCCGGCGCCAGTTGCCCACCAGCGTCGTCAGGTAGTCCCGCAGGACCGGGCCCGCGGCGGGGTCGTCGATCAGCTCGGCGGGCACCGCCACCTTGATGTCGCGCAACGCGTTCCGTTCCGAGAGAACCGAGGTCCGGCAGTACGTCTCGTCCCACGTACCGCCCAGCCCGGCACAGAACGACGCGGCGGTGGCGGCGGCCGCGGGCGGGTTCAATGCCGCCGCGGCGGCCATCAGCGCCAGCGCCGCCAGACCGCCGAGCCGCCTGAGCGCCTTCGAACCCCTCGAACCCGTCAAACCCATAGAAGCCATAGAAGCCATAGAAGCCATCACAGGATCAGGGGAGTTCCACTTTGCCGGCGCGCCAGCGTCCGTCGACGTATTTCATCGTCATCTTGATCCGGCTCCGGTCGATGCGCGGGTCGGGGACACTGGCGTTGGAGACCGACTGGTCGACGAACAGCAGCACCACCACCGTGTCCCGGGATTCGGACTGGATCGCCGATTCCACGACGACGCCGTGTGCGGTCGCCTTGTTGTCGATGAGCAGCTGGCGCAGCTGCATGCTGGACTGGGAGTACATGTCCTTGAACTCGCCGGTCGCCCCGTCGAGCACCTGGTCGAAGTTCTCGTCGACCTTGGTGGAGTCGATGCTGGTCAGAATCTGGGCGTAGCGGACCGCGGCGGCCTGTGCCTGCTCCCCCGCCCGCGTGACCTGGTGTTCCCTCCACAGCGTCCATCCGAGGAAACCCGAGGAGGCCAGGGCGGCAAGGAAGATCGCCGCCAGAGCGGCGGCCAGCACGCGCCGCGGCCAGCGGCGGCGCGCCGGGGCCGGCTCCTCGGTCGGCTCGGCCGGGTCGTCGGCGGTCTCGGCGGGACCGGCGTCGGCGTCTGTGGCGTCGTCGGGGTTGGCGTCGGCGCGGTTGGCGTCGTCGGGGTTGGTGTCGTCGGGGTTGGTGTCGTCGGCCATGGTGTCGTCGGTGTCGGAGTGGTTGCGGGTCGTCACGGTCACGGTCATCTCCTCGGGAACGGTGCCGGGCTCGGGTCAGCGCGGCGGGTCGATCGGCGGTGGGCCGCCATAGGTCGTCGGAATCGAGTAGCGGCCCTGGGGTGTCGGGTCGGTCATCCGACCCAGGTCGGCGCCCGGTGGCGGTCCCGCGGTGTCGTCGCCGGCCGGTCGCGGCGCGTTCCTGGCGCCCCGGACCAGGACGCCCGGGTGGTCGTCGCGGCAGTAGGTGTACATGAACGGTTCGGGGTAGTCCGCCGACGACGGTGGCCGCCGCGGCGTCCCGTAGTCGCAGGAGTACCGCGGGTAGATGTCGCCGGTGGCCCACAGGCCGTTGTCGTGCATGGTGCTGCCGATGGCGTCCAGCACCGAGGTGCGGTCGTCGGGGAACAGGGCGTGCAGCGCCGGCACCCGTAGATAGAGCAGCGGCGCGGTGCTGGCGAGGCTGCCCAGCAGCTGCACCATCGTGTCGGAGTTGTCGGTGAACAGGTCGTCGACCGCCGCAAGCGCACCGGGGCCCTGTTCGGTCAGCCGCCGGAAGCCGTCCCGCATCCTGTTGACGCCGTCGAAGGTCGCGCTCAGGTTGTCGGTGGCCACCGCGATCCCGGCATTCTTGTCCGCGGCCAGGTTCAGCACCACCCGGCTGGTCCGCAGGACGCTGGCCGTCTCGGGCAGCACCGAGTCGAGGGTGGACAGCAGGAACGTGCCACCGTCGATGATGTCGGCGAGCTTCTGCGGGCCGGCCTTGCTCAGGCTCAGCTCCCGCCTGATGAGCAGGAGCTTGTCGGGATCGACCTGGGCCAGGGCGCCGTCGGCATCGGCCAGCAGCTGCGCCAGGCTGACCGGGACGGTGGCCCGGCCCAGGGCGATCACGCTGCCGTCGCTGAGGTAAGGCTCCGAGGACGAATCGGCGACGAAGTCGATGTACTGCTCGCCGGCCGCGGACAGCCCGGAGACCCGGACGGCACTGGAGGCCGGGATCGGCACCGAGGACCTCACGTCGACCACGGCGTCGACGTCGTCCGGGGTGATGTCGAGCCGCTCCACACGTCCGACCGCGACACCGCGCAGCGTCACGTCCTGGTTCGGCAGCAGACCCGCCGACTCGGGCAGTTCGACGATGACCCGGTAGCTCGACTCGAAGGGATTCACCCGCAACGCACCGAAGAGCAGGTAGGCCGCGGCGACCACCAGGGTCAGCACCAGCGCCGCCGCCGACAGCCAGGCACGCCGGCGGTGCCCGGCCCGCACCAGGCTCACGGCCCTGCCGGCCAGTTCGTCGATCATCGCGGCGCCTCGGCGGGCAGCGGAGGCGGCGCCGGGAGCACCTGGCCGGGTTCGGTGGGATGGGGCTGCACGGGCACCTGCGGCACCGCCGGCCCCTTGCCCACGATCCGCTCCTGCAACCGGAACAGAGTGTACTTCAACGAGCCCACGAGTTGATGCCAGTTGTAGCGCTTGGGCCCGTGCAGCCCGGTGTCACCGGCGAAACCGATATCCGGGATGGAACCCAGCACCAGTCGGTCGATGCTCACCCGGGTGGAGATCGCATTGCTCGACATCGATTTGACGAAGGGCGGCATCAGCCTGTTCAGCGAGTACAGCGTGGCGTCGGGGGCCAGGGCCACCTCGTTCCACGCCCGCGCGATCTCGTTGGCGTCGGCGATCACACTGCGCCCGCTGGTGTCCGTGCCGGCGATCGACGGGAACTTTCTGAGCTCTTCGGTGGTGGCACCGATCTGTTCGACGAGATCGGCGACCTGCGTGGTGTGTGATGCCAGGGTCTCGGTGGCGGGGCCGGCCTTCGACATGACGTCGCCCAGTTCGTCGTTCTTGGCCTCGATCCGGCTCACCAGCCTCGAGGTGTCGGTCAACGCCGTCGAGATCTGGTCCGAACGCGCGTTCAGCGTTCCCAGCGTGTCCGTCGTCTTGGCGATCAGGGTGCCGAACGCGTCACCTTGATCGCCGGTCGCCTTGCCCAGGCCGTTGACGATGTTGGTGAAGTTGCGCACCGCACCACCGTTGATGAGGATCGCCGCCGAACTGAGCACCGACTCCACCGTGGCCGCCGAGGTGGTGTGTTCCAGGCCGATGGTGTCGCCGTCGCTCAGCAGCGGCGCGTTCGCCTCGACGGTGGCCGGCGGCTTGATGGCCACGAACACATCGCCCAGCGGTGTCGCCGAACGCAATTCGGCCGTGCTGCCCTGTGGAAGCTGCACGCCGTCCATGATCCGCAGGGTCGTCACCGCGGTGTAGTTGCGGGCGGTCATCGACTCCATCTGCCCCACATCGGCCCCGGCGAGCTTGACCTTCGCGTGGGCGGGCAGGTTCAGCGCGTTGGCGAAGACGGCGGTCAGCGTGTAGCCGCCGCTGCCGGACCCCGGCGCCGGAAGGGGCAGGTCCGCCAGTCCCTCGGTGGCACAACCGGACACCACCAGCCCGGCCGTGATCACCAGTGCCAGTACGCGGGATACGTTTCGGGGCATCACTTCTGCCCCATCGCGGCCATACCGTCGAGCATGTAGGACAGCCCGAAGTCGGGCCCGAAGTCCTGCAGAGTTCCGGTGCTGCACCCCAATTGCCGCAGTCCCATCATGTTGCACACCTCTTTGACGGTCTGGGTCTCGAACAGCACCTTGTCCACCAGCACGTGCACCCGGACCGAGCCGTTGGTCTGGTCGATGGCGTTGTAGAGGTTGTCCAGCGTCATCGGCGTGAGGTCGAGGAACTCCTCGAGGTCGCGGCTGTGGTCGACCGCGGTTCTCAGCGCGGTGTTTCCGTTGAGGACGATGTGTTCGACCTCCTCCCGGTGGGTCCGCAGCACCTCGCCCACCTGGTTGATCACGTCCGTGAGCTTCTTTCCGGTGGTGCCCGAGCCCAGGTCCTCGTCGGCGACGACCTGGCTGAGTTGGCGGACCGTCGAGCCGAATTCCCGCAGCGTCTGGTCGTTGTCGGCGGCGGACCGCATCAGCGAACTCAGGTTGCGGATGATGGTGGTCAGCTGGTCGCGGGTGACCTCGCCACGGTTGGAGCTGAGCCGCAACGCCTCGGACAGCTCCCCCAGCGCGTCCTTCATCTGCTGACCGTTTCCGTCGGCGATCGCGGCGCTGGCGTCGACCAGGTCAGCCACCGGCCCGTTTCCCTTGCCGTCTCCGCTCAACGACTTCGACAGCTTGTCCAGGACGTCGAGGACCCGGGCGAACTCGATGGGCGTCGTGGTGCGGTTGAGACCGATGGTGTCGTGGTCCTGCAGGGTGGGCCCCTGCCTGTACGGGGGGGTCAGTTCGATCTGCCGGTCGGTGAGGATCGAGTTGGAGATGGTGACGGCTTTGACGTCGGCCGGGACGCGCACGTCCCCGTCCACGGTGAACTCCACCTCGACGTACCCGCCCCTGGGGGTGATCGCGGTGACCTCGCCGACCGGCATGCCCAGTACCGCAACGGGATTTCCCACATAGAGGCCGGCCGCACTGTCGAACTGCGCGGTCACGTGCAGCACGTCGATCCTGTCGGCAATCTTGTCGGCGAGGTAGTGCCACCCGACGGCCACGACGGCACCGGCGGCCAGGATCGCGGCCAGACCCACAGCGACGAGCTTGGTCGTGAACCTGGATCCGGACGGTGTCATTTGCAGTCCTGGAAGTACTGGATCATGCCGAACTGCTTGGCGCGGCCGCTGATGGCGCACATCCACGAGTCGACCAGCAGGCCGTTGCTGGCGTTGAGGTCTACGGCGTTGCCGGATCCGGTGGCATTGGCGATGCCACGCAGGGCGACCGGACCGGACTGCAGGATGCTGCGCAGCAGATCGTCGTGCTGGCCGACCATGTCGGAAAGCTCGCGGAGGTTGGTCAGGGTCTGCTCCAGCTCCGGGCGGTCGTCGATGACGATGCCGCTCAGTGTCTCGACCAGGTCGGTGAGGGCGGCCATCATCGCGCGGAAGGAGGCCTGCCGCATCACGAACTCCCCGATCAGGTCGTTGCCCTGGTTGACCAGCGTCCCGATGTTCGACTGTTGGCGCCGCAGCGTGTTGCTGACCTGCTCGGTGGTCTTGAGCAGGGAGCCGAGCTGGTCGCGGCGGTCGGCCACGATCGTCGACAGGGTGTGGGTGTTGGCCAGCGCCTGCGGTACCACCGCCGGCAGCCCCGACATCTGCTCACCCAGGATGCCCAGGGTCTCGGCGAAGGCGTCGGAGTCGACCTGCTCGTAGGTGGTCGTGACATCGGCCAGTGCCTCCTGCAGGTCGTAGGGCACCTCGGTGTGATCCAGGTCGAAGGTGTTGTCCGGCAGCGATCCCGATCCGGCCGGGTGCAGCGCGAGATAGCGGGAGCCGAGGATGGTCGTGATCTTGATGGTCGCCCGCGAGTCGCCGCCGAGCGCGACGTCGCCGCGCACGCGCAGGTCGGCCTCGACATGGTCGCCGGCCAGCCGCATCGCCGTCACCTCGCCGACCGGAATCCCGGCGACGGTGATCGGATTGCCGGTCTTGAGCGCCGCCGCCTGCGCGAAGTGGGCGGTGTAGTGGCGGTAGCCCACCCCGGCCACCCTGACGATGAGCAGGGCGCCGATCAGTACCGCCACCACGGCGATCGCGGTGACACCGAGCCAGACCTTGTTGCGGCTCTCCAGCGGGGTACGCCAGCGCTTGCGGGTGGATTTCTCGTCAGCCATCGGCGTTGTTCCTGCATCTCGGTGAATATGCGGTGCCCTCGCCGGGCGAGGCGGCGTCGACGATGATCGGCACCACGTCGTTGAGGCCGGGGAAGAAGCCCGTGGCATTCAGGTCGCACGCATAGGCGTTGGCGTAGGCGCCCTCGTTGGTGATCCGCGCGAATCCCTTCAGCAGCAACGGCAGGTTGGCGCCGGTGAAGGCCAACTGTGGCTCGATCCCGACGAGATGTTCGGCGAAGCCCGGTTGCCGGGTCACCAGTTCGTTCAACGACGGGTAGACGTCGTCGGCGATGACCGAGAGTTGCTGCACCACACGGGAGATCGAGCCCATCGAGGAGACCAGATCGGGCCGGCGCGCCTCGAACGTCGACACCGTGCGCTGGGCCTCGTCGATGATCTGGTCCAGGTCGCTGTTGTAGGTGGCGAGGTTCTCCATGACGGCGTTGAGGTCGGTGATGACCGCGCCCAGCTCCTCGTCCTGGCCGGCGATGGAGTCGGTGAGCTGCGATGTCTGGGTGACCAGCGCGGCGATCGACGCCCGGTCGCCCTGCAGCGACTGGATGACGCCCTTGGTCAGGTTGTCCGCATCGCGGGGGTTGAGCACGCTGAACAGCGGCTCGTAACCGTTGAGCAGGGTTCCGACGTCGAAGGACGGGTCGGTGCGTTCGACGGGGATCACGCTGCCCGGCGGCAGCAGGCCGCGGTCGCCGATGCTGCCCAGCGACAGGCCGAGATAGCGCTGGCCGACGACGTTCTGGTAGGTGACCGAGGCGACCGTGTTCCCGAACATCTGCTGGTCGTTCTGCACCACGAACGACACCCTGGCCAGATCGCCCCGGAGTTCGATGTTCTCCACGCGCCCGACGCGCACCCCGGCCATCCGGACGTCGTCGCCCTCCCGGAGTCCGAAGACGTCGGAGAACATGGCCGCATACGGCAGCGTCCCGCCCGCGACATCGCGGCGCAGCGTGACGTAGACCAACCAGGTCAGTGTCACGGCGACGACCATGAACAGTGACAGACCGATCAACGCGCCACGGTTTTTCATCGCGTCCCCTCCCCCGTCGGCGTGCTCGCCACCGACACGGTGGTGCCCCGGGCGACGGGGCCCAGCAGCAGCTGGGTGGCCGCCGTCGCCGGCCGCCCGGTGACAACGCTCAGGGCGGCGCGCTCCTGTTCTCCGCCGACCGGTCCGACGTTGCCGCCGAAGGACGCGGGGGCGGGCTGAGCCGCGGCCGGCGGAGCGGGCGCCGGGGCGCCGGGTTTGGGTGCCACCGGCGCCGGCGGCGACAACGGCACCGGAGGTGGGGGCGTCGGTTCCAGGGCGGGGTTGGCGGTGCCGGGGACCGGTGCCGAGGGCGGCATCCACGGTGGCAGTGGTGGATTCGGGTCCGCCAGGCTCGGGTTGGGGTCGATGTAGGGCGGACCGACCGCGACCAGATTGCCGTTGGCGCCCAGCACCGTTCCCGGTGGTGGCGCGAGATCCCTGGGTGGTTGGTAGTTCTGCGGTAACAGTACGTCGGGCAGTTCGGGTCGGGTCGGCACCAGCGGCGCGGTGTAGCAGCTGGGTCCCACCAGTTCGCCGTAGCGCGGGCAGTCGGCGCGGGTGTAGCTGTAGGTCGGGGTGAACGACAGGTTCACCCGCAGGTTGCTGGCCGCGTTGTCGGGCAGCCAGACCTCACGGAAGAACTTCTCCGAGAGCCGGTTCAGCTTGACGAAGGCCGGCACGAAATGATGGGCCGTCTGCGAGATGGCGCCCAGGGCGGGGGTGAGTTCTGCGCTGATCTTCACCAGCTGATCGGAGTGGTTGCGAAAGGCCGTGTGCGTGGTGTCCATCGTGGTGACGCCCCCGCTGATCAGGTCCGTCAGCGCGGCGCTCTGGTCCACCAGGGTCTGCATCGGCTGCACCGCCTTGTGCAGGGCGTCGACCAGCTCCGGTGCCGTCTGCTGCAGACCCGTGGTGACGTCGATCAGGGCGGAGACGGTGGTCTGGTCCGGGTCGGTGGCCACGATCGCGTCGAGCTGGTCGAGCAGGCGATTCAGTTGCGCCCCGCTGGCCAGCAGTTCGGGCCGGCGGTTCTCGGTGGCGGCGTTGACCGCCGCCAGGATGCCCACCGTCTTGTCCTCGCGACCGCGTCCGGTCGCGGCCAGGATGTCGCGCAGCTTGCTGATCGTCGTCTGGAAGAGCACCGTCGGCAGCTCGGTGTCCTCGGGGATCCGCGCGCCCGCCGCGATGGGCACGCCGGGGCCGGGTTCGACGGGGGAATCGACGAGCTGCACCGAGGACACCGCGAAGACGTTGCTGGGCACCACGCGTGCGGTGACCGACCCCGGGATCGATCCGGCGTAGTGGGGATCGAGGTTGATGTGGACGTAGTTGGGGTTGCCGTGCGCGGCCGGGGTCACACTGTCGACCATGCCGACCAGGACACCGTGGTACTTGACGTCGGAACGCTGGGGCAGGCCGTCGCCCACGTTGACCAGGGTCGCCACCACCCGCACGTAGGGGTCCAGGCGGCCGGTGGCCTTGACCAACAGTGTCACCGCGACCAGTGCCGCCACGGCCAGCACGGCCAACCCGCACACCAGCAGCTGCCGATCGGAGGGCCCCCGCCCGTCTGACTCGAATGAATTCCCCACTCAGCCACCGAACCTCGCACCGGAGTCCACCGTCCACAGGGCCATGGTCAGCAGCATGTTCACGACGATCACGACGGTGATGCTCGCGCGCATGGCATGCCCGGCGGCCACGCCGACCCCTTCGGGACCGCCGGAGGCGTAGAAACCGTAGTAGCACTGCACCGTCGAGGCGATCCACACGAACACGATGGCCTTGAGCAACGAGTAGACGATGTCCGGTCCGGCCAGCATGAGCGTGAAGTAGTGCAGATACGAGCCGTTGGATCCTCCGCTGATGACCTGCACGACGAGCTGCGTGGTCAGGTAGGAGACGGCCAGGCACAGCGCGTAGAGCGGGATCACCGCCACCACCGAGGCCATCAGCCGGGTGGTGACCAGGTAGGGGATGGGGCGGATCGCCACCGCGTCCAGCGCGTCGATCTCCTCGGCGATGCGCATCGACCCCAGTTGCGCGGTGAACCGGCACCCGGCCTGGGTCGCGAAGGCCAGCGAGGCCGCGATGGGTGCCAGCTCGCGGGTGTTCACCAGTGACGAGATGATGCCCGTCGCCGGGCCGAGCCCCAGCAGGTCCAGGAAGTTGTAGCCCTCGATGCCGACCAGCGCACCGACGGTGATGCCGAGCACGACCGCCACCCCCGCGGTGCCCCCGCCGACGACCAACGACCCGTTTCCCCAGGCGATGTCGGAGAGCAGCCGGACGAATTCACCGCGGTAGTGACGCAGCGCCACGGGGACCGCGAGCACGGCCCTCCAGAAGAACGACAGCATGTGTCCGAGCCGGATGATCGGCGCCGTGACCTTTCCGGACGCCCGGACCAGGGGCGCCAGCAACGCCGGCCGATAGGTGGAGGCCGCCACGTCAGAGCCCCACCCGGGGAAAGAGCATGATGTAGAGCTGGCTGATCGCCACGTTGACGACCATCAGCAACAGGATGGACTCGACCACCGCCGCGTTCACCGAGTTGGCGACGCCGGTGGGCCCGCCCACCGTGGACAGTCCCTTCTGGCATGCCACCACGGCCACGATGGCACCGAAGACGACCGCCTTGACCAGGGCGACGATCAGGTCGCCGGTGGTGGCGAAGGAGGCGAACGTCGCGACGAAGCTGCCCGGGGCGCCGTTCTGGAAGTAGACGTTGAACAGATAGCTGGCCAGGAAGCCGACGAAGCACACGACCCCGGTCAGCGCGACACCGATCATGATCGCCGCCGCGAAGCGCGGCACCACCAGTCGCCGGATGACCGAGACGCCCATGACCTCCATGGCGTCGGTCTCCTCGCGCATCTTCCGGGAGCCGAGGTCGGCGGTGATCGCCGAGCCCACCGCCGCGGCCATCAGGATCGCGGCGGTCAACGACGCGGCCTGCCGGATCACCGCCAGGCCGCTGGCGGCCCCGGCCAGCGAGGTCGCCCCGACCTGACCGGCCAGCAACGCGAACTGGATGGACAGCGTCACACCGATCGGCAGTGCGACCAGGACGGTGGGCACCACCGCGGTGCCGGCCATGAACGCGCCCTGGCGGATGAACTCCTGCCATTGGAACCGGCCGGTGAGCAGGTCGACGAAGAAGTACTGCAGGGTGCGCACGCCGAGCACGAACTGATCGCCCACCGTGGCCAGGGACGCCAGCGGATGACGCCTGACGTAGCCGGTGGCCCACTGCTCGACGGTGTCGAGGCCGCCCGGTTCGGTGCCGGCGGGAACCCGTCCGCTCTGCTGTGCCGTCCGCGACGTCATCGGCGACATGCGCGCACACGCAGTAGTCGGACCCGCACAGCCATTCCTCCAGTGGACGAAACCAGTTGCCGGCACCAGTTGCCAGCACCAGTCACCAGCGAGGCCACAGCTACTTTCCGTGCCCCTTCGCGGTGGTCCGTCAGACGGTATACGGGCGCATACTGTGGCGTCAACCACACTGAGAATTTTGATTTACATAAATCCGGGCCGTCGGTCACGGGAGAGGCCGGGGACGGTGGAGATGTGCCAACGATCCTGATTGAACAGCCTGTTCACATCCGATGCCGCACCCGACGGCGCCGCGGCCACCGTCGATACTTGTAGGAATAGTCATATACTTGATGGGTTCTCGCCACGGGATCGGGCACGACGAGAGACCGCCGGCCGACCCGGGAAGTACAAACCTGGGTACACAGCGAGCAAATCACGGGGTAGGCCCGTGCCGGGTTGGGGGACAGCGCCGGGCGGCGAGCTACCGCCAGGCGAACACGGGCTGTTCGAGCTCGTCGACCGGGTCGTGGCGGCCCTCCAGGCCCAGCCAGCGCAGCTGCAACAGCACCGCGCCCGTGGGAGCGTGAATGAGGTCGTTGCCCAGCGGGATCTGGACCACCGGCCGGGGGCTCTCCGGGATGGAGACGAACCGCGGGGAGTCGGCGCGCTGCAGTTGGTGCAGCCCCACCCGATAGACCGCCACCACCTCATCGGGGGCCGGGCGAGGATCTAGCCGGCCACCGCCCCAGATCACCACCGGAGTGATCACGTAGCCCGACCGCGTCGGGTAATCGTCGAGCAGGCCCAGCACCGCGGACTCGCCCAGCCCGACACCGACCTCTTCATCCAACTCCCGCAGCGCCGCGTCGACCACCGTTTCGCCCGGGTCCAGGCGCCCGCCGGGCAGCGCCCATTGCGCGGAGTGGGTGGAGAGCCGAGATGCGCGGCGGCACAGGAAGAATGCCGCACCGCCGGAGACATCGACCATGCGGCCGTCCAGACCGGCTTCGGGCATCGGGCGTCCCGCGATCCACTCGTCCACCGGTGCGGGGTCGACCCGGTCCTCGCCCAGCTCGGAGTCGACGAGGACGACCGCCACGGCGGCGTGGCGTTTCGTGTCATCGGTCACGATGCGGCGTTCGTGGGCGCTCAGATGCGATCGGATCCGGTCACGCAACGTCGGGTCGTAGGCAATGGTCACGGCTCGACCTTAAGCGCACCGCCCGCCGGGCAGCCCGCACCGGATCCTCGCGGGCCGCTTCGTCGAGGGGGACAGTCGGTGCGACACCGAGCTCAGCCGCCCTGGGCGTTGAGCGTCAGCGGCGGGGAGGGCGCCGCGGCGGGCCCGGTCACGAGCTGGTACAGCGGGGAGACCCAGGCGTGCGGGCCGCTGGCCGCCGGGGCGTAGGCCGTGTGGATCGCCAGCTCCGACGGGGACAGCTCGGTGGTGTCGGGGTCGTAGTCGCAGACCGGGTCGCCCGCGTCGCAGACGCTGATGGTGCGCGCGCCGACCTGCGGCGGCAGCGTGGCGGTGTTGGCCGACGCCAAGAACGAGTGCTCCTGCGCCACACCCATACCCGGCGACATCGCCGCCGAGCCCAGGTCCACGGTGGTGTCGGCGGGCAGCCGGTCGCCGTCGGCGATCAGCAGCGCCGCCGCGAGCTGCGGGTCATCGGCGAGGTCGTAGAGGTTGCGGTGAACCACCATGGCGCCCTGCGAATAACCGGCGAGCACCACCTTGGTGTCGGGGCACTGCGCGGTGAACGCCGCGAACTGCTCGGCCGTCGCATCGGTGCCGTCCCCGACGCTGCCCAGGAAGTCCAGCCATCCCCCCAGGCCGCCGTCGAGGGGGACCGGCGCGGCGGGATAGTCGACCGCCTCGGCGGTGATCGTCTTCCCGTCGGCCATCAGGGCGGAACGCAGTTGCCGGTAGGACTGGTAGACCACCCCGCCCATCCCGCCGTCGGCGGCCAGGCCCGCGGCGTCGCGCTGTCCCGAACCGGCGGCGCCGATCCAGTGGTAGTCGGCGCAGGTGGTGGGTTCGGCGGCGGCGGTGCCGGTGGCCACCCCGGCCAGCAGGAGACCGGCGGCGACCATGAGGCCGGCGGCCGAGACGAGACGACGAATCACAGAACGGTCCTCCAACGCGCGGGCAGCTCGAATCCGATGACGCTGCCCTGTCAGCGGTGAAATCGCCGGATCACGGCCGCGCGTTACGCCGGGAGCGCTCCGCGGGCGGCCACGCGCCGTCCCGCAGCAGTCGCAGGCCGTTGAGGCCGACCAGCACGGTCGACCCCTCGTGACCTGCGACGCCGAGCGGCAGCGGCAGGTGCCCGACGAGGTCCCAGGTGACGAGGACCACGATGAACGTGGCGGCGATGACCAGGTTCGCCGCCACGACGCGCCGCGCCCGCCGGGCCAGGGCCAGCACCGCCGGCAGCGTGGCCAGATCGTCGCGGGTGATGACGGCATCGGCGGTCTCCAGCGCCAGGTCGGACCCGGTGCGTCCCATCGCGACGCCGACGTGGGCGGCGGCCATCGCGGGGGCGTCGTTGACGCCGTCGCCGACGAGCGCCACCGCCTCGCCGCCGCCCTGCAGATCACGCACGGCGGCGACCTTGTCCTGGGGCAGCAGGGAGGCCCGGACATCGGTGATGCCCACCTCGGTGGCCAGCCGGGCGGCGGCCCGGCGATTGTCACCGGTGAGCAGGACCGGTGCGGTACCGGTGAGCTCGGTCAGGCGGGCGACCGCGGCCGGTGCCTCCGGGCGGGGACGATCGGTGAGCGCGAACACCCCGGCGGCGTGTCCGTTGAGCCGCACCACGACCGCGGTGCGCCCGGCGGCTTCGAGCGCGGCGACGGCCGCGTCCGCGTGACCGTCGCGATCCCCGGTCTCGGCGCCCAGCAACGCCGGGCTGCCGACCTCGAGCAGATCCTCGCCCACCCGGGCGCGAATGCCGCGCCCGGACGTCGAGGTGAAGCCGGTCGCGGCGGGCACCCGCAGCCCGGCCTCCCGGGCGGCCGTGACGATCGCCCGGGCGATCGGGTGTTCGGAATGGTTCTCGGCGGCCGCGGCCACCGACAACAGTTCCGCGCCGGAGACGGCGCAGCCGGGCAGGGTCCGGACCTCCACCAGGCGGGGTGCGCCGTCGGTCAGGGTGCCGGTCTTGTCGAAGGCAACCCGGGTGACGCCGGCGAGTTTCTCCAGGACGACGGCGGATTTCACCAGCACCCCGTGCCGGCCGGCGTTGGCGATGGCGGCCAGCAGCGGGGGCATGGTCGAGAGCACCAGCGCGCACGGCGACGCCACGATCATGAAGGTCATCGCCCGCAGCAGCGCCGACTGCAGGTCGGCGCCGAGCAGCAGCGGGACGCCGAACAGGGCAAGGGTGGCCACCACCATGACCAGCGAGTAACGCTGCTCGACCTTCTCGATGAACAGCTGGGTGCGGGCCTTGCCGGCGCTGGCCGTGGCGACCATCTCGACGATCCGCGCGATCACGGTGCCGGCGGCCGGGGTGCTCACCCGCACCCGCAGGCTCCCGGTGCCGTTGACCGTGCCCGCGAAGACCTCGTCGCCCGCCTTCTTGTCGGCCGGGAGGGGCTCTCCGGTGATGCTCGACTCGTCGACCTCGCTGGCCCCGCCGAGCACCACCCCGTCCGCGCCGACCCGTTCCCCGGGCCGGATCACGATGACGTCGCCGACCTCGAGGGTGGCGGTGGCGACCTGCTCCTCCCCCGTGTCGTGCCCGGTGGCGCCCTCCGGGCCGGTCAACCGGGTCGCGGTCTGCGGGGCCAGGTCGAGCAACCCGCGTACCGAGTCCTCGGTGCGCTTGGTCGCCACCGCCTCCAGGGCTCCGGAGGTCGCGAAGATGACGATGAGCAGCGCGCCGTCGAAGACCTGGCCGATGGCGGCCGCGCCGAGGGCCGCGGCCACCATCAGCAGGTCGACGTCGAGGGTCTTCTCCCGCAGCGCCTTCAGCCCGGCCAAACCGGGCTGCCAGCCGCCACCGACGTAGCAGCCCAGGTACAGGGCCCACCACAGCCCGGCCGGCCCGCCCGCCAGCTGGACGAGCAGGCCCAGCGCGAACAGGACACCCGCGAGCGCGGCCCACCGCAGCTCCGGCACCGACCAGGCCGGGGCGCGCCGCTGCGGTGGCGACGAACGTCCGCCGCGCTCATGGCGGGCGGCCATCTGGATTCCGGAGGTCACCGGGTCACCATATCTGCTTACTCGTGCATATTCGCAAACACGCTGGCAGCTAACCAGCTGAACAGGGGTGCGGCGGTATGATCACTGCCGTGCACTCATCGATTCGCGGGTTCACCATGCCGACCGAGGAGCAGGTCTCACGCGCCTCCGAGTCCTTCCGGATGCTCAGCGACCCGACGCGAATCAAGGTGCTCTGGGCGTTGCTGCAGGGCGAGAACTCGGTGGCGTGCCTGGCCGAACTGGCCGGCGTGGCGCCCGCCGTCGTCAGCCAGCATCTGGCCAAGCTACGGCTGGCCGGGTTGGTCAAGGGCCGCCGCGAGGGCACCTTCGTGTACTACTCGCCCACCGACCACGAGGTGCTGCGGGTGCTGAGCCAGGCGCTGTTCGGCGCCGACGTCACCGCGGGCGGGGTGACGTCGAAGGGGAGCTGACCCCTCCCCTCAGGACAGCTCGACGGCGTCGGCTCTGCGGGTCGCGGCCCAACTGGCGAGCAGCTTGAGGCCGTCGGCCGACGGGGATTCGGGTTCGGCGGTATAGGCGGTCAGCGTCAGACCGCTGTCGGCCGAGAGCTCCATCGCCTCGAACGCGAGGGTGAGTTCGCCGATGGCGGGATGGACGAAACGTTTCGCCCCGGACTGGTGCAGACGCACGTTGTGCGCGGCCCAACGGGTGCGGAAGGTATCACTGCGCGTGACCAGTTCACCGATGAGATCGGTCAGGCCGCGGTCATGGGGATTGCGGCCCGCCTCGGTGCGCAGAAGCGCCACTGAGATATTGGCGGCCCCTTCCCAGTCCGGATAGAAGTCGCGGGCGCGGGGATCCAGGAACGCGAACCGGGCCAGGTTGGCCGGGCGGGCCGGATCGTCGAAAAGCGGTGAGTACAAGGCGAACCCGAGCTGGCTGGCCGCCAGGACATCGAGTCGCCCGTTGCGCACGAAGGCGGGCACCTCGGTCATGCCGTCGAGGATCCTGAGCGCGATGAGCGTCGGCGCCACGGCCGGTCTGCTCAGTAGCGGGGCCCCGGGGCGACGACTTCGGCCGCTGCCGGGTGTTCGTGGGCGGCGCGGCGGTGCTCACCCTTGGTTCGGTCCTGGCCGCCGCCCCCGCCGCGGGGGTAGCTGATCGCCGGACGCGTGGTGCAGGGCCTCGGCGGTGCCGCCATGATCTCGTGCAGTCGGGGCCCTGATCGCGCACGCGTTCCCACCCGGCCCGTACCGGGTGCGGGCCACCGGCGTGTGGGGTGCCTCCCCGGGGGCGGGCGTGGCGCTGGCACCGCTGCTGGCCGTGACGCTCGACGCCGCCGGCGGGTGGCGGCTCTCGCACTGGGCGACCGCCGGCGCGGCGGCGCTGCTCGCCGCTGGCGGGCGCATACTACTTACAGAATCCCATGTGGCACAGGCCCGTCGCGTCGACGCCGGCGGCGCCCTGCTACTCGGCGCCGGCCTGGCAGCTCTGCTGTGCGGACTGGTGCGGGGCCGTAGCGGCTGGACCCACCTCGGCACCCTGGCGTTGATGACCGTGGGGTTGGCACTGGTCGCCGGATTCTTCGTCGCCGAACACCGCGTCGCACACCCGATGCCGGACCTCGGACTGTTCCGACGACCCGATTTCGTCGCGGCCACCGCGGCGGCGCTGGGCGCCGGTGCCGGGGCGTTGTCGCTGATGACCTATGTTCCGATCCTGATCGAGTGCGGCCTGCGCGGCAGCGAAATCGCCGCCGCCGTCACGCTGCTGGCCTGGTCCGCGGTGAGTGCGTTGACCGCGCTGGCCGCACGGTGGCTGCCCGAGACCTTCACACCACGCGCGCAGATGGTCGGCGGGCTGACCGGTGTGGCGGCCGGGCAGCTGGCGCTGATCGGGCTGAGCCCCGGGGCGGGTCTGCTGCACCTGCTGCCCGGACTGCTGGTCGTCGGTGCGGCCAACGGCGTGCTCAACGCCGCACTCGGTCGTGAGGCCGTCGTCAGCGTGCCGGCCCATCGCGCCGCCATGGGCAGCGGGGCCAACAACACGGCCCGCTACCTGGGCTCGGCGTTCGGAATCACCGTCGTGTCGGTGATTCTCGCTTGCGGCGGTGGCGGCACCGCGCCCGCCGCGGTGATCTCCGGCTGGAACCTGGCGGTGCTCGTCACCACCGCTTCAGCCTCCTCGGCGCGGCGCTCGTTCTGGCCCTCGGGCGAAGAACCGAAGCCTGACTCACCCACAACAACTGCTCACATCACACCGGAAGGACGACGATCATGCGAGGAACCATCATCTACGGCGCCGGCGACGTGCGCACCGAGGATTTCCCGGACCCGACCATCCAGGCCCCGACCGACGTGATCGTGCGCAACGCCGCCACCTGTGTCTGCGGATCCGATCTGTGGGAATTCCGCGCGGCCTGAACGCGGTCCCGGAGCCCGATACCGTTCGGCCACGAGTACTGCGGTGTCGTGGAGGCCGTCGGCAACGAGGTGATCACGGTCGAGCCGGGCCAGTTCGTCATCGGGTCGTTCTTCGCCTCCGACGGGACCTGCCCGACTGCCGCCACGGATTCCAGACCTCGTGCCTGCACCGCGGCGCGGTCGGGTTGTGCGCGGTACTGGCCGCGCGAGATGGGTGCGAAGCGGATCATCGCCATGAGCCGCCCCCGGGCTAGATCGCACTCCTCCCCGCTGCCCACCCACCAACCAACTCCACACCCGGAGGCGAGAAACGATGAGGGGAATACGTCCTACCCGAACTCGATTTCGACTGTGGTGCACTGGATCCGCACATCTCCGGCCAGATCAACGAGGTCCACCACAGCAAGCATCACGCCACCTACGTCAAGGGCCTCAACGACGCGGTCGCCAGTCTCGCGGAGGCCCGCGACCGGGGCGACCACGCGGCCATCTTCCTCAACGAGAAGAACCCCGGCTTTCCACTTCGGTGGCCACGTCAACCGCTCGATCTGGTGGAAGAACCTCCCCCGACGGCGGCGACAAGCCGGTCGGCGAGCTCACCGCCGCGACCGACGACCAGTTCGGCTCGTTCGACCGCTTCCGGGCTCAGTTCACCGCGGCGGCCAACGGCCTGCAGGGATCGGGCTGGCCAGTGCTGGGGTGTGACAGCCGCGACAAGAAGCTGCTCGCCTTCCAGCTCTACGACCAGCAGGCCAACGTGCCGCTCGGGATCGTCCCGCTGCTCCAGGTCGACATGCGGGAACACGCCTATTGTCTGCAGCACAAGAACGTCAAGGCCGACTACGTCAAGGCCTTCTGGAACGTGGTCAACTGGCCGGACGTGCAGGACCGGTTCGCCCACGCCACGGCGAACATCGATGCGATCAGCGCCGGATTCCGTCCGAATCTCAATCCCTAGCAGCTCCGGCCCATAGCGCGATGCGACCAGCACAGATGTCCGGGTCCGACGAGTAGCCTTTGATCGTGATCGCAGACAGTGGCGCCGCAGCACCCAGAGGCAGACACCACGAGGCGTGCCGCAACGACCAGGCCGTCATCACCGCGGCCAGGGAGGTGTTCCTGGAGAACCCGGCCGCCAAGATGTCCGACGTCGCGTTGCGTGCCGGAGTGGGGCAGGCCAGCCTGTACCGGCGATACCGCACCAAGGACGAACTGCTCAGCGTCGTCTGCGACGACGGCCTCAACGCGATCATCGAGGCGGCCGAAGCGGCGCTGGAGGACTCCGGCGAGCCATGGAAGGTGTTCTGCGCGTTCATGGTTCGCTACATCGATTCCGGCGGGCTGGCGCAGCTGACACTCGCGGGAAAGTTCGTCCCCGACGGGAGCCTCTATGCGCCGGCCCGGCGGGCCCATCAGCGGATACAGGCGGTGATCGACGGCCCAGTGGGCGGGCTGCGCATCGCGGACCGCCCGCGCGATCGTGAGCTGCAGCGCCGCTACCTCGCGCTCATCCTCGACGGGCTGCGGGCACCCGCCCGCGGTGAACTCCCGGGCCGCGGCCCCAGCTTCGCCGAGATCGAAGAGCGGTGGTGAGTCAGGGTCCCGACAGTGCGGATCACACAGCCCGAGCTACAGCCACTTTCACCGAACCATTGTGAGCAGTGATCGTGATGGCCGCGATGAGCAGCCCGGTGGTGAAGAAGGCCGCGGCGACGCTGAATGCGGTGGTGTAGCCGTGGGTCAGTGCGATGGCCGCACGCTGGACGAGATCGGGGTCGCGCGTGGCCAGGCCGCGGAAGAACGCGGTGTCCGCATCGGGAAGCCGGCGATCGGAGGCCGCGGTGTCGCTGGTGGTCAACACGGCGAGCCCGACCGCACCGCCCACCTGCTGAGAGGTGTTGAGCAGGGCCGAGGCTATGCCGGTGTCTTCGTCGCGGACGTGGCTGACCGCCCCGAGCGTCATCGGCACGAAACTCAGTCCCACGCCTACCGCGGTGGCGAACATCGCGGGCATCAGATGGCTCCAGTAGGACGAGCCGGGCTCCAGCATGCTGAACCACAGCATGCCGGCCGTTCCGATCGCCAGGCCGGGTGCGGCGATGATCCGCGGCGGTAACCGGTCGGTGTGTTCCGTCTTGACCGGGCTGTACCCAGGATCTGCTGTATGTACAGCGTCAGGAAGTAGAACGTGGCGAACATTCCCGCACCGATGCACAACATCGTGGCGTAGGAGCCCGACCGAGAACGCACCGCGAACAGTCGCAGCGGCAGCATCGGATAGGTGGTCCGCGGCTGCCAGAGAACGAAGGCCGTCAGCATGACCGCCGCAACCCCGAAGCAGCCCAGGGTGACGGTATCGGCCCAGCCGTGTTCCTCCATGCGACACATGTCGACACAGACCGTCCTGCCGATGGTCCGGCTGATGATGGGCTCGACGAGCTTGAGACTCAGCGACGCGTCGCGGCGATCACGGTAGTGATGCGCGCCGGTGGAACTGACCACGGCGAGGCGTTGGACGCCGGTGTCGCGCATCCCGGCCACGACGTTGGCGGTGCCGGTCGAGAAGGTGTCGACGCGGTGGCGGGTCCGTTGGCCCCGAACACCGCAACCCTCACGACGGCTCCCCGGCTCTCGCGGGCGTCTCGATGGCGGCCATCGTGAGTCGCATCGTGAGACCCAATCGTCAGTCCTTGTGCGCGAGCAGGAGATAACCCGGGAACATCAGCCGGCCCTGGTCGTCGCGCTCAACGTCCGGACGTGGCGCCGGCCCGTCGGGGACCTGCACGTCGTTGGCGTAGAGCTTGGCCGGGCGCACCTCGTCGACGGTCCACAGCGTGGCCGCCGTGTCGCGCAGTTCCTCGGCGGTGAATCCGGCCGGACCGGGTCCGCCCTCGCCGAAGGACTTGTGGGCGAACGCCAGAATGAACAGCCCGGCCCCGGGTGCGGCGGCCCGGTGAATGGCCGCCATGTAGGCCTGCCGGCGTTCCACGGGCAGCACATGCAACAGACCGCTGTCCATCACCGTGTTGAACCGCCCGTCGTAGCCGTCGAAGTCGGTGATATCGGCCACGGCGAAACTCGCCGTGGTCAGGCCCCGCTCGGCTGCCGCGGCGCTCGCGGCGGCCACCGCGGTGGCGCTGCCGTCGAGTCCCACCACCGAATACCCCTGCTCGGCGAGCGCGAGCGAGAGCTCGGCCTCCCCGCAGCCGGCGTCGAGGACCTCGCTACGGACCTTGCCCTGGTCGATGAGCGCCGCCAGCTCCGGCTGCGGTGCACCGATGCTCCACGGGGGTCGAGCATCCTGCCGATAGGCACTGTCCCAGTCCATGCGTGGTTGCGTCACCTGCGTCTCCTTCGATCACGAGTGGGTGTCCGGCGGGGCCATCCGCCGGCCTTCCGTCACTGTGCATTATTTCGCACCGCTTGTCTACTTCGTCTGGTCGGTGACATCATGACTCGAACTGCAACCCGAGGAAGGCATCGGTGAGTACCGCACAACAGGCATCCGAGACGGAGGACGCCGCCGCGCCCGGCGCCGAGCGCAAGGGACAGCGGACCAGGCGGCGCATCCTGGAAGCGGCGCGCGCAGTGTTCGCCGAGCTCGGCTACGAACGTGCGACCATCCGCGGCATCGCCGCGGTCGCCGATGTCGACAAGTCCTCGATCATCAAGTACTTCGGCACCAAAGACGCGCTCTTCCGCGAGGCCGTGCACTGGGAGATCCCCGTGGCCGAACTGACCTCCGAGGACGCGGCGGAGACAGCCGAGAACTACGCGCGGGGAATGCTGACCGCGTGGGCGGCCGACCCCAACAGTCCCATGGCCGTGCTGCTGCGTACCAGCATGACCAGCGAGACCGCCGCGGAAATCCTGCGCACGCACGTCACCGCCGAGGCGGTCGACATCATGGCGGCCACCATCGACGCTCCGGACGCGCGGCTGCGAACCGCACTGGCCGGCGCCATGCTGATGGGCATCGCCAGCCAGCGCTTCATCCTGCGCATGCCCGATCTCGCCGAGGCCGACATCGACGAGATACTGGGATTGATCGCACCGCTGCTGCAGTCGCTGATCGACCCCGGCTAGCGCCGGGGGTTGCCGCCGGCGCCGGCCGCCGCCCGGCTGCGCAGCCCGGGCCCTTGCGCAACGAGGACCCGGAAGTCCACGTACTGGCAGTTCCTCCTATTCGCCGTGCCGACGGCATAGCGTGCAACGCATGGACAACAGCAGGGAGGTGCGCGACTTCCTCACCACCCGGCGCGCCCGGCTCAAGCCCGAGGATGTCGGCCTGCCGAAGCTGGGTGGCCGTCGTCACGTCAAAGGGTTGCGCCGCGAGGAGGTCGCGATGCTCGCCGGCGTCTCCACCGAGTACTACGCCCGACTGGAACGCGGCAAGATCGCCGGCGTGTCCGAGCAGGTGCTCGACGCGCTCTCCGATGTGCTGAAGCTCGACGACGCCGAGCGGGAGCATCTACGCAATCTCGCCCGGGCGGCCGCCCCCGGCGCCCGCACCCGCCATCCCGCGCACCGTCCGTCCGGGCATTCTGGCCGCCCTCCATGCCATCACGGGCGCCCCGGCGTTCATCCGCAACGGGGCACTCGACGTGCTGGCCGCCAACGAATTGGGCCGCGCCTACTACGCACCCATGTACGCCGCCGGAGACCCGACGCCCAATCTCGCCAAGTTCAACGTGTTCGACCCCGCGGCACGCACCTTCTACCCCAACTGGGTCGCCGCGGTCGACGGCACCGTCGCGGTGCTGCGGCACGAGGCCGGCCGCGACCCGTACGACAAGCGCATCACCGAGGTCATCGGCGAACTGTCCACCCGCAGCGAGACGTTTCGCGACCGGTGGGCCAATGCCCTGGTGCACCGGCACGACGCCGGACTCA
This sequence comes from Mycolicibacterium palauense, assembly GCF_002592005.1. Classification (GTDB taxonomy): domain Bacteria; phylum Actinomycetota; class Actinomycetes; order Mycobacteriales; family Mycobacteriaceae; genus Mycobacterium; species Mycobacterium palauense. The sequence continues at coordinate 50,457 of NZ_NVQF01000005.1, read as the reverse complement.
AGGTCGCCCACCACCCCGTCGTCGGTGACCTCACCCTGCACCTCGTCGGCACCGAGATCCTCAACGAACCCGGTCTGTCGTTGATGATCTACGCCGCCGAACAGGGAACCGCTGCCGAGGAGAAACTGCGTCTGCTCGCCAGCTGGGCGGCCTCGCAGCCCGGTGCGCACGCCGGCACCGGGCCGTTCCAGGGTCCACCGGACCGATGACGCGACCGACCGCCCGGCCGCGGTGGTCGGCCGCGCCACGCCACCGGAGACCCGCGTCGCTCGCGGCAGCCCTGCTGGCCGCCGCGGGCTGCGGCGCGCCTGCACCGCCACCCTCCGACAGTGCCACACCGACAACATCATCGGTGACGTCATCGGTGAGATCGAGCGGCCCACGCACACCCACGAGCCGGACGACACCCACCAACCCCGAGGAGGCGCCCATGCGAATCCGACTGACCACACCGCAGACGGTCCTCACCGCGACATTGCTCGACAACGCGACAAGTCGTGATTTCGCCGCCCAGCTCCCGCTGGACCTGACGCTGCGCGATCATGCCGGCACGGAGAAGATCGCCGACCTGCCCACCCGACTGTCCACCGCCGGCGCGCCCGACGGCGCCGACCCGCAGGTCGGCGATCTCACCTACTACTCACCCTGGGGCAACCTCGCGATCTTCTACCGGGACTTCGAGTACTCGCGGGGCCTGGTCAAGATCGGCAGCATCGACTCGGGAGCCGACCGCCTGGAGTCGCTCGCCGGTGCGGTCACCGTGGAGATCGCACCGGCGTGACCGTGGCGGAACAACCAACGGCGGCCGGCGCGCAGCGGAGCGGCCGCGTGATGCCCGCCCCTACCGCGGCGGCGTCGGCACCCAGTTGCCGTGGAACCCCGCGGGGACGCGGTGAGGTAGCCGAATGGTGGCGACGTCCTGCAGCGTCTGCGCATCCAGGATGGCCAGCCGGCTGCGGTCGCTCCCCCGGTCGTAGACATAGCCCATGAGCACGCCGCTGTCCTCGGCGGCATCCGGTGCAGAGGGTTCGAAGACGAACTCGCCCAGGATCTTCCCGGGGCCAAAGGACCGCGACTGCACCGTGGCGCCGGCGTGGTCGTGCTTGAGCAGTGTGTCGCTGCCCTCGCCGGCCGGCCCGAGCGCCGGTGCGTAGCCATAGCGGTAGGGTCTGCCGACCCGGCGTTCGTCCACGCGGGGGAACTCCTGGGCCCGGTCGTCGATGCGGGACTCGCGAAGCTTGCCGTCGGCCAGATCGACGGTCCAACGGTCCAGGGACGGCGGGCCCTCCTGCGGCCCCAGGCGATGGGTGTCGAACATCCTCGGGTGGCGCACCACGTCGAGCACCACGGTGTCACCGTCGTCGTGGGCGTTCATCGGGTGGAAGACGTAACAGGGCTCGACGTCGAACCACCGTACGTCGGTACTGGTGCCCTCCCGGGGCATCACGCCCACGCGCGCGGGGTATTTCGGATTCCACGAGTACGGGAAGCGGCGATCGGCGGAGTGGCCGGCGGGCTGCCGCGCGCCGACGGGATCCGGGATACGGACCCGGCCGATCAGCGCCGACAGCACCAGGCGCGCGGGCAGCCTCAGCCCCCGGGGGACCGCCATCTCGACCGCCTGCCGCGCGTCGAAGGTGACCGGCAGGTCATAGAAGACGACGTGGCGTTCGGTCAGCGAGAAGTCGTGCATCATCGGACTTCCCGTCACCTCGATGTCGACGGTCCGGCGCGCGCGCCCGTCGGTGTCGATCACCGAGTACTGCACCGTGTTGCCGCGATACATGCTGTAGGAGACGGCGTGTAGCTCGCCCGTCACCGGATCGCGCTTGGGATGGGCGGTGTAACCGCCGGTCAACGTGCCGCCGAAGTCGTAGCCGCCCACCGAGTCCAGCTCGTCGGTGAGTTCCATGGTGGTGACACCGGATTCGATCAGGGCGAGCGTCTTGCCGGCATGGGCGATCACGTTGGTGTTGGCGCCGATACCCGATACCCGGAACCGGCCCGGTGGCGGTGGCTCACCCAGGGCCGCAGCGGTCTGCGGGCCCCGGACCCAACGGTTCCGGTACCACTCGGCTCTGCCGTCCCGGATCCGAACACCGTGCACCATGCCGTCGCCGATGAACCAGTGGTACAGGTCGGGATCGATCTCGCCGACGGGATTGGGGCCGTTGCGCAGATAGCGGCCGTCGAGGTAGTCCGGAATCGCCCCGTCGACCTCGAGATCGGTCAGCGTGAATTCCTCGCGGATCGGTGCGTAGACGCCCCCGAGAAAGCGGTTCGCCATGTCAGCCCCTCCCCATCACGGCTCACAGCCGGTATAACACTGTTATGGCAGAATGGCAAGGGTGAGCAGCGATCAGCGGGAGCACTTGGTGGAGGCGGGTATCCGGATCCTGGAACGCGACGGCCTGGCCTCGCTGAGCGCACGGAAGCTGGCCGCCGAGACCGGCACGTCGACGATGGCGGTCTACACCCACTTCAGCGGCATGACCGGGCTGATCGAGGCCATCGCCGCCGAGACGTTCGCCCGTTTCACCGACGCGCTGACCGAGGTCGCCGAGACCGCGGACCCGGTGGCGGACTTCTTCCTGATGGGCGTGCACTACCGCGACTTCGCACTGGCCAACCCCCAGCGCTACCAGATGATGTTCGGGACTTCGGCACGGTCCCTGAACCGTCACCACACCGATCTCACCGTCACCGGCAACGCCAGCGGCCACGCCGAGTTCGCCGTGTCCTTCGACGCGTTGTCCACCGCGGTGACGCGGATGATCGCGGCGGGCCGCATCCGCGATGACGGCGTGCCGGCGATCGCCGGACGACTGTGGAGCATCAGCCATGGCGCGGTGCTGCTGGAGATGGCCGGCTTCTTCGGGCGCCGGGGAAACGGGCTGAACCAGATCCTGGCGCCGCTCACCGTCGACGCGCTGGTCGGCATGGGTGACGTGCGCGAGCGGACGCTGCGGTCCCTGGCGGCCGCCATGGCCGTGCTACCCCATTCCGGCTAGAACTCGCTTCCCATCGGGCTTTCCGTGGCCGGCGACCCGGCCCAGTGGTGTGCCCGATTGCCGCCGCGTCGCTTCGCGGTGTACATCGCCGCGTCGGCGGCCTGCACGAGCCACCGATACCGCTCGATGGCATCGCCCGTGCACGCGGTGTGCAGCGTCGCCGCGGCCGTTCCGACACTGGCCGTCAACGGGAACGAGAACGGTATCGCGTCGACCAGCGAGCAGATGCGCGGGCCGAATCCCGGCACGACGGCGGTGCTGACGACATCGGCGACCAGAAACTCCTCACCGCCCACCCGCCCGACGACCGCGGTCTCGGTCATGTTGTTCTGCAGGGCAGATCCGACCGAGACGAGGACCGCGTCACCGCCGGCATGCCCGCGCGCATCGTTGATCGCCTTGAAACGGTCGAGGTCGACCATCGCCAGCACCAGGCACCGGCCCGGGTCACGGCAGGCGACCAGCGCACCCACGGCGGCGTGCTGAAAGGCCCGCCGATTCAGCAGCCCGGTGAGCGGATCGCGGTCCGATTCCAGCAGATCGATCCCGAGCGCACCCACGACGATCTGAATCGCCAACGGGACGGCCACATTCAGTTCCAGAACCAGGAAATACGCGGTGATCCCGATCAAGGTGTCGCCGGCCAGTGCGAGTCGGATCATCGCGTCGGCACCGACGACGACGGCCAGCGCGAGGTTGACCACGGTCGCGGGCGCGGTGTGGAAGAAGGCCAGGTACCCGCCGGGCACGGCCAGCGCCGAGCAGGCCAGCATCGCGACGAGCGGGTCGGCCTGCGTCACGGCTCCCAACACGATGCAGGCGCTGCCGGTCATCGCGAACGCGATGGACTGCCGCTTCGTGGGCCACCGGGTCAGCCACAGAATCGCCCACCCCACACCGGCGAGGCTCCCCGCGACGCTGAAACAGACGGCGAGGCCGACGTTGATCGAAGGCGGCCCCCACAGAACATTGACCGGCGCCAGGACGAGCGAGAGACCGACCACGGCCATGAGCCGACGGGTCGGTACGGTGAGGTCGCGGGACTGCAGATAGCCGCTGAGCCAGTTGAAATGGTCGGGCCGACGCCACCAGCGTTTCACCCCCCGCGCAATTCCCAACGTTGCCGCTCCCCCAGGCCTCACTCACCGATCCGAATGGACGTCACGCTCGCCATCGTACGGTCGAAAAATGCGAGTTTATGTCAATTGTCCAGAATGCGGCGGCCACCGGTCGGCAGGTCCTGCCGACGGGCACCGCCGGCCCCGCGAGGCCACAATGAACGAGTCGAGTTTCCCTCCAGGAGTCGGATGATCACACGTACCTCGTCGGGCGAGCAATGGATGACGGGACACCCGACCCCGACCCTGTTCACCGGCGGTGTGGTGTGGACGGGCACCGCCGCCACCGACACGCTGCTGGTGTCCGGCGGCCGGGTCGCCGCCCTCGGGGACAAGGCCCGCCGGCAGGCGGGCGACGCGCACCGGGTGGACCTCGACGGCGGGTTCCTGATGCCGTCGTTCGGCGACGGCCACGCCCATCCGCTCTACGGCGGGTTGGACGCGGCCGGTCCACCCGTTCGCGCCTGCCGCTCCGTGGACGAGATCGTCGCGGCGGTCGGTAAGTACGCCGCCGAGAACCCCCATCACGAGTGGCTCATCGGGGCCTCCTACGACGGGAGCCTGTCGCCCGGCGGGCTGTTCGACGCCCGCTGGCTCGACACCGCGGTCCCCGACCGGCCGGTGGTGCTGCGCGCGTGGGACTACCACACCCTGTGGTGCAATTCGGTGGCGCTGCAGCGCGCCGGGATCACCGCGGACACCCCGGATCCGGTGCTCGGTGAAATCCCCCGCCGCGACGACGGCTCGGTGCTGGGCACGCTGCGCGAGTGGGGTGCCACCGATCTGATGATGGCGGTGATGCCGGCCCGCGACGAGGCGGTGCGTATCGGCGCCCTGGGCACCGCCGCCGACTACTACCTTTCGCGCGGGGTGACCTGGGTCCAGGACGCCTGGGTCGAGCCCGCCGACGTCGACACCTATGTCGAGGCAGCCCGCCGCGACGCCCTGCGGATGCGGTTCAACCTGGCGCTCTACGCCGACCCGCGCCATTTCGACACGCAGGTGGATCATTTCGCCGAACAGCGCCGCCGCGTCGACGAGGTGGCCTCACCGCTGCTGACCGCCCGCACGGTGAAGTTCTTCGCCGACGGCGTGGTGGAGAACGAGACCGGCGCGCTGCTGGCGCCGTACTGCTCGGGCTTGCACAGTCATTCGGACAATCTGGGCATGCGCAACTGGGAGGGTGACGCGCTGGCACGGGCCGCCCGCCGGGTCGATGACCTCGGGCTGCAGATCCACATCCACGCCATCGGAGACGCCGCGGTGCGCCAGGCGCTCGACGCCATCGAGTACGTCGCCGAGCACAACGGCCCACGGGACCGGCGACCGGTGATCGCACACGTCCAACTCGTCGACGATGCCGACCTGCTGCGGTTCGCGCAGCTGGGCGTCATCCCGAACATGCAGCCGCTGTGGGCGCAGATGGACGCGCTGATGACGGTCCTGACGATTCCGCGGCTGGGCGCCGAGCGCGCCGACAGGCAGTACCCGATCCGCACGCTGGACACCTCGGGCGCTCCGCTGGGTTTCGGGTCGGACTGGCCGGTGTCCTCGGGTGCTCCGCTGGACGGGATCGCAGTGGCGGTGTCGCGCTGCACCGAGGACGGTGAACCGGCCGGTGGCTGGACACCGCACGAGATCCTGCCGATCGAGCGGGCCCTGACCGCCTACACCGCCGGTGTGGCCAATCAGGCTTTCGCCGAACACGATTGGGGCCATATCACCCCGGGCACCAGCGCCGATCTGGTCTGGCTGGACCGCGACCCGCGTGCCACCCCCGCGCCGGGGCTGCCCGCAGTGCGCATTCGTGCCACCTATCTGCGCGGTGAGCCGGTGCACGGACCGGTGCCGCGCTAGCCGCCCTCCCGGCGGTTGTGGACCGTGGGCTCTGCGCCGGTGGTAGCTGAACGCGCGCCACGCAGCGCCAGGACGGCGCGGTGCCCCAGCAGGACCAGCAGTGTCGCCGCACCCGCCGCGGCGAACACGGCCAGGGAGGCGCGGACATCGTTCATCAGCGTCGGCCTGACCAGCATCACCAGCGCGAGGCTCAGCATCAGCATGCCGCCCACCAGTTTCAGCACGCGGCCCTGTCTCTCCTGGAGTCTGGTGGCCCGCATGGTCACCACCACGCCGCCGAAGATCAGCAGCTCGTCGAACTGGTAGACGAGCATGTAGAGCGCCAGCAGCAGCACGAAGACCATCGGGGTGACGTCCCGCGCCGCCACCAGGTTGGTCCACAGCACGGGAAACCCGGCCGTGCAGGCGAGTTCGACGAACGACACCCCGGCCGCCAGTGCCGCGGTCGCGGCGATCAGCGCCGGCATCGAGTCGGCCGAGGCGAGGACACCGCGCATCCGCTGGTAGATGCCGGGCTTGGCCGACTCGGGGATGGACAGGGACACCCCCGTCCTGAAGCTGAAGTAGTCCTTGATGTTGATGACGCCGAAGGTCGCGGCGATCAGGGCAATGGCGACGCGAACCCACGGCGCGACGGCCACCACCGAGAACACCGAGAACAGTCCGGCGATGAACAGCGCGTACACCAGCGCGGTCACCACGATGAAGACCAGTCCGATCACCGCGATCGTCCGCCGGGAGCCGGTCCGCAGGGTCAGCGCCAGCAGCACCGACAGCACCCACAGCGAGCAGGGGTTGAATCCGTCGACCGCCGCGATGAGCAGGGTGCTCAGCACCAGCGAATGGCTGGCGGCGTCGACCTCGCCTACGAACGGGACATCGATCACCTCTCGGGCGCCGTCGGCGGGCGCCCGCGGCTCGACGGCGGGCGCGGCCGCGGTGATGACCCCCGCGCCGGCATCCGGGCAGCCGGTGGCCAGACACCGGCGGATGGCCTCGTCGAGATCGCGTGGTGTCGTCGACTCCGCAAAACCCACCCAGTGGCGCTGCCCGAGGAAGAAGGCCGGTACCCCGACGCGGGTGATCCCGAACATCTCGGCCATGGCCGCCAGCGTGCGTTGGTTGTCCTGGTTGTTCCACACTTCGAACGAGCGCACCCGAAGCCGGGGGTACCGCTGCTGAAGCTGCGCGAGGGCGGGTTTGGCGGCGGCGCAGTGCGGGCAGCCGTCACCCCAGAAGAAGTACAGAGTGACCTCGTCACGCCCGGGTGCCTCCGGCGCCGCGGCCGACGGGGCCGGCATGCCCAGCGTGGCGACGGCGAGCGTCAGCGCGAGGAGTAGCACGAGGACCCACCGGCCCGGTGTCCGCCCTTGCGCCATCCGCTTCCCCACTGCAGCGCCGCCCATGCCCACCCATGATGCCGCCGTTGGTCAAGCCTGTCAGACCCGCGATGGTCACCAGGCCGCGCATTCCTCCCGCCTATGGCCCGTAGCCACCGACCAACAGTCCGGCGGAGGCGAACTTCAGGCCGCTGCGCAGTTCCTCGAGCGGAATGGGGTCGTCGGCCTCGATGTAGCGCATCGTGGTGGCCACGGCCATGTTGAAGAACAGCCAGGCCAGCCCGCGGGGAGACAGTTCGTGGCGGTACTGGTCACGGTAGTGGCTGACGTGCAGCGTCGACATCGCCAGCAGGGTGGCCGACAGGCCCGAGATGTTCTCGAATGCGCGCACCTGCGCGGGGCGTTCGGCGAGGTAGCGGATCAGCCGGCGGTTGGCGATCGTGAAATCGATGAGCATGTCGATCGCGGAGTCCATCGCCGGCCCGGGTTCGTCCATCGTGATCGTGCGCAGCATGTTCTCGATGCCCGGCGCCTCCTCCACCGCGATCGCCTCGATGGCGGCGTCGATGATCTCCTCCTTGTTGGCGAAGTACTGGTAGATCGATCCCTTGCTGATTCCCGCGGTCTCGGCGATGGAGTTGGTGGTGATCCGTTCTGGGGCGGTTTTCCGCAACAACGCCACCGTCGCGCCCACGATGTTTGCGACCATCTCGCGAGAGCGTTCCTGCTGTGGCAGCTTTCGCCGCCGTGAACTGGCACTTTCCGTTCCCACAAGATGCCCCTAACGCGACTTGAATGCGACCTTGAAGTCAGATTAGCGTTCGCGCAAATTGGCGGATCACGGAAGGTGGCACCACGATGACGGCCGAGACCGAACTCCGTTTCGACGCCGAGGAGCCCGACCGGGGCACCCCCGAGCTCGTCCCGATCGACTCTCTGACAGCCGAACACGTCGGGCGGTGGACCTTCCTGATCCTCGACGGCGCCGCGTTCATGATGCAGGCCATGCACCCGGTGATCGCCGAGGTCACCGGCCGCTATTCCGCGGCGTTCAACGGAGACCCGGCCGGACGGGCCATCCGCTCGGTGGACTCGGTGCTGCGCTGGACCTACGGCGGCACCGAGGCGATCGCCGAGGGCAATCGCGTCCGCGCCCTGCACCGGCCCATCACGATGCAGAGCCCGAGCACCGGCAAGCAGATCGGCGCGCTGAACCCCGACGCCTACCAGTGGGTCATCGCCACCGCCTACATCGTCAACGCCCAGGCCGGCCCGCTGCTGATCGGCCGTGAGTTCACCGATGCCGAGAAACAGGAACTACTGCGGGACAACATCCGGCTGGCCCGGCTGCTGCACGTGCCCATGCGCGGCTATCCGCAGACCCACGAGGAGTTCTCCGAGTACTTCGAGAAGAAGATCCCGGTCCTGGAGGGCACACCGCAGGCACGGCAACTCATCGAGGAACTGCGCACCGGAAAGGTGGAGCTGCCGCCGTCGATCCCGCGTCCGCTGCGGCCGCTGGTGCTGCGCGCGATGCGCCCCGCGCTGCGCTTCAACTACCTGTCGGTCGTCGGGCTGCTCGACCCGCGCCTGCGCGCCAGACTCGGCGTGACCTGGAGCGACCGCGAACAGCGCCGGCTGGTCCGCGCCTACGCCGTCATCCGCACGCTGTACCGGATCCTGCCGGACCGGCTGACCTACTTCCCGCTGGCCTATCACGCGCGCAAACACCATCAGTGCATCGAGAAGATGAAAGTGCGCCAACAGAAGTCGTTCGCCTACCGGCTGCCCGGGGCCGAGCGCCCGGAACTGGGCGCCTAGCGCGGGCCACTGCTGGGCGGCGACGACCCAGCACTCGGCGACACGGCCGTCGCGCACCCGCGCGATCTCGTGGCCGAGGAAGCGCACCGGTCCGGACGTGTCGCAGTCGGTCATGGTGTGGTCGTCGTCGCGGAGCGGTCGACTCCGACGGTCGAAGACATTGACCATTAGGAATTCTAATGATGAGTAAGATCATTTAGCTTCTCTTATTCGCTGCCGGTTCCTACCGTGGACGCCGTGCCCCCAGCCCAGCTCGCCCTCCTCACGGTGTTCGCCACCGGATTCCTGACCGCCTTCGCACTGATCGCCGCGATCGGCGCGCAGAACGCGTTCGTACTGCGTCAGGGCATCCGCCGCGAACACGTGGCCGCGGTGGTGACGGTGTGCACGCTCGCGGATCTGGTGCTGATCTCCGCGGGCATCGCCGGGTTCGGCGCCCTGGTCAGCGCCCACCCCGGCGCCGTGACGATCGCCAAGATCGGCGGCGCGGCCTTTCTGATCTGCTACGGGCTGCTCGCGGCCCGGCGCGCACTCAAACCGGGGGTGCTGACGCCCGCCGAGACCGCACCGGCGCGACTGGCCGGGGTACTGGTCACCGCGCTGGCACTGACCTTCCTCAACCCACACGTCTATCTCGACACCGTGGTGCTGCTCGGGGCGCTGGCCAATGAGCACCGCGAGGAAAAATGGCTGTTCGGCGTCGGCGCGGTGACGGCCAGCGCCGTGTGGTTCACCCTGCTGGGCTTCGGCGCGACGCGACTGAGCCGGCTGTTCGCCGTCCCGATGACATGGCGCCTGCTCGACGGTGTCATCTCGGCGACGATGATCTCGCTTGGAGCGTATCTGGCCGTCTCCTGACCTCGTTACGTGACAGGTACGTGACAATGGGCGATATGAACGCCCCCGACGAGCTCGGTCTGCGTGAGCGCAAGAAGATCAAGACGCGGGAGACCATCCGCCGCGAGGCGCTGCGGTTGATCGAGGAGAACGGCTACGCCGCGACCACCGTCGACCAGATCGCCGAGGCCGCGGAGGTCTCACCGAGCACGTTCTTCCGGTACTTCCCGAACAAGTCCGCCCTGCTGATCCCCGATCAGCTCATGGGGCCGATCATCGACTACTTCCTGGACGCGCCGACCGAGCTTTCGCCGATCGCGGCCTACCGGTGGGCTCTGCAGCAGGTGTGGGCGGCCTGGGCCACCGCCGACTGGGGTCCCGAAGCCGCCCGCCAGCAGCTGCTGTACAGCCTTCCGGAGGCGGCCGGCGCGCTGTACAACGAGTACATCACCACCATCGAGACCATCACCGAGGCCCTGGCGATCCGGCTGCACCGCCCCGTCGACGACCCCGAACTGCGGATCACCGCCGGCGCGATGACCGGTGTCATGATGGCCGCCCTGCACGGCAACCTGATGTCACCCGAGCAACTCGACCGTGGACTGGCGTTCCTTGACGCCGGCCTGCCCCTGACCAGAGGAACAGAATGACCAGGACCGTCTTCATCACCGGCGCCGCCGCCGGCATCGGCCGCGCGACCGCGCTGACGCTGGCCCGCAAGGGCTATCTCGTGGGCGCCTACGACCTCGACGAGGCCGGGCTGGAGCTGCTCAAAGCCGACATCGAGGCCTGCGGCGGACGGGCCCTGACCGGGCGCCTCGACGTCACCGACAGCGCCGAGATGCGGCAGCGGGTCGACGAGTTCGCCGCCGCCAACGGCGGGCGCCTCGACGTGATGATCAACAACGCCGGCATCCTGTTCGCGGGCCGGTTCGCCGAGATCGACCTGTCCGACCAGCACAAAGAGATCGACGTCAACTGCAAGGGCGTGGTCAACGGCCTCTACGCCGCCCATCGGCACCTGCGGAACACCCCCGGCGCGGTGGCGCTGAACCTGTGTTCGGCATCGGCCATCTACGGTCAGGCCGAGCTGGCCGTCTACAGCGCCACCAAGTTCTTCGTCCGGGCGATGACCGAGGCGCTCGACCTGGAATGGGCCGACGACGGGATCCGGGTGATCGACATGTGGCCGCTGTTCGTCGGGACGGGCATGCTCTCCGGCGTCGACACCGCCACCACCCGCTCACTGGGCGTACACCTGTCCGCCGAGGACGTCGCCGGGGACATCGCGGCGGCGCTGGAACCGTCCCGGCTCAGCCGGGTCCTGCACCAGGTGCACTTCCCGGTCGGCGTGCAGACCAAGGTCGTCTCGGCGTTCTCGCAGGTCGCCCCGAGCTGGCTGTCCCGCGCGGTCAACTCCCGGCTCTCGCACTGAGCCCCCGGGCACACCGAGCCGACAGGCTCGCATGACACCGAGCCGACAGGCTCGCATGACACCGAGCCGACAGGCTCGCATGACACCGAGCCGATAGGCTCCTGCGGGTGCATGCACACCTGAGCCGGCGCGGGTTTCTCGGCGCCGCCGGCGCGACGGCCCTGCTGCTGACCGCCGCCTGCGGCTCGGACGAACCGGCCCCGGGCAACCCCGGCGGTGGCGCGGTCACCATCAAGCATCTGTTCGGCGAGACCACCATCCCCGAACCCCCGACCCGGGTGGTCAGCGCCGGCCTCACCGAGCAGGACGATCTGCTGGCCCTCGGCGCCGTCCCGCTGGCCACCACCGAATGGTTCGGCAACCAGCCCTACGCCGTGTGGCCGTGGGCCCGGGCCGCGCTCGGTGACGCGCGCCCAGAGGTGCTCAGCCTGGCCGACGGCATCCAGATCGACCGGATCGCCGCGCTGCGCCCCGACCTGATCGTGGCGGTCAACGCCGGCGTGGACGCCGAGACGTATCGGAAACTGTCGGCGATCGCGCCGACGGTGCCGCAGTCCGGAGCTGACGCCTTCTTCGAACCCTGGCAGGAACAGGCCCGGACCATCGGCATGGCCACCTTCCACGCCGAGCGGATGGCCGGGCTGATCGACGGTGTGAACCAGAGGTTCACCGCCGCCGGCACCGCCAACGAACAGTTCAAGGACAAGAAGGCGATCCTGCTGCAGGGCACGCTGCCCGACGGCAACGCGGTGGCCACCGCCCCGGGCTGGCGCACCGACTTCCTCACCGAGATGGGCTTCACCATTCCCGACGCCCTGAACGCCTACACCCAGGGCTCCCGCGCCGTCATCCCGCCCCAAGAGATCGGCACCGTCCTCGACGTGGCCGACGTGTTGATCTGGACCACCGAGAGCGAAGCCGACCAGGCCGCCCTGCTGGCCGACCCGAACGTGGCCGAGCTGCGGGCCACCGCCCGGGACCGCAACGTGTTCACCACCAAGGATCTGGCCGGCGCGATCGCCTTCGCCTCGGTGCTGTCCTACCCCGTGGTCGCCGACCGGCTACCTCCCCTGCTGGCCCGGGCACTGTCCTGAGGGCGGCGGGCGGGTCTGCTTTGATAGCCGGGTGAGGAGCGAAGAACTGGCCGAACCTGGGCATCCCACCGGCTTCGCACAGGTCGGTTCGCGGTATTACCCGGTGTTCGTCGCCGTGTTCACCGCGCTCGTCATCATCTCCAACGTCACCGCCACCAAGGGTGTCGCGTTCGGGCCGATCATCACCGACGGCGGGTTCATCGTGTTCCCACTGACCTACGTGATCGGTGACGTGCTCTCCGAGGTCTACGGGTTCAAGGCAGCCCGCCGCGCGATTCTGCTCGGATTCGCCATGAACGCCCTGGCCGCGTTGGTCTTCTGGATCACGATCTATCTTCCGGCCGCCGACTTCTACGAGAACCAGGCGCACTTCGAGAACATCGTGCACGCCTACACGCAGCTGATCGTCGCCGGGCTCGCGGGGTTCCTCGTCGGGCAGACCATCAACGCCTGGGCCGTCGTGGCGATCAAGGAACGCACCAAGGAGAAGCACCTGTGGGCACGGCTGATCGGCTCGACCTTCGCCGGCCAGCTCGGCGACACCCTCGTGTTCTGTGCAATCGCAGCAAACGCGATCGGCATCAACACCTTCCACGATTTCGTCGTGTACACCGCACTCGGCTGGTTCTACAAGACCGCCATTGAGGTGATCATGCTGCCGGTGACCTACCGGGTGATCGCCGCGGTGAAAAAACGTGAGCCCACCTACGAACCGATGGTGTGAGCGGGTCCGTCGGGATGGCGATGGGGATGCCGTTTGGGTTGCCGCTCGAGACGCCGATTGTGCCTTCGTTAAGAAGCTTCTGGCGTGGCGATAAAGGCCTGGGCAACACACGTTACTCGGCGGTAACGTCGTGTCATGAACGCCCCAGTGGAAACCAGGGTCAGCGAGATGGTTCGCGATTACGGCGACCACGCCCTGCTGCTTGAATGTGCCGGCACCGCCGAGGTGCTGGCGTGGACGGCCGCCCTGCGGGAGGCCGGCCTGCCCGGTGTGCTCGACGTGGTGCCGGCGTCACGGACGGTGCTGGTCAAACTGGCCGGTCCGCGCTACCAGATGCCGACCCGTCAACGGCTGATGCGCCTGGGCGTCGACATCGAGACCGCCGCGGCCCGCCCCGGCGACGGCCGCGCCGACGTCGTCATCGACGTCGTCTACGACGGCGCAGACCTGGCCGAGGTCGGGGAGCTGACGGGCCTGGGCGCCGCCGGGGTCGTCGCCGCCCACACCGGCACCCTGTGGCGGGTCGGATTCGGCGGCTTCGCACCGGGTTTCGCCTATCTGATCGACGGCGACGCACGCCTGCAGGTGCCGCGGCGGGCCGAACCGCGCACCCGCGTACCGGCCGGAGCGGTCGGACTGGCCGGTGAGTTCAGCGGCGTCTATCCGCGCGAGTCGCCCGGCGGGTGGCAGCTCGTCGGGCACACCGACGCCGTGCTGTGGGACATCGACCGCCCGGACCCGGCCCTGCTCACGCCGGGCACGTGGGTACGGTTCCGGGCCGTCTGAAACGAGGACAACCATGATCACACTGGAAGTGATACGCACCGGGCCGCTGGCCCTGCTGGAGGACCTGGGCCGCACCGGGATGGCCCATCTGGGCGTGGGCCGCTCGGGGGCCGCCGACCGTCGCGCACACACGCTGGCCAACCGGCTGGTCGCGAATCCCGATGACCGGGCGACCGTCGAGATCACCCTCGGCGGCTTCTCGGCCCGGGTGTGCGGCGGCAGGCTGGACATCGCGGTCACCGGCGCCGACGCCGACCCCGCGGTGAACGGAGTCCCGTTCGGCACCAACAGCATCCACCACGTCCGCGAGGGCGAGGTGATCTCCCTGGGCGCGCCGTACACCGGCATGCGCAGCTATCTGGCGGTGCGCGGCGGGATCGACATCAAGCCGGTTCTGGGGTCGTGCAGCTACGACGTGATGGCCGCGATCGGGCCGCGGCCGCTGCAGTCGGGCGATCTGCTTCAGGTCGGCGAGCACAGCACCGACTACCCCGAACTGGACCAGGCCCCGGTGGCCCCCATCGACCACCGCATCGCCGACCTGCGGGTGGTGGCGGGCCCTCGCGACGACTGGTTCCTCGACCCCGACGCGCTGGTCCACACGGTGTGGGTGGTCTCCGATCGCAGCGACCGGGTCGGCATGCGACTGTCCGGCACACCGATGCGCTACCGCCACCCCGACCGCCAGTTGCCGTCGGAGGGCGCCACCCGGGGCGCGATCCAGGTGCCGCCCAACGGACAGCCGGTCATCCTGGGCCCGGACCACCCGGTCACGGGCGGATATCCGGTGGCGGGCGTCATCGTCGACGCCGACATCGACAAGGTCGCCCAGATGCGCCCCGGGCAGCCCGTCCGGCTGCACTGGTCGCGCCCGCGCCGCCCGTTCTCGGACGAGTGGTAGCCGCTGCTGGTAGAACGGCAGTGTGCACACCCAGGTTCACACCGCACGCCTGGTCCACACCGCCGACCTCGACCATGACACGCGCGAGGACGCGCGCCGCATGGTCGCCGAGGCCTTCGCCGGCGAGCACGAGAACTTCACCCCCGCCGACTGGGAGCACGCCCTGGGCGGGATGCACGCCCTGGTCTGCCACCACGGCGCGCTGATCGCCCACGCCGCCGTGGTCGCGCGGCACATGCTGCACCGGGGGACGGCGCTGCGCTGCGGGTACGTGGAGGCCCTGGCGGTGCGCGAGGACTGGCGCGGCCAGGGGCTCGGGCATGCCCTGATGGACGGCGTCGAGCAGGTGATACGCGGGGCCTATCAGCTCGGGGCGCTGTCGGCGACCGATGCCGGACGGCCGCTGTATGCGTCGCGCGGCTGGCTGCCCTGGCGCGGGCCCACCGCGGTGCTCTCTCCCGACGGGGTGGTGCGCACACCCGCCGAGGACGGCGCGGTGTTCGTCCTGCCGGTCGACACCGAGGTGGACACCGCCGGCGAACTGGTGTGCGACTGGCGCGACGGTGACGTCTGGTGACGTCTGGTGACATCTCGTGCCGGTGCGGTGACCCGGCCCTGACCTGCACCGACACCGACCTCACACCCCCGGTCCGGGGTGGGTGAGCCGAAGTTCACGGTGGGGTCATTCCGCGATCGGCCCGGCAACCTGCGGGCAATAATCGCTGCTTACGGTGGAGGGCATGACCGCGCCACTGCCGGATGACGCCACGGCGACCCGCGGCGCCGCCACGGGCGGCGCGGGCGAGCCGGACTGGGCCCCGTTGACCGGGTACCGGGTGGCGGTGACCTCCGCGCGGCGGTCCGACGAGTTGTGTGCTCTGCTGCGGCGTCGCGGCGCGACCGTGTGCGCGGCCGCGGCGATCGCCATGGTTCCCCTGCCCGACGACGAGGAACTGCACACCCACACCCAGGCGCTCATCGACGCCCCGCCCGACATTCTGGTGGCCACCACCGGAATCGGGTTCCGCGGGTGGATGGCCGCCGCCGACGGCTGGGGCCTGACCGGCGACCTGACCGCTGCGCTGTCCAAGGCCCGGATCGTCTCGCGCGGGCCCAAGGCCACCGGCGCCCTGCGCGCCGCCGACCTGCCCGAGGAGTGGTCACCGGATTCGGAGTCCTCCCGCGAGGTGCTGCACTACCTGCGGGAGTCGGGCGTGCAGGGGCTGCGCATCGCGGTGCAGCTGCACGGTGCCACCGACGAATGGGATCCGTTCCCGGAGTTCCTCGACGAACTGCGGGCCGCCGGCGCCGACGTGGTGCCGATCCGGGTCTACCGGTGGCGGCCCTCCCCCTCCGGCGGGGCGTTCGACCAGCTGGTGGCCGGCATCGCCGACAGCCAGTTCGACGCGGTGAGCTTCACCTCCGCCCCGGCGGTGGCGGCCATGCTGTTGCGTGCGCGCGAGCTGGGGCTGGAGGCGCAGGTACTCGACGCACTGCGCACCGACGTGCACGCCATGTGCGTGGGACCGGTCACCGCGCGACCGCTGGTGCGCCTGGGCATCCCGACGTCGGCGCCCGAGCGGATGCGCCTCGGCGCGCTGGCCCGCCACATCACCGACGAGCTGCCGCTGCTGTGCTCACGCACCGTGCACGCGGCCGGACACCGCGTGGAGATCCGCGGCACCTGTGTGCTGGTGGACGGCGAGGTCAAGACCCTGTCCCCGGCGGCGATGGCCACCATGCGGGCGCTGGCCCACCGCCCGGGCGCCGTGGTGTTGCGTCGCGATCTGCTCGCCGCCCTGCCCGGCACCGGCACCGACACCCACGCCGTGGAGACCGCGGTGCTGCGGCTGCGAACCGCGCTGGGCGACAAGAACATCGTCGCCACGGTGGTCAAACGCGGCTATCGGCTGGCCATCGACGAGGATCTCGACGACGCGGGCCGGGAGCGGCCGTGACCGATCTGCTGCTGGTGGCTCACGGCACCCGCAAACCGGGCGGGGTGGCGATGATCGCCGAACTCGCCGACCGGGTCGCCGGCACGCTGGGTCGCCGCGTGCGGGTGGCGTTCGTCGACGTGTTGGGCCCCACCCCGTCGGATGTGCTCGACCGACTGCCCGGGCCGACGGTGCTGGTCCCGGCGTTCCTGTCCAGCGGCTACCACGTTCGCGCGGACATCCCCGAGCACGTCGCGCGCTCCGGGCGCGACGACGTGACCGTCACCCCGGCCCTGGGACCGTGCCCCCGCATGGTCGGGGTCGTCACCTCACGGTTGCTCGAATCCGGCTGGCGGCCCGGCGATTCGGTGGTATTGGCCGCGGCGGGCACCTCCGACCCCAATGCCCAGCGCGACCTGCGGATCACCGCCACGCTGCTGTCCTCGGCGATCGGGTCACGGGTGGAGCTGGCCTACGCCGCCACCGGGGAACCCCGCGTCGCCGACGCGGTGGCCGGTCTGCGCGCCCGCGGCGCGCACCGGGTGGTGGTCGCGTCGTATCTGTTGGCCGACGGGCTGTTCCAGGACCGGTTGCACGCATCCGGAGCCGACCTGGTCAGCGCGCCGCTGGGCCTGCACCGCGACACCGTGCGGCTCGTCGCCTCCCGGTTCGCGCGGGCCAGGGTCTCGGTACCGGCACGATGACGCCGCCGAGACTCTAACTTCTGCCGGGCCCTCTCGACGTTTGCGTACACAAGTTGCAGTCTGGGCGTCAGGACTGCGGCCGGCCCACCTGAACCTCACCGCCGTCGGTGATCCGGGTCGCATACACCGGAACCGACACGGTCGGGTCGTCCAGGCAGACGCCGTCGTCGAGGTTGAAGGCCTGCTTCTTGATCGGCGACTGCACCACCGCGCGGCCACCGCGGTCGCCGACGATGCCGCGGGAGAGCACCGCGGCACCGCTGAACGGGTCGATGTTGCCCACCGCGCGCAGGGTGCCGTCGTCCAGACGGAACAACGCGGCCTGCTCCCCGTTGTCGAGAAGCACGCCGACGCCACGCCCGGGCAACAGCCGGTCGTACCCGCACGCGACGGTCCACACCTGGATATCGTTGAGCAGGGTCATTTTTCGGTCCTCCTGTGAGTCGGTGCGGTGATCAGGATTTAGGCACCGCCGGCATCCCGATCGGCACCCTGCGCCCGTTGCGCTCGGCGAACTGAACCGTCACGTCCTCGGCGTCGGGGGCGTTGACGAACGAGACGAAACGCGACAGCTTGTCGGGATCGTCGAGCACGCCCTTCCACTCGCAGGCGTAGCCGGCGACATGGCGGGCCATGGCCGCCTCGAGTTCGTCGGCCAGCCCCAGCGAGTCCTCGCACACCACCTCCTTGAGGTGGTCGAGGCCGCCCTCGAGGCCCTCCACCCAGGGCGCGGTGCGCTGCAGCCGGTCGGCGGTGCGGATGTAGAACATCAGGAACCTGTCGACGTAGCGCACCAGCGTCTCGGTGTCCAGATCAGTGGCCAGCAGCTGGGCGTGGCGCGGGGTCATGCCGCCGTTGCCGCCCACGTAGAGATTCCAGCCGTTCTCGGTGGCGATGACGCCGACGTCCTTGCTGCGCGCCTCGGCGCACTCACGGGCGCAGCCCGACACCCCCATCTTGATCTTGTGTGGCGCGCGCAGTCCCCGGTACCGCAGTTCCAGGTCGATGGCCAGCTGAACCGAGTCCTGCTGCCCGTAGCGGCACCAGTCGGTGCCCACGCAGCTCTTGACGGTGCGCAGGGCCTTGCCGTACGCGTGGCCGGACTCCATGCCGCCCTCGACCAGCCGCTGCCAGATCCGCGGCAGCTGGTCGACCCGCGCCCCGAACATGTCGATGCGCTGGCCGCCGGTGATCTTGGTGTAGAGCCCGAATTCCTTGGCGATCTCGCCGATGAGGATCAGCTGCTCGGGGGTGATCTCGCCGCCGGGAACCCGGGGCACCACCGAGTAGCTGCCGTTGCGCTGGATGTTGGCCAGGAAATGGTCGTTGGAGTCCTGCAGCGAGGCCTGTTCCCCGTCGAGGATGTGCTCCGAACCGGTGGACGCCAGGATCGAGGCGACGACGGGTTTGCAGATGTCGCAACCCTTGCCGGTGCCGAACCGTTCGATGAGCCCGGAGAAGGTCCGGATCGAGGTGGCTCCGACGATCTCGAACAGCTCGGCGCGGGACTGGCCGAAGTGCTCGCACAGCGCGGCGGACTGCTCGACTCCCTGGGACTCCAGCAACTGCTTGAGCAGCGGCAGGCAGGATCCGCACGAGGTGCCGGCCTTGGTGCAGGCCTTCAGCGCCGGAACGTCGGCGCAGCCGTCGCCGATGGCACCCAGCAGATCGGCCTTGGTGACGTTGTTGCAGGAACAGATCTGGGCGCCCTCGGGCAGGGCACCCACCCCGAGCGCGGCGCCGCCCCCGTCGGACTGGGGTGCGATCAGCGCCAGCGGGTCGCCGGGCAGCTGGCCGCCGACCATCGGCCGCAGCACGCCGTAGGCCGAGGCGTCACCGACCAGCACCCCACCCAGCAGCGTGGAGGCGTCATCGGTGAGCACCAGCTTGGCGTAGGTGCGCCGCACCGGGTCGTTGACGACCACTTCCAGGCAGTCCGGGGTGACGCCCATGGCGTCACCGAAGCTGGCGACGTCGACGCCGAGCAGCTTGAGCTTGGTGGACAGGTCGGCCCCCGGGAACTCGGCGGCACCGCCGACGAGCCGGTCGGCCACCACCTCGGCGGTGGTGTAGCCCGGGGCCACCAGCCCGTAGCACCGGCCCTCGACCGCGGCGACCTCGCCGATCGCGTAGACATTCGGATCGCTGGTGACACACGAGCGGTCGGTCAGGACGCCGCCGCGCTCGGCCAGCGCCAGCCCGGCGGCGCGGGCCAGCTCGTCGCGAGGGCGCACGCCGGCGGCGAAAACCAGGACTGCGGTGTCGATCTCGCTGCCGTCGGACAACCGCACCCGCATCCGCCCGTCGGCACTCGTCTCGATGGCCTCGGTGCCGGCACCGGTGTGCACCGCGATGCCCAGGTCGGAGATCATCCGCGCGAGCAGAGTCCCGCCGGCCTCGTCGAGCTGTTGGACCATCAGCCGGGGCGCCATCTCCACCACGTGCGCGTCCAGGCCGAACCCGCGCAGCGCGTTGGCGGCCTCCAGCCCCAGCAGACCGCCACCGATGACCACACCGGCGGTCGGCGCGCCGCCGGCCTCCAGCGCGCGGTCCACATCGGCGCGGATGGCGTCGAGATCGTCGAGGGTCCGGTAGACGTGACACGCCGGCAGGTCGTGGCCGGGCACCGGCGGAACGAAGGCATAGGACCCGGTCGCCAGGACCAGGGCGTCGTAGTCGATGCGTTCACCGGACTCGGTGTGCACGCACCGCGCGCCGCGGTCGATCCGGGAGACCCGGGCGCCCAGCCTCAGCTCGACGTTGTCGTCACCGGAGTAGGCGTTGCCGGGCAGCGCGAGCAGGGCACGCTCCCAGTGTTCGGTGTAGCCGGTGAGCCCCACCCGGTCATAGGCGGCGTCGGACTCCTCGGCCAGCACGGTCACCTGCCACGCGCCGGTGGTGTCACGGGAACGCAGCGCCTCGACGAACCGGTGGCCCACCATGCCGTGACCCACGACGACGACGCTTTTCGTTGGCATGCCGCTGAGGCTAGAAACTCCGTATTGCCGCCATGTCGCATCGTGTGAAGCCGCCATCACGGTCTCCTCACGTACCAACCGCAACCCATGTGAGCCCCGCGGAGCCGGGTTCGCCGAGGGCGAACACCGTCGGGAACATGAGCGTGGGTGACTCAAGTTCTACTGGGTAGCCAGCCGGCGCGGTGCCGGCCCCGGACAGCAAGGAGTCGCTGATGAGCAACGCAACACTGCGGAACCGCCCGGCATGGGACGTGGACCGCTGGGTGCAGGATTTCTTCGGCCCGGCACGGCCCAACGACGGGGCACGTGACGGGTTCGCGGGAACCGGGACCGCGGGCTTCCGCCCCGCGGCCGAGATCACCAAGGACGGCGACGACGCCGTCGTGCGGGTGGAACTGCCCGGCGTCGACGTCGACAAGGACGTCAACGTCGAGGTGGACCGGGGGCACCTGGTGATCCACGGCGAGCGCCGCGACGAGCGCAGCGACGAGAAGGACGGGCGCACCCTGCGCGAGGTCCGCTACGGGTCGTTCCGCCGGTCGTTCCGGCTCCCGCAGAACGTCACCGGTGAGGCGATCTCGGCCAGCTACGACGCCGGCGTGCTGACCGTACGGGTGGCGGGCGCCTACGCCGGGCGTCAGCCGCAGCGCATCGCCATCGAAAGCAAGTAGCGCGGCACGCCGCCGGGGTCGTGGATCGAATCGGATCCACGACCCCGGTCGCGTTCGGCCCTGGTCAGTGCTGGTTCAGTGCCGGATCAGCCGGATCAGTGCCAGCGCGCGAGGATCTCCCCGGCGCGTGTGGCCAGCGCGGCCTGCAGCAGCGGGCCGAAGCTGATCCGCCCCACCCCGAGCGGCCCGAACGACGCCGGATCGTCGGACTCCGGCACCGCGATCGCGTTGATCGGCAGCGGCAGCTCGGTGGCCAGCCGGCGCAACACCTCGGGCTCGTGCCGGCCGACCGGATACAGGCAGTCCGCACCGGCCTCGGCCGCGGCGTTCAGCCGGGTCACGGCGCGCTCCACCCGGTCGGCCTCGTCGCCGTCCTTGCGCAGGAACAGATCGGTGCGGGCGTTGATCACCACATGCACCCCGGCGTCGTCGGCCGCCGTGCGCAGTGCGCCCACCAGGGCGGCATGCTCCTGAACCGAACGCAGCCGCCGGCCCTCGCCATGCACGGTGTCCTCGATGTTGAGCCCCACCGCGCCGACGCCGAGCAGACCCGAGATCAGATCCTCGGCGGGCAGTCCGTACCCGGACTCGATGTCCACCGACACCGGCACCTGCACCGCGGCGGTGATCTGGGCGACCCGGGCCAGCAGGTCCTCGAACGACATTCCCTCGTTGTCGGGCTTGCCGATCGAATCGGCCACCGGGTGACTGCCCACCGTCAGGGCCCGGAACCCGGCGCCGACCGCCAGCGTCGCCGACCAGGCGTCCCAGACCGTCGGCAGGATCACCGGATCACCGGGTTTGTGCAGTTCAAGAAGCATTCTGGCGGCGCGGTCCAGCCCGGGCGCGCCCGGGTCGGCCACACCCCCGTCCACACCGTCGCCCGTGCCGTATCCCATACCGGATCCCATCGGAACCTCACTTCCCGTCGGCGCCGCACCGGCGACCACCGCCGGCAACGTAGGAAAGCCTGGCCGACCTCCCGACATTCCATGACGTGACGTGAGTCACGTTGCAAGCGTGAAGTAGCTAGCATCGAGTGTCGTAATGTGATTCCCGACACCTTCAGCCCAAGGAGGTCACTTGTCCAGCACTACCGAACTCGCCGAACTGCACGAACTCATCGGTGGCCTGAGGCGGTGCGTGGCATCGTTGCGGTCCCGCTATGGCGACAATCCCGCCCTGCACAGGATCGTGATGGACGCCGACCGCATTCTCGGCGATGTCGAACTCCTTGACACCGACGCCAACAATCTCGATCTGTCACGCTTCGCGGTCCAGCACTCGGGTGAGAAGATCCCGATTCCGGACACCCAGTACGACAACGACTTCTGGCGCGATGTCGACGACGAGGGCGTGGGCGGCCACAACCGGACCCTGTGACCCCGCGAGGCACCGGCACACCACCACACGACGGTCCCTGCCGTCGAGGAAGGGAACCCCATAGATGAGTGCGCCCACGGCGGATCGTCCTGCCACCGGTGTCTTCTCCCCCACCCGAGCCCGCATCGCAGCCCGCACGCTGCGCACCGACAACTGGCGCAAGGCCCCGATCCTCACCGATCTCGGGCTGGCGGCGTTCGTCATCTACGCCACGGTGCGGGCGTTCTGGGGCAGCGCCTACTGGGTGGAGGACTACCACTACCTGACGCCGTTCTACTCACCGTGCGTGAGCGCCTCCTGCGTGGAGGGCGCACGACACTTCGGGACCTGGGTCGGCGAGGTGCCGTGGTTCATCCCGCTGGCGTTCGTGTCGTTGCCGTTCCTGTTGCTGTTCCGGCTGACCTGCTACTACTACCGCCGGGCGTATTACCGCTCGGTGTGGCAGTCGCCGACCGCGTGCGCGGTGGCCGAGCCGCATGCCCGCTACACCGGTGAGACGCGGTTCCCGCTCATCGTGCAGAACTCCCACCGCTACTTCTTCTACATCGCGGTGGTGATCTCGCTGATCAACACCTACGACGCGATCATGGCCTTCCACTCGCCCACCGGTTTCGGCTTCGGCCTGGGCAACATCATCCTGGTGGGCAACGTCGTCCTGCTCTGGATCTACACGCTGTCGTGTCACTCCTGCCGGCACGTCACCGGTGGCCGCCTCAAGCACTTCTCCAAACATCCGGTCCGGTACTGGATCTGGACACAGGTTTCGAAGATCAACACCCGCCACATGCTGTTCGCGTGGATCACGCTCGGGACGCTGATGCTGACCGACTTCTACGTGATGCTGGTGGCCAGCGGAACCATCCCGGACTTGAGGTTCATTGGCTGACAGGCACTTTGGACCGTCACCGAGAAGAGCAAGCGCGAAAAGGCAAGTGAGGATTAATGACTACAGGTGACGCCAGCCATCCGGAGGGCTCATCACAGCTGGAACGGCACTCCTACGACGTCGTGGTGATCGGTGCCGGCGGCGCCGGCCTGCGGGCCGTCATCGAGGCCCGGGAACGGGGCCTGCGGGTGGCTGTGGTGTGCAAGTCGCTGTTCGGCAAGGCCCATACCGTGATGGCCGAAGGCGGCTGCGCCGCCTCGATGCGCAACGTCAACACCAAGGACAACTGGCAGGTGCACTTCGGTGACACCATGCGCGGCGGGAAGTTCCTCAACAACTGGCGGATGGCCGAGCTGCACGCCCAGGAAGCCCCCGACCGGGTGTGGGAGCTGGAGACCTACGGCGCCCTGTTCGACCGGACCAAGGACGGCCGGATCAGCCAGCGCAACTTCGGCGGGCACACCTACCCGCGGCTGGCCCACGTCGGCGACCGCACCGGACTGGAGATCATCCGGACCCTGCAGCAGAAGATCGTCTCGCTGCAGCAGGAGGACAAGGCCGAGCTCGGCGACTACGAGGCGCGCATCAAGGTGTTCCACGAGTGCACCATCACCGAGCTGGTCAAGGACGGTGAGGCGATCGCCGGCGCGTTCGGGTACTGGCGCGAGACCGGCAAGTTCATTCTGTTCGAGGCGCCGGCGGTGGTGCTGGCCACCGGCGGTATCGGCAAGTCGTTCAAGGTGTCGTCGAACTCCTGGGAGTACACCGGCGACGGCCACGCCCTGGCGATGCGGGCCGGCTCGTCGCTGATCAACATGGAGTTCATCCAGTTCCACCCCACCGGCATGGTGTGGCCGCTGTCGGTGAAGGGGATCCTGGTCACCGAGGGTGTGCGCGGTGACGGCGGCGTGCTGAAGAACTCCGACGGCAAGCGCTTCATGTTCGACTACATCCCCTCGGTGTTCAAGGGCCAGTACGCCGAGACCGAGGAGGAGGCCGACCAGTGGCTCAAGGACAACGACTCGGCGCGGCGCACCCCTGACCTGCTGCCCCGCGACGAGGTCGCCCGCGCGATCAACTCCGAGGTCAAGGCCGGCCGCGGCACGCCGCACGGCGGTGTCTACCTCGACATCGCCACCCGCATGACGCCCGAGGAGATCAAGCGCCGGCTGCCCTCGATGTATCACCAGTTCATGGAGCTGGCCGAGGTCGACATCACCAAGGACGAGATGGAGGTCGGCCCGACCTGCCACTACGTGATGGGCGGTATCGAGGTCGACCCGGACACCGGCGGTGCGGCCACCCCGGGCCTGTTCGCGGCCGGGGAATGCGCCGGCGGTATGCACGGCTCCAACCGGCTCGGCGGCAACTCCCTGAGCGACCTGTTGGTCTTCGGCCGCCGCGCCGGGCTGGGCGCCTCCGACTACGTCCGGGCGCTGTCCAGCCGGCCCTCGGTGTCCGACGAGGCGGTGAGTTCCGCGATGGCGATGGCGTTGTCGCCGTTCGAGAAACATCCGAACCCGGAGAATCCGTACACCCTGCACGAAGAGCTGCAGGAGATGATGAATCACCTGGTGGGCATCATCCGCAAGGAGGGCGAGATCCGCGAGGCGCTGGACAAGCTCGAGGAGCTCAAGGCCCGGGTCCACCGCGTCACCGTCGAGGGGGGCCGCCTGTACAACCCGGGCTGGCACACGGCCGTCGACATGCGCAACATGCTGCTGGTCAGCGAGTGCGTGGCCAAGGCCGCGTTGCAGCGCACGGAGAGCCGCGGCGGGCACACCCGCGACGACTACCCCGCGATGGACGCCAACTGGCGCCACACCCTGCTGGTGTGCCGGACCGCCGGGGGTGACCCGGTGGTCCCCGACGTCAGTGTCACCCCGGAACAACAGATCCCGATGCGCCCGGACCTGCTGGAGATCTTCGAGCTCTCCGAGCTGGAGAAGTACTACACCGAGGCCGAGCTGACCGACCACCCCGAACGGAGAAGCTGAGATGGCGAGTTACGACGCCAACATGCGAGTGTGGCGCGGCGACGAGACCGGCGGCGAACTGCACGACTACACGGTGGCGGTCAACGAGGGCGAGGTGGTGCTCGACATCATCCACCGGTTGCAGGCTACGCAGACGCCCGATCTGGCCGTCCGGTGGAACTGCAAGGCCGGCAAGTGCGGGTCGTGCTCGGCGGAGATCAACGGCAAACCGCGGCTGATGTGCATGACCCGGATGTCGACGTTCGACCCCGCCGAGACGGTCACCGTCACCCCGATGCGCACCTTCCCGGTCATGCGCGACCTGGTCACCGACGTGTCGTTCAACTACGAGAAGGCCCGCCAGATCCCGGCCTTCAGCCCGCCCAAGGACCTGCAGCCCGGCGAGTACCGCATGCAGCAGGAGGACGTCGGCCGGTCACAGGAGTTCCGCAAGTGCATCGAGTGCTTCCTGTGTCAGAACGTCTGCCACGTGGTGCGTGACCACGAGGAGAACAAGCAGGCGTTCGCCGGCCCCCGGTTCCTCATGCGGGTCGCCGAGCTGGACATGCACCCGCTGGACACCCTGGACCGCAAGGACATGGCCCAGGACGAGTTCGGGCTGGGCTACTGCAACATCACCAAGTGCTGCACCGAGGTGTGCCCGGAACAGATCAAGATCACCGACAACGCGCTGATCCCGATGAAGGAGCGCGTCGCCGACCGCAAGTACGACCCGATCGTCTGGCTGGGCAACAAGCTGTTCCGGCGCTGAGCCTGAGCGTGCGAAGGCGAAAGGCGCCGGAACCATCCGGCACCGTCGGCGCTGAGCCTGAGCCCGCGAAGGCGAAAGGCGCCGGAACCATCCGGCACCGTCGGCGCTGAGCCTGAGCGCGCGAAGGCGAAAGGCGGCCTGAGCCTGAGCGTGACGCGGTGGCGGGAAATCCCTCGATTTTCCGCCACAGCGTCACGTTCGGCGGTTCATTCCGCCGTCGTGGGGGCAGCACTCGGGCGTAGGCTCGAGACAGCCGCCACTCAACGACGAAAGGCAGCACTGTGACGATGCGAGAGATCACCAGCGTCAACGACATTCGAACCGCGATCCGCGAACTGTCCGCCCGGGCCGAGCTCGCCCGCAAGGAGGGACGCCCCGACGACGCCGCCGAGATCGAGCAGCGCATCCAGGGCTACCGCGAGGAGCTCGCGCAGCGTCCCTGACCGGGATATGCCCCGGCACCGGGGCCTCCACCCGCCACCGTCGCCGCCCCGACGGGCGCCCGGCAGTGTTTGCTGGTTTCGCACGGTGATGCAGGCGCGGGTTTCCTCTACCTGACACCCCGCGCGAGGGCTCGGCGGGCGGTAAATTCACGCGCATGCAACAGCCGTCTCTGCTGTCCGTTCTCCGTGAGCGGGCCGGTCTGCAGCCGCAGGATCCCGCCTTCACCTACACCGACTACGAGCAGGACTGGGCAGGCGTCGCGGAAACCCTGACCTGGTCCCAGCTCTACCGCCGGGTGTGCAACGTGGCCCACGAACTCAGGTCGCACGGAAAGCCCGGGGATCGGGCCGTGATCGTGGCCCCGCAGGGACTCGACTACGTCGTGGGGTTTCTGGGAGCGATCCAGGCCGGTTTGATCGCCGTCCCGCTCAACGTGCCGCAACCCGGTGGACACGACGAGCGGACCAACGCCGTCCTCGCCGACACCGAGCCCACCATTCTGCTCACCACGACGGCGGCAACCGGCACGGTCAGCGAGTGCGTCCGGCCGCTGAACGGGCACGGCCCCGCCATCGTCGAGATCGACACGCTGGACCTGGATGCCCGCACGGGCAGCAGCGCCCTGCCCCGCGACCTGCCCGAGATCGCCTACCTGCAGTACACCTCCGGTTCCACCCGAACCCCGGCCGGCGCGATGATCACCCACGCCAACCTGCACACCAACTGGCAGCAGGTCATGGCCAACTTCTTCGCCGACTGTCCCGGGGGCATCGCTCCGCCGGACACCACGCTCGTGTCGTGGTTGCCGCTGTACCACGACATGGGCCTGATCAAGGGCGTGGTGGCTCCGATTCTCGGCGGCTACCGCTGCGAGATGACCAGTCCGATCGCGTTTCTGCAGCGGCCGGCCCGCTGGATGCAGAGCGTGGCCCGGGCCACCAACGCCTGGTCGGCGGCCCCGAACTTCGCCTTCGACCTCGCCATTCGCCGCACCAGCGACGAGGACATGGCCGGACTCGACCTGTCCGGCGTGCTCGGGCTGGTCAGCGGGAGCGAACGCGTCCATCCGGCCACCCTGAAGCGGTTCACCGAGCGGTTCGCCAAGTTCAACTTCCGCGAGGACATGCTGCGACCCACCTACGGACTGGCCGAGGCGACCCTGTTCGTGGCCGCCCGGTTCGTCTCCGGCGAGGCCCCCCAGGTGGCCCGCTTCGACGCCGAGAAACTCGCCAAGGGCAGCGCCCGCCGCTGCGAGGACGCGACCGGCTCACCCCTGCTCAGCTACGGCATGCCCGCGGCCCCCACGGTGCGCATCGTCGACCCGGACAACTTCGGTGAATGCCCCAGCGGCAGCGTCGGCGAGATCTGGGTGCAGGGCCCCAACGTCGCGGCGGGCTATTGGAGCAAGCCCGAGGAAACCCAGCACACCTTCGGCGCGACGATCGCCAACCCCCTGCCCGGCACCCCCGACGGGCCCTGGCTGCGGACCGGCGACCTCGGATTCGTCTCCGATGACGAGCTGTTCATCGTCGGGCGGCTCAAGGACCTGCTGATCGTGTACGGGCGCAACCACTACGCCGAGGACATCGAGGCGACGGTGCGCGAGATCACCGGTGGCCGGGTCGCGGCCATCGCGGTTCCGGTGGACCACACCGAGAAACTGGTCACCATCATCGAGTTCAAGAAACGCGCCGACGCCGACCCGGACAGCGACCCGCGGGCCCTGCTGCACGGCGTCAAGAACGACGTGACCGCGGCGGTGGCCAATTCGCACGGGCTGAACCTGGCCGACTGTGTGCTCGTGCCGCCCGGCTCGATCCCGACCACGACCAGCGGCAAGATCAGGCGGGCCAGCTGCGTCGAGCAGTACCGCCAGTCACAATTCACCCGATTGGACGCCTAGCCGGCCAAGCCCGACCACCATCGAGTGCCATGTGGATCACCGTCATGGTGATGGCCGTCGCTGTCAGCCTGGAGCCGTTCCGGATCGGGATGACGGTCCTGATGCTCAACCGGCCCCGGCCGACCCTGCAGTTGCTGGCATTCCTGTGCGGCGGGTTCGTGATGGGAATGGGCGTCGGGCTGCTCGTGCTGTTCGCACTGCGGCCGGCGCTGTCGACGTCGACTCACTTCACCCTGCCCAAGGTGCAGATCGTCGTCGGATCGGTGGCGTTGCTGACGGCCGCGGTGCTGACGGTGATGTCGATGGTTTCGGCGACGCCGATCGCGTCGGCGGCCCGCGCCGCGGGCGACCCTGTGATGAGCAGGCTGTCGGGCCGGGCGCGGTCCCTGCTGACCGGACGATCACTGTGGGTCGCGGGCGTCGCCGGCCTCGGCATCGCGCTGCCCTCGGTCGACTACCTGGCCGCGCTGGCGGTGATCCTCGCCTCGGGAGCCGCGGCGGCGACGCAGTTCACCGCCCTGCTGACCTTCAACATCGTCGCCTTCACCCTGGTCGAACTGCCGCTGCTGGCCTACCTGTTCGCCCCGCGGCGGACCCAGGCGGCGATGACCGCCTTCTACGACTGGGTCCGCTCACGGCGCCGGTGGGAGGTCGCCGCCCTGTTGGCCGTGGTGGGCACCGTACTGCTCGGGGCCGGGCTCACCGGAATCTGATCGTGACGGCCGGGCAAGTGTCCGCCGTCCTTCCCGCGGGTGCAGTAGGGTGGCCGCAAGAGCCACCGGGCCGTTTGGGGGATAGCCGATGAAGCGACTGCTCGCGGGTGCCCTCGCCCTCGGTGTCGTGGGCTACTCGGGCGGGTTCGGCCCGGGCACGGCGTTCGCGGAGACCACCTCCTGGGCCCCGCCGGGTCCCGGTGCCGCCGACCAGCCGTTCGCCGCCGAGGCCGGACCGGGAACCGGGCCCGCGGCGGGGCCGGGCACACCCCCGGTCCAGGTGGTCTACGCCGTCGGCGGGGCGCGCCCGCCGGGCATCCCGTGGTACGACTACGCCCACCGGCTCGGTGCCGGCTACTACCCCGGGGCCGACCGCGAGATCATCGACTATCCCGCCGGCGCCCCGTTCAGCTGGGTTCCGGACATGTTCGCGACGCACCGCCCGGACGAGAACGTCAGCATCGGCGTGGCCGCCGACGACGCCACCGCGACGCTGAACACCGCCATCGAGCAGGGCACCCGTCCCGCGGCGGCGGTCGGGCTGTCGCTGGGCTCGCTGGCGCTGGACAAGGAACAGGCGCGGCTGAGCACCGATCCGAACGCCCCGGCGCCGGACATGCTGCAGTTCACCACCATCGGAGATCCGGTCGGGCACAGCGGTTTCGGGAAGAGCTTCCTGTCCGGCCTCTTCCCGCCCGGCAGCTACATCCCGATCATCGACTACACGATGCCCGACACCGACAACAGCCAGTACGACACCAAACGGGTGGTCGCCGCCTACGACGGACTGTCCGACTTCCCGGACCGCCCGGACAACCTGATCTCGGTCGCCAACGCGACCGTGGGCTCGGCGATCGTGCACACCCCGGTGGCGTTCACCGGCCCCGAGATCGTGCCGCCGCAGAACATCAAGACGACCACCAACGCCCGCGGCGCCACCACCACC
The DNA here is from genome assembly GCF_002592005.1 of Mycolicibacterium palauense. Lineage (GTDB taxonomy): Bacteria > Actinomycetota > Actinomycetes > Mycobacteriales > Mycobacteriaceae > Mycobacterium > Mycobacterium palauense. The sequence goes on along the minus strand of NZ_NVQF01000005.1, from coordinate 20,220 downwards.
ACCTACCTGGTGCCGGTCAACCACCTGCCGTTGACGCTGCCGCTGCGCTACCTGGGGATGTCCGACGCCGACGTCGATCAGATGGACGCGGTGCTGCAACCCATCGTCGACTCCGGCTACTCGCGCAACGACAATCCGGCCACCGCCACCGTCATGGTCGACCCGCTGCACGGCATGGACCCCGTCGGCAGCCTCGATCCGGCCACCCGCGCCGAGGTGGAGAACGCGATCGCCACGGTGCGGGGCTACCTGGCCCCGCTGGGCTGACCGACCGGCCCGTCAGACCTCGTCGAACACCGAACGTCGCGGCTTCGGCTGTTCCGGTTCCGCCGGGCGTAGCCACGGCCGCGACGGCCACCAGCTGGCCCGGCCGATCAGCGCGGCCAGCGAGGGCACGGTGATGGTGCGGACGACGAAAGTGTCGATGAGGATGCCGGCGCCGATGACGAAACCGGACTGCACCACCGCGCCGATACTGGAGAACAGCAGCCCGAACATCGACGCGGCGAAGATCAGACCGGCCGCGGTGATCACTCCGCCGGTGGAGCGCACCGTGCGGATCACCCCGGTGCGCACCCCGGCCGGGGATTCCTCACGCAGCCGCGACGCCAGCAGCATGTTGTAGTCGGCACCCACCGCCACCAGCACGACGAAGGCCAGGCCCGGGACACTCCAGTGCAGTTCCTGCCCCAGGATCAGCTGGAACACCACCACACCGATGCCCACCGCCGACAGGTAGGACAGGATCACCGAGCCCACCAGGTACAGCGGCGCCACCACCGCTCGCAGCAGCGTCATCAGGATCAGCATCACCACCAGGACCGTCACCACGACGATGAGCCGGATGTCGCTGTCGTAGTAGTCGCGGGTGTCTCGCAGCGTCACCGGATACCCGGAGATCGAGATCTTCGCGTCGGCCAGCGCGGTGTTGGGCTGCGCGCCGCGGGCGGTGTCCAGGATGGTGTTGACCTGATCCATCGCGTCGACGCTGAACGGGTTGAGGTCGGTCTGCACGAAATAGCGCACCGAATGCCCGTCGGGTGAGAAGAACAGCTGCGCCACCCGGCGGAAGTCCTCGGAGTCCAGCACCTGCGGGGGTACGTAGAACCCCGCCATCGACGGCTCGTCGGCGTCGCGTCCCATGGCCATCAGGAAGGCCGAGGCCTGGCTCAGGCCCGCGCCCATCCGTTTGGTCTGGTCGACCAGCAGCTCGACGCCGTCGGCGATCTGGCGGCCGGCGCTGGCCAGGTCGTCGGCGCCGTTCTGCGCGGTGATCAGCTGCGTGCGGGCGCTGCGCGGGCTGTCGATCCCCAACGATCGCAGCGACTTGCCCGCCGAATCCAGCGCACGGCCCAGGCCGGTGACGGCGTCGGCCATGGTCTGCAGCCGCTGGGTGATCTGCAGCTGGTGCGCCAGGGCCGCGATGCGTTCCAGCGTGCCGTCGTTGCGCGCGGTCTGCAGCCGGTGGAACTGGGTGCGCGCGGCCGCGCAGATCGTGCTGGCGTTGCAGACGGGGCTGGTGTCCAGCGCGGCCACCACCGGATCGACCCATTCGAAGCTGTCGGCGATGTCGGCGAAGCTGACCTGCAGGATGTCGCCGAGAGCGCGGATGCTGTTGACCAGTCGGGCCGCCTTGTCGAAGTCGGCGAAGGTGACCTGGCCGCCGAACTGGTCCTCCACATAGGACAGGGCGTCGATCAGGCTGCGCACCCCGGTGACGGCCTTTCTGACCTGCACGCGGATATCGCCGAGGTTGTCGGCCAGTTCGTCGGCCCCCGAGGCGAGCCGGTTGAGATCGCCGGTGCGCCCGTTGATCAGATTCGAGGCGTCGCCGAGCTGGTTGCCGACCTCACCGGCCTGTTGGGTGGCCTGCGCCTGGTCGAGCGGCTCCCCGGTGGGGCGGGTGACGCCGCGGACCATCGCCACGCCGGGCAGCTGACTGACCCGCTGCGCCATCTGCTCCAGGTCGGCCAGCGCCTCCGGGGTGCGCAGGTCGTGCGGTGAGGTGACGAACAGATACAGCGGGATCGTCTGGTTCACCGAGAAGTGCCGTTCGAGCGCCGCGTAGCCGAGCGAGCTGTCGTAGGAGTCCGGCAGCTGCTTGCGGTCGTCGTAGTTGAACCGCACCAGCGTCGCGCACCCGGCGAGCACGAGCAGGATCGCCAGGCTCGCACCGAGATAGGACTTGGGGTGGCGCACGATCCGGACCCCGGCGCGCCGCCAGAACAGCGCCGTGCGCTCGCCGCGGGGGTTGACCCAGCCGCGCGGGCCCGCCAGCGTCAGCACCGCGGGCAGCAGGGTCACCGCCGAGAGCAGCGCCACGGCGATGCCGATCGCCAGCGCCACCCCGGCCGTGGAGAACAGCCCGAGGTCGGCGAAGCCCATGCCCAGGAACGTGATGCCGACCGTGGCCGCCGAGGCGGTGATCACCTTGCCGATGGCCATCAGCGCCTTCTGCACGGCGCGGTCGGGCTCCTCACCGAGCCGGACGTAGTCGTGGTAGCGGCTGACCAGGAACACCGCGTAGTCGGTTCCCGCACCGGCGATCATCGCGCTCAGCAGCACGATGGTCTGGTTGGACACCGCCATGCCGGTGAACAGCGACACCGCCGCGACCGCGCCCTGGGCGGTCAGCAGGGCGGCGCCGATGGTGAGCAGCGGCAGCATCATGGTGGCCGGGTTGCGGTAGATGACGGCCAGGATGACCACCAGCAGCACCGCGATGGCCAGTTCGATGGGCAGGCGGTCCCGGGCACCCGCGTCGGTCAGATCGGCGACGGTGGCCGCCGGACCGGTCAGGTGGGCGGTCAGCGTCGTCCCGTCGACGGCGTGGTCGACGATGTCGGCGACCCGGGTGTAGGCGGCGTAGGACTCCGGGGTGCCCAGCTCCCCGGCCAGGCCGATCGGCAGGATCCATGCCTTGCCGTCCGGGCTTTCCAGCACGTCGCGCAGCTGGGGTGTGCTGATGAACTCCTGCAGCATCACCACGTCGCGGTTGTCCTTGCGCAGCCGGTCCACCAGTGTGCGGTAGACCTGCTCGTCGGCCGGCCCGAGCCCGCCGCGCCCACTGTCGTTGGTCAGCAGGACCACGAGCACGTTCTCCGAGCCGGTCTCGTTGAACGCCTCGGTGATCGCTTGGGCCGCCGCCGTCGACGGTGCGTCGGCGGGCAGGATGGCCACCGGGTTGCGCTGGGACATCTCCGCCAGCGACGGCACCGTCTGCGGCAGGGCCAGGGCCAGCACCAGCCAGCACCCGATGACCACCCACGGCCACCGGGTGACCAGCTTCCCTAACCTCCCGAAGATGCCTTCACCTCCGGTTTCTCACCCAACATGCGAGCCGCCGCGGGCCCCGCTCAGGCGACATCGCGCCAGTGCCCGCTCTCGGCGACACGTTCGAAGACCGATTTCAGCGTCGCCAGATACTTCGCGACGGATTCCCGGGCCTCGGGGTTGTCGGGGTACATCACCGCCACCGCCGTCTCGTCGTGCACCCGGAGCACGTAGATCGACATCTGATACGAGTACCGGCCGTCGCTGTAGACGCCGATGTTGAGGTCGTCGAGCTGCGCGGTGAGCAGCACCGACAACGGCGCGGTGCCGGCGTCGAGGAAGTTGACGACCGGGAAGTTCGGGCGCGGCGGATGTAACTGCGGTGAGAGCTCCCGCACCCGGTCGTAGGGCACCTCGGCCATGCCCAGGCCGGTGTCGAAGCACACCTGCGCCGCGCGGGCGGCCTCCCCGAACGACGACCCCGCGATCGGGACCGTGATCGGCACCAGGCCGGTGAACCAGCCCTGGGTCAGCGCGTCCTCGGGAGTGCTGCGGGTGTCGCTGGGCGTCAGGCCGAAATAGGTGTCCGCGCCGGTCAGTTCGTGTTCGGCGAGGGCACAGCAGGCCATCACCCCGCCGATGAAGCGGACACCCGCGGCGGTGCAGGCCGATTCGAAACGTGCGGTCTGCTGCTCGCCCATCATCGTCACGGTCACGATGTCGGCCGACGAGGGCTGCGACGGGTCGCCGAGCGGCAACGGGAAGTCCGGCATGCTGCCGCCGTTGCTCTCGGCGAACCGGGTCCAGGCGGCGACCTGCGGTGACTGCGGGGTCAGCGCGCTGGTGAACCGGCGCTGGCGGCGGCAGAACTCGTCGTAGCTGCCGGCGGCGGGCAGCGCCAGCGGCGGGTTCCCGCCCACCAGCGCCAGATACATCATGTAGAACTCCGTGAGCGTGACCCCGACGATCATGGCGTCCACGTGCACATGGTCGACGCTGGCATAGAAGGTGAAGTGGTCCTCGCCCTGCACGATGCCGAACCGGAAGCAGTCCCAGTGCAGCGGGTCCGGGGTGCTGACGACCAGCTCCCGGGTCTGCTCGAGGGTCAGCTCGCCGCGCTGGACGGGACGGAACTCGATGCCGGCGCTCTCGGGCATCGTCCGGCGGGTGATGGTGCCGTCGGCGTATTCGAACCGGCTGCGGTAGGTGTCGTGCCGGCGCAGGTGGGCGTTGATGACGTAGCTCATCGCGCGGATGTCGCAGTGGCCCGGCGCATCACAGCTGACGATCATCAGCCGCGAATAGTCCAGGCCCTTCGCCTTCTGCTCGCAGTACCCGCGGATGTGCTGGGCCTGCATGTAGTTGATCGGCACGGTGCTCACCGGCGCCTGGGCCGCCTTCTCCAGGCTGGCGGCCGTGGGCTCCCACGACACCACCGATCCGGCGGTCGGCTCCCACTCGCCGACCGTTCCCACTGCCATCGGGCCTACCCGCAACGCCTACTCCTTGATTCATGCTGACTGACGGGGCCTCCCGGCGGCCCCGCGGCCGATCCCGGCAGGGGACCCCGCAATGGACCCCGCATCATGCCCCCGCCGGTGTGCCTTCCATCGCGTCGAGTTCCTCGCACAGATGCTCGGCCAGACCACGCACGGTGGTGATCTGGGTGGGGCTGATGCGCACTCCCGTCTCCGTTTCGATGCGCGTACGAAGCTCCAAGTTACCCAGCGAGTCCAGCCCGTAGTCGGACAACGGCCGATCCGGGTCGATGGTGCGCCGCAGCAGCAGGCTGATCTGGTCGGAGACCATCCGGCGGATCAGCCCGGGCCACTCCTCGCGCGGCTGGGCCAGCAGCTCCGCGCGGAACTGGCCGGTGTCCGCCGCGCCCTGCCCCATCGACTGGAAGGCCTCGGCGAAGGGGCTGCGCTGGGCGAACGCGGTCAACCACGGGGTGCCCATGATGGGCGCGTAGCCGCTGTAGGTGCGGTCGTAGCGCAACAGCGTCAGGAACGCGCGCGCACCCTCGTCGGGGCTGATGGCCACGCCGGCGTCCTCGGCCAGCGCGGTGGCCCGGCCGACCTCACCCCAGGCGCCCCACGCGATGGAGGTGGCGGGCAGCCCCTGGGCCCGGCGCCAGAAGGCGAACGCGTCCAGCCAGCTGTTGGCGGCCGCGTAGGCCCCCTGGCCCGGCGAGCCGACCAGCGCGGCGGCCGAGGAGAACACGCAGAACCAGTCCAGCGGCCGGCCCCCGGTGGCGGCGGCGGTGGCCTGGTGCAGGTTCCAGGCGCCCCGGGCTTTCGGTGTCCAGCACCGGTCGACCAGGTCTGCGCCGATGTTGGTCAGCGTCGCATCCTCGACCACCGCGGCGGCGTGCAGCACGCCGCGCACCGGGTGCCCGGTGGCGGTGGCGGTGGCCACCAGCCGCTCCGCCGTGTCGGGCAGGGCGATGTCACCGCATTCCACCAGGATGTCGGCGCCGGTCGCACGGATGCGCTCGATGGCGGCCATCGCCCGGTCGCTGGGCTGTGACCGGGAGTTGAGCACGATGCGTCCGCAGCCTGCGGCGGCCATCTCGCCGGCCAGGAAGATGCCCAGTCCGCCGAGCCCGCCGGTCACGATGTAGGCGCCGTCGGGGCGGCACACCGGGACCTGCTCGGGCGGCACGACCACCTGCTGGTGTCCCTCGTGGGGGACGTCGAGGACCACCTTGCCGGTGTGGCCGGCCCCGCCGACCAGGCGCACGGCGTCCGCGGCCTCGGCCAGCGGGTAGTGGGTGGTCTGCGGCAGCGGCAGCGTGCCGTCGGCGGTGCGTTCGTAGACGGTGCTCAGCAGCCGCTGCACCCGTTGCGGGTGGCTGTGGGTCAGCAGCGCCAGGTCGACGGCGTGCAACGACAGGTTGCGGCGGAACGGAAACAGGCCCAGGCGGGTGTCGCCGTAGATGTCGCGCTTGCCGATCTCGATGAACCGCCCGCCGAAGGCCAACAACTCCAGACCGGCGCGTTGCGCGGCGCCGGGCAGCGAGTTCAGCACGATGTCCACGCCGTAGCCGTCGGTGTCCCGGCGGATCTGCTCGGCGAAGTCCAGGCTGCGGGAGTCGTAGACGTGCTCGATTCCCATGTCGTGCAACGTCTGTCGACGTTGGACGCTGCCCGCGGTGGCGAAGACCTCCGCGCCGGCCGCGCGGGCGATCGCGATCGCGGCCTGCCCGACACCACCGGTGCCGGAGTGGATCAGCACCTTGTCCCCCGCCTCGATGCGGGCCAGATCATGCAGCCCGTACCAGGCCGTCGCCGAGGCGGTGGGCACCGCGGCCGCCTCGGCCAGCGGAATCTGTTCGGGCAGCGTCACCGCCAGCCGCGCGCCGGACAGGACATAGGTGCCCCAGCAGCCGTGCGCGGACATGCCGCCGACCCGGTCGCCCACCTTGTGGGTGCCGACATCGGGGCCGACCGCGGTGACCACGCCCGCGTAGTCGATTCCCAACTGCTGCCGGTACCCCTCGAAGGTGGGGTACCGGCCGAAGGCCACCAGCACGTCGGCGAAGTTGATGCTCGAGCTGTGCACCGCAACCTCGATCTGGCCCGGACCGGGCGCCACCCGCTCGGACACGGCGAACTCCAGCGAGGTCAGGTCGCCGGGGGTGCGGACCTGCAGGCGCATGCCGTCGGCGGCGAGGTCGATCTCGGCGGTCTTGCGTTCGCCGGGCCGCAGCGGGGCCGGCCGCAGCCGGGCGGTGTACCACTGCCCGTCGCGCCAGGCGGTCTCGTCCTCCTCCGAGCCGCTGCACAGCTGGCGCACCAGCTCGCCGACCCCGGGGACCCCGGGGACCCCGTCGGCATCGTCGTCGGCAGCCGTACTCGCGGCGAGGTCGATCTGCGTCACCCCGAGGTGGGGATGCTCGGAATCGATCACCCGGATGAGCCCGCGCAGCCCGGCGTGCTCGAGATTGACCGGGTCGCCGTCGGCGACGGCGGCGGCGTTGCGGGTCACCACGAACAGCCGCGGTGGCTCGCCGGGCAGCTCGGCCAGTTCCCGGGCGATGTCCACCAGCTCGGTCACATGGTCACGCCCGGCACCGACCGGGTCGTCGGTCGAGCCCACCAGCACGACCACGCCGGCCAGCCCCCCGGTCAGCGGGTTGCCGGTGAGCTGGGCGCGCAGGTCCGCCGTGTCGGTGACGACGGTGCACTGTCCACCCGCGGCCGACAGGGCCTCGCCCAGCCGGGCCACCGGGGCGGCCGAGGCGCCGGCGGTGGGGAACACCAGCCACGATTCCGCGGCGGCGGTGGGCTCGGGCAGCTCGCGCGGCTCCCACTCGATGCTGAGCAGCCGCTCGTTGAGCGTGCGGTCGGCCCGCTCTCCCTCCGAGGATCCGCCGGCCAGGCGCAGGCCCTCGATGGCCATCAGCACCGCCCCGGCCTCGTCGAGGATCGCCAGGTCGGCCTCCGCCTCCGCGGTCGCCGAGGCCGTCACCCGGGTCAGGCAGTAGTGCGCATTGCGGGTGGGATGGAAGCAGCGCAGCCTGCGCACGCCCACCGGGAGCAACAACCCACCGGCACCGGCCTGTTGCACCTCGGGATGGGCGACCACCGACTGGAAGCATGCGTCCAGCAGGGCCGGGTGTGTGCAGTAGGAGGCCTGCTGCGAACGGATGTGGCTGGGCAGGGCCACCTCGGCCAGCACCGTCGCGGCGTCCTCGGCGGCGGTGTGCACTGCGGCCAGACCCGAAAAGGCGGGCCCGTACTGGATTCCGACGGTGTCGAAGGCCTTGCGCAGGTCATCACCGTCGAGCCGGGTGGTGTGACCGGCCAGCAGTGCCGGGATGTCCAGCGCGGCGGGCGCCTCGCTGTCGGCTGCGGCGGCCAGTATGGCTCCGGCCCGGCGCACCGGTTCCCCTTCGCGTTGGGTCTGGACCGTGAACTCAAGCAGCCCAGGCGATTCCACCACACCCGAGGAGGCGGCCGTGGTCTGCTCGTCGAGCAGCAGAGTCTGTTCGAAGCGGACGTCGCGCACTTCTGACTGCTCACCGAGGACGGTGCGCGCGGCGGCCACCGCCATCTCGCAGTAGGCCGCCCCGGGTAGTGCGGCCACGTTGTGAATCTGGTGGTCGGCCAGCCACGGGTGCGCCTCGGTGCCGACCTCGCCCTGCCACACGTGGCGTTCGGGTTCCTCGACCAGATGGACATGAGCACCCAGCAGAGGGTGCACACCGAGGACGGCGGCCCCGTGGTGCTGGTGGTCCTGGTCCTCGCGGCGCAGCATCAGTTCGCGGTGAGTCCAGGTCGGCAGCGGCGCGTCGACCAGGTTCCCGCTCGGATAGAGGGCGGTGAAATCCACTGCGGCACCGGCACTGTAGACGTCGGTGAGGAAGTCGCGCAGCCCGACCGGGAATTCCTGTTCCCGTCGCATCGCGGCCAGCGCCGCGATGGGCATGTCCAGACTGTTCGCGTTCTGCTCCACGGCGTGGGTCAGCAGCGGATGCGCCGAGAGCTCACCGAACACCCGGAAGCCGTCATCGAGGGCGGCCTGCACCGCGGCCGCGAACCGCACGGTGTAGCGCAGGTTCTCCGCCCAGTACTCGGCGTCCCACGCCGGCCGTTCGCGTGGATCCCACAGTGTGGCCGAGTAGTAGGGGACGGTCGGCTCCATCGGGGTGAGGTCGGCCAGCGCTGCCCGCAGGTCGTCCAGGATCGGATCGACCTGGGGCGAATGCGAGGCGACGTCCACGGCCACCTCGCGCGCCATCACGCCGTTGTTCTCCCAGGCGGCCACCAACTCCCGGATGGTCTCGGTGGCCCCGCCCACCACGGTCGACGTCGGGGAGGCCACCACCGACAGCACCACGTCGCCGACCCCGCGCACGGAGAGCTCCGAAAGCACCTGCTGGCCAGGGAGTTCCACGGCGGCCATGGCGCCGCTGCCGGAGATCCGCGCCATCAGCCGGGAGCGCCGGCAGATGACCCGCAGCCCGTCCTGCAGCGACAACGCCCCCGCGACGACGGCGGCGGCCGCCTCGCCGAGCGAATGGCCGATCACCGCACCGGGCCGCACGCCGTAGGCCTTCATCGTCGCGGCCAGGGCGACCTGCATGGCGAACAGGGTGGGCTGGACCTTGTCGATGCCGGTCACCGTCTGCGGCGCCGTCAACGCCTCGGTCACCGAGAATCCCGACTCGGCGGCGATCACGGGCTCCATCTCGGCGATGCTGGCCGCGAACACCGGCTCGGTGGCCAGCAGCCCGGCACCCATCCGCGGCCACTGCGACCCCTGCCCGGAGAACACCCACACCGGTCCGCGGTCGTCCTGGCCGACGGCGGCCTGATACGGGGTGTCGTTGCCGGCGATCTCGCGCAGCGCCGCGCCGAGTTCCGGGGGGCTGCCGGCCGACACCGCGGTGCGGACCGGTCGGTGCGCACGCCGCCGGGCCAGCGTGTAGCCCAGGTCGGACAGCCCGCTGCCGGACGCCGCGAGGCTTTCGCCGTTGCGGTCGACCCAGTCGGCCAGGCGGCCGGCGCTGACCCGCAGCTGGTCGGCGGAGGTGGCCGACAGCGGGAAGAACAGTGGTGCGTCCGTGCCGTCGGGGCCGGCTGTGGGCGCCGGGTTCCGGGGGGCCTCCTCGACGATGAGGTGCACGTTCGTACCCGACATGCCGTAGGACGAGACCGCGGCCCGCCGGGGGTGCTCGCTCTGGTCGGGCCAGGCGGTGGCGGCCGTCGGCACGTACAGACCGGTCTCGATCGACGTCAGCTGGTCCGGCAGGCGGTTGAAGTGCAGGTTCTGCGGGACCGTGCCGTGGTCCAGTGCGAGCACGGCCTTCATCAGACCCAGCGCACCCGAGGTGGACTGCAGGTGCCCGAAGTTGGTCTTCGCCGAGCCCAGCGCACACGGTCCGCCGGTGCCGTAGACCTCGGCCAGGCTCGTGTACTCGATGGGATCGCCGATCGGGGTGCCGGTGCCGTGCGCCTCGACCAGACCGACCGTGGCCGGGTCGACCCCCGCGGCGGCCAGCGCCGACCGGTAGACGTCGACCTGGGCCCGCTCGGAGGGCGTCGCGATGTTGACGGTGTGACCGTCCTGGTTGGCGGCGGTGCCACGCACCACCGCCAGAATGCGGTCACCGTCGCGCTGGGCGTCGGAGAGCCTCTTGAGCACCGCCACCACGCAGCCCTCACCGGAGACGAAGCCGTCGGCGTCGGCGTCGAAGGCGTGACAACGCCCGGTGGGTGACAGCATCCCCTGCAGCGACCCCGACACCGATTTGCGCGGCTCGAGGGTGACGGCCACACCGCCGGCGATGGCCAGGTCACTCTCGCCGTCGTGCAGGCTGCGGCAGGCCAGGTGGATGGCCATCAGACCCGAGGAACAGGCGGTGTCCACCGTCGCGGCGGGGCCGCGCAGGCCCAGCGCGTAGGAGACCCGCCCGGAGGCGAAGCTGTTGCTGGTGCCGGTGAAACCGTAGGGACCCTCGGCGGCACCGCAATCGGCCGAGAGCAGCTCGTAGTCGCCGTGGGTGAGGCCGATGTACACCCCGGTCTGGGTTCCGGCCAGGGTGGTCGGGTCGAGTCCGGCATGCTCCAGGGCGTCCCAGGAGGTCTCCAGCAGCAGGCGGTGCTGGGGATCGATGGCGGTGGCCTCACGCTCGGTCATCCCGAAGAAATCGCAGTCGAATCCGCCGACGTCGTCGAGGAACGCGCCCCACCTGGTGATCGAGCGACCGGGCACACCGGGCTCGGGGTCGTAGTAGACGTCGGCGTCCCACCGGTCGGCCGGAATCTCGGTCACCAGGTCGTCGCCCCGCAGCAACGCCTCCCAGAGGCTTTGCGGAGAATCGATCCCCCCGGGCAACCGGCACGCCAGACCGATTACGGCAACAGGTGTTGCTGTCGCGGTGCGCAAGGCCCCACATCCCCCCGTTCTCGCCACCAGCGGCGTCGTGCAGAGTGCCGATCCTGCCACCCGGAACCGACATCGTGGGGCGTAGCTTAGCGATTCAAGCTGAGCGCGGCGCGGTCATCGAAAACCGGCTTCGGACCGCGCCATTGCCACATCTCGGGGTCGCTGCCGCAAACGCCTCGTGCACCGCTTGCGGGCACCTTCCGGTTCCCTTGCCGACGCTTCCTCACGGGCCCGCCACGGTGCACTCCATGGTGCACTCCATGGGGCCCGCTATGGTGCCCGTCGCGGGGCGCGCCACGGGCCGGGTTCCGCCGGCGGAGACCCCTTCCCGGGTGTCTCCCGGGGCGCACCGGCCCGACCTGCACGCCGGTCACGGCCCGTGACCCCGGCCCGCACACTATGCCCGGCAAGTGCCCCTGGCCTGCACGGATAGGTGAACTTCGGGCGAATTCCGGCCCCGCCGAATCGCCGCGGCCACACGCCGGCCCAACCGGTTGGTTGAGAATTCGCGACCTTGCTCACACCTGGCGTGCGGGAACTTGCTTTTGGGGGGGTCGGCTGTATAGTTATTGATAGTTACTGGTGGGTAACTTAGTGCGAGTACCCAACCGACACACAAGCTGCGAAGTGGCATTCTCATCGAGGAGGACCCCAGTGAGCCACTACAAGTCCAATGTCCGTGACCAGGTGTTCAACCTGTTCGAGTTGCTCGGTGTCGACAAGTCGTTCGGCGAGGGCAAGTTCGCCGATCTGGACACCGAGACCGTGGGCGAGATGCTCGCCGAGATGGCTCGCCTCGCCGAGGGCCCGGTCGCCGAGTCCTTCGTCGAGGGCGACCGCAACCCCCCGACGTTCGACCCCGAGACCCACGCGGTGTCGCTGCCCGAGGACTTCAAGAAGTCCGTGCGGGCCGTGACCGAGGCCGGCTGGGACAAGGTCGGCCTCGACGAGGCGCTCGGCGGCACCCCGGTGCCCAAGGCCCTGTCGTGGGCCCTGCAGGAGCACATCCTGGGCTCCAACCCCGCGGTGAACATGTATGCGATGGGGGCGGCGTTCGCCAACATCTTCTACGACCAGGCCACCGAAGAGCAGAAGAAGTGGGCCGTGTTCGCCGCCGAGCGTGGTTGGACCTCCACCATGGTGCTCACCGAGCCCGACGCGGGCTCCGACGTCGGTGCCGGCCGCACCAAGGCGGTCCAGCAGCCCGACGGCACCTGGCACATCGAGGGCGTCAAGCGCTTCATCACCTCCGGTGACGCCGACGACCTGGGCGAGAACATCCTGCACCTGGTGCTGGCCCGCCCCGAGGGCGCCGGCCCCGGTACCAAGGGCCTGTCGCTGTTCTTCGTGCCGAAGTTCCTGTTCGACCCCGAGACCGGCGAGCCCACCGAGCGCAACGGCGTGTTCGTCACCAACGTCGAGCACAAGATGGGGCTGAAGGTCTCGGCCACCTGCGAGCTGTCGATGGGCGTGCACGGCACCCCGTGTACCGGCTGGCTGGTCGGCGAGGTGCACAACGGCATCGCGCAGATGTTCGATGTCATCGAGCAGGCGCGGATGATGGTGGGCACCAAGGCCATCGCCACGCTGTCGACCGGCTACCTCAACGCCCTGGAGTACGCCAAGACCCGCGTGCAGGGTGCCGACATGACCCAGATGACCGACAAGACCGCGCCGCGGGTGACGATCATCCATCACCCCGATGTGCGCCGGTCGCTGATGACCCAGAAGGCCTACGCCGAGGGGCTGCGCGCGCTGTACCTCTACACCGCGACGTTCCAGGACGCCGAGGTCGCCCAGGCCGTGCACGGCCTGGAGCAGGCCGAGGCCAGCAGGATCAACGACCTGCTGCTGCCGATCGTCAAGGGTGTCGGCTCGGAGCAGGCCTACGCCAAGCTGACCGAGTCGCTGCAGACATTCGGTGGGTCCGGCTTCCTGCAGGACTACCCGATCGAGCAGTACATCCGCGACGCCAAGATCGACAGCCTCTACGAGGGCACCACCGCCATCCAGGCGCAGGACTTCTTCTTCCGCAAGATCGTCCGCGACCAGGGCAAGTCGCTGGCCTTCCTGGCCAACGAGGTGGAGTCGTTCATCAAGAACGAGTCCGGCAACGGCCGGCTCAAGGCCGAGCGTGAGCTGCTGGCCACCGCCCTGGCCGACGTGCAGGGCATGGCCGCGACGCTGACCGGTTACCTGATGGCCGCCCAGGAGGATGCCGCGAGCATCTACAAGGTGGGGCTCGGGTCGGTGCGCTTCCTGATGAGCGTCGGCGACCTGGTCCTGGGCTGGCTGCTGGCCCGCCAGGCGGCCGTGGCCATCGAGAAGCTCGACGACGGGGCCACCGGCGCCGACAAGGCCTTCTACGAGGGCAAGGTCGTCACGGCCTCGTTCTTCGCGAAGACGTTCCTGCCGCTGCTGACCAGCGTCCGCTCGACCCTGGAGAACCTCGACAACGAGGTGATGGAACTGGACGAGGCGTCCTTCTGATCGGTGCAGTTCTGATCGACTGATCCGCGAGAGACCCCCGCACGCGAGTGTGCGGGGGTCTTTTCGTTCGCGGGGCCGCCCGCACGTGTGTGGGCGCTCGCGCGCGGCGGGAGGCTGGGAGACTGGGCTGATGCCCGATGCCCGCCGTACGGTGCTGGTGCTGTCGCTGGCCGCGACCAGCGCGCTGACCGCCGTCCTGGGAATCACCGACCCCGCCGCACCGCTGTCGTACCCGAGTCGGTTCCTGATCTGGAATCTGTTCCTGGCGTGGGTGCCGGTGTTCTTCGCGGCCGGTTTCGCCGCGGTCCGGCGGAAGGTCTGGCTGGTACCGCTGGGCGTGGGCTGGCTGTTCTTTCTGCCCAACGCGCCCTACCTGGTCACCGACCTGATCCACCTGGCTGCGGGTGTGGAGCTGTGGCGGCACGTCCTGCAGTACGGCATCGCCGCCTGGACCGGGGTGCTGTTGGGCGTGGTCTCACTGCGCCTGGTGCACGAGCGGATCGCGCGCGAACCCGGACCGCTCGGCGGCGCCGTCGCCGGCTGGGTGGCGGTGGTCGCCTCGGTGGCGCTGTGTGCCGTGGGGGTGGTGATCGGGCGGTTCCAGCGCTGGAACTCCTGGGATCTGCTCACCCAACCGAACGCGGTGGTCGCCTCGACGCTGGCGTGGGTGCGGTCTCCGCTGGCCTACATCGAATCGACCGGGGTGGCGGTGGCCGTCGCGGCGTTCTTCGGGCTGGCCTACCTGACCATCTGGTCCCTGGGTGGGTTGTCGGGCAACCGGGTGGCGCCGCCGCTGGAACCCCCTCAATCCAGCGGCGGCCTTCATCCGCGCCACTAGCACCCGGACAAAGAGGACGCCCCGTGTTGCCGTCGGGTCGGGGGGTCAGACGGCAACACGGAGCTACCCGGTACATCGGCTACCCGGAGCCCGACGTTACGTAACTCCCGAAGAATTTTCGAACATTTTTCCAGCTACCTTGGATATGCCTGTCGAACTCAGGCTTCCAGGATCGCAGCAACGCCCTGTCCGCCGGCGGCGCAGATGGAGATGAGCGCACGCACGGGCCGGCCGGTCTCCGTGCGCCTCTCGGCGAGCTGCTTGGCCGTCTGCGCGAGGATCCGGCCGCCGGTGGCCGCGAAGGGATGCCCGGCGGCCAGCGAGGACCCGTTGACGTTCAGCCTGGAGCGGTCGATGGAGCCCAGGGCCGCGTCCAGTCCCAGGTGCTCCTTGCAGTACTCCTCGGACTCCCAGGCCTGCAGGGTGGCCAGCACCACCGATGCGAACGCCTCGTGGATCTCGTAGAGGTCGAAGTCCTGCAGACTCAGGCCGTGGCGGGCCAGCAGCCGCGGCACCGCGTAGGTCGGTGCCATCAGCAGCCCGTCGGCACCGCTGACGTAGTCCACCGCGGCGGTCTCGGCGTCGACGAAATAGGCGAGCGGCTCGTGGCCGTTCTTCTCGGCCCAGTCCTCCCCGGCCAGCAGCGCCACCGACGCGCCGTCGGTGAGCGGGGTGGAGTTACCCGCGGTCATGGTGGCGTCGCCGTTGCGCACACCGAACACCGGCTTCAGCCCGGCCAGTTTCTCCACCGTGGATCCCTCGCGCAGGTTGTCGTCGCGGTAGAGCCCGAGGAACGGACTGACCAGGTCGTCGAAGAAACCGCGGTCGTAGGCGGCGGCCATGTTGCGGTGGCTGGCCACCGAAAGCTCGTCCTGGTCGACCCGCTTGATCCCCATCTCCTTGGCGGTGATCGCGGCGTGCTCCCCCATCGACAGCCCGGTACGGGGCTCGCCGTTGGTGGGAATCTGCACACCGAGCGAGGCGGGCAGCTTGCCGACGAGCTTGAGGCGGTCGACGTTGGACCTGGCCCGCCGCAGCCCCAGCAGGACTCGGCGCAGCTCGTGACCGAAGGCGATGGGGGCATCCGAGGTGGTGTCCACGCCGCCGGCGGCGGCCACCTCGTAGCGGCCCATGGCGATACCGTCGGCGGCGGAGACGGCGGCCTGCAGGCCGGTGTCACAGGCCTGCTGCACGTCGAACGCCGGGGTGTAGGGCGAGAGCGCGCTGCCCAGCACGCACTCGCGCATCAGGTTGAAGTCGCCGCTGTGCTTGAGCACCGCGCCGCCGATCACCATGTCGAGCCGGCGCCCGGCGAGGTCGAAGCGGTCCGCCAGCCCGTCGAGGGTGGCCGTGAACATGTCCTGGTTGGACGCCTCGGCGTAGGCGCCGTCGGATCGGGCGAAGGGGATGCGGTTGCCGCCGAGCACCGCCACACGGCGCTTCTGACCCTGGTTTGAACGACTCGTCGTCACGGGAATCTCCGTACTAGTCAGCTTGAGGTTGATTGCCGGTTACGGCCATACTACTCACTGTTCTTACTCTGGAGTAAGTTAGTACTCGGCACGACCGTACCGCGATACGAGAGGCATTCACCGTGGCCCCCACGCTCCCGTCCGACCTGTACTCGACACTGGTGCACTCCGGCCCGGGCTCCTTCCTGGCCAAGCAGCTCGGCGTCCCGCAACCGGAGACGCTGCGGCGCTACCAGCCGGGTGAGCCACCGCTGGCCGGACCGTTGCTGATCGGCGGCGAGGGCAGGATCGCCGAACCCATGCGCACCGCACTGGCCGAGGACTACGACATCGTCGGCAACAACCTGGGCGGCCGCTGGGCCGACCGGTTCGGCGGCCTGCTGTTCGACGCCACCGGCATCACCGCCCCCGAGGGCCTGAAGGCCCTGCACGCCTTCTTCACCCCGCTGCTGCGCAATGTCGGGCCCTCGGGACGCATCGTGGTCGTGGGCACCAACCCCGACGAGGCCGGCGGCACCGGCGAGCGGATCGCCCAGCGCGCCCTGGAGGGGTTCACCCGCTCGCTCGGCAAGGAGATGCAGCGCGGGGCCACGGTGTCACTGGTGTATCTGGCCGCCGACGCCAAGCCGGCCGCGACCGGGCTGGAATCCACGCTGCGCTTCCTGCTCAGCGCGAAGTCGGCCTATGTCGACGGGCAGGTGTTCCACGTCGGCGCCGCCGACTCCGCGCCCCCCGCCGACTGGGACCGTCCGCTGGAGGGCAAGGTCGCGATCGTCACCGGCGCGGCCCGCGGCATCGGGGCCACCATCGCGGAGGTCTTCGCCCGGGACGGCGCCAAGGTGGTCGCGATCGACGTGGAAGGCGCCGCCGAGGCGCTGTCGGAGACCGCCGCGAAGGTCGGCGGCACCGCGCTGGCCCTGGACGTGACGGCCGACGACGCCGTCGACCTCATCACCGACCACCTGCGCCAGCACTACGGCGAGCACAACGGCGGTAGGGCCGACGTGCTGGTGAACAACGCCGGCATCACCCGCGACAAGCTGCTGGCCAACATGGACGACGCCCGCTGGGACGCGGTGATCGCGGTCAACCTGCTGGCGCCGCTGCGCCTGGCCGAGGGCCTGGTGGCCAACGGCAGCATCGGTGAGGGCGGACGCATCGTCGGCCTGTCGTCAATGGCCGGGATCGCCGGCAACCGTGGCCAGACCAACTACGCGACCACCAAGGCCGGGATGATCGGCCTGACCGCGGCGCTCGCACCCGAGTTCGCCGCGAAGGGCATCACCATCAACGCCGTGGCGCCCGGCTTCATCGAGACCAAGATGACCGAGGCCATTCCGTTCGCCACCCGCGAGGTGGGCCGGCGGATGAACTCGCTGTTCCAGGGCGGTCAGCCGGTCGACGTGGCGGAGACCATCGCCTACTTCGCCAGCCCGGCCTCCAACGCGGTCACCGGCAACACCATCCGGGTCTGCGGTCAGGCGATGCTGGGCGCATGAGCGACGAACGTCCACTTTTCGCACGCCCGGCCGCCGAAAGCGTGCGGTAAGTGGACGTTGGAGAAACCACAGAGCACCCAAAGCACCCAGAGCACCCAAAGCACCCAGAGCAGAGGCGAACGCAATGACTACAGTTACCGGGGTGGTTGAGGAATCCGCGGACCAGCCCAGCGGCCTGATGAACATGGTGCGCGCGGCGGCCGGGGCGCTGCCGTTCATACCGCGCCCGGACACCCTGTCCAACCGCAGCATCTCGGTGCCGCAGCTGAGCATCGACCGCGCCAACGTGGCCGCCTACGCCTCGGTCACGGGGCTGCGCTACGGCGACTCGGTGCCCCTGACCTATCCGTTCGCGCTCACCTTCCCCACCGTGATGTCGCTGGTGACCGGCTTCGATTTCCCCTTCGCCGCCATGGGCTCGGTGCACGTGGAGAACCACATCACCCAGTACCGGCCGATCGCGGTGACCGACACCGTCGGCGTCGAGGTCCACGCCGAGAACCTGCGCGAGCACCGCAAGGGCCTGCTGGTCGACATCGTCACCGATGTCCGCGTCGGCAACGAGGCGGCCTGGCATCAGGTGACGACGTTTCTGCACCAGCAGCGCACCAGCCTCTCCGACGAGCCCAAGCCGCCCCCGCAGAAGCAGCCCAAGTTGCCGCCGCCGAGCACGATCCTGCGCATCACCCCGGGTCAGATCCGCCGGTACGCCTCGATCGGCGGTGACCACAATCCCATCCACACCAGTTCGCTGGGCGCCAAGCTGTTCGGGTTCCCGACGGTCATCGCGCACGGGATGTTCAGCGCGGCGGCGGTGTTGGCCAACATCGAGGGCCAGATGCCCGACGCGGTGCGCTACTCGGTGAAGTTCGGCAAGCCGGTCATCCTGCCCGCCAGCGCGGGCCTCTACGTCGACCGCGTCGCCGACGGCTGGGATCTGTCGCTGCGCAACCTGCGCAAGGGCTACCCGCACCTGACGGGAACCGTTCGGGCGCTGCCGCGTTAGCGGACGTCCTCCCGGGCCATCTCGGCGCTCGGCTTGCCCTTCAGGCCGCGCCAGAACAGGTTTATCAGCAACTCCGCGGCCTCGTTGACGTCGACGTCGCCGGCGCTGACCCGGGTGGCAACCGCCTCACCGGCACCCACCAGCGCGATGGCCATCATCTGAAAGTCGGTGTTCGGCTCGGGGTTTCGGGTTCCGGCACTGAGCAGCCCGGCGACCAGGTCGACGATCCGGTCGCGGCCCTCCCGAACCGTGTGGGCGAACGCCTGCGAGCTGGTGGCCTGGGTGTAGAGCACGATCCACGACGCCCGGTTGGCGTCGATGTAGCTCAGGAACGACAGGATCGTGTTGCGCAGCATGTCCTTCGGCGGCAGCGTGAAGTCCATGTCGGCGCGCACCGTCTCGACGAACCGCCGCAGTTCGCGGTCCAGGCACGCGCCGAACAGGTCCTCCTTGGAGCCGTAGTACAGATAGAGCATCGGCTTGGAGATCTCGGCCTTGGCCGCGATGGCATCCATCGAGGTCTCGTGGTATCCGTTGACCGAGAACACCTGGACCGCGGCGTCGAGCATCTGCTGCTCGCGCACGGCGCGCGGCAACCGCTTGGTACCACCGGCCATCGCTCGCACCCTTCCCGAAGAAATCTGGCTCCAGGGTAAGCGCCGGGTGCCCGATTCGTGCCGCCGGTGCGGGTCAGCAGCCCGGGCCGGGCCCCTTGGCCGCCGACACCTTGGCCAGTGCGTCGTCGACGCGGGCCATCGGCAGTTCACCGGAGTCGACGGCCTTCTCCAGGCGGTCGAGCACGGCGGGCACCTGGGAGGTCGTCACCCACAGCGCGACGTCGGCGCCGGCCTGCAGGGCCTTGAGCACCGCCTCGGAGACGCCGTAGTAGTCGCTGATCGCCTGCATCGAGGACAGGTCGTCGGTGTACACCAGGCCACCGAACGGCGGGCCGCCGTAGCCGCCGCTGCGCAGCAGGTTGTAGGCGGCCGGGCTCAGGCTGGCCGGCTGTGAACCGGTCAGGCCGGGCACCTGAAGGTGCCCCATCATCACCGCGACCGGCGGTTGGGTCAGCAGCGTGCGGTAGGGCACCAGATCGCTGTTCTGCAGATCGGCCAGCGGCGGCGTGGTGACTCCCCCGGTGTGCGAGTCCCCGGAACCGTGCCCGTGCCCCGGGAAGTGTTTGAGCACCGGGAGCAGCCCCGCGTCGCGCAGCCCGCGGGCGTAGGCACCGGCGTACTCGGTGACCACCGCGGGATCCGATCCGAAGGAACGGTCACCGATCACCGTGTCCGACGGCGCGTCGGTCACGTCCACCACCGGCGCGAAGTCCACGGTGATGCCCAGCGCGCGCATCTTGCGGCCGCGGTCCAGGGCGATCTGATAGACCTGCTCGGCGGAATCGGTCTGGGCCAGGGTGCGCGGCGAGGGCTGACCGCCGATCAGCGAGGACAGCCGCTGCACCCGGCCTCCCTCCTCGTCGACACTAACGGCCAGCGCCAGCGGGCCGGCACCGGCGGCGATCCCGGGCAGCGAGCCGTCGGTCAGCATGGACAGATCGGTCCAGCTGCCGATGAAGATGCCCCCGACGTGCTGGTCGGCGACCACGGCGCGGGCGTCGGCGGCGTTGCGGACACCGACCATCAGCAGCTGCGCGAGCTTGTCGCGTAGCGGCAGTGCGGCCACATCGCCGCAGACCGGGGCCGCCGGCG
Organism: Mycolicibacterium palauense; assembly: GCF_002592005.1. GTDB lineage: Bacteria > Actinomycetota > Actinomycetes > Mycobacteriales > Mycobacteriaceae > Mycobacterium > Mycobacterium palauense. The sequence continues at coordinate 37 of NZ_NVQF01000005.1, read as the reverse complement.
GGGGGACGGGGTTGGCCCTGTCTCTTAGACACATTCC
>NZ_NVQF01000049.1 GCF_002592005.1 Mycolicibacterium palauense | reverse complement strand
CTGTCGAGCGATCCTTCAACCGCTTCAAGCACTGGCGAGGAATCGCCACCCGATACGACAAGTACGCCCTGAGCTACCTCGGAGGGGTAACCCTAGCCGCGATCATCATCAACCACCGCGTCCGCAATTGACAGACACCACCTAGGCGGTGAACCAGCGCGCGTGTGTCCGAGCTCGGAAAGGTGTCGGTCGACAGCGATGCCGCGGTGGCCTTCTCCCCGACGGCCAGCCTCGGAACCAGGGAGCCGATGTTGAGGGCACGCAGCGGATCCGCTCCGGTCGCGTCCAGCCAGCGCCCGATCCAGCCGGTGGTGACGCCGTTGTCGGTGGAGCCGGACTGCCAGATGTCCATCGAGCGGAAATGGCTGTGGTCGGGCTCGGGGTACCCGACGCCGCGCACGATCGCGAGGGACTTCCGGTCGTAGAGTTTCGACAGCCCCTGCATGACCGGATTCAGCCCGAGTCCGTCGTCGAGTGCGAGGACCTTCTCCGACGCGATCGCCAGGTCGGACCGGCTGTCGTAGTAGGTGTCGTCGCCGTAGGGAATGAGGGTGTTCAGGCCGTCGTTGCCACCGCCCAGTGTGATCAGCACCAGGATTCCCGAGTCGCCGTGCAGGGGGTTTTCCGATGCCGCCAGCGCCAAGTCGCTCCAGGCGACGGAGGCGGCCGGCGCCAGCCCCGCCGCCGCGACGGCGGCCGCACACGAGTGCAGGAACGTTCGGCGGCTGAGGGAGGACACGAAACCGATGCTCCTTAGGCGGTCAGGTACTCGGGGGTGTTCACGGCCGCGACGACAAGGGCGTCCGGCTCCGTCACGAGCGGCGTGAGGGCCTTGGCAGAGGCGTCCGACCACTCTCCGACCCCGATCAGGTAGCCCACCGCGTCCAGCCGTTCGGACTTACCGGCCGATTCGACAGCACTGATATCGCCTTTCTCCACGGCGTGGAGAGCCGCGCTAAGGCGAACACCGACCGCGGAAGTCGACAGCCACGCACGTCCGCTCGGCCACCCACCGACACTCGGTGGGTAGAATGGCAGCTGGCCAAGCGACCTCAGGAACCACTCGATTCGGGTGACGTCTTTCGAATCATGCAGTGGGACATCCAACGTGCGGACAAGGCCGATTACCCAGTCGATAGGAGGAGTCACTACAGTCTCGCGACTTCTTAGGAACTCTGGGTCAGCCAGAACCGCGATGGTGAGCGCACGCAGGTCGCGGTCGGATCCAAACGCTTTCGTCAGATGACTCAACGTCTGCTCCGCGGCGGGCTGGTCCGACGCTAGCTGCTGCCAGAGCCGGCTGGCAATGAAGCCCGGCGACTTTCTGTGACCAACGACAGCACGGCAGAACCACTTCGCGTCCAGATGCCCTGAGACCCCGAGGACCTCCTTCTCGTCGGCATCGTGGCGGCCTTTTACGAACTTCGCCTCGCCGTCCGCACCGACTGTCCAGCCTGTCAAGGCGCGAGCACCTTCGCGAACGTCGCCTTCGGTGTAGCCATTGCCATGGCCTAGGGCGAACAGTTCGATGAATTCTCGCGACAGGTTTTCGTTCGGCGCTCCCGCCTCATTGCCCTTGCCGTCGAGCCAGAGGACCATGGCGGCGTCGGTGAGCATCGAATAGGCGAGATCTTCGAAGTCGCCGAGACACAGGCTACGCAACTTGATGTTTTGCGCAGCCATCAACGCCGCCTTGCGCACCTTGTCCGCCGACGTGGCGAAGTGGTTGTGCCACAAAAAAGTGAGCTTCTCATGAACTGGCTGCTCGACGGCTGCCATCCGGCGCACCCACCATCGCGTCAGCTCTTCCATCTGTCGATTCAGCTCCCGCCCGTAACGGCGTCGCCCCTCCTCGGACGCAGAGCGACCTGGAGGTTCGGGTAGCTCCACTTCTGGCATCGGCGTCTTGCGGGCACCCGGATCCCTGTCGGGGTCGCCAGCTAGCATCTTCTTCACCGTCGAAGAAATCTCGCCCGCAGCTACCACCTTGTCGACGTCCTTGCCGGTAGTGCCGAAACCGCTACGGCGCAGTAACCGCGCCGCGGTGATCCATTCGTCGGATTGCGCACCCACCTGCTAGCCGACCCCCATAACCCCTTGCTGGCCCCCAGAATTGTCGACGTCCGACTGCACCGACGATGGCGCGGACGCTCCCCAGTAATGCTACGGCCAACCTAACCGAACCCCTCGCCGCCACGCCAACTCGACAGCCGAAGAAAAGGACGCCAAGTAAGGGAGCGGGCACCGCCTGCGGCCTCAGCGTGTGCCGGCTTCCTCTGAGGCAGAGGATATTTGGCGAATCCCCGCCAGACCACGCTGCCGACGCGGCAGCCGCGCAAACACACACAACCATCCGTGGTAACAAACGCCCCCGGACGAATTGTCACCACCGTTGCAGCCTGCGCCATACTGCAGCACGTTCACCGAGTGTTCATCGATCCAACCCCAGGGACACAGCCACACGTCGTCGGCCCCGTCCGTCGGGCGGCGCGGAAACGGTAGTTGTGCTTACAATCTCGCCGCGAGCGTCAGCCGCGTCAATTCCAGCTGATCAGGAGAACCGGTGATGCGGTGGCGGGTGGGAATGGGCACTGCGGTGACGGCGGCACTGATCGGCGCGGTGGCCGCGGCGACACCGGTGCAGGCCGAGCCGGTCAGCATGCGGCCGCTGAACTACGACAAGGTCTCCCGTGACGGGTGGCAGCTCAACATCCGCGTGGACAACGAGGTCGTGAACTCGGTGCCCAACCTGGCCAACGCCGACAACTCCCGGGAGGCGTTCGTCACCGCCTCGGCGACCGCGACCGCCGTCGGCGGGTCCAGTCCGATCACCGACAGCATCTTCATCCTCGGCTACCAGCTCGGCTGCCAGTCCGATGTGTCGGCGGGCCTGCAGTACGGCGGCACCGGCGGCGTCGCCCCGCTGGGCAGCATCGGCGTCGGGGGCGGGATCCTGCCGGACGCGTCGGTGGGTGGGGCCGGCGGCCTCGCGGGCTTCGTCCAGACCGTGCTGCAGCCCGGCGTCATCGTCGACCTGCCGCTGTCCAACATGGTCATCAACCAGGACGGCAGGGCGATGATCGACATCGACAACATCCATATCGAGGCCGACGCGTGCGGCGGCGACGTGACGGTGCGGTCCTACGCCTACCTGCGGATCTCCACCGACGCGGCCCACACCCAGTTCGCCGTCTACGGCGACCCGATCAAGATCTGACGGACATGGACCGCACCCGGCTCGCCACCCTCGTCGCGGCCACGGCGCTGCCGGCCGCTCTGACCCTCGCCGCGGCGTTGGCCCCTATCGCACCGGTCGCCACGGCCCAACCCGACCTTCCCGATCCGCCCCCGTACGTGCCCGGCGAGCCCGAGGCCGAACCGGGCAGCTTCGACTACACCTACAACATCATCGCGGTGGGACCGCCGGCGGTCACCGATTCCCGTGGCGCCCAGATCAGTTCGAGCGTCGATCCCGCCATGGGTGCCACCGGGCTGCCCGGCAGCCGCCTGGGCAACAGCGGACCGGCCGACGGACCGCTGGTGACGTCCAACAGTCGATACGGCATCTCCGGCGGCCTGGAACCGCCGGGCATACCGACCCCCGGCATCAACGTCGGCGCGGGCGTCTCTGCGCTGCCGTCCACCGAGGACGCCGCGGGCAGGCCACCGGCCACCCCGCTCGAACCCGAATCTGCCGCACCGACCGACGTTGCGGGCATGCCGCCGCCGCTGCTGGAGCTGCCGGGCAACCCGCACGGGACGGCCGAGGGACCGCCGCTGGCGTAGCCGCGCCGGCACCGGTCAGCGGATCTGCCAACCGCTGGCGGGATCGGCGGCGAGGCCGACCACGTCGACGGCCTCGAACCACCGCACCGGAACCGTGCCGAGCTCGCGCTGCATGTCGAGGAAGTCGGTGCCCTCCCACCCGTTGCTCATCGCCGCGAGGCCCATGCCCTCTCCGCCCGGGCCGCTGGAGTCGTAGACGACGGCGCCGTGCACCTGAAGTGCGCGCAGGACCGCCTGCGTGGATGCGGCGTAACCGCTGAGGTCGACGTCCTCGCGCAGCCGGAACACCATCCCCATCGGGACACCGTCGGCGCCGCTGCCGTCTCCCCCGCGGGCCGGCCAGACATAGCCCGCACCAAGGTCTTTGGCGATCGTGATACCCAGCATGTGGTCGACGTAGCCGCGTTCGATCTCGTCGGGCCGCAGCATCGTCGGCACCTGCGGAAGCCACGACGCGTTGGCCGAACCGATCGCCGGATAGCGCGCCGAACTCATGTCGTAGTGCACGCCGGCCTGGGCGATCCACGACGACCCCCAGATCGACCGGTAGACGGCGTTACCGAGAATGTCGAGCACGCCCGCCCCGGGCAACTCGACACCGTTGGCGACGTTGATCAACTCCTGGGAGATGCACGTCCCCTCCCGGAACACGAACAGGTGCCGGTCCCAGGCCGGATAGGACGGCATGCCCTCGACCAGCGGACGATCGGGGATCGCGTAGGGCGACTCGTCGATGCCGGGACCCGACGTCGTGTAGCCCCGGTTGAAGATCACGGTCTCGGTGGGGTGCTCGGCGCCGACGACGTTGACGGGAATGCCCGCGGTGCTGCCCATCCACTCCGAGCCACCCCAGCGGGCCCGCAGCGTGGCGCCCCTGGCGCCGCCGAGCAGTTCGATCCAGCCCAGCGACTCGGGAAGCACCGGCACGTCACGGACGTCGGCGTGGAAGATGGTGTCCGCCGGCATGAGCGTGCACCCGCAGAACGTCGAGGGCGGCACCGCGGCCGGCGACGAGGTGTCGGGGGTGACCGCGACGCGCACGGCGACGGTGGTGACCCCGCCGTAGCCGTCGGAGACGGTGACGCCGAAGGTGTCGGATCTCAGTGCGGGCGTGGAGTACACCGAGGAGGCGTTGCGCCGGGCGATCTCGGTGGGCGAGTACACGATGGCACCGTCGAGGCCCACCACGACCGTGCCCTTGGCGGTGGTGGTGGACCCGCCGTAGGTCAGCCCGTCCCCGTCGGCGTCGACCCCGATCACCCTTCCGGTGACGACCCCGCTCGCCGGATCCGGGTCGGACACGGTGGCCGCGCCGGTCGGTGCCGTGTTGAACGGACTGATCGTCACTGTGACCGCGATGTCGGTGACGGCGCCGTAGGCGTCCACCGCGGTCACGCCGAAGGTGTCGGTGCGCTCGGCCGGTGACGCGGTGTCCGATGCCGCGGTGTGCCGGGCCTCGGCGGTCGGGCTGTAGCGGAACGTGCCGTCGGGGTTGACGGTGACGCTGCCCTTGCCGGGCTGCGCCGTCGACGCCCGGAAGGTGACGGTGTCCCAGTTGGGGTCCACGGCCCTGGCCTGCCCCGTGACGACGCCGCTATCGGGGACCGGTGCGTTGACGGTGGACGCCCGGGCCCGCGGCGCCCTGTTGACGGGGACGATCGCGGTGATCACCGTCGACGAGACGGTGCCGCCGCGTCCGTCACTGACGGTCACCGCGAAGCGGTCGGACCGCAGGAACGGAACGAAGCGCGCCACTACCCGCGAGAACGTCGTCGGCGTGTAGGTGAAGGCGCCGCCGCCGTCGCCGACCACCCGCCCGAATGTCGCCCGGGTCGCCGCGTAGCTCAACGTGTCGCCGTCCGGGTCCTCGCCGGTGACGGTGACGTTCGTGACGCCGGTGAGCGGGTCCGGGTCCTCGACCGTCGTCGTCGCGGTCGGGGCGGAGTTCGGGGCCTGCGCGGCGTCGGCGCTGTCCGCCGCGGTCCGGTCGGCGGCCTGGGGTGCTACCGGAAGCGGCGGGTCCCCGCCATCGGCGTCCTCGCCGGCAGCGGTGTCCTCGCCGGGCACGCTGTCGTCGGCGTGGGTGTCGTCGGCGTCGGGGTCCGCGGCGTCGGGATCCGCGGCGTCGAGATCCGGGGCGTCCAGGTCCGCGGCGTCCAGCTCCGGGGCGTCCGCGTCCTCGACACCACGCTCGTCGCCCGCCGTCTCCTTCGATCGCGCCGACGAGAGAGTGGCCACGTCAGAGAAGTCGCCGCCCTCGTCGGCCCCCTCGCCGGCCCCATCGTCGTCCCCGGCCGCGTCGCTGGCATCGCCATGGTTGTTGGCGGTGTCGGCGGCAGCAGCAGTCCCGCGCTTCGAGCTGTCGCCGCCGTCTCCCCCGGAATCTGACCTGCTGCCCGACACCGAGGACGAGTCGGAGGGCGCTGCGTGGGCCACCGCGGCCCCACCGAACAGGACGGCGGCTCCGATCCCCGCCGACACCGCCGCACCGGCGACCCAAGGGATGTGTTGCTGCGCCGACACGGGACCCCCTCCCACTTGGCCCGAGGGTAGCCCCGGAGTTAGCCCAATGAAGCCGAATCGAGCGATGCCGACGAGGATCCGCCGACCCCTGGGCTGACCACCCCGCCCGGGCCGTCGCCGCCTTTCGCACCGGTCGCAAAGAAGGAGAGTGCTATGTGATCTGCCTCACACTATGCTGGGGCGTTGTCGCAGTCCACTTTCGACTTGCGGCCGGTTTGGTCATCGCTTCGTGCCGCATCCCGGCCGCCGATGGGAGCCCGCGTTGAACGACACCGATCACCAGCTCCACCGGCCGGGTGAGTTCACCGGAGAGTGGGATCCGGACATGATGCGGCGGATGGTCAAGTGGGCGCGCCCACTCCTCAACCAGTGGTTCCGGGCCGAAGTGCGCGGCCTCGAGAAGGTGCCGTCCGGCGGAGCGCTGATCGTGTCGAACCATTCAGGCCTCCCGTTCGCCTGGGACATGCCGGTGATCTGGGCCGGCTTCTTCGACACGTTCGGCTACGACCGCCGGCTGTATTTCCTCGCCCACGACATCCTGTTCCGAACCCCGGCCACCGGAACGCTGATGCGGATGGGGATGCTGCGCGCCAGTCGGGACAACGCCGCCAAGGCGCTGGGCTCCGGTGCGGCGCTCGTGGTCTTCCCCGGCGGGGCCCACGATGCGGCGCGGCCGACCTGGGAGCAGAACGTCATCGATTTCGGTGGCCGGACCGGCTACGTCACGATGGCGATCGACTCCGGCGTCCCGATCGTGCCCGCCGTGCAGATCGGCGGACAGGAGACGCAGCTGTATCTGACCCGTGGGACCTGGCTGGCGAAATGGCTGGGCCTCAAGCGCCTGGCGCGTCTCGAACAGATGCCGGTGTCGTTCGGCTTCCCGCTGGGGCTCAGTGTGGGAACGGCGAACCTGCCGTTCCCCTCCAAGATCATCACCGAGGTGCTGGACCCGATCGACATCACCACCGAATTCGGCCCGAACCCCGATATCGACGCGGTCGACGCGCGGGTCCGCGACGCGATGCAGTCCGCACTGGATGAGCTGGCCGCTCAGCGGCGTTTCCCCGTCCTGGGGTGACCCCCCGCAGCGCCTCCGGAGTGAGGTGGGGCTCGCGTGGGAGGATCCCGCTACATCCCTTCGGCGATTCCGCGAGCAGGGCCCGCGTGCGAGGCGACGGCGTTCTGATGAACCTCGTCGAGGAAGAGCCGAATGGCGGTCACCACCGACGCGGTGCACGCGCCGTCGGTGAGGTCGAATCCGTGCTGGGCGCCGGGTACCTCCAGGTAGCCGACCGCCGAGTGCGATACCGCGCGCAGCCGTTCGACGAATTCGCGCGCCTGCGCAACCGGGATCACGGTGTCGGCGCCGCCGTGCACGATCAGGAACGGCGGGGCATCCGGGCGTACCCGCGCGATCGGCGACGCATCGTGGAACACGTGGGGGTGTTCCACGATCTTCTTCCGGACGACGACGTGTTCCAGGAACTCAACGAACCGGTCACGCTCCGGGGTTGACCGGTCGACCCAGTCGTAGCGACCGTAGATGCCCACCACCGCGTCCACGGAGGCGTCCGCCCCCGGAGGCAACTCCGTGTGCAGGTCCGTGTCGTCGCCGGTCAGGCCCGCCAGTGCGGCCAGGTGCCCGCCGGCAGAGCACCCCGCCGCGGCGATGAAGTCCGGATTGCCGCCGAACTCGGCGATGTTGGCGCGGGCCCAGGCGACCGCGGCCTTGACGTCGGTGACATGTCGCGGCCAGCGGTGCTGCGGCGAAACCCGGTAATCGATCGACAGGCAGATCCAGCCCTGCTCGACCAGGTGCGACATCAGCGCGTAGCCCTGCAGCATGCGCTTGCCGTGCACCCAGCCGCCGCCGGGGACGAAGACCACGACCGGCGCGGGCTGCGCGGGCAGGTCCTCGCGTCGCCAGATCTCCAGCAGCTGCCCCGGGGCGCTGCCGTAGCTGATCGGTGATCGGTGCAGGTATTGCTGTCGGGTGGTGGCGTACCTGACCACCGGGGGCAGCCGGTCGGGAGCGGGCCATTCGATGTCGAGCCGTTCCGGTGACACCAGCCCCTGTAGCGCCGCCGCGCTGACCTCGTGCACGGGTTCGAGATCCTCCCTGCGTGGCTTCGGCTCTCCCGTGGGCAACTTCTTCTGCACCAGGTAGGACAGCATCTCCGGTGCCACACGCACGCCCCACAGCGCCATCGCGGACATCGACACGAGCGGTTCGATGCGCTTGCCCACCAGCGGCAGAGCGGCACACGATTCGCCCAACGTCAGCAGGCAATCGGTGGGATTCAACCGCGCCCACCACGGCGGTTGGGCGGGCGTCTGGGCGGACGCGCCCTCTTCGGTCGACGACCACCCGACCGCTTCGCCGGGGGTGGTGGTGGACTCGCCGCGGGATGACGCCGCGGTCATGTCGGGTGACTTGCCGAACCCCATACGTTGGCCCTCCTCGGGTGGGCGTCCCGGGGCGGGACCCCACCTACCGAGACACGCGACGTGATGTGTCTCATAGAGACGAGTTTATGTGATGAATGACACTTACGTGTTCCATCAGTAGCCACCGCGGCGATCGGGCACCGGCCCGCACCGGCGCCGCCCGCCCGGTATGGCACAACCGGCCCGGGGGCGGGGCGAGAAGATCTATCCTCGCGCTGAGGAACCCATGGACAACGATCCCGTCCAGACGCAGCGCGACGTCGGCTCTGCCGTCGCCACGGATCTGCGTGCGGCCGGATTTGCCGACGCCGACGAGATCGGCCGCGGCGGGTTCGGCATCGTGTTCCGCTGCACACAGGTCGCCCTGGATCGCGAGGTCGCCGTCAAGGTACTCACCGCCGACCTGCAGGAGGACCGGGAGCGGTTCCTGCGCGAACAGCACGCGATGGCGAAGCTGACCGGCCACCCCAATATCGTCGGAATCCTGGAGGTGGGCCAGACCACCGGTGACCAGCCCTATCTGGTCATGCAATACCACCCCCGGGGTTCGGTCGAGGACCGCATCAAGCGGCTGGGCCTGCTGCCGCTCGACGAGGCGCTGCGGGTCGGAGTGAAGATGGCCGGCGCGCTGCAGGCGGCCCACCGTGTGGGCATTCTGCACCGCGACGTCAAGCCGGCGAACATCCTGCTGACCGAGTACGGCGAGCCCGCGCTGAGCGACTTCGGAATCGCACACATCACCGGGGGATTCCAGACCTCGGCGGGCACCATCACCGGGTCGCCGGCGTTCACCGCTCCCGAGGTGGTGTCCGGTGACCCGCCCACGCAGGCCTCCGACGTCTACGGGCTGGGCGCCACCCTGTTCGCCATGCTGACCGGTCACGCGGCGTTCGAGCGCCGCTCCGGCGAGCAGATCGTCGCGCAGTTCCTGCGCATCGCCGGCGACCCGGTGCCCGACCTGCAGGACCGCGGCATCCCCGCGGACATCGCGGCCATCGTCGAGAAGGCCATGGCCCGCTCCCCCGCCGAGCGCCCCTCCGCCGCCGAACTGGGCGAGCAACTCCAGCGGGCGCAGGCCGCGCACGGCCTCCCCGTCGACGTGATGGCCTCCCGCGCCTCCCGCGGTGAAGAGCGGCCCGCGGACACGCAGTCCTCCCGACGCCCCCGCCGCCCCGGCAGCCTTCCCGCCGAACTGACCAGTTTCGTCGGGCGCGACGCCGAGTTGCATGCGGTGCGTGAACTGTTGGCGACCTCACGGATGGTGACGCTGACCGGCCTGGGCGGGGTCGGCAAGACCCGGCTGGCGCGGCGCGTCGCGGCCGAGGTGCAGCAGGACTCCACCGACGACGTGCGGATGGTCGAGCTCGGTGAGCTCCGTGACGGCTCGCTGCTGGTCGACGTGGTGGCGGCGGGGTTGGGCCTGCGCGACGAGTCGGGCAGAGCGCTGCGCGACGTCCTCGTCGACTTTCTGGCCCCGCGCAACCTGCTGCTGGTCCTGGACAACTGTGAACAGCTGATCGACGACGTCACGCGGCTGGTCGAGGAACTGCTCAGGGATTGCCCGCAGCTGCGGATCCTTGCCACCAGCCGCGAGCGCCTGGGCGTGTACGGCGAGACCGTGGAGGTGGTCACTCCGCTGGGGTATCCCGGGGCCGACGACGCGGCGATCCTCGATTCCCTGGGCAACTTCGACGCCGTCACCCTGTTCTGCGACCGGGCCGCCGCCGCGGTGCACAACTTCCGCCTCACCGCGGAGAACAGGGCGACCGTCGCGAGCATCGTGTCCCGCCTGGAGGGCCTGCCGCTGGCGATCGAGCTCGCCGCGGCACGGCTGCGCGCCATGTCCCCCGATCAACTGCTGGACAGGCTCACCGATCGCTACCGCCTGCTCACCCGCGGGGGCCGGGGCGCCCCGCATCGGCAGCAGAAGCTGAGCTGGACCGTCGAGTGGAGCTACGAGCTGTGCACTCCGGCCGAACAGCGATTGTGGGGCCAGCTGTCGGTTTTCGCCGGCGTGTTCGATCTGGAGGCGGCGCAACAGGTCTGCGGCTCCGGCATGGACGACGACGAGTTCTTGGACCTCCTCACCTCACTCGTCGACAAGTCGATCCTGATCCGGACCGAGTCCCACGACGTCGTCCGGTTCCGGCTGCTGGAGATGTTGCGGGAATACGGCCGGCTGCGGTCCGGAACGGACGCCGAGTACCTGGAGCTGCGGCGGCGGCACGCCGACTGGTACCGACGGCTGGCCCAGGACGCCTTCGACTCGTGGTTCGGTCCGCGCCAGCTCGACTGCCTGGCGCGCATCCAGCGGGAGATGCCGAACATCCGGGAGGCCCTCGACTTCAGCCTGTCCGAGGACGGAACGGCAGCACTGGGGATTGTCGCGGCGCTGCAACCGTTTTGGATGTGCCGGGGGATGCTGCGGGAGGCGCGCCACTGGACGGACAGCGCCCTGGCGCGCGCACCGAGGCGGCCGACCCGTGATCGCGTGCAGGCACTCTTCAGCTCCGCGTTGACACTTCCGCTGTGCGGCGACGTGACGGAGGGTGCGGCCCGGGCGGCGGAGGCGCGTGCGCTTGCCGAGCAGACAGCTGATCCGTTCGCACTCGCCGGGGTGGCGATCGCGGACGGGATCATCGCGATCATGCGCGGCGACTTCGCGTGTGCGGTCACCGAGCTGGAAACAGCCCTGCAGACCAGTGACGAACCCAACATGCAGTTCAACGGAATGCTGCTGCTCGGCTGGGCGCTCGAGTTCGCCGGCGAGACCGAGCGCTCGCTGAGTTGGCAGGAGAAGGCGCTGGCACTCGCGACCGCCAGCGGCGAACAGGTCTATCGGTCCTATGCCCTCTGGGAGTTGGGGATCCGCTGGATTCAGCACGGCGGATCCGACCGTGCCGAGCCGCTGCTGCGGGAGGGCCTCCGGTTCGCGCAACTCATCGACGATCGGCGCAACGCCGCGGGCTGCCTGGAGGGGTTGGCGTGGATCGCCGCGCAGCGCGACCACGCGCGCGCGGCCGCGGTGATGATGGGGGCCGCCGACCACCTGTCCCACGCGGTCGGCAGTGTCACGGTCCCGCTTCCCCGCCTGCACGACATGCACGCCCACTGTGAACGCCGGACGCGCACGGCGCTGGGTGCGGACGTCTTCGACGCCGCGCGCCGCGAGGGCGCCGCGATGAGCCTCGCCGAGGCGGCGGCCTTCGCACTCGCGGAATCCGCCTGAACCCACCCGCACAGGCAACTCCCAGGCCATCGGCAGGTCGGCACCCTGCCGGGCGGGGCGCGGCGGCGCCTAGCGTCGGTGCAACGCCGGTTCGCGGGCACTGGGGGTGATGAGTTGGCGACCGATCCGCGTGAGTCCTGGCACCGTCTGCGGCGACGTGTGCGCCGAGCGCGCCGTGAACTTCGCCTGCGCCAGGACGTCGCACCGCCGGCCCTCGGCTACGCCGCCGTCGGCGCGCTGACCCTGCTGACCGTCTTCATGGCGGCCTACGCGCTGCACCGTTGACCGGCCCGACCACCGATCAGCGAAGTTGCGAGACGTCCGATCGGTGTCCTGGGTCTTCGGGAATCGTCACTGACCGCGAGGCGATTCAGGTCGGGTTTCACCGCCTCTCAGTGGCGAGTCGGCAGCCGGTCCCGCCGGTGAGAACCGCCGAGCGTTGAGACGCAATTCGCAGTGCGATCCCGGTGTCGTTGGAGAACTGGACGTCGTGGTTGTTGGGTGCGTCCTTGAACACCGTTCTGGTGGTGGCGCCGAGTTCGTCGGCGGCACCGGCGGCGATGTCGTAGGCCCGTTGCCAGTCCTGTTCGGGGATCGGTGCATCGGAGAGGTAGTTGGCCAGCAGGATCACCTGACCCTCGGATTGCTCGTAGGGGGGCGTGCACCCGGTCCGGCTTTCTTCGCGGTGCCAGCGCCAGGTAACGGTCGGTGCGACCGCCGAGATCTGGCGCCCGATCCGTTCGATGGTGGATACCAGCCGGTTTCGGGTGTCCTGCAGCGTCGGTAGCGCGGCGAGGCTTGCTGCGGCCCGGCTGGCTTCGGCCGGGTCGGTAGGGTGATAGGGCCTGTTCACGTGGCATCCAGTCGCCCCGATCAGGGCGACGGCCACGCAGCCGGCAGCACGCAGTCGCGGTCGGCGTCGTATCCGTGGTCGCGGTCGGTGTCGTGGTCGTGGTCGTGGTGTCAAGGATGTACTCACTTCTGGGGACTGCTACCGAGTCGGCGACGACGGCAACGACGGCGTGGACGGTGGTGTGAGACCGATCGTCTCAGGTCAGCGATCCACGCCTACCGTGCACCGACCACCGTGGGGAAGGTGGAACCGCTGGTGCGGCCACCCGGAAAGCAGGGCGATATCGCGATCAGTGTCGGCGGGTAGCTCGGTGGGTTCGACATCTCGACCTGGAGCCGGTATCCGTCAGGGGCGTAACCGAACTGGTTGGGCTTGTGGAAGCCGTCGCGCTCGATGACATACCAGCCCCAGGTGCGCCATTGATCGCCGACCGCGCTGACGATGGCCGCCGGGTCCATGCCCCCGGGCACGTTCACATCGCCGATGGTTTGCAGGTACACCGGGGCGTTGCCGGGATCGTCGGGTTCGTCGTCACACCAGGCGGCTTGCCCCGAGCCCACGAAGCCGCTGCTGTCCACCACGGTATTGGGCGGTAAGGCTCCCAGGGTGCGACGGAGGTAACCGAGGATCGTGTCGCGGGCCTCCAGTTGGCTTCGCGGGACGACCTCGTTGACGTGCCAGCCGGGTGGTGGCGGCGGCGCCGACGTCATCGGAGGTCCCCCGATGTCGGTGACACCGGCGGGGACGGGAGGCCCGAGCGGACCGTCGCCACCGCACGCGGCGGCGAGCGCCGCAGTGATCGAGAGCACCGCCATTCGGTGCGCGCCCTTCGGCGGATCCCGAGTGTCCCCGAGTGTCATTGCTGCCGGGCCTTCATCTCATGCATCTCTTGGGCGCCTAACTGGAACCAGGCGGCGGACGTCCCCGCCCGGAGAACGCAATCAGGCCCCCTCGAAAGGGGGCCTGACGAGCGTGGCAGGTACAGGATTCGAACCTGTGTAGGCGTTAGCCGACGGATTTACAGTCCGCTCCCATTGGCCGCTCGGGCAACCTGCCGGGGTCGCACCACCCCGGAACTCGGGGCCCCGGGTTTGGTGCGACTAGCAGGGTACAACGAGGATGGTCCCAAGACGAAAACGCCCGGCTGCTGAACCGGCGGACCCGGTCCGCGGCAGTCGCCACACACGAAAGGGGACGGATCCAATGGCGGATTCATCGTTCGACATCGTCAGCAAGGTCGACCGCCAGGAGGTCGACAACGCACTCAACCAGGCCGCCAAGGAACTGGCCACCCGCTTCGACTTCCGCGGCACCGACACCAGCATCGCCTGGAAGGGCGAGGAGAACATCGAACTGGTCTCCTCCACCGAGGAACGCCTCAAGGCCGCCGTCGACGTCTTCAAGGAGAAGCTGGTGCGCCGCGACATCTCGATGAAGGCCTTCGACGCCGGGGAACCGCAGGCCAGCGGCAAGACCTACAAGGTGACCGGCACCCTCAAGCAGGGCATCAACGCCGAGAACGCCAAGAAGATCAACAAGATCATCCGCGACGAGGGCCCCAAGGGCGTCAAGTCGCAGATTCAGGGCGAGGAGATCCGGGTCAGCTCGAAGAAGCGCGACGACCTGCAGGCCGTCATCGCGCTGCTCAAGCAGGCCGACATCGACGTCGCGCTGCAGTTCGTCAACTACCGCTGAGGCGCTCCGGTGCTGGCCGACCAACCGGCCGTTGCCTAAGGTGGGCAGTGACGAGGACCACACCGCCGAAGTGAGGCACCATGACCGCAACCGCCGATCCCGTGCCGGCCAGCACCACCGGGGGCGAGTACGAGCGATTCGACGTCGTCATCATCGGAGCGGGAATCTCCGGGCTCGGTGCCGCCTACCGCATCACCGAGCGCAATCCCGGGATCAACTACGTGATCCTGGAGCGCCGTGACCGCATCGGCGGCACCTGGGATCTGTTCCGCTACCCCGGCGTACGCAGCGACAGCTCCATCTTCACGCTGAGCTTCCCGTACGAACCGTGGCGGCGCACCGAGGGGGTGGCCGACGGGGAACACATCCGCGAGTACCTCACCGAGACCGCCCACAAGCACGGCATCGACAAGCACATCCGGTTCGGCAGCTACGTGCGCGCGGTCGACTGGAACTCCGACACCGACACCTGGACGGTGCACCTCGAGCAGGACGGTGTGCCCAAGACCGTGCTGGCGCGCTTCCTGTTCTTCGGCAGCGGCTACTACAACTACGACGAGGGCTACACCCCCGAGCTGCCCGGCATCGACGACTTCACCGGCACGGTGGTCCATCCGCAGCACTGGCCGCAGGATCTGGACTACCGCGGCAAGAAGGTCGTGGTGATCGGCAGCGGAGCCACCGCCATCACGCTGGTGCCCGCCCTGGCCCGCACCGCGGGCAAGGTCACCATGCTGCAGCGCTCCCCCACCTACGTGTTCTCCGGCGCCCGGGTGGACCCCCTGACCGAGCTGGTGCGCAAGGTCACCCCGCGACGGATTTCACACGCCTTCGCCAAGTGGCGCAACGCCCTGTTCGAGGGAATGATCTGGTTCCTGTCCCGCGGCTGGCCCCGGCTGGTCAAGGGCATCATCCGCCGCCAGAACACCGCCAACCTGCCCGCCGGCTACCCGGTCGACGTGCACTTCAAGCCCCACTACAACCCGTGGGACCAGCGGCTGTGCCTCGACGCCGACGGCGACCTGTTCGAGTCGATCTCGTCGGGTCGCGCGGAGATCGTCACCGACCACATCGACCACTTCGACGCGACCGGCATCGTGCTGCGCTCCGGGGCGCACCTGGACGCCGACATCGTCGTGACCGCCACCGGCCTGCAGCTGCAGGCGCTCGGCGGGGTGCACGTCAGCCTCGACGGCACCGAGATCAAGCCGCAGGACCGCTTCGTCTACAAGGCCTACATGCTCGAGGACGTGCCGAACCTGGCCTGGTGTGTGGGCTACACCAATGCCTCCTGGACGCTGCGCGCCGACATCACCGCCCGGTCGGTGGCGAAGTTGTTGGCCTACATGAACTCTCGCGGCTACACCCACGCCTACCCGCACCACGGCGACGGCCCGATGCCCGAGAAACTGTCCTGGGACATCCAGGCCGGCTACGTGCTGCGCAACCCGCACGCACTGCCCAAATCCGGCACCAAACGACCGTGGAACGTCCGGCAGAACTACTTCGCCGACGCCTTCGACCACCGGTTCGTCGACAAGATCGACGAGTCGATGATGTTCGGCCGCGCCGCCGACCGCAGCGCGCTGAGCGCCTGAGCGCCGGGCCGGCACCGGCCGGGTGAAGTGACGGCCCGCGGGCCGCTTGCTTGGATGGGGTCCGGAAGTCCGGCGAAAGGGGGCCTGCAGGGATGACGCTGAACATCGACGTCGAGGCGCTCACGACGTCCGCGACGAAGGTCTGCAGCCACGGCGACGACCTGTCGGCCGGTCACAGCGCCAGCGCCGGCCGGGTCTCCTCCGCCGGGGCCGGGTGGCGGGGCCGTTCGGCCGGCGCGCTGAGCGACCGGGCCGCGCAGTGGGCCACCCGATCCTCCGACCTGGTGACCCGGATCGACACCCAGGGCCAGCACATGGCCACCAGCGCCGAACGGTTCCGCGAACGCGAGGAACAGAGCCGGCAGCGCCTCGACGGCGTCTACGGCGGCGACGGCGGCCCCGCTCAGCCGACCGCCGGCGCGGCGCCGGCGGGCTAGCACGACCCGGCCCGGAGGGATTTCCCAACTTCGCCTGGCACACGGCCGTCCGGCAATAGTCTCTTGCCATGGCACCTGCGCAACGTCAGCCGAAAGTCGTCGTCCTCGGTGGCGGCTCCTGGGGGACCACCGTCGCCGCGATCTGCGCCCGCCGCGGCCCCACCCTGCAATGGGTCCGCTCGCCGGAGACGGCCGCCGACATCAACGACAATCACCGCAACACCGGCTACCTGGGCAACGACACCGTCCTGCCGGAGTCGCTGCGGGCCACCAACGACTTCAGCGAGGCCGCCAACTGCGCCGACGTGATCGTCATGGGTGTGCCCTCGCACGGCTTCCGCGGCGTACTCACCGAGCTGGCCAAGGAGCTGCGCCCCTGGGTGCCGGTGGTCTCGCTGGTCAAGGGCCTGGAGCAGGGCACCAACATGCGGATGAGCCAGATCGTCGACGAGGTGCTGCCCGGGCACCCCGCGGGCATCCTGGCCGGCCCGAACATCGCCCGCGAGGTCGCCGACGGCTACGCCGCCGCCTCGGTGCTGGCGATGCCCGACCAGCACCTGGCCGCCAACCTCGCGGAACTGTTCCGCACGAAGCGGTTCCGCACCTACACCACCGACGACGTGATCGGCGTCGAGATGGCCGGGGCGCTGAAGAACGTCTACGCGATCGCCGTCGGGATGGGCTACTCGCTGGGCATCGGGGAGAACACCCGGGCCATGGTGATGGCCCGGGCCGTCCGCGAGATGTCGAAGCTGGGTGAGGCCGTCGGCGGCCAGCGCGACACCTTCGCCGGGCTGGCCGGCATGGGCGACCTGATCGTCACCTGCACCAGCCAACGCAGCCGCAACCGCCACGTCGGCGAGCAGCTGGGCGCCGGTAAACCCATCGACGAGATCATCGCCTCGATGAACCAGGTCGCCGAGGGCGTCAAGGCGGCCAGCGTGATCATGGAGTTCGCCGACAAGTACGGGCTGAGCATGCCGATCGCCCGCGAGGTGGACGGCGTGATCAACCACGGGTCCAGCGTCGAGCAGGCCTACCGTGGCCTGATCGCCGAGAAGCCCGGCCACGAGGTGCACGGGTCGGGCTTCTGAGCGCCGGGCGGCACGGCCCTAGTTCATGAACGGGTTGGTGCCCTCGGGCCGGTCCAGCAGCGGGTTGACCGCGCCGAAGCTGTAGCTCTCGGCCGGGCCCAGCACGAAACCGGTCTGGTCGAAGCTGTTGGAGCAGATCACCGCCCCGTTGACGTCCACGCCGCAGCTGATGGTGGCGAAGCTGAGCCGTGTCTGCGGCGGCAGCGGCGTCGCCGGCTTGTCGGCGGCGTAGAGCGGGCGGTTGGTGGTCGAGAACCCCGGCTGACCGGCCGGACCGCCGGTGACGACGTTGCCCGGCGCGCCCGGCAGCGGGCCCGCGCAGCCGTAGCTGGTGGCGGTGCGGCTGATGACGCAGGTGATGCCGTTGGGCCCGGCGAAGGCGTACAGGTTCTCGTTGACCAGGTAGTCCTTCGAGTTCGCCGGCGGCCAGGCGTTGATGTTGGGCGCCGGTGGCAGCGGCGGGTCGGCCGCCGCGACGGGCGCCGTCAGCGCCGCCGTACCCGCGGCGCCGAACACGCCGATCACGCCGATGAGGAGCTTGCTCAACACGGTGTTCACACTAGGTGTTCGCATCGGGACCCGCAGTTCGTTACCTCACCCCGCCACCGGCCCCACCCCGCATGTGCTCAACCCCCGGCGGTGCGGGCTCACCGCCCGTACACTGAGCTGGCGCTTTGCCAGGGGGAGGGTCAAGTGGCCGAATCACACACGTCGTCGATGCTCACGACGCTGGGCGTCGCCGCCAGTGTCGTGGGTCTCACGCTCGCGCAACCGCTGGCCACCAGCGTCGCGCCGATCACGCTGGCCGCCCTGATCATCGAGGGCAGCTCGACGAACCCCTCGGGGACCGGGATCGAGGACTTCTACCACGGCAAGTTCAGCGCGCCGTCGCCGATCCGGCTCAACTTCCTGACCGGGCCGTCGGGCATCCTGCGCGCGCTGACCCAGCCCGACAACGTCGCCGGACCGAACATCGTGATGTCCTCGGGGTGGGGCGCCGCCAACGCCAGCCTGCTGATCTCGCGGCTGGCCGACCGGGACCCGGCCAACCCGGCGCTGACGAACACCACCTGGGTGCTCGACAACAACGTGGCCGCCCCCAACGGCGGCTTCGGTACCCGCTACCCGGTGTTCGCGCTGATCGGTGTCAACCCGGTGCCGACCCCCGCGGAGGCCGGCGGCGCGGTCATCATCTCGACCACCCACGAGTACGACCTCAACGGCAACGCCCCCCGCTACGTGCTCAACGGCTTCGCGGCCCTCAACTCGCTGATGGCCTATTTCGACCGGCGGCTCGACCAGAGCGCACTGGTCATGCCTGTCGACGCCGACGGCACCGTCCGCGACCCGGCCACCGGCGACCCGGTCGACTGCGCCGCGTCGTGCACCTTCACCTATCCCGACGACGCGGGCGACATCGTGACCGTCCGGGTCACCCAGGTCGGCGACGTCTCCTACGTGGGATACGCCGCGCCGGGGCTGCCGCTGACCCGGCCGCTGCGGCGCTTCGGCGGCGATCTGGGCAACGAGATCGCCGACGTCATCGAGCCGGTCCTGACCGCGCTGGTCAACTACGGCTACCCCGACAGCGACCCGCTGGGTGACCCGGGCACCACGGTGCGGGCGGGCCTGCTGCCCACCGCGGCCGAGCGGCGCCTGTTCCTGAACAACTTCGCCGACGGCGTGCAACAGGGGCTGGCGTCGATCGGGGTCCCGCACCAGGATGCGCCCACGGCCGCGACGGTCACGGACGCCCCGCCCGCCGCGGCCCAACCGTCCGGCGCCGTCGAGGCGGACCGGACCGACGGGGCGGACAACGGCGGCACCGACCGCCGCGACCGCGGCGACCGGGTGGTCACCACGTCCCGCGATGACAAGAGCAGCGCTGTCGAAAGCAACTCTGTCGAAAGCACGGCGGACGAAGGCTCGTCCGCCGAGAGCAGCACCGACGAGGGCGGCACCGATGAGAGCAGCTCCGATGACGGGGCCGACGACGACTCGGACGCGCGGGCCGATCTGGCGGCCGGCGCGGATAACCCGGATAGCGACGTGGCGGCCGACGCCGAGGACCGCGACGGCGCGGATGCACCAGCGCGACGCAGCCTCACCACCGAGCCGATGAGCGCCGAGACCGCCGTGCACCGGCTGTCGAAGGCCTTCGCGGATCGCCGTTCGGATCGGCATTCCCAGCGGCGCGAGACCGCCCGGGGGTCCGCGGCGAGCAGCCCCGCCGTCTGAGCGCCCACCGGCCGGTACCGGTCAGTAGTGGCCCGGCCCGCGCCCGGCCATGTCCTCCAGCCGGCGGATCCGGTCGTCGATGGGCGGATGGGTGGAGAACAGCTTGCCGATCTTCTCCCCCGCCCGGAACGGGCTGGCGATCATCAGGTGCGCCTGGTCGGCCAGCTTGGGATCCGGTGGCAGCGGCGCCATCTCGACACCGCCGGAGATCTTGCGCAGCGCCGAGGCCAGCGCCAGCGGGTCGCCGGTCAGTTCGGCGCCGGACTGGTCGGCCTGATACTCCCGCGACCGCGACACCGCCAGCCGCACCAGCGTCGCGGCGATCGGGCCGAGCAGCTGGATCAGCAGCAGCGCAAAGATATTCGACCCACCGTTGCGGTTGTTGCCGCCGAACATGCTGGCGAAGAAGGCGATGTTGGCCAGGGCGGTGATCACCGAGGCCATCGCGCCGGCCACACACGAGATGAGGATGTCGCGGTTGTACACGTGGGACAGCTCGTGGCCCAGCACGGCGCGCAGCTCACGCTCGTTGAGGATCTGCAGGATGCCGGTGGTGCAGCACACCGCGGCGTTGCGAGGGTTACGCCCGGTCGCGAACGCATTCGGGTTGGCGGTGTCGGAGATGTACAGCCGCGGCATCGGCTGGTGAGCGGCGGTGGCCAGCTCCCGCACGATCTTGTACATCACCGGCGCCTGCACCTCGGTCACCGGCTGGGCGTGCATCGCCCGCAGCGCCAGCTTGTCGCTGTTGAAGTAGGTGTAGACGTTGGTGCCCAGCGCGAACAGCAGGGCCCCCCAGATCCAGACCGTCGACCCGGTCGCCTGAGCGAACAACGCACCGATGAACATGATCAGCGCGGTGAACCCGATCAGGAGCACGAACGTCTTGATCCGATTGCCCGCCGGGTGCCAACTCATCAACGTCCTCCTACTGGAAACAGAAGTCTCAGCTGATTAAACGACACACACCCGCCTCCCGGTTCCGCGACCGTCATCCGGTCACCCCACCGAGGGTGACATCACATGCGCTATCTGCGATAGCACCGCCGCCGGCCGACCGCCGAACCTCCCGGGGCCGGGTCCGGGCACGGCCGCTATCCGTGCCGGTCGACGGTGTAGTCGACCAGTGAACCCAGCGCGCGCCGGCCCGCCACGTCGGGCAGCAGCTGGAGCTCCTGGCGCGCCTGCTCGGCGTAGTCGCGCACCTTCGCCTTGGCCGCCACGATGCCCGACGACGTGCGCAGCAGCGACAACGCCTCGGCCAGCGTCTCGTCGTCCTCGACCGGTCCCCGCAGCAGCGACCGCAACCGCTGCGCGTCGGCGCCCTCGTCGCGCAGCGCGTAGAGCACCGGCAGGGTGTGCACCCCCTCGCGCAGGTCGGTGCCGGGAACCTTGCCCGACTCGTCGGGGTCGCTGTCGATGTCGATGATGTCGTCGGAGATCTGGAAGGCCATCCCGACGATCCCGCCGAGCCGGGCCAGCCGCTCGATCTGCTCGCCGTCGGCCCCGGAGAACTTCGCCCCGAACCGGCCCGAGGCGGCGATCAGGCAGGCGGTCTTCTCGTAGACCACCTTCAGGTAGTGGTCGATGGAATCGACGCTCTCGGCCGCGCCGCGCGTCTCCCGCATCTGCCCGGTGACCAGCTCGGCGAAGGTGTCCGCGATCACCAGCACCGCGTCGGGACCCAGCCGCGACACCAGCCGCGAGGCCGTCGCGAACAGATAGTCCCCGGCCAGGATCGCGATGTTGTTGCTCCACCGCGCGTTGGCGCTGGCGGCGCCGCGGCGCATCTGCGCCTCGTCCATCACGTCGTCGTGGTAGAGCGTGGCCAGGTGCACCATCTCGATCACCGCGCCGGCGACGACGACCTCGGGGGCCTGCGGGCGCGGGCCCAGTGACGCCGAGAGCACGGTGAACAGCGGCCGGAACCGCTTGCCGCCGGCCAGGAAGAGGTGCTGGACGGCCTCGGCCATCATCTGGTCGGCTTTGCCCAGCTCAGCCTCCATGAGGCTTTCGATCTGGGCCACGCCGTCGCGCACGATCTGTGCGAACTCGGCGTCGCCGAAGTCAACCCCCGCCACCACGGTGCCCGGTGTCCTCATTGGTCCAACATACTGAAGACCATGGACACCAACGCCGACGTGGCCGTCATCGGAGCCGGACCGGCCGGCTCGGCGGCCGCCGCCTGGGCCGCCCGGGCGGGCCGTGACGTCGTCGTTGTCGACTCGGCGGCCTTCCCGCGTGACAAGCCCTGTGGCGACGGTCTCACCCCGCGAGCGGTCACCGAGCTCGAACGCCTGGGCCTGGGCGGCTGGCTCGACGAGCACATCCGCCACCGCGGGCTGCGGCTGTCCGGATTCGGGGCGGCCGTCGAGGTGGACTGGCCCGGGCCGTCGTTTCCGGCCAGCGGCTCCGCGGTGCCGCGCACCGAGCTCGACGAGCGGATCCGTCAGGTCGCCGACGCCGCCGGGGCGAAGATGCTTCTGGGAACCAAAGCCGTTGACGCCGAATGGGATTCCAGCGGCCGGGTGAGTGCGGTGCTGCTCGCCGACGGCTCGCGGGTGACCTGCCGGTCGTTGATCGTCGCCGACGGCGCCCGCTCCACCCTCGGGCGCACCCTGGGCCGGCAGTGGCATCAGGAGACGGTCTACGGCGTGGCCGCCCGCGGCTACCTGTCCTCCCCCCGCGCCGACGAACCGTGGATCTCCTCGGACCTGGAACTGCGCTCGACCACCGGGGAGGTGCTACCCGGCTACGGCTGGATCTTCCCGCTGGGCAACGGCGAGGTGAACATCGGGGTGGGCGCGCTGGCCACCGCCAAACGCCCCGCCGAGGTCGCGCTGCGGCCGCTGATCGACCACTACGCCGACCTGCGCCGGCCCGACTGGGACTTCGAGGGCCGCCCCCGCGCGGTGGCCTCGGCGCTGCTGCCGATGGGTGGCGCGGTCTCCGGCGTGGCCGGACCCAACTGGATGCTGGTCGGCGACGCCGCCGCCTGCGTGAACCCGCTCAACGGCGAGGGCATCGACTACGGGCTGGAGACCGGCCGGATGGCCGCCGACCTGCTCGGCTCGCACGACGTCTCCCGGGCCTGGCCGGCGCTGCTGCAGACCCACTACGGGCGCGGCTTCTCGGTGGCGCGGCGGCTGGCGCTGCTGCTGACGATCCCCCGGTTCCTGCCGCTGGCGGGCCCGGTGGCGATGCGCTCGCAGAAGCTGATGGGGGTCGCGGTGCGGGTGATGGGCAACCTGGTGACCGACGACGACGCCGACTGGATCGCCCGGGTGTGGCGCTCGGCCGGGGTGGGCTCGCGCTGGATCGACCGGCGCAGGCCGTTCAGCTGAGCGCCTGCACACCGAAACTGCACGCCGAAACTGCACACTGTGTACGCATCGCCCGAGTGGGGGCGTCAGAATCTGCAGTTTCGGCGGGGTCAGGGTTTGACCGCGGCGTGCAGCGCGACGATGCCACCGGTGAGGTTCCGCCAGCGCACCTGCGACCAGCCGGCCTCGGCGATGCGGCCGGCCAGCGCCGCCTGGTCCGGCCAGGCCCGGATCGACTCCGCCAGGTACTCATAGGATTCCGGGTCGCTGGAGACCACCCGGGCCAGCGCCGGCAGGGCCCGCATCAGGTACTCCTTGTAGACCGTGGAGAACACCGGCACCGTCGGCGTGGAGAATTCGCACACCACCAGCCGGCCGCCGGGACGGGTCACCCGGGCCATCTCCCGCAGCCCGGCCACATGGTCGACGACGTTGCGCAGGCCGAAACTGATCGTCACCGCGTCGAACTCGGCGTCGCCGAACGGCAGCGCGGTGGCGTCGCCGGCCACCTTCGGCACCCGACGGGCAGCGCCGGCCCTGAGCATGCCCACCGAGAAGTCGCAGGCCACACACCAGGCCCCGGAGCGGGCCAGCTCCGCGGTCGACACCGCGGTGCCCGCCGCCAGATCCAGCACCCGCTCACCGGGGCCGATCCGCAGCGCCGAGCGGGTCGCACGCCGCCACAACCGGTCCTGCCCCACCGACAACACCGTGTTGGTGATGTCGTAGCGGCGGGCGACGGCGTCGAACATCGACGCCACCTCGCGGGGATCCTTGTCCAGGGTTGCGCGGCTCACCGTCTTGAAGCTACCTGGAAAAAACGCCGGTGCGGGAATCAGCGGCACAGCACTGCGTTGCACGGCACATGACTGAGAAAGTGTGGTTCATCACCGGCACATCCCGGGGCTTCGGCCGCGAGTGGGCGAAAGCGGCGCTGGAACGCGGCGACAGGGTCGCCGCGACCGCCCGCGACACCGCGACGCTCTCGGAGCTGATCAACGACTACGGCGACGCGATCCTGCCGATCACCCTCGACGTCACCGACCGGGCGGCCGACTTCGCCGCGGTCGCCCGCGCCCACGAGCACTTCGGCCGGCTCGACGTGGTGGTCAACAACGCCGGCTACGGGCAGTTCGGGTTCGTCGAGGAGCTCTCGGAGTCCGACGCGCGCGACCAGATCGAGACCAACGTGTTCGGCGCGCTGTGGGTCACCCAGGCCGCCCTGCCGTATCTGCGCGTGCAGGGGTCGGGACACATCGTCCAGGTGTCCTCCATCGGCGGGATCACCGCGTTCCCCAACGTCGGGATCTATCACGCCTCCAAGTGGGCCCTGGAGGGGTTCTCGCAGGCGCTGGCACAGGAGGTCGCCCCGTTCGGCGTGCACGTCACGCTGATCGAGCCGGGCGGCTTCTCCACCGACTGGGCCGGACCGTCGTCGCGCAGCGCCCAACCGCTGCCGGACTACGCCGAGGCCCACGCGAAGGTCGAGGAGTGGCGCGCCACCCGGTGGTCGGCGCCCGGGGACCCGGCCGCCTCGGCACGGGCGATCCTGAAGGTGGTCGACGCCGAGAACCCGCCGCTGCGGGTGTTCTTCGGCTCGGCGCCGCTGGAGATGGCCCGCACCGACTACGAGCAGCGGCTCAAGACCTGGGAACAGTGGCAGCCGGTGTCCGAGCTGGCGCAGGGCTGAGGCTTCCCGGCCGGCGCGCGCGGGGCGACTACTCGCCCTGCGCGCGTCGTCGCCGCGTGACCGCCGGGCGGTCGGGCCCCAGCACCGCCTCGTAGTGGCCCAGCAGCTCGTCGCAGATCGCCGGCCAGGTCCGGGTGAGGACGCTGCGGCGGGCGGCCACCGAGTAGCGGGACCGCTCGGCGATCAGATGATCCACCGCCGCGGGCAGCCGCGCCTCGAACTCGTCGACCCCCAACAGCAGCCCGGTCTGCATCGGTGTGACCAGATCGCGCGGGCCCCCGGCGTCGGGGGCGATCACCGGCAGCCCGCAGGCCATCGCCTCCTGCACCGCCTGGCAGAACGTCTCGTGTTCGCCGGGGTGGACGAACACGTCCATGCTGGCGTAGGCCGCGGCCAGCTCCGCCCCGTAGAGCGCGCCGGTGAACACCGCCGAGGGCAGCACCGCCTGGAGCTTGGCCCGGTCGATCCCGTCGCCGACGACGACGAGCTGCAGGTCGTCACGGGCGGCCAGCGCCGCCAGCCGCTCGACATGTTTCTCGGGTGCCAGCCGTCCGACGAAGCCGACCACCGGCCTGCCCTCCGGTGACCACGCCGCGCGCAGCGCCGCGTCACGCGCCGACGGCGCGAACCCGGTGATGTCGACCCCGCGCCCCCACTTGTGCACCCGCGGGATGCGATGGGCGGCAAGGTTTTCCATCGCGTCGGTGGACGGTGCCAGGGTGCGGTCGGCGCGGCTGTGCAGCTGACGGGTCCAGGCCCACGCCGCCTTCGACATCATCCCGATCCCGTAGCTCTCGGCGAACCCGGCGACGTCGGTCTGGAACACCGCGACCGTCGGCACACCCAGGTGCCGGGCGGCGTGCAGCCCGCCCCAGCCCAGCAGCGCCGGGGAGGCCAGGTGCACCACGTCGGGGTCGAATCCGCGCAGCACCCGCAGGATCCGCGGCCACGGGATACCCAGCGGCAGCGAGGTGACCTTGGGGAACATCCGCGACGGCACCCGGTGCACACGGATCCCGTCGTGCAGCCGGTCGGCCGGCGGTTCGCCGCGCGGGGAATCCGGGGCGATGACGAGCGCTTCGTGCCCGGTGCGGCGAAGATGTTCGAGCACCCGCAGCACCGAGTTGGAGACGCCGTTGACATTCGGGAGAAAGCTCTCGGCGACGATCGCAACGCGCACAACTGAACCATGGCAGCAACGGCTTGCCGGAAGGTTGCGACGAGGCAGACGGGACACGAAGAGAACGCACCGCTAACCGCGCAACCGGGTACCGTGCAGACCACGGAAAGGGGGAAGACCATGCGATTGGCCAGGCACGCATCCGCGGCCGCGCTCTGTGCCGCCGTCGCGCTGGGCCTGGTCGCGACCGGCTGCAGCAACGTCATCGAGGGCACACCGCGCGCGGACCCACGCACCCCGGGCGTGGCGCTGACCGACGACGGCTTCGGGGTGGTCGCCGGATTCGACGACGCCCCGGTGCATCTGGAGATCTTCACCGAACCGCAGTGCACGCACTGCGCCGACCTGCAGCATGACTACGGCGAGGAGATCAGGAGCCACCTGCAGGCCGGGCGCCTCGCGGTGACCTACCGTCCGCTGACGTTCTTCGACGAGGAGTACTACCTCGACTACTCCGCGCTGGTCAGCAACGCGCTGTTCCTGGCGGTGGCACCCTCGACCAGCGCCGGGGACTTCCAGACGTTCGTCGAGGATCTGTGGGCCAACCAGGATCTGTCGTACATCGACTACACCGACGCCGACTTCGCCGAGATCGCCGAGGAGGCCGGGCTGGCCGCCCCGATCGTCGAGGACATCGACTCCGGCGCCCGCGGGGTGCGGGTGCAGGCGATGAGCGACGCCAACACCGCCGCGCTGATGGACATCACCGGGGGCCGGGCGGGCACCCCGACAATCTACGACCTCGACGCCAGGGAGGTCGTCGACGTCTCCGAACCCGACTGGCTGGAGAACCTCATCGCCAGTGCCTAGCTGCCGGGGGCCGCGGCATCCTGGTCCTCGCGCCGGCCGCGGGCGAGGCGTTTCTCCAGCGCCGCCAGCCCCACCAGCGCCGCACCGCCGGCGATCCAGGCGAGCACGGCGATCGAACCGGCGGGCACGATCGCCAGCGCGGCGTTGCGGTGCTGCACCCGCACCAGGTCGGGGTTGGAGCGGTCGTACTCCACGTAGATCCGCATGCCGGCATCCAACTCGGACGGGTAGAGCACCCCCAGCTCGGGCCGGTAGGTCACCCGGTCGGGGGTGACGAACTCGATCGTCGAGCGCCGCGGGCCCGCGCTGAGCACCTCCGCGGCCGCCACCCCCATGTCACTCTCGATGGCCAGGTCGTCGCGCCAGGCCCCCGCGACCAGCAGCACCGACTGCAGCGTGGCCAGTGCGACCAGGAACAGCACCACGATCCGCGCCCACTTGATCACCAGTCCGGCCCTGGTCCGCGGCGCCTGCCCGCCGGGGCCGTGGATCAGCACCCGCCCCCCGACACGGATGCGCGCCCGCAGCCCGGCCACCAGCGCCGACGGCACGGCTGACGACACGGCTACAGCGCCGCCTTGATCGAGGCGTGCAGCTGCCGCAACGACGACCGGTCGGCCTTGACCTCCAGCACCCGCATCCCCGGGTAGGGGTCGTCGAGCGCGGCCGCCAGATCGTCGACCTCGACCTGGTGGCAGTCGACGTGGTAGGCCCGGCACAGGGCGGCGACGTCCACGTCGTGCGGGGTGCCGAAGATCCGCGACGACACGTCGGAGAACCGCGGATCGCCCTGTTCGAGCAGCTCGAAGATGCCGCCGCCGTTGTCGTTGGACACCACGATGCTCAGCCGCCGCGGCACCGGCTCGGTGGGCCCGATCAGCAGGCCCGAGCTGTCGTGGACGAAGGTCAGGTCGCCGATCAGGGCCACGGTGCGCCCGCCGGTGCGGTCGTGGGCCAGCGCGGCCCCGATCGCGGTGGACACGGTGCCGTCGATGCCGGCCACCCCGCGGTTGGACCGCACCCGCACCCCCGGCTGGTTGAACCCGACCAGCGCGGCGTCGCGCACCGGGTTGGAGGCCCCGAGCACCAGCTGGTCCCCGTCGCGCAGCGCGTCGGAGACGGCGGCGGCCACGTGCAGCCCGGTGGTCAGCGGGTGGGCCCGCAGCTGGGTGTGCACCGCCGCCACCGCGTGCCGGTTGACCTCGGCGCAGCGGGCCAGCCACGCCGGGCGCGGCGCCCCGCCGGTGACCGCGCGGGTCCCGGTGGCCTGCGAGTTGCCCGACACGTCGGGCCAGCGCGGCCCGGTGGTCAACGCGTACACCGGCACCGACGGGTCGGCCAGCAGCGCCGACACCGGCCGGTGCAGGGTGGGCCGGCCCACCATGATGACCTGCTGGGGCCGCAGCAGCGGCAGGGCCAGCGGGTGCAGCGGGTTGGCGGCCGCCGGCGCGGTCGGCTCGGCCACCGTCGGCAGCTCGGCCAGGTTGGGGTGCACACCGGCGCCGTGCCCGGCGATCACCACGGTGTCGGGCGTCAGGTCGATCTCCAGCGGCTGGTCGAACGTCACCGGCGGGGTGTGGGTCCACGGCCGTTCCCCCGGACGCCCGTCGGGCACCGGGCCGTCGTCGAGGTCGGGCACCAGCGGCTCGCGCAGCGGGATGTCGAACTGCACCGGGCCGGCGTTGGCGGTGCGGGCACCGGTGGCCGCGACGAGCACCCGGCAGGTCGCCGACCGCCACTGCGCGTTGAGGGACTCAATCTTCTCCGGCGCGTCCTCGGCCAACCCGAGGCTGATCATGGCGCGCACCTGGGTACCGAAGTAGCCGAGCTGCTCCATCGTCTGGTTGGCGCCGGTGCCCAACAGCTCGTAGGGCCGGTTGGCGCTCAGCACGATCAGCGGCACCCGCGCGTAGTTCGCCTCCACCACGGCGGGCCCCAGGTTGGCCACCGCGGTGCCCGAGGTCATCGCCACGCACACCGGGGCGGCCGCCGAGGAGGCCAGGCCGATGGCCAGGTAGCCGGCGGTGCGTTCATCGATGCGCACGTGCAGCCGGATCCGGCCGGCCCGGTCGGCGTCGGCCAGCGCGAACGCCAGCGGCGCGTTGCGCGAACCCGGGCACAGCACCACGTCGCGGACGCCGCCGCGGATCAGTTCATCGACGACGATGCGGGCCTGTGCCGTCGAGGGGTTCACCTGTACAGGTTGTCACACCCGCGCGGAGCCGAAGAATTTCAGGATCTCGGCGTTGACGTCGTCGGGGCGCTCGATGAAACCCAGGTGGCCGGTGTCGGGGAATTCGACGTAGCGGGCGCGCGGGATGGCCTCGGCGACCTCCGCACCCAGGTAGGGCGGCAGCACGATGTCGTCGGCGAAGCCGATCACCAACGCCGGTGTGGTGATGGCCCGGTAGGCCGACAGCCGGTTGCCGGCCGGCCCGACGTCGAGGTGGCGGCGCATGCCCGGGGTCGCCGGGGTGGGCCACATGGTGAACATCTCGATCCAGTCCCGCACGAACCGGTCGTCGTTGAGCGATTTGGGCGAGAAGCTCTCCAACATCCGCATCTTCGCGTCGTACTCCGGCGGCAGCTCGATGCCGGCCTCCAGCCGGGCGATCTCGGCGCGGATGAAGAACTCGCGGGCGCGGTCGTTGCGGCCCCGGGTGGCCATCAGCACCGCCTGGCTGACCAGCTCCGGGCGGGCCAGCATCAATTCCTGGGCGATGTAGGAGCCCATGGACACCCCGACGATGCGCACCGGGCCGCCGACCAGTTCGTCGATGAGCGCCGCGGTGTCGGCGACCATCGTCTCGGTGGTGAAGGCGTCGGCCTTCTCGGTGGCGCCGATACCGCGGTTGTCGAAGGTGATGCAGCGGTAGCCGGCCCGCTGGAATGCGGGTACCTGGTACAGGTGCCAGGTACGGCCCGCCCCTCCGCGGCCTGCGATGAACAGCACCGGGTCCCCGGCGCCGCGGTCGTCGTAAGCCAGATTGATCACCCGGCCACGGTAGCCGAGCACGCCCCGCGCCGCCGAAGCCGGCGGCGCTACCCGGCGGTGACGTCGCCGGGGGTGGACCGCGCGCGGGTGCGGCGGCGCACCCGGGCGACGGCCTGCTGCCACAACAGGCGGCTGCCCGCCGCGATCGGCCCGGGTTTCAGTGCGTCCCGCGACAGCAGCCCGGTGGCCGCGGCCCGCGTCGCCGCCGACGCCTTCGACATGTGCCCGGAGTCGAACGGCGGCGCCGGGTCGTACTCGATGAGCAGCTGGATCGCCTGGGCGCGGCCCTCACCGGCGATCCGCGCGGCCAGCCAGAACGCCAGATCGATGCCCGCCGAGACGCCGGCGCAGGTGACGATCCCGCCGGGGTTCTGTCCCGGCTCCAGGCCGACGACGATGCGCTCGTCGGACACCGCTTCGGCGCCGAACACCTTCAGCGCCGGCAGCGTCGACCAGTGCGAGGTGGCCCGGCGGCCCTCGAGCAGCCCGGCCGCGGCCAGCACCACCGATCCCGAGCACACCGAGGCCGTCCACCGCGCCCCGGGGTGCACCGCGCGCAGCCAGTCCAGCAGCCCCTCGTCGCGGGCGGCCTCGGCGCAGCCCGGGCCGCCGGGCACCAGGACCACCTCCGGCGCCGGTGTCTCGGCGAAGGTGTGGGTGGCGCCGACGACGAGCACCCCGGAGTCCGCGGTGACCGGGCCCGGTTCGTGCCACACGAACCGCACCCGGGCGTCGGGCAGGTTGCGCAGCACCTCGTAGGGGCCGATGAAGTCCAGGGCAGTGAAGCCGGGATAGAGCACGATGGCGATCTCGGTCATGGGGAATCCTCTCTGGGCCGGCGGAAGGTCTTGCGGTAGTGGTCGGGCGACACCCCGACGCGGCGGACGAAGGTGCGGCGCATGGTTTCCGCGCTGCCGAACCCGCAGCGCCCGGCGATGACGGCCACGGTGTCGCCGGTCTCCTCCAGCTGGCGGCGGGCCGCCTCGGTGCGGACCCGCTCGAGGTAGCTGCCCGGCGCCTCCCCCGTCTCCTCGGTGAACACCCGGGTGAAATGCCGCGGGCTCATCGCGGCGCGGGCGGCCAGCGCGGAGACGCTGTGCGCGCCGCCGGGGTCGGCCTCGATCCACTCCTGCACGTCCCGCAGCGGCGCGCGGCGGGCCCGCGGCATCCACACCGGCGCGGCGAACTGGGTCTGCCCGCCGGGCCGGCGCAGATAGAGCACCAGCCAGCGGGCCACGGTCTGAGCCACCTCGGTGCCGTGGTCGTCCTCGACGAGCGCCAGCGCCAGATCGATGCCCGCGGTCACGCCCGCGGCCGTCCACACCCGCTCCGAGCTGCGCACGAAGATGGGCTCGGGGTCCACGTGCACCGCCGGGTACCGCTGGGCCAGCCGGCGGGCGTAGGCCCAGTGGGTGGTGGCCCGGCAGCCGTCGAGCAGCCCGGCCTCGGCGGCCAGGAAGGCTCCGGTGCACACGCTGACCACCCGTCTGGCCCGTTCTGCGACCGCCCGTATCCAGCCGATGAGGACGGGGTCGTCCTGCGCGGCGGGGGTCCCGGTCCCGCCCGGGATGAGCACCGTGTCCGGGTGGGCCCCGGGGTCGAGCAGCGGCGCGGCGAGCATCGACAGGCCCGTGCCCGTGTCGATCGGGCGACCGTCCGCCGACACCAGCGTCACCCGGTAGCCGTCGGCCCGGCCGTTCCCGGTGTTTCCGGTGCCCAGCACCGCGGTGGCCGCGGTGAACACCTCGAACGGCCCGACCACGTCCAGGGCCTGGACTCCCGGGTACCCCAGGATCCACACCGAGCGCGTCATGGTTCCCATCGTCACCCCGGGAGGCCATGGCGTCTACGCCATGCACCCCACAGATCAGGACATGGCTCGGGTCTCCAGCAGGGCGTGACAGCGGCGGATCCGCTGCAGCCACCAGTCGCGGCGGGCGGCCGGCGCGCGCAGGTCGGCCAGCCGGGCGGGGTCCGGGATCACCGGCGCGACGGGCAGCGCGCCGTCGACGGGCGCGGCCGGCTCGGCGACGTCCTCGACGAACAGGCTGCCGGTGCCCAGCCCGCAGGCGTAGTCCAGCCGCGGCAGCGCCGCGGCCGCGGTCAGCCCGACCCCGATACCCACCGCCGAATCCAGTGCGCTGGAGATCACCACCGGCACGTCGACCTGCGCGGCGATCGCCAGCAGCGCGGACACACCGCCCAGCGGGGCCACCTTGAGCACGGCGACGTCGGCGGCGCGGGCACGCACGACGTACAACGGATCCTCGGCCTTGCGGATGCTCTCGTCGGCGGCCACCGGGACGTCGATCCGCCGGCGCAGCTCGGCCAGCTCGGGGACCGTCGCACAGGGCTGCTCCAGGTACTCCAGCGGGCCGTCGCGGGTGAGGGCGGCCGCGGCGGCCACCGCCTCCTCGACCGTCCAGCCGCCGTTGGCGTCCACCCGCACCGCCGGCATCGCCTGCCGCACCGCGGCCACCCGGGCGACGTCGTCGGCGAGGCGCTGCCCGGGCTCGGCCACCTTGACCTTGGCGGTGCGGGCGCCGGGGAAACGGGCCAGCACCTCGGGCACCTGCGCGGCGGGCACGGCGGGCACGGTGGCGTTGATCGGGATCCGGTCGCGGCGCGTCGGCGGCGCCGGTGCGTAGGCCGACTCGATCGCCGAGGCCAGCCAGTGCGCCGCCTCGGGATCGTCGTACTCGACGAACGCACCGAACTCGCCCCAGCCCGCGGGGCCGTCGATCAGCACCAGTTCCCGGGTGGTGATACCGCGGAAGCGCACCCGCATCGGCAGGCACACCACGTGTGCCCGGGCCAGCAGGTCGTCGAGGTCGGGCCGCATGCGCCCGATCGTAGGGGTGATTTCGGTGCAGCTGGTCCCGCCCAGCGGGACCAGCTGCACCGAAATCACAGGTGGTCGGCGAGGAGCTGGGCCAGGTGGCGGCCGCGCCGGTCGGTGAGGTCGGCCAGCTGGGTGCGACACGAGAACCCGTCGGCCAGGATCTCGGTGGCCGGATCCGCGGCGGCCACCGCGGGCCGCAGCTGGTGGTCGGCGACGGCCACCGACACCTCGTAGTGGCCCTTCTCCACCCCGAAGTTGCCGGCCAGCCCGCAGCACCCGCCGAGGCGCTGCACCGTCGCACCGGCCGCGGCCAGCAGCCGCTCGTCGGCGGTCCAGCCCATCACCGCGTGGTGGTGGCAGTGCGGCTGGGCCACCACCGCGCGGCCGGCCAGCGCCGGCGGTGTCCAGCCACGCTCGGTGAGCAGCTCGGCCAGGGTGCGGGTGCGCGCGGCGACCGGCTCGGCGGCGTCCCCGATCAGTTCGGCGGCGTCGGAACGCAGCACCGCGGTGCACGACGGCTCCATCCCGACGATCGGCAGGTCCGGCCGGCGGTCCAGCGCCGCCACGGTGCGCCCGAGGATCTTCTTCGCCGCGTCGAGCTGCCCGGTGGAGATCCACGTCAGCGCGCAGCACTGCTGGCGCTCGGTCAGCCGCGGCGCGTAGCCGGCGGCCTCCAGCACCGCCACCGTCGCCCGGCCGACCTCGGGGGTGAAGTAGTTGGTGAAGGTGTCGACGAACAGCAGCACCGGATCACCCGAGGGCGCCGGGGCGCGGTCGGCGAACCAGCTGCGGAAGGTGCGGGGCGCGAACGGCGGGATGGTGCGCCGCCGGTCTACCCCGGCGAGCGAAAGCCCCGCCGCGCCGATCCCGGGTAGCCCCGTCAGCGCGTTGACCGCCCGGGGAGCCCGCGACGCCAGCGCGGCCCAGCGCGGCAGCCAGCCCAGCGAATAGTGCGCCGCCGGGCGCCGCCGGCCGCGGTAACTCTGGTGCAGCACCTCGGATTTCAGCGCCGCCATGTCCACGCCGGTGGGACAGTCGGACAGACAACCCTTACAGGACAGACACAGATCGAGGGCCTCGTGGACCTCCGGGGCGCGCCAGCCGCCGGTGACCACCGACCCGTTGATCATCTCCTGCAACACCCGCGAACGGCCCCGCGTGGAGTCCTTCTCCTCCCGGGTGGCCAGATACGACGGGCACATGACACCGCCGGTCGCGCTGTTGTCCGCGCGGCACTTGCCCACTCCGGTGCAGCGGTGCGCGGCCTGGGTGAAGTCCCCGCCGTCGTGTCGGTAGGCCAGGGCCAGGTCGCGGCGGATGATCGGCGCCGCGGGTTCGCGCAGGTCGGCGTCCAGGGGGCGGGGGTCGACCAGCACGCCGGGGTTGAGCAGGTTGTCCGGATCGAAGACGTGTTTGACCGCGGCGAACAGTTCCAGCGCCTCCGGGGAGTACATCGTCGGCAGCAGTTCACTGCGGGCGCGGCCGTCGCCGTGCTCGCCGGAGAGCGATCCGCCGTAGCCCGCGACCAACCCGGCCGCGTCGGTGAGGAACCGGCGGAACATGGTGACCCCGGACGGTTTCTGCAGGGGGAAGTCGATGCGGATGTGCAGGCAGCCGTCGCCGAAATGCCCGTAGGGCAGCCCGGTCACCCCGTAGTCGGTCATCAGGGCGTCGAAGTCGCGCAGGTAGGCGCCGAGGCGCTCCGGCGGCACCGCGGCGTCCTCCCAGCCGGCGTGCGCGGGCAGCCCGGCGGGGCTGCGGCTGGACAGCCCGGCGCCGTCGGCGCGGATGCGCCACAACCGGGCGGCCTGGGCGGTGTCGGTGACCACCCGGGCGTCCAGGGCTCCACATCCGCGGGCCACCGCGTCGGCCGCGGCGACGGCGGCCTCGGGAGAGGCGGCGGTGACCTCGACGAACAGCCACGCCGATCCTCCCGGCAGCGGCGGAACGGCATGCGGGCCGCGGCGTTCGACCAGCACGTCGACGATCCGCGAGTCGATGCCCTCGCAGGCCACCGGGGCGTGGGTGAGCACCTGCGGGGTGGCGTCGCCGGCGGAGGCGATGTCTGGGTAGCCCAGCACCACCAGGATGCGGTGGGCCGGTTCGGCGACCAGACCGACGGTGGCGCGGGTGGTGACCGCGAGGGTGCCCTCGCTGCCGACGATCAGGCGCGCGACGTCGAAACCGTTCTCGGGCAACAGGTTCTCCAGCGCGTACCCGGACACCTGGCGGCTGAACCGGCCGAACTCGGTGCGGATGGTGGCCAGACCCGCCGCGGTGATGCCGCGCAGTGCCTCGCCGGTGGCGCCGGTGCATCCCGGTGAGAGCTCCAGCGCCGCACCGGTGCCGGTGAGCACCCGTTGCGCAAGCACGTTGTCACTGGTCCGACCGTAGCCCAACGCCCTTGTGCCGCAGGCGTTGTTGCCGATCATCCCGCCGATGGTGCACCGGCTCGACGAGGACGGGTCCGGCCCGAAGCGCAGCCCGTGGGGTTTGGCCGCGCGCTGCAGCGTCTCCTGCACCACCCCGGGTTCGACGACCGCGGTGCGCGCGTCGCC
This sequence comes from Mycolicibacterium palauense, assembly GCF_002592005.1. Taxonomy (GTDB): domain Bacteria; phylum Actinomycetota; class Actinomycetes; order Mycobacteriales; family Mycobacteriaceae; genus Mycobacterium; species Mycobacterium palauense. The sequence goes on along the minus strand of NZ_NVQF01000049.1, from coordinate 8,569 downwards.
GTCGACCTCGAGCACCCGGTTGAGGTGCTTGCTGAAGTCGAGGACCACCCCCGCGCCGACGGCGTTGCCGGCGATGGAGGTCCCGGCACCGCGGGCGGTCAGCGGCACCCCCGCCTCTCGGCAGACCGACAGCGTGGCGGCGACGTCGTCGACGGCCCGCGGGCGGACCACCAGCAGCGGCGGCACCCGGTACAGCGAGGCGTCGGAGGAGAACGCGGCGCGGGTGGTCGTGTCGGTCAGTACATCGGTCACACCGGCGCGGCTGAGCAGGGCGGCGAGGGCCTCGGCATCCACTCGTAGCATGCTACAAGCCCCCGCGGATTGTTACAGTGAGTCGTGGCCGCGGCGCTCCCCGACATCGAGCCGCTGGCGGCGGCGCCGGGCCGGCGGATGGAGCAGGCGATCGCCGCGGTGCGCGCGGCCATCGACGACGGGCGGATGAGGCCCGGCGTGCGCTACTCGGTCTACCAACTCGCCGAGGCCCTCGGCGTCTCCCGCACCCCCGTCCGCGAGGCGCTGCTGCGCCTGGAGGAGGTCGGGCTCATCAAATTCGAGGCCCGGCAGGGCTTTCGGATCCTGCGGCCCCGCGCCACCGACATCGCCGGCATCTTCGCGGTCCGCCTGGCGCTGGAGGTCCCGGCCGCCCGCCGGGCCGCCGGAACCGGCGGGGAACTCGCGCGCGCACTGCGCCGGCAGCGGCGCCTGATGCACGCGGCGGCCCGGCACGGCGACGACACCGCCTTCGCCCGCCACGACCAGGGGCTGCACGACCTGATCATGGCCGGCGCGGGCAACGAGCGCGCCCGCACCATCGTCCGGGGGCTGCGCGAGACCACCCGGCTGCTCGGCGCCGCCACCGCCGACAAGACCCGCACGTTGGCCGACATCGACGCCGAGCACGCCCCGATCGTCGACGCGATCGCGGCCGGGGACGGCGAACGGGCCGCCGACGCGATGCGATCACACCTGGTCAACACCGGCAAGCTGCTCGTCGGGCAGGCCCTGCAGGCCGAGGGCGCCGACGCCGGGCCCGCCGCGGTGGACGCGCTGTGGACGGGGTCGGTGTACTAAAACTGGAACACGTTCTAATCTGGGCCCATGAGTGACGAACTGCTGCGCCATCCCGTGCACTCCGGCCACCTTCTGGTCGGCGCCCTCAAGCGGCACCGCGACAAGCCGGTGCTGCACCTGGGCCAGACCACACTCACCGGCGGGCAGCTCGCCGACCGGATCAGCCAGTACATCCAGGCGTTCGAGGCACTCGGCGCGGGTACCGGCGCGACCGCCGGACTGTTGTCGCTGAACCGGCCCGAGGTGCTGATGATCACCAGCGCCGGGCAGACGCAGGGCTACCGCAGGCTGGCGCTGCACCCGCTGGGCTCGCTCGACGACCACGCCTACGTGCTCGCCGATTCCGGGGCCACCACCCTGATCATCGACCCCAACCCGATGTTCGTCGAGCGCGCTCTGGGCCTGCTGGACAAGGTCGACGGCCTCAAGCAGATCCTGACGATCGGGCCCGCCCCGGCCGAGCTGACCGAGTCGGGGGCCACCGTCGTCGACCTCAACGCCGAGGCCGCCAGGTACGACCCGCGCCCCCTGGCGGCCGCCGACCTGCCGCCCGACCACGTCACCGGGCTGACCTATACCGGCGGCACCACCGGCAAACCCAAGGGCGTCATGATGACCTCGCAGGCCACCACGACGATGACCACCATCCAGCTCGCCGAGTGGGAGTGGCCGGAGAATCCGCGCTTTTTGATGCTGACCCCGCTGTCGCACGCCGGGGCGGCCTACTTCCTGCCGACCCTGATCAAGGGCGGCGAGATGCACGTGATGCCCAAGTTCGACCCGGGCGAGGCGCTGCGGGTGATCGAGGAGCAGAAGATCACCGCCACGTTCGTGGTGCCCGCGATGCTCTACGCCCTGATGGACCACCCCGATTCACGCACCCGGGACCTGTCCTCGCTGGAGACCGTGTACTACGGCGCCTCGGCGATCAACCCGGTGCGGCTGGCCGAGGCGATCGAGCGGTTCGGGCAGATCTTCGCGCAGAACTACGGCCAGTCCGAGGCGCCGATGGCGATCAGCTATCTGGCCAAGAAGGACCACGACGCCGAGCGGCTGTCCTCCTGCGGGCGCCCGACGCTGTTCGCCCGCTGCGCGCTGCTGGACCCCGAGGGCAACCCGGTGCCCCAGGGCGAGGTCGGCGAGGTGTGCGTGTCCGGGCCGCTGCTGTCCGGCGGCTACTGGAAGCTGCCCGAGCAGACCGCCGAGACCTTCTCCGGCGGCTGGCTGCACACCGGCGACATGGCCCGCGAGGACTCCGACGGATTCTGGTTCATCGTCGACCGGGTCAAGGACATGATCGTCACCGGCGGGTTCAACGTGTTCCCCCGCGAGGTGGAGGACGTCGTCGCCGAGCATCCGTCGGTGGCCCAGGTATGCGTGGTCGGCGCCCCCGACGACAAGTGGGGCGAGGCGGTCACCGCGGTGGTGGTGCTGCGCTCCGACGCCGCCACCGACGAGGCGGCCGTGGCCACCATGACCGCCGAGATCCAGGCCGCGGTCAAGGACCGCAAGGGCTCGGTGCAGGCGCCCAAGCAGGTGGTGATCGTCGACGCGCTGCCGCTGACCGGGTTGGGCAAGCCCGACAAGAAGGCGGTGCGGGCGCGGTTCTGGGAGGGCACGTCCCGGTCGGTGGGCTAGTCACCGAGACTGCAGATCCTGACGGGCCCTCCTGGGCAAACGTGTCAACTCTTGCAGCTTCGGCGCGTCAGATCAGACCCTCCCGGGCGGCGACCGAACCGCCGTCGCCGGTGCTGAACACCTCGATGGCGACGTCCTCGTCCAGATAACTGCCCGTCGAGGTCAGCCCCGGGGTCGCCGCGATGATCGCGTTGGCGGCGTCGCCGCTCAGCGGGTACTCGGGCACCCGGTGCCGCCAGTGCGCGGCCAGCACGGTGGCATCCGGGGCCAGCCGGGGGATCTCGCGGCGCAGCACCGCCGCCAGCAGCCGGCCGTCGAGGTAGTAGGCCACCTCGCTGAGCACCAGCAGATCGAACGGGCCGTCGGGCCAGCCCTGATCCAGCGACCCACGGCCCAGCGTCACCCGATCCGCGCAACCGGCGTCGGCGAGCCGTCGCCGCGCCGCAGCCAGCGCCGGCTCGGCGACGTCGACGGCGCTCACCCGGTCGCACACCTCGGCCAGTCGCTGCGTCAACATGCCGATCGAACACCCGGGTTCGAAGGCGTGCCGGTAGCGGGCCCGCGGCAGCAACGCCACACTGATCGCGTACTTGCGGCGCTCATACCAACGCGACGCCAGCCGCCACGGATCCTCCTCGGCGCGGTACATCTTGTCGAAGTAGTCGTCGGGCAGACGCGTCATCACCGGAACAACACCTCACCCACCGCCAGCAGCCGGTCCACCACCGCGGACGGGATGGTCGGCGCCGACCCGTCCCGGCCCGGCCCGAACTGGCTCGGGAAGCACTGTGCGGCCCGCTGTTTGCGGATCCGGGCGCGTTCGTCGAGGGGCACCTGGAAGGCCCGCTCCCAGGGGACCGCGGCATCGCCGGGACGGGCCCAGTGCCACATCCACACCGGATACTCCACGAACACCGCTGCGCACCGGCCGGCGGCCACCGCGGCGGCCCGGCCGACGGCCTCGTGGTCCGGGTGACCGTCACCCCGCCAGGTGGCCGCACACCACACCCCGGGCCCGGCCCGGTCGAGCTGTGCGGCGACCCGCTCGGCGATCGCGGATTCGAACTCGGCGAGCCGGCCATCCGGGAAGCCCAGACGCACGGGTGGCGCCACGCCCAGAACCGTTGTGGCCGCGTCCAGTTCGCTGCGCCGCGTGTGCTCCAGCCGGAGCCGACCGGCATCGGAGAGGCCGGGGACCGCTCCACCGCCGTCGCTGACCGACACCACCTGGACGGGCACGCCGCGGTCCGCCAGCTGTGCGGCCGTGCCACCCAGGCCCAGCGTCTCGTCGTCGGGGTGCGGGGCGACGATCACCAGCGCCGGACACCCGGACGGGTCCAACTCCGGAAGCCCTGGCGCGCAGAGCCAGTCACGCACCGGTGTCCCCCCACCCGCGAGCGGCATCGCGGCGAACCGAGCGCCGTTGGCGGACCGGCCGCTCACCGCTGCCGTCCCGCCAGCCGGCCCAACTCGGCCAGATCGCGTTCGGCGTGGCTCTGCCGCACGTAGATGGTCAGGTCGGCGACCCGCGCGGCGTGGCGGCCGTCCCGGGACAGCGGCCCCGGTCCCAACGCCCGGCCGGTGCGGATGATCGACTCCTGCACCGCATGCTCGACGACCGCCCGCACACGGTGTGCCGTCAGCTGCGCGGCGCCCGCACGGTCGAGCGGGTCGGCGTCGATCTGCGCGGCCGCCGCGTCCAGGATGGCCTGGGCCGCAGCGATCGCTGCGTCGACGGCGCCGAGGTGGGCCAGCGCGTGTTCATCGGCGCGGCCGGCGCCGGCGCGGTGGTAGAGGGGCTGGCCGACCGCGCGCGCCGCGCCCAGCCAACACGCGGCGACCCCGATCGCACCGTGCCAGAACCCGGGCCTGCTCAGGTAGTCCCCCGGCGCTCCGACCGGTACCGCGCGGGCACTGGTGAACTGCACCGAGCGGGTGTCGCTGGCGGCCATCCCGGCGTTGCGCCAGGTGCTCGGCAACGCCCGCACCCGCGGGTCGGTGACGGCGACGGCGTACAGCGCGCGGTCCCCGCCGGCGACGCGCGCGGTCACCAGCGCGTGGCTGCAGATCCCCGCCCCCGAGCACCACGGTTTGGTCCCCGACAGCCGCACCCCGGCGGGCCCGTCGTCGGTGGCCGTCAGCACCGCATCCGAGGACTCCGCCGCCCACACGCCCCACAGCTGCCCTGGTTCGGGCGGCTTGCCGTCCAGTTCGTGCAGGATCGCCGCGGCGTCGGTGTGGGCCTCGGCCAGTCGCGCCGCCACCACATCCTGCTCGGCCAGGGCCATCAGCTGCCGAAAGCGGGTCGCGCTGGCCCCCGATCCCGGCAGCGGCAACTCCAGCCGGCCGGCCTCCAGCCATTGCCGCACCAGTGCGCCGGCCGTCATGCCGGATCCGGGGTTTCGCGGGACAGGTCACGCAGGTGGTCGGCGAATCCGCCGGGCGCGCGCCCGTCGCGGCGCGCCGAGGTCGTCACCGACAGCCCGGCGTCGCGGTGGATGCGGTATCCGTGCTCCTCGAACCGGCGCACCAACGCGACGTCCTCACCGGTGGGCAGCGGCGCGAAACCGCCCACCCGCCAGTAGGCCTCCGAGCGGAAACCCATATTGGCCCCGTGCACGTGGTCATGACCCTGGGTACCCGAACCGCTGCGGGAACCCCGATAGGCCCGCAGGTAGCGCGTGATGGCTTTCGGGGCCAGCTGGCGCCAGTCGGCCACCCGGACCACGCCGAGCACCATGTCGGCCCGCGCGCTCAGCTGGCGGACCAGCCAGTCCGGGTCGACGCGGCTGTCGGCGTCGGTGCACGCATACCAGACGCCGTCGGTGGACTTCGTCAACGACCGCGCATAGGCGAACCCCGCGGCGCGGGCGGCGCCGACGTTACCGGCCTCGACGGTGACGAAATGCGTGTCCGGCCCGAACCGCGCGGCCAGGTCGGCGCTGCCGTCGTCGCAGCTGTCGAGCACCACCACCGTGGTCACGGGAATTGGGGCGGCCAGCACCGCAGTGCGCATGGCACGCAGGCACTTCGGCAGACAGCGCACCTCGTTGTGCGCGGGTATCACCACTGCCGCCTGCTCGCAGGAGGCCCTGAGCGGATCGATCATGAAGTGTTAATAACCACTCTGGCGCAATTCAACCCGCCGCACCCTGCGGCGCTCGGCTGGCACGATGGGGCCATGCAGTTACCGGCCGCCGTGATGTTCGACTTCTCCGGCACACTGTTCCGTCTGGAGGAGGACGACAGCTGGTTCGAGGGCATGGCCGTCGACGACCAGCTCGTCGACGGCCACGTCCAGGCCGAGTTGATGCGCCGGCTCACCGCGCCCACCGGCTCGCACGTCCAGATGTCCCCCGAGCAGTACCACGCCTGGGTCAGCCGCGACCTCGCCCCGCACCTGCACCGCGAGGCCTACCTGCACGTCCTGCGCGAGTCCGGAGTGGCCGACCACCACGCCGAGTCGCTGTATCAGCGGGTCATCTCGCCGTCGTGCTGGACGCCCTACCCGGACACCGCGGTGGTGTTGCGCCGGCTGGCCGAGGCCGGCATCAAGACCGCGGTGGTCTCCAACATCGCCTTCGATCTGCGCCCCGCGTTCGGGGCGATCGGGGCCCGCGACGACGTCGACGAGTTCGTGCTGTCCTTCGAGGTGGGTGCGGTCAAACCGAACCCCGCCATCTTCACCACCGCGCTGCAGCGCCTCGGGGTGCCCGCCGAACAGGCGGTGATGGTCGGCGACAGCGAGGAGGCCGACGGCGGCGCCCGCGCGGTGGGCTGCGAGTTCGTCCTCGTCGACCCGGTGCCCACGTCGGCGCGGCCCGACGGTCTGCTGACCGCCCTGCGCGACCGCGGCCTGCCCGTGTAGCCGGGCGGCGAACGGCCCGGCCGACGAGGGGCCACCTAGAGTCGACCCGTGAGCGAGAACCCCTTCAACCCGGCGTTGTGGCAGCCCGTGCCGGAGTTCGCCGACCTGACCGATGTGACCTATCACCGCCATGTGGTCGACGGCCGCCCGATGCCGACGGTGCGGGTGGCCTTCAACCGGCCCGAGGTGCGCAACGCGTTCCGGCCGCACACGGTCGACGAGCTCTACCGCACCCTGGAGCACGCCCGCATCTCCCCCGACGTCGGCGTGGTGCTGCTGACCGGCAACGGGCCCGCGCCCAAGGACGGCGGCTGGGCGTTCTGCTCCGGCGGCGATCAGCGCATCCGCGGCCGCACCGGCTACCAGTACGCCAGCGGGGACACCGCGGACACGGTGGACGTGGCCCGGGCCGGGCGGCTGCACATCCTGGAGGTGCAGCGGCTCATCCGGTTCATGCCCAAACCGGTGATCTGCCTGGTCAACGGCTGGGCCGCGGGCGGCGGGCACAGCCTGCACGTGGTGTGCGACCTGACCCTGGCCAGCCGCGAGCACGCCCGGTTCAAGCAGACCGACGCCGACGTCGGCAGCTTCGACGGCGGGTTCGGCAGCGCCTACCTGGCCCGTCAGGTGGGCCAGAAGTTCGCCCGCGAGATCTTCTTCCTGGGCCGCACCTACACCGCCGAGCAGATGCACCACATGGGCGCGGTCAACGAGGTCGTCGACCACGCCGAGCTGGAGAACGTCGCCCTGGAGTGGGCGGCGGCCATCAACGGCAAGTCGCCGCAGGCCCAGCGGATGCTCAAATACGCCTTCAACCTGCTCGATGACGGCCTGGTGGGCCAGCAGTTGTTCGCCGGTGAGGCCACCCGGCTGGCCTACATGACCGACGAGGCCGTGGAGGGCCGGGACGCCTTCCTGGAGAAGCGCCCGCCGGACTGGAGCCCGTTTCCCCGCTACTTCTAGCGCGATTTCGGTGCAGCTGGTCCCGCTGACCGGGACCACGCGCACCGAAGTCACTGCTGCGAAGATGGTCTCCCGTGCGGATCTTGCTGGCAGCGGCCTGGGTGCGGGTGCTGTGCTGGTGCGCGCTGGCGGCGGTGATCGTCAGCGCGGCCGGGCTGGCGGTGTCGGCGGGGCGGCCGATGATGCTGCACTGGCCGGCGGGCACCCTCGTCTTCGCGGCGGCGGTGCTGGCCGTCGGCGGCCTGGGCGCCTGGCGCTCCGAGGGAATGCGCGCGGTCTACACCGACCAGGTCGAGGGCCTGACCGCCGGGCAGCGCCGGGCGGCGGTCAGCGCCGTCCACCGCGGCCCGGCACCGGCGGATCCGGACGCGCTGGTCGCCGCGATCCGGCTGGGCACGGTGTACCTCGATCAGGCCGATCGCGCCCGGCGCCGCAACGTCGCGGCCTACCTCGGAGTCGGGGTGGTCTCGCTGGTGCTGCTCGTACAGGCGCTGATCGCCGACGACGTGTGGGCACTGGGCTACTGGCTGGTGCTGCTGGTCACCCTGCCCGTCGTGGCCTGGTGGTCGGGCCACCGGGTGCGGCGGGTCCGGCGGCAACAGCAGGTGCTGGTGAACGCCCGGCGGGAGCGCGACGAGCGGGACCGTAGGATGCTGAACCCGTGAGCACGCTGCGCCGCAAGCTGACCGAGGCGATCACACTGACCGCGATGCGTCCACCGGTCAGTCTGCCCACCGGCACCCACATCGACCTGCGCGGCAAGCGGGTGGTGGTGACCGGGGCCTCGTCGGGCATCGGCGCGGCCGGCGCGGAGAAACTGGCCACCGCCGGGGCGACGGTGTCGGTGGTGGCCCGCCGCGCCGAGCTGCTCGACGAGGTGGTCACCCGGATCGCCGACGCGGGCGGGCCCACACCGCCGCCCGACCCTTACACCCAGCTCCGAGACCACCAGACCAAGGCTGAGCACGCATAACACCTCTACCATGTGAACACAAAAGAATACGTGCCATCGTCACTGACTCCCTACCA
>NZ_NVQF01000048.1 GCF_002592005.1 Mycolicibacterium palauense | reverse complement strand
GCAGCACCGTCACCGACCCCCTCGGCGACCTCGACACCGCCCCCGGTGACCACCCTGCCGCCGCCGGCGCCGGAACCGGGGGTCAACTGCCGGGTGGCCGCATGACGGAACCGGGGCATACCCAGCCGCAGTCACCGGTGGCGGTCACCCCGCCCCTTCCCACCCGGCGCAATGCCGAACTGCTGCTGCTGTGCTTCGCCGCCGTCATCACCACCGTCGCGCTGCTCATCGTCGAGGCCAACCAGGAACAGGGCGTGACCCTGGACCTGATCGGCTACACCACCGCGTACCTGGCGCTGTTCGTCGCCGCGCATCTGGCCATCCGCCGTTTCGCCGCCTACGCCGATCCCCTGCTGCTGCCGATCGTGGCCGTGCTCAACGGGCTCGGGTTGGTGATGATCCACCGGCTCGATCTGGCCGCCAGCATCGACGACGCCACCTCCAAACCCACCGCCAATCAGCAGATGCTCTGGACGCTGGTCGGCGTGCTCGGCTTCTCGCTGGTGGTGATCCTGCTCAAGGACCACCGGCAGCTCTCGCGCTACGGCTACGTCTGCGGGATGGCCGGGCTGGTGCTGCTGGTGATCCCGGCACTGTTGCCGCGGGCGTTCTCCGAACAGAACGGCGCCAAGATCTGGATCCGGTTCCCCGGCTTCTCGATTCAGCCGGCCGAGTTCTCCAAGATCCTGCTGCTGATCTTCTTCGCCGCGGTCCTGGTGAACAAGCGCGGCCTGTTCACCAGCGCCGGCAAGCACGTGCTGGGCATGAACCTGCCCCGCCCCCGCGACCTGGCGCCGCTGCTGGTCGCCTGGGTGGCATCGGTCGGGGTGATGATCTTCGAGAAGGACCTCGGCACCTCGCTGCTGCTGTACGCGTCCTTCCTGGTGATCGTCTACGTGGCCACCGAGCGGGTCAGCTGGGTGGTGATCGGCATGGCACTGTTCGCGGCGGGAAGCGTCGCGGCCTACTACTTGTTCAACCACGTGCAGGTGCGGGTACAGAACTGGCTGGACCCGTTCTCCGACCCCGAGGGTTCCGGCTACCAGATGGTCCAGGCGCTGTTCAGCTTCGCCACCGGCGGCATCTTCGGAACCGGGCTGGGCAACGGCCAACCCGGCACGGTGCCGGAGGCCTCGACCGACTTCATCATCGCCGCGATCAGCGAGGAGCTGGGTCTGGTCGGCCTGGCCGGGGTGCTGATGCTCTACACCATCCTGATCATCCGCGGCCTGCGCACCGCGCTGGCCGTCCGCGACAGTTTCGGCAAGCTGCTGGCCGCCGGGCTGGCGTCCACGCTGGCCATTCAGCTGTTCATCGTCGTCGGCGGTGTCACCAAGCTGATCCCGCTGACCGGGCTGACCACCCCGTGGCTGTCCTACGGCGGCTCCTCCCTGCTGGCCAACTACCTGCTGCTGGCCATCCTGGTGCGGATCAGCCACAACGCACGGCGCCCGATCGTCAGCCTGGCACCCAACCAGCCGCCGCTGGCGGCGGCGAGCACCGAGGTGATTCAGAAGGCATGAACACCTCCCTGCGACGCATCTCGATGGTGATCATGGCGCTGATGGTCGTGCTGCTGCTCAACGCCACCCTGACCCAGGTGTTCACCGCCGACAGCCTGCGCGCCGATCCGCGCAACCAACGGGTGCTGCTCGACGAGTACTCGCGCCAGCGCGGGCAGATCGCCGCCGAGGGCCAGCTGATGGCCTACTCGGTCGCCACCAGCGGGCGCTACCGGTTCCTGCGGGTCTACCCCAATCCCTTTGTGTACGCGCCGGTTACCGGTTTCTACTCGCTGCGCTACTCCAGTACCGGGCTGGAACGCGCCGAGGACGCCGTCCTCAACGGCTCCGATCAACGGCTCTTCGGCCGCCGGCTGGCCGACTTCTTCACCGGGCGCGACCCGCGCGGCGGCAACGTCGACACCACCATCGTGCCGCGGGTCCAGCAGGCCGGCTGGGAGGCCCTGCAGGAGGGGTGCGGCGGCAACCCCTGCAAGGGCGCGGTGGTGGCGCTGGAACCCTCCACCGGCAAGATCCTGGCCCTGCTGTCCTCACCGTCGTACGACCCCAACCGGCTGGCCTCCCACGACACCGACAAGCAGGTGGCCGCCTGGGAGCGGCTGCGCGACGATCCGGACCAGCCGCTGACCAACCGGGCCATCTCGGAGCGCTATCCCCCGGGCTCGACGTTCAAGGTGATCACCACGGCCGCCGCCCTGCAGAAGGGGGTCACCGAGGACGACCAGTTCACCGCGCTGCCCACCATCCCGCTGCCCGACAGCACCGCGACACTGGAGAACTACGGCGGCTCGCCCTGCGGCTCGGGGCAGAGCGCGTCGCTGCGGGAGGCGTTCGCCCGTTCCTGCAACACCGCCTTCGTGCAGCTGGGGCTGCAGATCGGCACCGACGCGCTGAAGAACGCCGCGCTGTCGTTCGGCCTGGACGAGCCGCCCCCCTCGATCCCCCTGCAGGTCGCCGAGTCGACCGTCGGCCCCATCCCGGACCGGGCCGCGTTGGGGATGACCGCCATCGGGCAGAAGGATGTGGCGATGACCCCGCTGCAGAACGCGCTGGTCGCGGCCACGGTGGCCAACAAGGGCGTGACGATGCAGCCCTACCTGGTGGACAGCCTCAAGGGACCCGACCTGGCCAATATCGCCACGACCGAACCCACGGTGCAGCGGCGTGCGGTGTCTGCGCAGGTCGCGGCTAAGCTAACAGATTTGATGGTCGGCGCCGAGCAGCACACACAGCAGAAAGGGGCCATCCCCGGCGTGCAGATCGCATCCAAGACCGGTACCGCCGAGCACGGTACCGACCCGCGCAACACGCCCCCGCACGCCTGGTACATCGCCTTCGCGCCCGCGTCGGCGCCCCGGGTCGCGGTGGCGGTGCTGGTGGAAAACGGTGGCGACCGGCTCTCGGCGACGGGCGGGGCGGTGGCCGCGCCCATCGGACGGGCCGTGATCGCCGCGGCCCTTCAGGGAGGATCATGAGTCCGCGAGTCGGCGTGACGCTATCCGGTCGTTACCGCCTGCAGCGCCTGATCGCCACCGGTGGCATGGGGCAGGTGTGGGAGGTCGTCGACAGCCGTCTGGGACGGCGGGTGGCGGTCAAGGTCCTCAAGGCCGAGTACTCCTCGGATCCCGAGTTCGTCGAACGGTTCCGCGCCGAGGCGCGCACGGTGGCCATGCTCAATCACCCGGGCATCGCCAGCGTGCACGACTACGGCGAGACCGAAATCGACGGCGAGGGCCGCACCGCCTATCTGGTGATGGAACTGGTCAACGGCGAGCCGCTGAACTCGGTGCTCAAGCGGACCGGCCGGCTCTCGCTGCGGCACGCGCTGGACATGCTCGAGCAGACCGGGCGGGCATTGCAGGTCGCCCATTCGGCCGGCCTGGTGCACCGCGACGTCAAGCCGGGCAACATCCTGATCACCCCCACCGGCCAGGTGAAGCTGACCGACTTCGGCATCGCCAAGGCCGTCGACGCGGCCCCGGTGACCCAGACCGGGATGGTGATGGGCACCGCGCAGTACATCGCACCCGAGCAGGCCCTGGGCCACGACGCCACCGCGTCCAGCGACGTGTACTCGCTGGGAGTCGTTGGCTACGAAGCGGTTTCGGGCCGCCGACCGTTCACCGGGGACGGCGCCCTGACGGTGGCGATGAAGCACATCAAGGAGACGCCGCCGCCGTTGCCGGCCGACCTGCCCCCCAACGTCCGCGAGCTCATCGAGATCACCCTGGTCAAGAATCCGGGCATGCGCTACCGCAACGGCGGCGCGTTCGCCGACGCGGTGGCCGCCGTGCGGGCCGGGCGCCGGCCGCCGCGCCCCAACCAGGCACCGACGCTGGGCCGCGCCGCCCCGGCCGCGATCCCCTCCGGGGCCCAGGGTCGCGGAGCGGCCGAACCGCGGCCGGCCACCGCCGGTCGGGCCCGCCCGTCCTCGGGCAGCCACCGGCAGCCGCCCCCGGCGCGCAGCACGTTCTCGTCGGGCCAGCGGGCGCTGCTGTGGGCCGCCGGGGTCCTGGGCGCGCTGGCGATCGTGATCGCGGTGATCCTGGTGATCAACTCCCGCGACAGCCTCAACTCACCCGACAGCACCCCGCAGACGGTCACCAACACCGTCACGCCCTCCACCGAGGAACCGGCGCCGGTCCCGGCCGAGCCGTCGAACTGGACCGGGCTACACGATCGTGATTCGGGGGTACTAAAGCTGGAGGGGCAGCTACCCGACTCCGCCGGACGATCTCCGGCACCGGCCCCGCTGATCCGACTGACCGCCGACCACGAGATACGACCATGACCACCCCCGAGTTGCTGTCCGGCCGCTACGAGCTCGGCGAGATCCTCGGCTTCGGTGGCATGTCCGAGGTGCATCTGGCCCGCGACATCAGGTTGCACCGCGATGTCGCGGTGAAGGTGCTGCGGGCCGACCTCGCCCGCGACCCCAGCTTCTACCTGCGGTTCCGGCGGGAGGCGCAGAACGCGGCCGCGCTGAACCACCCGGCGATCGTGGCCGTCTACGACACCGGTGAGGCCGAGACCGCCAACGGGCCGCTGCCCTACATCGTCATGGAGTACGTCGACGGGGTCACGCTGCGTGACATCGTCCACAGCGACGGGCCGATGCCCCCGCAGCGGGCCATCGAGGTGATCGCCGACGCCTGCCAGGCGCTGAACTTCAGCCACCAGCACGGCATCATCCACCGCGACGTCAAGCCGGCGAACATCATGATCTCCAAGACCGGCGCGGTGAAGGTGATGGACTTCGGCATCGCCCGCGCGCTGGCCGACTCCAGCAGCGTCACGCAGACCGCCGCGGTCATCGGCACCGCGCAGTACCTGTCCCCCGAGCAGGCCCGCGGTGATGCCGTGGACGCCCGCTCCGACGTCTACTCGCTGGGCTGCGTGCTCTACGAGATCCTCACCGGCGAACCGCCGTTCGTCGGTGATTCCCCCGTCGCGGTGGCCTACCAGCACGTGCGGGAGGATCCGGTCCCGCCCTCCCAGCGCCACACCGGCATCTCCCCGGAGCTGGACGCGGTGGTGCTCAAGGCACTGGCCAAGAACCCCGACAACCGGTACCAGACCGCCGCCGAGATGCGCACCGACCTGGTGCGGGTGCACAGCGGGGAGCAGCCCGAGGCCCCCAAGGTGCTCACCGACGCCGACCGCACCTCGCTGTTGTCGGCGTCGCCGCCGCCCCGCGACAGCGACGCCACCGACGAGATCCCCCGGCAGATGCCGCACTACATCGAGCCCGCCGACCGCGCCGGCGAGGGCCGCGGATCGGTGGCCCGCTGGATGGTGGTGGTCGCACTGCTGACCGTGCTGACGGTGGTGGTGACGCTGGCCATCAACTTCTGGGGCGGCAGCCCCCGCGACGTGCAGGTGCCCGACGTGACCGGCAAGTCGTCGGCGGACGCGATCGTCGAGCTGCAGAACCGCGGATTCAAGACCTCGACCCTGCAGAAGCCCGACTCCGAGGTGCCGCCGGATCACGTCATCGCCACCGATCCTGCCGCCGAGTCGATGGCCTCGGCCGGCGACCAGATCACCGTCGAGGTGTCCACCGGCCCCCAGCAGCGCGAGGTGCCCGACGTCTCCACGCTGTCCTACGCCGACGCCGTCGAGAAGCTCAAGGACGCCGGCTTCAGCCGGTTCACCCAGAGCAGCTCCCCGTCGACCCCGGAGCTCAAGGACAAGGTGGTCGGCACCAATCCCCCGGCCAATCAGACCTCGGCCATCACCAACGAGATCACCCTGATCGTCGGCTCCGGCCCGCAGACCGAGCCCGTTCCCGACGTCAGCGGGCAGACCGTCGACCAGGCCCAGCAGAACCTGACCGTCTACGGATTCACCAAGTTCGCCCGCGTCGACGTCGACGGCATTCCCAGTTCGGGCACCGTGCTGGGCACCGACCCGCCGGCCGGACAGAACGTCGCCATCGACACCGTGATCGAGCTGCAGGTCTCCCGCGGAAACCAGTTCGCGATGCCGAATCTGGTCGGACAGTTCTGGACCGACGCCGAACCCAACCTGCGGGCGCTGGGCTGGACCGGGGTGCTGGTCAAGGGGCCCGACGTGCAGGACAGCGGTCAGCGCTCGCACGCCGTGGTCACCCAGTCCCCCGCACCGGGGACCGGGGTCAACTACGGTTCGTCGATCACGCTGAGTTTCGCGTCATAGCCGCCGCGACGGTGTCGGCGACCTCCTGCTCGAGGCGGCGCACCAGGTTCTCCTCCGGTGCGGCACCGCAGAAGCCCAGCCAGTTGGCCAGCATCCGGTGACCGCCCTCGGTGAGGATCGACTCGGGGTGGAACTGGACGCCGTGGATCGGCAGGGTCTTGTGCCGGACACCCATGATGACCCCACCGCGGGTCTCCGCGGTGACGTCCAGCTCGGACGGCAGGGTCTCGGGCAGGATGGTCAGCGAGTGGTAGCGGGTGGCCGTGAACGGGTCCGGCAGGCCCTTGAGCACGCCGGTGTCGCGGTGATACACCGTGCTGGTCTTGCCGTGCAGCAGCTCCGGGGCCCGGTCCACGGTGCCACCGAAGGCGACCCCGATGGCCTGGTGGCCCAGGCAGACCCCCAGCAGCGGCGTTCCGGCGGCCGCGCACGCGCGGACCAGCGGAATCGAGGCACCGGCGCGTTCGGGCGTTCCCGGTCCGGGGCTGAGCAGGATGCCGTCGACCTCGCCGGCCACCGCGGCGACGCGCTCGTCGCCGGTGAGCCGCTCGTCGTCGTTGCGCCAGACCTCGGCGGTGACGCCGAGCTGGCCCAGGTACTGGACCAGGTTGAACACGAAGCTGTCGTAGTTGTCGACGACCAGGACGCGCATCGCCACAGGTTACCGGTGCCGCGCCCGGTGGCGAAAACGTATTAACCGGGGCCCGCCGGCCCACGGATCCTGCGCGGATCCCGCGCGAACCCGCCGCGGACTCTCAGTACCCGATCGGGCCCGCCGGCTGGGCGTACTTCATCCGGACCGGCTCGCTGTAGCCGGGGATCTCGATGTCGTCCTCGGCCTTCTCGGTGTAGCCCAACCCGAACCGGATCACGTACTGCTTGTAGAGGGTGACCAGCGGCGCGTCGGCGAGGGCCGCCTGCATACCGGCGACGTCGCCGATGGCCCTGACCGTGTAGGGCGGACTGTAGGTGCGGCCGTTGAGCAGCAGCGTATTGCCGACACAGCGCGGCGCCGACAGATTGATCAGCCGCTGGTCCTGCATCTGGATGGCCTCGGCCCCGCCGCTCCACAGCGCGTTGAGCACGGCCTGGATGTCCTGCTGGTGCACCACGAGGTCATCGGGTGTCGCATCACGCGGGAACCGGCCCTGGGCGTCGCGCTGGGCGTCGGTGAGCGTGACGACGAGGCCGGGGCCGTGCACCGCGTCCAGGCCCGCCGCACCGGAGAGGTCCCCGGCACGGGCCTGGATCGCCCGCAGGGCGGCGTCGCTGGACCTGCCGTGCGTCGAGTCGATCCGGGAGGCCAGGGCGTCGCGCTCGGCGGTGAGCCGGTCGACGTTGGCCTGGGACTCGCGGACCAGGTCCACCAGCCGGGGGGCGTCACTGCGCCGGATCTCCTCGCCGCCGGACACGCCGTGGGTGGCCGCCAGCAGCAGGCCGGCCAGCAGGCAGACCGCCGGCACGCCGTAGCGCCAGGGCGAACGTCGGGTGCTCACCGGTCACGGTCCTCTCAAGAATTCTCGGGCAGCTGCCGGGCTGGGTTAGTCTCATTACCAGCATCCGTTATCCGCCCCCGAACAATCGTCGCATCGATCACCCTCCTACGAAGGTCAGCATGCCCAAGTCCAAGGTCCGCAAGAAGAACGACTTCACGATCAACCCGGTCAGCCGCACGCCGGTGAAGGTCAAGGCCGGGCCGTCGAGCGTGTGGTTCGTGGTGCTGTTCATCAGCCTGATGTTGATCGGGCTGGCGTGGCTGCTGGTGTTCCAGCTGGCGTCGTCGTCGCTGCCGTGGATGGCCGAGCTGGGGCCGTGGAACTACGCGATCGCGTTTGCCTTCATGATCGCCGGGCTGTTGCTCACCATGCGGTGGCGGTGAGCCGGCGCCGTCCCGCGGATGGATTCAACAGTCGATTTCGGCGGCCGCTGACCCGCCCGGCCCGCCGGCCGCAATCACACCCGTGTTATTCATCCCCATTGTGGATAGCACTTGTGGATAACTGCGTTCCCAATGGTAAGGGTCCCTATGGATCAATCTCAGCAAACTAATTGGGCACCCCAGCCTGCGGCCGTCGCGGCACTCGGCGTGGTGGGGATTTTGATGGCCATCGGCTGTGTGACCCTGGTCACAGACACTCCGGGGCGGCTCCTGATCGGGCTTGCCGCGGCGGGTTTACTTGTGTTTGCAACGTTCTCGTGGCGAGCCCGGCCGAAACTAGCAATCACCGACGACGGTCTGGTGCTGCGCGGCTGGTGGCGCACCACCACTTTGCGGCGCGAGGACATCGCCCATATCCGGATCACCGAATTCCGGCGGATCGCCCGCAAGGTACGGCTGCTGGAGATCGACGCCACCGATGACCGTCTGTCCGTGTTCACCCGCTGGGACCTCGGCACCGATCCTTTGCACGTTCTGGACGCACTGACCGCGGCCGGCTACGCCGGGCCGCGCCGGTAGCAGCACCGGGCACGGGACGCACGCTCGTCGTCGGCATGCGTCCCCGGGCCGGGCTACGTCAGGAGATGGTGATCGACTCGATGACGACGGGCTCGGCCGGCCGGTCGTTGCGGTCGGTGGCCGTGGTGGCGATGGCGTCGACCACCTTCTGCGACTCCGGATCGACGACCTCACCGAAGATGGTGTGCCGACGGTTCAGGTGCGGCGTGTTGGTGACGGTGATGAAGAACTGCGAACCGTTGGTGCCCGGCCCGGCGTTGGCCATCGCCAGCAGGTAGGGCTTGTCGAACTGCAGCTCCGGATGGAACTCGTCGGCGAACTTGTAGCCGGGCCCGCCGCGGCCGGTGCCGGTGGGATCCCCGCCCTGGATCATGAATCCGTCGATGACGCGGTGGAACACCGCACCGTCGTAGAACGGACCCGACGTGCTTCCCGAGGCGTTCTCGGTGGAGTACTCCTTGGTGCCCTGGGCCAGGCCGACGAAGTTGGCCACGGTCTTGGGGGCGTGGTTGCCGAACAGGGCGATCTTGATGTCGCCGCGGTTGGTGTGCAGCGTTGCGGTGGCTGTCTGGATAGGGCTCGTAGTCACGGCATCACAGTGTGCCATTACGGGTGTCCTGGGGGTTCCGTGCCCCCGCGCGCCGCCATGGCTTCCGCGCCGAACACGGCGCCGTCGCGGCCGGCGGGCCACCTATCGGCCGCGAAACCGCCGTGATGGTGGCAGGCTGGAATCTCCGAGCCGGCGCATCGCGGCGCCGGGCCGCAGAAAGGTGGGAGATGAGTTCCAAGACCGACACCAGGCTGACCCACGGACAGCGCCTCGCCCGGGGACTGACCTACACGGCCGTCGGGCCCGTCGACGTCACCCGCGGGGCAGTGGGCCTAAGTGTCGACTCGCTCGGGGCCGCGGCCACCGAACTCCGGCGCCAGTACCGCAAGAGCGCGGTGCGCCGGGAATTGCGCAAGGAGCTGGCCAGCGCGCAGGAGACGGTCAGCCGGGAGCTGACCGCCGCCCAGGCGGCGGCGCAGGAGACCCTGGCCGAGCTGCCGGACAAGCTGCGCGGCGCCGCGCGGCGGCGCCGCAGCCGCAAGACGTGGTTGTTGGTGGCCACCGGCGGTGCCGTCGTGCTGGCCGGGGGAGCGGTCGCGTTCACCATCGTGCGACGGTCGACCCGTCCCGAACCCTCACCCCTGCCGCCGAGCGTGCAGGTCGACCCGAAACCCTGATTCGGAGGGCACCGCATGCCGGTCAGCGTGTTCGACCTCTTCTCGATCGGGATCGGTCCGTCGAGTTCGCACACTGTGGGGCCGATGCGCGCGGCCACCCGGTTCGTGGGTTGGCTCTCCGACACCGCGCTGCTCGAGCGCACCGCCGGCCTCCGGGTCGAGCTGTGCGGCTCGCTGGGGGCCACCGGCCGCGGACACGGCAGCATCGCCGCCGTCATGCTCGGACTCGAGGGTTTCGCCCCGGAGACCGTCGATCCGGTCGCGGCGCGGGCCCGCGTCGCCGAGATCGAGAACGACCGGGGGCTGCGGCTGCCCGGCGGACGGCTCATCGGCTTCGACCCGGAGTCCGACATCGTTCTGATCGTGCGGCCCTTGGACTTTCACAGCAACGGCCTGCGCTTCACCGCCCTCGGTGACGACGGCGCCGAACTGGGCACACGCACCTACTACTCCGTCGGCGGCGGCTTCGTCGTCGACGAGGACGAGGCCGCCCACCCGCCGGAGGCCGAGCGCCACGTTCCCCATCGGTTCGGCACCGCCGACGAACTGCTGGCCCTGGCCGGCGAGCACGGCGTGTCGATCGCCGAGCTGATGGCCCGCAACGAGCCCGCCGGCCGCGACGAGGTTCGCGAGGGACTGCTTCGGGTGTGGTCGGTGATGCAGGAATGCGTGTCGGCGGGGCTGAACACCGGGGGAGTGCTGCCCGGCGGCCTGCGCGTACGTCGCCGCGCCGGCGCACTGGCCGCGGCGCTGGAGTCCGACCCCCACGATCCGCTCTACGCGATGGACTGGGTGACCGTCTATGCGCTGGCCGTCAACGAGGAGAACGCGGGCGGCGGTCGGGTGGTCACCGCACCGACCAACGGCGCCGCCGGGGTGATCCCGGCCGTACTGCACTACTACATGCGATTCATCCCCGGCGCCGACGACGCCGGCGTCGTCGAATTCCTGCTCACCGCGGGGGCCATCGGGGTGTTGTTCAAGGCCAACGCCTCGATCTCCGGGGCCGAGGTCGGCTGCCAGGGCGAGGTCGGTTCGGCCTGTTCGATGGCCGCCGCGGGGCTGGCCGCCGTCATGGGCGCCACCCCCGAGCAGGTCGAGAACGCCGCGGAGATCGGGATCGAACACAACCTCGGCCTCACCTGCGACCCGGTCGGCGGCCTGGTTCAGATCCCGTGCATCGAACGCAACGCCGTGGCCGCGGTCAAGGCCATCACCGCGGCCCGGATGGCCCTGCGCGGCGACGGGGTGCACCACGTCAGCCTCGACACCGCCATCAAGACGATGCGCGACACCGGCGCCGACATGGCCGACAAGTACAAGGAGACCTCGCTGGGCGGGCTCGCGCTCAACGTCGTGGAGTGCTGAGCACGCCCGCCCCGGGCCGGTGGTCGCAGAGGGCGGCGGTACGCACCATTCACCCGCACGCCACCCCCCGGTTGCCCGGCGCTGGTAGGGGTATTTCCCCATGACCTGCAACGCGAAGCCCTGGGCCGCCGTCGGCGCCGTCATCCTCACGTTCTCCGTCGCGGCATGTTCGTCTGCCACCGACACATCCGGCGACGCGGCCGGCGGCACGTCCTCGCCGACCGCCGCGCCGGAGGCGGCCCTGCACACCGCCGCCGGCCAGGCGCTCACCCTCACCCCGGCCCAGATGCTCACGGCGACAGCCGGTTCCACCCCGGTCGCGTTCGCGCAGCCGGCACACGGCACCATCTCCTTCGCCGACGGTGGCGCGGTGGTGTACACCCCCGACGACGGCTTCACCGGATCCGACGAGTTCGAGGTCACCACCACCGACGCGCTGCGCACCTACGCCGTCGACGTCCCGCCGATCACCACCGTCGGGGACGTGGCCATCGGTGACAGCGCCGACGGCTCGGCGATCGCCGCGGTCCCCGGCAGCAGCGACGAGATCTACGGGCTGTCCGACCGCGGCCCCAACGTCGACGGACGCACCGACGACGAAAAAGTGTTGCCCGTCCCGGACTTTCAGCCGCGGATCACGAAATACCGGCTGGCCGACGGCAGCGCGACCGCGGAACAGACCATCCCGCTGACCGGCACCGACGGCCAACCGCTCAACGGGCTGGTCGACCCCCAGGCCACCACCGGCGAGACGATGGTGGACATGCAGGGCACTGCGCTACCCACCTCGGATCACGGCCTGGACACCGAGGGCCTGGTGGCACTGCCCGACGGGACGTTCTGGGTGTCCGACGAATACGGCCCCTTCATCGTTCACTTCGACGCCTCCGGCAAGGAGCTCGAGCGGCTGTCGCCGTTCGACGGCACGCTGCCGGCCGAGCTGGCGCTGCGGACACCGAACCGGGGAATGGAGGGGCTGACGATCACCCCCGACGGTTCCACCCTGGTGGGGATCATGCAGTCCGCGCTGGACACCCCCGGGCTCGAGGGTTCGTCCAAGGCCGTTCCCCTGGTGCGCATCGTCACCGTCAACCTGCGGACCAAGGACGTTGCCGAGTACCTCTACCCCCTGTCGAACCCGCAGAAATCGAAGGTCGCGGTGTCGGAGATCATGGCCCTGACCCCCACCACCTTCCTCGTCGACGAGCGCGACGGCGAGCTGGCGCCCGACGGGGACAAGAAGATCTACGTCGCCGACATCTCCGGGGCCACCGACGTCGGCCCGGCCGCCGACGTGCCGGGTGCGAGCTATGCGGCCGACTCCGGGGGCCTGCAGATCGACGGCAAGCCGATCGAATCGGCCGTCGGGGTCAGCACCGACGCCGAGGCCACCGACATGCTCAAGGCCAAGGGCATCGCCGTCGCGGGCAAGACGCTCAAGCTGGACCTCGGAGCGATGCTCACCGACCTCAACCCCCGTGGCGAGATCTTCGGCAGCGACAAGGTCGAGGGCCTGGCAACCTGGGACGACGCCAAGACCCTGGTCGTGTCCAACGACAGTGACTTCGGCCTGGCCGGCCTGGATTCGGACACCCCGCCGTTCACGCTGAAGCCCAAGACCCTCGCCAGCGGGGTGCAGGACTACGGCCAGTTCCTGGTGATCGACACCGAGAACATGCCGCCGACGACGCAGACCACCACCGTGTCCGTGGAGGTGGGCTGAGAAGGCCCCGGGCTGTGCCCGGGGGCTCTCGAGGATGTGGAGCCTAGGAGATTCGAACTCCTGACATCTGCCTTGCAAAGGCAGCGCTCTACCAACTGAGCTAAGGCCCCTCGGGGGATGGCGCGGGGGAGTCGGTGCTCTCGCCGGAGGCGGTGTGCCAGACTTCGCCGCGCCGTCGGGACCACAGCACCGCGATGCCGAGTCCCACGAGCGTGGCGGCGACGAGCGCGCGGGTCATGAGATGTACCTCCCGCCGGATGATCCCGGTTCCGTGGGCCTAGGAGGACTCGAACCTCCGACCTCTTCGTTATCAGCGAAGCGCTCTAACCGCCTGAGCTATAGGCCCGTATGTACTCACAACCGAGCGACGAGATTACCGTACCGACGGGCCAGTTCCCAAACCGCGCCGGTCCGGGCAGCGGCCGGTCGCCGAAGCCCGCGCTGACCTGCGTGGAAAGTGATATCGCGGGCGCTATCACTTTCGCAATCGCGTCCCGATTCCGGCGCCGCGCCGGCCCTCACTCCCGGTCGGCCAGTGTCACCTCGACGCCGCCGACGATGTCGGTGGACAGGTTGTAGATGAACGCCCCGATCGTGGCCATCGCGGTCAACAGCACGATGTTGACCAGCCCGATCATCAGGGCCCCACCGAAGATGGACCCGGCCGAGACCAACTCCCCGCCGCTACCGCTGGTGCTGGTCAGCAGATCACCGACGTTGCTGTTGAGCTTGCTCCAGACACCCATCCCGCCGAGCACCAGGTACAGAAACGCCACGGCGATCATCCACACGAAGAACAGCGCGATCGACAGCAGCAGCGACACCTTCAGCGCGCTCCACGGGTCGATGCGGCGGATCTGCATGCTGGCCCGCACCGGACCGGCCTTGGCACGCGAGCCCACCTGAAGCTTCCCGGAGCCCGCCGGGCGGGTGCTCTGCTCGGTGCGCTCCGCTGTCTTGCGCTGGACCGGGCGGGGCGCCGACGCCGACAGGTCGGGCAGCTCGCTGGAGTACTCCGGGGCCCGGGCCACCTCGTTGCGTCCCGAGGTCTGCACCGACTCCCCGGACGCCGGTTTTTGCTGCCCCTGCTGCTGCAGCGCACCCGGCGCCGCCGTCCCGGTGATGTAGCGGTGCGCCCGCGACTCCCCGGACGGCGGACCGGCCGGGGGAGCCGTACCCGGGCGCTGCTGCTCGGGCCGCTGGTCGGGCCGCGGCGCCGCGTCGGCGGTGCGCGCCGGCGGCTGGGAGCCGGGCTGCGGAGCCGCCCGGCTGGCCCCCCGCTGCCACGGCGGCACGTCGCTGACCTCGGGCAACCGGGTGGTCGGCGGGCCCTGGTCGGTGAGCCGGTTCGGGCCCGCAGGCCGCGAACCACCGCCACCCGAGCGGTCACCCGGACCGCTTCCGTTCCCGGCGTTGTCGCCGGAACCGGCCTGTCCGGGTTCGTTCGGTGAACTCACCAGTGCTCCTCACGTGGGCCGGGCAGCCCGTGCCGCCCGCTAGTTCGCGTCGTTGTCGAGCGCGGCGTCGACTTCGTCACTTGCGTCGTCCTCGGCGTTGCGCGCGATTGCTATCAGTGTGTCGCCCTCACCCAGGTTCATCAAGCGAACCCCCTTGGTCTGGCGGCCGGCCTTGCGGACCGACTTCGCCGTGGTGCGGATGACGCCACCGCCGGAGGTGATGGCGTACAGCTCGCTGTCGTCGTCGACGATCAGCGCTCCGACCAGGGTTCCGCGCCTACGGTCGTACTGGATCGTGAGGATGCCCTTGCCGCCGCGGCCCTGCGCCGTGTACTCCTCGATGGCCGTACGCTTGGCGTAACCGCCCGAGGTCGCCACCAGCAGGTATGTGCCCTCGCGGACCACGTTGAGCGACAACAGCGTGTCCTCCTCGTTGAACCGCATGCCCTGCACGCCCGAGGTCGCCCGCCCCATCGGCCGCAGTGCCTCGTCGGTGGCCGAGAACCGGATCGACTGACCCTTGGCGCTGACCAGCAGCAGGTCGTCCTCGGCGGAGGCGAGCACCGCACCCACCAGCTCGTCGCTGTCCCGCAGGTTGATGGCGACGATCCCGCCGGAGCGGTTGGAGTCGAACTCGGTGAGCCGGGACTTCTTCACCAGGCCGTTGCGGGTGGCCAGGACCAGGTACGGCGCATCCTCGTAGCCCTTGATCTGGATCACCTGGGCGATCCGCTCCTCGGGCTGGAACGCCAGCAGGTTGGCCACATGCTGACCGCGCGCGGTGCGCGACGCCTCGGGCAGGTCGTAGGCCTTGGCCCGGTACACCCGGCCCTGCGTGGTGAAGAACAGGATCCAGTCGTGGGTGGAGCACACGAAGAAGTGCGCCACGATGTCGTCCTGCTTGAGACCGGCGCCCTGCACGCCCTTCCCGCCGCGTTTCTGCGTGCGGTACAGGTCGGTCTTGGTGCGCTTGGCGTAGCCGGTCTCGGTGATGGTGACGACCACGTCCTCCCGCGCGATCAGATCCTCGTCGCTGACCTCACCGTCGGCGGCCACGATCCGGCTCAACCGGTCGTCGCCGTGCTTGTCGACGATCTCCTTGAGCTCGTCGCGCACCAGCGCCCGCTGACGTTCCGGCTTGGCCAGGATGTCCTCGAGGTCGGCGATCTCGGCCTCGATCTTGGCGAGGTCGTCGATGATGCGCTGACGTTCCAGGGCGGCCAGCCGGCGCAGCTGCATGTCGAGGATCGCCTGCGCCTGGATCTCGTCGATGTCGAGCAGCTCGATCAGGCCGGCCCGGGCGATCTCGACGGTCTCCGAGGCCCGGATCAACGCGATCACCTCGTCGAGGGCGTCGAGCGCCTTG
Source organism: Mycolicibacterium palauense (assembly GCF_002592005.1). Lineage (GTDB taxonomy): Bacteria > Actinomycetota > Actinomycetes > Mycobacteriales > Mycobacteriaceae > Mycobacterium > Mycobacterium palauense. The sequence continues at coordinate 28,679 of NZ_NVQF01000048.1, read as the reverse complement.
ACCAGACCGCGCAGGATGTGGGCCCGCTCGTTGGCCTTGCGCAACCGGTAGGTGGTGCGCCGGACGATGACGTCCAACTGATGATTGACGTAGAGCCGGATCAGCTGATCGAGGCGCAGGGTGCGCGGCACTCCGTCGACGATCGCCAGCATGTTGGCACCGAAACTGGTCTGCAGCTGGGTGTGTTTGTAGAGGTTGTTCAGCACCACCTTGGCCACGGCATCGCGTTTGAGTTCGATGACGATCCGCAGACCGACCCGGTCACTGGACTGGTCCTCGATGTTGGAGATCCCGGTGAGCTTGCCGTCGCGCACCTGCTCGGCGATCGAGGTGATGAAGTTGTCGTGGTTGACCTGGTAGGGCAGCTCGGTGATGACCAGCGAGTTGCGGCCCTTGCTGTCCTCCTCGATCTCGGCGACGCCCCGCATCTTGATCGACCCGCGCCCGGTCGAGTAGGCGTCGTGGATGCCCTGGGTTCCCACGATCAGGCCCGCGGTGGGGAAGTCGGGCCCCTTGATCCGCTCCATCACCGCGGCCAGGGTGGCTTCCTCGTCGGCCTCGTGATTGTCCAGCGCCCAGTACACCGCTTCGGCGAGCTCGCGCAGGTTGTGCGGCGGGATGTTGGTGGCCATGCCGACGGCGATACCGCCGGACCCGTTGGCCAGCAGGTTGGGGAACCGGCTGGGCAGGACGGTGGGCTCCTGCACCCGGCCGTCGTAGTTCGGGATGAAATCGACTGTTTCCTCGTCGATTTCCCGCAGCATGTCCATCGCGAGCGGGGTCAGCCGCGCCTCGGTGTTGTGGCTGACGAACCCGTTGGTGACGAATGCGTGGTCATCGCTTTGCACCCGCAGGCTGTACACCGGCTGCACTCCGGCCTCGGTGACCGAGGCGACCTGCGCGTAGTAGAACCGTCCGTCGGTCAGTTCCTGCGCGATCGCCCGGACGTCTGGATCGGCGATCCGCGAGAGGATCTCCGCGCCTTCGTGCCGCCAGCGCTGCACACTGCCGATGTTGTTCTTGACCAACCATTCCCGGTCGGCACCCGAAGCTGCACCGTGACTACGGATGAAGGCCGCCAGGCCGGGAACCACATCGCTATCCCGGCCCTGCGCACGTTCGGGCAGTGCCGCCAGGATGGCGCGCAGCTCCTCCTGCTTGGCACCACCGAAACCGATCTGCCCCGCGAACGTTTCGGCCTGTGCCCGGCTGGTGACGACGACCTTGTGCTCACCGGTGGCGTGACGGTGGCGACGGGAAACAACCCCGAACTCCAGCAGAAGCTGCTGGACGTCGGCCGCCAGGTGGGCACTCTGCGTGGAGTAGCAGACCTGCACCGTGCCACGCGAAGACGCGGAGCAGGAGCCGCCTCCTTCGAACAGGGCCCGCAGGAAGGCCCGTTTGACGGGCGCAGACGAGTTCCAGATCCACCGCGGCACAACCCTGTTGGACGATCGCAGGCCAACCAGGTCGGCGTTGTTGAACCCGGCGCGATTCGCCGACGTGAACCCCTCGCTCATGAGCGAGCCGGCCAGCTGCGCCTCCGTCACCTCCGAGGAGTCAGCATCGCCGATCTCGGTTGGTGCGGTACGTTGCAGCACCACGTGATCGCCGGGCCGGATCTCCTCGATCAGCTTCCACAGCAGCGTCGGTACGCCGGCAAGGTCCACCAGGCACAGCACAGGGTGGTTGCCCGTGCCGGTGAGTTCGAAGCCCTCGCTGGTGGCCACCGTGAACGTCTCGTGGTCACCGGAGTGGAACACCCGGTCGACCGACACCGGGTCGCCGTGCCGATCGAGCACCTTCAGTTCGACCGGTGCATCGGAGTTGGGTTGCTGGCCGGCCACGATACCGTCGATCCGGACCGATGAACCCAGCGGCAACCGCACCATCGAATCCCCGGTGACGCAGTACCGCATGGCCGCTGGCGGATCGTTGCCCGGCGAACCGAAGTTGCCCTGCCCGTCGACCAGGGGGTAGCGCAGCGACCACGGCTGGGCCATCCGCACCAGGGTGTCGTAGATCGAGGCGTCGCCGTGCGGATGGTAGTTACCCATCGTCTCGGCAACGGAGCGCGCCGATTTCGCGTGGCTGCGGTCCGGGCGGAACCCGGAGTCGTACATCGCGTAGAGCACGCGCCGATGTACGGGTTTGAGACCGTCGCGGACCTCCGGCAGGGCGCGGCCCACGATCACGCTCATGGCGTAGTCGATGTAGCTGCGCTGCATCTCCTGCTGGATGTCGACCGGCTCGACGCGGTCCCCTTCGGGCGGCATGGTGTCAGTCATCGAGTTCCTTCTGCGATCTGTGAGTGTGCACCGGAGGCCAGATCCGCCGCATACACGACGACATCGGGCCTACGGGCGCTAAACATCAAGGAAACGAACGTCTTTGGCGTTGCGGGTGATGAAGCTGCGCCGGGCCTCGACATCTTCGCCCATCAGCACCGAGAACAGCTCGTCGGCTGCGGCGGCGTCGTCGAGTGTCACCTGACGAAGCACCCGGACCGAGGGATCCATGGTGGTCTCCCACAGCTCCTTGGCGTCCATCTCGCCCAGGCCCTTGTAGCGCTGGATGCCGTCGTCGGTGTTGATCTTCTTGCCCGCCTTGCGTCCCGCGTCCAGCAATCCGTCACGCTCGCGGTCGGAGTAGGCGAACTCGGGGTCGCTGCGCTGCCATTTCAGCTTGTACAGCGGTGGTTGGGCGAGGAAGACGTGCCCGTTCTCGATCAGCGGACGCATGAAGCGGAACAGCAGCGTCAGCAGCAGCGTCGAGATGTGCTGGCCGTCCACGTCCGCGTCGGCCATCAGGACGATCTTGTGGTAGCGCAGCTTGGCGATGTCGAACTCGTCGTGGATGCCGGTGCCCAGCGCGGTGATGATGGCCTGGACCTCAGTGTTCTTCAGCACCCGGTCGATACGCGCCTTCTCGACGTTGATGATCTTGCCGCGCAGCGGCAGGATCGCCTGGAACATCGAGTCCCGGCCGCTCTTGGCCGAACCGCCGGCCGAATCACCCTCCACCACATACAGTTCGGATTTCCGGGGATCGGTGGAACGGCAGTCGGCGAGCTTGCCGGGCAGCCCGCCGAGGTCGGTGGCACTCTTGCGGCGGACCAGTTCACGGGCCTTTCGCGCGGCGATACGCGCCTGCGCCGAGGAGACCGCCTTGTTCACCACGGTCTTCGCCTCCGCCGGGTTGGCTTCGAACCAGTGGGTGAGCTGTTCGTTGCAGACCTTCTGCACGAAGGACTTCACCTCGGTGTTGCCGAGTTTGGTCTTCGTCTGGCCCTCGAACTGGGGGTCGGCGACCTTCACCGAAATCACCGCGGCCAGCCCCTCGCGGATGTCGTCCCCGGTGAGGTTGGGGTCCTTGTCCTTGAGCAGCTTCTTGTCCTTGGCGTACTTGTTGACCACCGAGGTCAGCGCCGTGCGGAAACCCTCCTCGTGGGTGCCGCCCTCGTGGGTGTTGATGGTGTTGGCGAAGGTGTGCACGGATTCGGAGTATCCCGCGTTCCACTGCATCGCGATCTCGACCTCATGACCGGTGCCCTTACCGGCGAAGTCCACGACACTGTTGTGGATCGCGTTCTTGGTGCGGTTGATGTGCTTGACGAAATCGACCAGACCACCGGGATAGTGGAAGGTCCGATGCTTGACCTTGTGCGAGCCAACGGCTTCGGCGGCACGGTCCTCCGCGGACTTCGGGGCCGCGGCGGTGTCGCTGACCACCTCTTCGACGACCTCTTCGGCCCGCACCCGCTCGTCGGTCAGGTTGATCGTCAGGCCCTTGTTGAGGAAGGCCATTTCCTGCAGGCGGCGGGCCACGGTCTCGAAGTCGTAGTCGGTGGTCTCGAATATGTCCGGGTCGGCCCAGAACCGGATGGTGGTGCCGGTCTTGCGGGTGTTCTCACCCTGTTTGAGGGTCCCCGGCTGGGCCTTGTCGTAGTACTGCGACCACCGGTGCCCGTCGCGGGCGATGTCGACCTCGAGACGCGTCGAGAGGGCATTGACCACCGACACACCGACGCCGTGCAGACCGCCGGAGACGTTGTAGCCGCTGTTCTCGCCACCGAACTTGCCGCCGGCATGCAACTGGGTCATGACCACGTCGACGGTCGGCGCCCCCGAGGCGTGCATCGCCACCGGGATGCCACGACCGTTGTCGGAGACCTCGACGCCCCCGTCGTCGAGCAGCCTGACGTCGACCTGCGTGGCGTAGCCAGCCATCGCCTCGTCGACGGAGTTGTCCACGACCTCCCAGATCAGGTGGTGCAGGCCGCGCTCACCGGTGGACCCGATGTACATGCCGGGACGCTTGCGGACGGCTTCGAGCCCCTCGAGGATGGTGATGGATTCGGCGCCGTACTCTTTGGATGCACTCTTCTTCTGGGCGGCCACGGTCGGGACGTTCTCCTTGGGGGTTGCATGCACGCGGTCCAGTCACCGCAGCAGGTCTTGGACACAGTCTAGCGCTTGACCACGACTGGACTGATTCTGTAGCCGCGTTTTGACCTATCTAATTGAGCCGTGCACGCAATTTCTCGGGGCTGGGTGCGTCAAGACGGCTGACCTCGCCCAAGATGGCCTTGTCGTGGCAGTCAGACCACACCGGTAACCCACCCGATCGGCCGCCCGCACCGCGCTCAGCCGTAGGTGTCGCGGGGCCCGCGCCCGGCGATGTGCAATCGGCCCTTACGCCACGACGGTGCCGCCGGCCCGGTGATCTTCAGGCTCCTGACCACGCCGTCACCGACGGCGGCCGCGATCTTGGCCAGCAACTGGGCCTGCACCATCCGGAGCTGGGTGGCCCACGCCGTCGATTCCGCCGAGACGCTGAGCACCCCGTCGCGCAGGCCGGTCGGCACGGCATGCTCGGCGATCTGCTCACCGACCACCCGCGGCCACTGCCCGAACACGGTCCCGCCCGCGACCCGGGGAGTCCATCCCCGCGAGCGCGCAAGATCGCGGGTCGCGGCACCGAGCGTCTGGGGGTCCCGGGCGTCGGGACCGGGTCCCGACCACCGGCGGCGGCGCCCCGCTGTCGGGACCGCTCTCGGCTGCGGTGAACGCCGGCCACGGCCGATATCCTTGCCCTGCGACCGGGCCGCTCCGCGGGCCTCCTCGAGAGTGCGGCGCACCAGATCCATCCCCGCCAGGTGGGCCAGGTGAGCCGGTGGGCCCGGCTCGTGTTCACCGTTGTCGCTCATGTCACCACCCTGGAGATCCGGCCCGCATCATTGTCCTCCATCACGACCTGGATCCGGCGCACGTCCCAATCGGTGGGCACGTCCTCGGCCACCGCGGCGGTGACGAGTACCTGCTCGGCCGAGGCCGCCACCGTTGCCAGGGCCCGGCGCCGGGCACTGTCGAGCTCGGCGAACACGTCATCGAGCAGCAGCACCGGATCCGAGCCCTCCGCACGGAGCAGCTCATACCCGGCCAACCGTAGCGACAGTGCCATCGACCACGACTCACCGTGACTGGCAAAGCCTTTCGCCGGCTGATCGCCGAGCCAGAGAACCAGATCGTCACGGTGTGGGCCGACCAGGCACACTCCGCGTTCCAGCTCGGCGTCGCGGCGACGGGCCAGCGCGTCGAGCAGCGCGGCCTCGAGGAACGCCACGTCGTGCTCCGGAGCCTCGAGCTCGACGCTGGCCCGGTATTCGATGCGCGCCGCCCGTGACCCCGGCGCCAACAGCTGGTAGGCCTTCTCGACCTCCGGTCCCAGCTGGCCGACGAGTTCGATCCGGGCGGCCATCAGTTCGGCACCGTGCGCGGCCAGGTGCCCGTCCCAGACATCGAGAGTGTCGTACACACTGCGGTCACCACGAAACCGCGCCGAGGACGCCGACTTCAGCAGCGCGGTGCGCTGCTTGAGCACCTTCTCGTAATCGGCACGGACCGCAGCGATCCGGGGGCGCCGTACGGTCGCCAGTTCATCGAGGTAGCGTCGCCGTTCCCCGGGGTCACCACGCACCAGGGACAGATCCTCCGGAGCGAACAGAACCGCACGCAGCGCACCGAGAACCTCGCGCGTGCTGCGCACCGGTGATCTGTTCAGCCGGGCCTTGTTGGCGCGGCCGGCCGCGATCTCCAGGTCCACCGCGAGTTCGCGGCCCTCGTTGACCACGATCGTCGAGATCACCGCCCGCGAACAGCCCGCCCGGATCAAGGGTGCGTCGGTGGCCACCCGGTGAGAACCCAGTGTGGACGAATACCACAACGCCTCAATGAGATTCGTCTTACCGAAGCCGTTGGGAGCGAGAATGACGGTACGGCCCGGCGTGAGCTCGAGATCCACCGACTCCCACGAGCGGAAGTCGCGCAGAGCCAACCGGCGAACGTGCACAGGACAGGTCAGCCCGACAGCGGGACACGCTTGACGGCATGGCCACCGAACTGGTTACGCAACGCCGAGACCGCTTTCATACTCGGAGAATCCTCCTGGCGGGAGGCGAACCGGGCGAACAGCGAGGCGGCGATCACCGGCATCGGAACGCGGTGCCGGATGGCCTCCTCGACGGTCCACCGCCCCTCCCCGGAGTCCTCGGTATAGCCCGAGATCGCATCGAAGGCAGGATCTTCCTTGAGGGCCTTCGCCAGCAGCTGCTGCAGCCACGACCGCACCACGGTGCCGTTCGTCCAGGCCTGGATCACCGCCTGGGTGTCCTTGATCAACGGTTCGGCGGCCAGCAGTTCATACCCTTCGGCATAGGCCATCATCAGGCCGTACTCGATCCCGTTGTGCACCATCTTGGCGTAGTGCCCGGCCCCGACCGGCCCGGCGTGCACGAAACCGTCGGCCTGATCGCCGGGCGGCCGCAGGGCGTCGAAGACCGGCATGGCGCGTGCGACGTCCTCATCGCTGCCCCCGACCATCAGGCCGTAGCCCTCGGTCAGTCCCCACACACCACCGGAAACACCGGCATCGATGAACTTGATTCCCTTGTCGTCCAACATCTTTGCGTGCGGTCCATCTTCGGTATACCGCGAATTCCCGCCGTCGATGACCAGATCGCCCGGGGAGAGCACACCGGCGAGATCGGTGATCGTCTCGTCGGTGATCGGGCCCGAGGGCACCATCACCCAGACGGTTCGGGGCGCCTTCAGCGCCGCGGCCAGCCCCGCCAGGTCGGGCACGTCGGTCACCTCGGGCCGCGGGTCGTATCCGACGACCTCGTGACCGCCCTCCCGCAACCGCTCACGCATGTTGAAGCCCATCTTCCCCAGACCGACCAATCCCAACTGCATGAACGCCCCTTTCACACTTCGACGAAGTTCGATCCTCAGCCCGGCAGCCGGACCGGCATCAACAGGTACACGTAGTCGGTCTCACCCGCCGGGAACGGTCCCTCCCCGGTGGGAGGCTCCGACTCCCCATCCTCGCCTGCCGGTCGCAGCACCGCAGGCCGACTGGGTGTGGTGAATCCGAAGGCCACCTTCGGAGAATGCAGCGAGCTCAACCCGTCGGTCAGGTAGGTCGGGTTGAACGCGATCGTCAGCGGGTCGCCGGCGAAGTCCACGGGCAGGTCCTCCTCGGCCCGCCCGACGTCGTCGGCGCCGGCCGACAACCGCAGCACCCCTTCGGAGAACTCCATCCGGACCTGTGCACCCCGGTCGGCGACCAGGGCGACACGTTTGATCGCCTCGGTGAGTTCGGCCACGCCGATGGTGGCGACCGCGGTGTGCTCGCTGGGCAGCAACTGGCGGAACTTCGGGAACTCGGCGTCGAGCAGCCGGGTGGTGCTGCACTTGCCGTCGCTGCGAATCCCGAGGAGACCGTCCTTCCCGACGCCGGCGCCCGCGCCCAGCGACAGGTGGACCTCGGTACCGGCGGCACCGGCCTTGGCGGCCTCGGCCAGCGTCTTGGCCGGTACCAGCACCGCGGCCTCGACCCCCGCCCCGGCGGTCGACCAGGTCAGGTGCCGTACGGCCAGGCGGAAGCGATCGGTCGCAGCCAGAACGACGCTCTCCCCGGAGATTTCCACGCGGATGCCGGTCAGCATGGGCAGGGTGTCATCGCGGCCGGCCGCCACCGCCACCTGGCCGATGGCCTCGGCGAACACGTCGGCGGTCAGGACTCCGGTCTCCTCGGGCAGGCTGGGCAGCGCGGGATAGTCCTCGACGGCCATCGTCGGCAGTGAGAACCGTGCGCTGCCGCAGGTCAGCGCCACGCGGGTGCCTTCCACGCTGACCTCCACCGGCTTGGCCGGCAGGGCACGGGTGATATCGGACAGCAGCCTTCCGGAAACGAGAACGCTTCCCGGAGAGGCGATTTCAGCGGGAACGCGCACCTCGGCCGACACTTCGTAGTCGAAGCCGGAGATGGTCAACCCGTCGTCGGAGCCGGTGAGCAGGACGCCCGCAAGCACGGGCACCGTCGGCCTGGTCGGAAGGTTGCGTGCAACCCATGCCACCGCCTCGGCGAAGTCCTCGCGAACCAGGCGGAACTTCAGGTCGGTGAGACCCACTGTCGTCGTGGCCACGGCCATTACGTCCCTTCGTTACATCACAACAAAGCCCCGAGCAGCGGCAAGCGGCCGTGACACGTCCACAACTATGCCCCGCCACGACGACCGAAACCGCGGTCGAAGAACAACCGTAGAGCTTTCTTTGTCATCTTGAAAGCTAATCGTCGGCCCTGACAGGGCCCCACCAAAGGCGCGGGCGCGCTGCGGCCGACGTGGCGGGCTGCACCGTCCCCAGGGCCCTCTTCTAAAGAAGAACCTCGAGAGATAAACCGAGTATCAGTATTAGGGGCTGTGCACGTTGGGGATGAGCCGGTGTCCGCGCAGGACAGGGGTGTGCGGGGGTGTGCATCGGCGGTGGATGACGGTGAGGACCGGTTGCACGGGCTGTGGAGGGATGCCGGTAGTGCGCGGCGTTCACAGCCGACGGACGAGTCGTCGGCAGGTTGTGCACAGGGGAGTGCACACCGATCGAGGGTGACGAATGGGACTGAAGTGCCCAAAGTTTTTTTCCGGTGAGTGGGCGACGTCGTGCCGCGGGAGCCGAATCAGCGCTTGGAGCGCTGTCGGATCCTCGTGGTCAACTCTTTGACGTGATCGAAGACCTCGCGGCGGTAGGCCATTTCGTTGAGGATCTTCTTCTGCGCGTACATGACCGTGGTGTGGTCGCGGCCGAACGCCTGCCCGATCTTGGGCAGGGACAGGTCGGTGAGTTCGCGGCACAGGTACATCGCGATCTGGCGAGACTGCGCCAGGGCCCTGGTCTTGCCCGGTCCGCGGAGCTCCTCGACGGTGGTGTCGAAGTACTCGGCGGTGGCGGCCATGATGGTGGCCGCGCTGATCTGCATGGTGCTGGCGTCGGCGATCAGATCCCGGAGCACGATTTCGGCCAGGGACTTGTCGATCGGCGTCTGGTTCAGGGAGGCGAAGGCGGTCACCCTGATCAGGGCGCCCTCGAGTTCACGGATATTGCGTTCGATGCTGCTGGCGATGAGCTCGAGGACATCGTCGGGAACATCGAGGCGCTCCATCTGCGCCTTCTTGCGCAGGATGGCGATGCGGGTCTCGAGCTCGGGCGGTTGCACATCGGTGATCAGGCCCCATTCGAACCGGGTGCGAAGCCGGTCCTCGAGGGTGGCGAGCTGCTTGGGTGGGCGATCCGAGGAGATGACGATCTGCTTGTTGGCGTTGTGCAGTGTGTTGAAGGTGTGGAAGAACTCTTCCTGGATACCTTCCTTGCCCTCGATGAACTGGATGTCGTCGACCAGCAGGACGTCGATGTCGCGGTAACTGCGTTTGAACGCGACCTTGCGGTCGTCGCGCAACGAGTTGATGAAGTCGTTGGTGAATTCCTCGGTGGAGACGTACTTGACGCGCATACCGGGGAACAGGCGCTGGGCGTAGTTACCGGCGGCGTGCAGTAGGTGGGTCTTACCCAGGCCGGACTCACCCCAGATGAACAGCGGGTTGTAGGCCCGCGCGGGCGCTTCGGCGATCGCCAGGGCCGCGGCATGGGCGAACCGGTTGGAGGCACCGATGACGAAGGTGTCGAAGGTGTAGCGGCGATTGAGGCTGGTGCCCTCGCCGGCGCTCGAGGAGTTGCCGGAGCGGCGGTCGGTGAAGTACGTGGGCCAGCTCTCGTGAGCGCTGGCCAGCGCCGCGTTGTCCTCGTCGTCTTCATCGATGTCGTCGGAGCCGTCGGCGGGCGCGTAGGTTCCGCCGTTGGTGTCCTCGGGGGCTTCGGAGTCGTCGTCTTCGCCGGGGACGGGGGGAGCGATGCGCACGCCCAGTTCCACACGCTGACCCAGCCGTCGGCTCAGGGCGTCGGTGATCTGGATCCGCAGATGGCGTTCGATCTCGTTCTGGACGAAGCTGCTCGGCACCGACAGCAGGGCGAAGCCCTCGACGATGGTGAGGGGTTTGACGAGTTTGAGCCAGGCCCGCTGCTGGGGGGTCAGGGGCCGGTGCAGCGTTTCGCCGTTTCCGAAGCTCGTCGGGGAGCCGGGGGGAAGGTCGACGGTGTCGCCGTTGAGCTCGGAGACGACCTCACCCCACATCGTCGCGAAGGTGGCGCCGGGATCATCGGTCAACGACTGACTCCCCCTGGATCCGAACAGAACGACCAATGCAACGACGACGGTCTGTCCACATGTTTATCCACAGCTGTGGACAAGGGACAGGACGCCTTCGTTGGTTCAGCCTACCGGCGGCGGGCTCTGGCACCGGAGCCTAGGTCGGGTGCGAGGTTGCCGCATACCCGGGGCCGGTCCGTCGTCCGCGTTATGTTGTCTCGCCGCCTCCCGTCGAAGGTGGCACTGGCAGAAGCTAACAGTTTTATTTCGGGGTGCCAACCGTTCTGCAACATTCGGTGAAGGTTTTTGAAAGGGGCACCGGGTGCCGCAATCGTTGTGGCTGGACGGGGCAGGAATCGGGCCGGTCCGAGCAGGTTTGACCCGGGCAAGCAGCGTCAGTACCCTCGAACAGTCGCCCGCACGCGGCGGCACGGCTGCGCGCCGGATCGGGATCGCCGGACACGCGCGCCGGTTACCAGCGGGACACCGAGCTTAGGAACGGCCATCGCCTCTGGACGCACACGATCGTGTGCGTGTCGGGTGCGCTGGCCACGTATTGAGGAGAGACAGCCGTGGCCAAGGGCAAGCGGACCTTCCAGCCGAACAACCGGCGCCGTGCGCGTGTGCACGGGTTCCGCCTGCGGATGCGCACGCGCGCCGGACGGGCGATCGTGTCGGGCCGGCGTCGCAAGGGCCGTCGCGCACTGTCTGCCTGATCCGAACGGGTAGGCGGGACATTGCTCCCAGCGAAGTACCGGATGACCCGGTCCACCGAGTTCGGTGCCACGGTCAAGCACGGGGTCCGGGCGGCCCAGCCCGACCTGGTCGTGCATGTCCGCCGTGATGACACCGACGCCGAGGGACCGCGGATCGGTCTCGTGGTGTCGAAGTCGGTCGGTACGGCGGTGCAGCGGCACCGGGTGGCGCGTCAGCTTCGGCACGTGGCCCGTTCGGTACTCGCGGATCTCGACCCGGAGGAGCGGGTAGTCATCCGCGCCCTTCCCGGGAGCCGTCGCGCGGTGTCGTCGCGTCTGGAGCAGGAGTTGCGGGCGGGGCTGCGCAGAACCCACGACGTGTTGGGCGGGCGCCGGTGAACATCCGTGGATGGCGGCGGCTGCCGGTGCGAGTGGTGATCTTCGTCATCGAGCTCTACCGCGGCATGGTTTCACCGATGCGGTTACCGAGCTGTCGCTTCGTTCCCACCTGTAGCCAGTACGCGGTGGATGCCCTGAGCGAATACGGGTTGCTGCGTGGCGGGTGGTTGGCGACGGTACGGCTGTTGAAATGTGGTCCCTGGCATCGGGGAGGATGGGACCCGATACCCGAGCGCGTGAGTGCGCCCGGCAGTGATGCCGCCGATGGTGGCAGAAACGAGTCCTATGTTTAATTGGTTCAGCCTCGACTTCGTCTATTACCCGGTGTCGGCGATCATGTGGGTCTGGTACAAGGCGTTCGCCTTCGTGCTCGGGCCCACCAACTTCTTCGCCTGGGCGCTGTCGGTGATGTTCCTGGTCTTCACGCTCCGGGCCCTGCTGTACAAGCCGTTCGTCAGGCAGATCCGGACCACCCGTCAGATGCAGGAACTGCAGCCGCAGATCAAGGCGCTGCAGAAGAAGTACGGCAAGGACCGCCAGCGCATGGCGCTGGAAATGCAGAAGCTGCAGAAGGAACACGGCTTCAACCCGATCCTGGGTTGTCTGCCGATGCTGGCGCAGATCCCGGTCTTCCTCGGTCTGTATCACGTGTTGCGGTCGTTCAACCGGACCGGCGGCATCGGTTTCGGGCACCTGAACCTCTCGCCCGTCGAGAACCGCCAGATTCCCAACTACGTCTTCAGCGCGACCGACGTGGGCCACTTCCTGGATGCGAACCTGTTCGGCGCGCCGCTGGGCGCCTACATGACCCAGTCGACGGGGCTGGAGGCCTTCACCGAGTTCAACCGCACCGCGGTGATCCTGGTGGGCCTGCCGTTGATGGTCGCGGCGGGTATCGCCACCTACTTCAACAGCCGGGCCTCGGTAGCGCGGCAGAGCCCGGAAGCGGCGGCCAACCCGCAGACGGCGATCATGAACAAGCTGGCGCTCTACGTGTTCCCGCTCGGTGTGGTGGTCGGTGGGCCGTTCCTGCCGCTGGCGATCATCCTGTACTGGTTCTCCAACAACATCTGGACCTTCGGTCAGCAGCACTACGTCTTCGGCAAGATCGAGAAGGAAGAGGAAGCCAAGAAGCAGGAGGCGCTGGAACGGCGGGCGGCCAATGCACCCGCTCCCGGCGCCAAGCCGTCGAAGCAGAAGAAGGCGGCCTCGGCGGACGCCCAGACCGTGCCCGGCGGCAGTGACGCGGCAGACGCCGCAGACGCCGCGGACGGGGCATCCGACGGCCGCCCGGAACGCAACGGGAAGCCGGGCCCGGGCACGAAACCCTCGGGGAGCGGGGCGGGGCGGACTCCGCGGCCCGGAGCCAAACCGAAGAAACGAAAGCGTTGACTTTCCGCACGCTGAGGACGCGCGTGCGAGGCGCCGGCGGTGCGGCAGCACCGATGACGCCGACAGACCCCCATTGGGCCGAACAGATAGGACGGACATGACTGAGGCTGATATCAGCGCGGAACCCACCGAGGCAGAGGCGACGGTGGACGACGGGACCATGACCGACACCGGGACCGAGACCGGGACCGACGGCACGACAGAGACAGGGACCGACGCTGGGACCGAGACGGACGACGCCGCGGGTGATGCCGGCGACGACGACGCGAAGGTCGACGACCAGGAGGAGCGGCTGGTCGCCGAGGGGGAGATCGCCGGGGACTACCTGGAGGAGCTTCTCGACCTGTTGGACTTCGACGGGGACATCGATCTCGACGTCGAAGGCAGCCGCGCGGTGGTCAGCATCGACGGCGGCGAGGATCTGGTGAAGCTGGTCGGCCGGAAGGGCGAGGTGCTCGATGCACTGCAGGAGCTGACACGGCTGGCGGTGCACCAGAAGACGGGGGAGCGCAGCCGGTTGATGCTCGACATCGCGTCGTGGCGCCGTCGTCGCCGGGATGAGTTGGCGACGCTGGGTGACAAGGTGGCGCGCCGGGTCCTGGAGACCGGAGAACGCGAGCAGCTCTCCCCGATGACGCCGTTCGAACGGAAGATCGTTCACGATGCGGTGGCTGCCGTGCAGGGTGTGCGCAGCGAGAGCGAAGGGGTGGAGCCGTCGCGGCGTGTGGTGGTTCTGCTCGAGGGCTGAGCTCGAGGTACCCACCCGAGTTACACAGATGTAGTTTCGACCGCGCCCGCCTGGATTCCGGAGGATGTTTCACGTGAAACATGACGGCGCGATCCCGGCCCCGGACTCCGCCCGGGAGGTGTTCGGAAGCGGACTCGATCGCGCCCTGCGCTATGCGGAGATCCTGGCGGACGCCGGAGTCGAACGTGGTCTGCTGGGCCCACGGGAGGCCCCTCGACTCTGGGACCGCCACCTGCTGAACAGCGCCGCGGTGGGTGAGTTGATCCCCAGCGGTTCCGTGGTGGGAGACATCGGAAGCGGGGCCGGGCTGCCCGGCATTCCGCTGGCGATCGCCCGACCCGACATCCGCGTCACACTGATCGAGCCGCTGCTGCGGCGGGCCACGTTCCTGACGGAGGTCATCGACGATCTCGGGCTGAACACCGTCGCGGTGGTTCGTGGGCGAGCCGAGGATCCGGCCGTGCGACGGGAGCACGGCGAACTCGATGTCGTGGTCTCGAGGGCGGTGGCGTCGCTGGACAAGGTGGCCCGCTGGAGCGCGCCGCTGCTACGCAGCGGTGGCGTGATGCTGGCGATGAAGGGGGATCGCGCCGAGGCGGAGATGTCGGAGTACGGTGCGACGCTGCAATCGTTGGGCATGACCGACGTGGAAGTGATGAGATGTGGCGTGGACTATTTGATGCCGCCGGCCACCGTGGTCGTCGGTCATCGGACGGCCTCCGGACGGTCCGGTCGCGGTTCACGCCAGCCCGGCGACAAGAAGGGGAGATGACCGTGGCACACGGTCGCGACGACAGCCAGGCGCCCGATGTTTCACGTGAAACATGGCACCAGGGGGACGAGTTCGACACGCCGATCGGCGCGGCCGCCGAACGCGCGATGCAGGTTCTGCACACCAATCAGCGACTGCCGCGGCCCTCGACGCGGCGGGTGTTCACGATCGCGAATCAGAAGGGCGGGGTCGGTAAGACGACCACGGCGGTGAACATGGCCGCCGCCCTCGCGGTACAGGGACTCAAGACGCTCGTCATAGACCTGGATCCGCAGGGCAACGCCAGCACCGCGCTGGGCATCGAGCGACGGCAGTCCGGCACGCCCTCCTCCTACGAGGTGCTGCTGGGGGAGATGCCGCTGGCCGAGGCGCTGCGTCAGAGCCCGAACAATCCGTTGCTGTACTGCGTACCGGCCACCATCGATCTGGCCGGCGCGGAGATCGAACTCGTGAGCATGGTGGCCCGCGAGAACCGGCTCCGCAACGCGCTCGCCGAACTGGACGACACCGATTTCGACTACGTCTTCATCGACTGCCCGCCCTCGCTGGGACTGCTCACCATCAATGCACTGGTGGCCGCACCCGAGGTGCTGATCCCGATTCAGTGTGAGTACTACGCACTGGAAGGTGTCTCGCAGTTGATGAACAACATCAACATGGTGAAGTCCCACCTGAACCCGCGGCTCGACGTCACCACCGTCCTGCTGACGATGTATGACGGCCGCACGAAGCTGGCCGACCAGGTGGCCGACGAGGTACGCCGCTACTTCGGTGACAAGGTGTTGCGCACGGTGATCCCGCGCAGTGTGAAGGTGTCGGAGGCCCCCGGCTACAGCATGACCATCATCGATTACGACCCGGGATCGCGGGGCGCGATGAGCTATCTCGACGCCAGCCGCGAACTCGCCGAGCGGGGCACGACAGAGAAGGGACAAGCATGACGCAGTCGTCACGACGTAAGGGCGGGCTCGGCCGCGGGCTCGCGTCGCTGATCCCGACCGGTCCGGCCGAGGACCAATCGGGCAGCCTGGGTCCGCGGATGGGCGATGCTGCCGCGGATGTCGTGCTCGGGGGACCCGCACCCGCTCCGGTCGTCGGCGATATCGGCGCGGTGTACCGGGAGATCGATCCGTCCGCGATCGAGCGCAATCCCAAGCAGCCGCGGCAGGTCTTCGACGAGGAGGCGCTGGCCGAACTGGTGCACTCCGTCCGCGAGTTCGGCCTGATGCAACCGATCGTCGTGCGTGAGCTGGAGACCGAGGAGCCCGCCGGCGTCCCGCGATACCAGTTGGTGATGGGGGAGCGCCGCCTGCGCGCGGTGCAGGAGGCCGGCCTCGCCACCATTCCGGCGATCGTCCGCGAGACCACCGATGACAACCTGCTGCGCGACGCCCTGCTGGAGAACATCCACCGGGTGCAGTTGAACCCTCTGGAAGAGGCGGCCGCCTACCAACAGCTGCTCGACGAGTTCGGGGTCACTCACGACGAGCTTGCGGCCCGCATCGGGCGGTCCCGCCCACTCATCACCAACATGATCCGGTTGCTGAGATTGCCGATCGCCGTGCAGCGGCGGGTGGCGGCGGGTGTGTTGTCGGCCGGTCATGCCCGGGCATTGCTCACCCTGGAAGGTGGTCCGGAGGCGCAGGAGGAGCTGGCGGCCCGCATCGTCGCCGAAGGGCTGTCCGTCCGGGCGACCGAGGAGGCCGTGACACTGGCCAACCGCGGTGGTGGCACCACACCCACCGCCCCGCGGCGGAAGCCGATTCAGATGCCGGGGTTGCAGGACGTCGCCGAGCGGCTGTCCGGCGCGTTCGACACCCGGGTGACGGTCAGTCTGGGGAAGCGGAAGGGCAAGATCGTCGTCGAGTTCGGCTCCGTCGACGATCTGCAGCGAATCGTCGACCTGATGGACCAAACGCGCGGCTGAGGGGTCCGTCCGACCACACGGGGAAGATACGTCACTGTGACACCAACCTGGTCCGGTTCCGCCCGGTTCGGGCGTCGCGCCGCAAATACTTTGTGGCGCAGGTTCTTTGACTACGGGCCGGCCACATCGGCCGGATATCGTCCGGCACTGGTCGGCACGGGCGATCCTCTCCTATCCTGGAGAGGTTGCGGCGTATGACCGCAGCACATGGAGGCTCCGGTATCTAGTGTCTGCTCGTATCACGCCCTTGCGGCTCGAGGCATTCGAGCAGTTGCCCAAGCATGCCCGCCAGTGCGTCTTCTGGGAGGTGGACCCGAACGCCGCCGGCGGCGACGATCACCTCGCCGACCCGGAGTTCGAAAAGGAAGCCTGGTTGTCGATGGTCATGCTGGAGTGGGGTTCGTGCGGGCAGATGGCCCTCGCCGCCTCCAGGGGACCGGACCGGCCCGAAGCACCCTGCCAGGGCTACGTTCTCTATGCGCCCCCGCACGCGGTACCCCGCGCGCAACGCCTTCCGACCGGACCGGTGAGCGCCGACGCGGTGCTGCTGACGTCGATGGGAGTCGAACCGGGACAGGCCGACGACGGGCTCCCGGAGCAGCTGGTCGGTGGAGTGGTCAACGAGCTCGTCCGACGCGGGGTCCGCGCACTGGAGGCGTTCGGCCGAACCCCGGAGTCGTCGCGGCTGCTGGAGCCCGGGGCGGCCGAGCCGGACGTCCTCGATGCCGTCAGCGCGCTGGGTGACTGCTCGTTCGAGCACTGCATGATCGAGGCGGACTTCCTCGAACGGGTGGGGTTCGTCGTGGTGGCTCCGCACCGTTTCTTTCCGCGGTTGCGCCTGGAGCTCGACAAGGGCCTGGGCTGGAAGGCGGAGGTCGAGGCGGCGCTGGAGCGTCTGCTCGAGAACGCGCAGATGCAGCAGCCGGTGGGCGCGGGGGCGGGGCCGTTCACCGCCGCGGCACGCTGAGCGGCTGTCAAGCGGGAGCCCGGACGCAGGCCCGGGACGTGAACGGGAAGCTCAGACGAGGACCGCGCGCAAACCACGCGTGAAAACCTCTGCCCGGCAGAGGATCTCGACTCAGAGTGATCCGGTCTTGCCGGCCTGTTCCATCGACATCTCGTGGGCGAGGAGCTCGGCGAACGTGAAAGTTCCTGTGGGACGGTCGTTCTTGCCGAGGAGGTAGAGTCGTTTCACCGCGGCGAGGATGCCCTCGGCGATGGCGTCCCGACTCTGCGGATTGACCAGCATTGCGCGGTCGCGCGGATTGGTGATGTAGCCGACGTCGACCTGAACGGTCGGCATGCGGGTCAGGCGAAGCAGATCCCACGTGCGGCCGTGCGTACGGCAATCGCGTAATCCGGTGCGGGCCACGATCTCTCGCTGAATGAAGTCGGCCAGATTGCGGCCGATCGTCGAGACCGACCCGTGCGAATTGCCGAAATGGAAGGACGCGACCCCGCTCGCGGCGGGGCTGGGCAGGGTCGCGCACCGCAGGCTGATCATGAGGTCGACACCGATGGCGTTGGCCGTGGCGGCGCGCTCGGCGTCCGAGGGGCTGTGGCCCGCCGGGCGGGAGGGGAAGGTCTCCATACCGATCGCGGTCATCCGGCCCTCGAGACGACTGGCCAGGTCCCACAGGATGTCCGCTTCACTGATCGGACCCTCGGGGCCCTGGGTGATCAACCCCGGGTCGTCACCGCCTCGGCCCGGGTCGATGATGATCCGCTTGCCGGACAACTTCGGCCCGGATCGGCGGACCTGCTCCTCCTCGCGGATCGCGTGGGGCGAGCCGCCGGTGACGCGGGAACCCAGGAAATACAGCGAACGCAGGGTCTCCGGCCCGCAGATACCGTCGGCGGCCAGACCGTACTCGCGCTGATAGGACATCAGCGCGTTGTGCGTCTGCAGGCCGAAGTGCCCGTCGACCATGTCGGTGTAGAAGCCGAGGTCCTGCAGACGGGACTGCAACGTGGCCACGTCGTCGCCGTACATGGGGGCCCCGAACTGGTGGTGCAGCGTACGGGCACCCAGCCGGTAGGAGGCCTCCTTGAGCGCCCGGTAGGTGGCCTCGCCCACCCGGCCGTCCACCAGCAGGCCCCGGTGCTGCTGGAACGCGCGCACGGCATGGTCGAGTTCGGCGTCGAAAACATCCGCGGCGACGTGGCGGCC
This sequence comes from Mycolicibacterium palauense, assembly GCF_002592005.1. Classification (GTDB taxonomy): domain Bacteria; phylum Actinomycetota; class Actinomycetes; order Mycobacteriales; family Mycobacteriaceae; genus Mycobacterium; species Mycobacterium palauense. The sequence continues at coordinate 10,034 of NZ_NVQF01000048.1, read as the reverse complement.
GGTGCTCAGGTCCGAGTCCGGACAGTCCAGCAGGCCCAGCGCCGACAGGGCGGCGCGGATCTCGGTGACGGCGCTGCTGCGGTCACCAAAGCGCAGCGCATCGCCGGAGTCTTCGCGGCGCGGACTCGACATAGACCTCGACATAGACAAGGGGCCCTTCGGTTGCTTGGTCGGCCGCCGGCAGGCGCCCACCCTGGCAGAGAAGACTGGCGATATTGTCGCAGACATGCGCCCGAATCAGGAAAACGCCGGGCGCGTCAGCGCCGCCGAACGGGCCGGCCTGGTCGGCGTTCTACCAGGTCGCCGGCTTGTTTCGGGGACGTGCCGGGATTGCGCGGGGACGATGGTTCCAGACCGGCCCGGGGGCCGGCCCGGACCCGGTCCACGAGACGTCCCGGCGGTCATGCCGACGGGGTAGGTCCCGCGGCCGACCTCAGGTCAGGACACTGGGTGTCAGGACACTGGGTGTCAGGACACTGGGTGTCAGGACACGACGTCGGCGAGCTCGCGCAGCAGCGCGGCCTTACCCTTGGCCCCGACGATCCGCTTGAGCGGCTGGCCGTCCTTGAACAGGATCATCGTCGGGATGGACACCACCTGGAAGTCGCGGGCGGTGCCGGGATTGGCGTCCACGTCGAGCTTGGCGACCGTCAGCTGGCCGGCCTTCTCGGTGGCGATCTCCTCCAGCACGGGGGCGACCATCCGGCACGGGCCGCACCAGGTGGCCCAGAAATCGACCAGGACCGGAGTCGAGCTGTTCAGGACGTCCTCGGCGAACGAGTCGTCGGAGACCGCGACGGTGGCGGTGTCCTCGGTGTCAGTGGCCATGGGGTGTGCTCCTATCGGGGGATGTGGCACCGGCGGGTGCCGGGTCGGGATGGACCGGAGGCGGTCAGGCTTCGGCGAGCCAGCGCTCGGCGTCGATGGCGGCCGAACAGCCGGTGCCCGCGGCGGTGATGGCCTGCCGGTAGGTGCGGTCGACCAGGTCGCCGGCGGCGAACACACCGTCCAGCGAGGTCGCGGTCGTGCGACCGCGCACCAGCACGTAGCCGTCCTCGTCCATGTCCACGGCGCCCTTGACCAGCTCGGAGCGCGGGTCGTGACCGATGGCGACGAACATGCCGGTGACCGGCAGCTTGGACTCCTCGCCGGTGACGGTGCTGCGCAGGCGCAGCCCCGTCACGGTGCTCTCACCCTCCACGGCGAGGACCTCGCTGTTGGTGATCCAGCGGATCTTCTCGTTGGCCTTGGCGCGGTCGAACATGATCCGGGAGGCGCGGAACTCCTCGCGCCGGTGCACGATCGTCACGCTGCGCGCGAACTTGGTCAGGAACGTGGCCTCCTCCATCGCGGAGTCACCGCCGCCGATCACGGCGATGTCCTGTTCCTTGAAGAAGAACCCGTCACAGGTGGCGCAGGCGCTCACACCCCGGCCCAGCAGTTCCTGCTCGCCGGGCACTCCGAGGTAGCGGGCGGCCGCGCCCATGGCCAGGATCACCGCGCGGGCGCGGTGGGTCTCGCCGCCGGCGGTGGTGACGGTCTTGACCGGGCCGTCCAGGGCGACCGATTCCACGTCTTCCATCTGCAGGTCGGCACCGAACCGCAGGGCCTGCTCGCGCATCTCCTCCATCAGCACCGGACCGTCGATGCCCTCCTTGAAGCCGGGATAGTTCTCGACCTCGGTGGTGGTCATCAGCGCGCCGCCGAACGACGTCCCCTCGAAGACGAGCGGGGAAAGCTCGGCGCGTGCGGTATAGATGGCGGCGGTGTACCCGGCGGGACCCGAGCCGATGACGATGACGTCGTGGATGGGCGTGCTGTCGGACATGAGAGCCTTTCTGCGGTGGCACGGCAAGCAACAACAGGGTATGCCGCGGTGTTCCCGCGCGTCAGGGCCGGGCGACCCTGGTCTCGGCGAGCAGGCCGGTGTCCGCGGCGCTGCAGGACGGTTCGACCATCAGCGCGGCCAGAATCCCGGGCTTCTCGCCGGCCAGCAGCAGGACCACGGCGCTGCGATCCTCGAGGTGGACGGGCTCGGCGCCCAGTACCGCGGCCCCGGCACGATAGCCGAGTCCGGTCAGGCAGGAGGCCCGGCGCTGCGGGTCGCCGAGCGGGCCGAGGTCGGGGGCACGCTCGAGCAGTGCCAGCAGCTCGGTATCCGACAGCGGTATCACCGGCGCGGCGCGGCTGACGGTGATCCGTTTGGCGGTGGCCAGTGTGCCCGGCCCCGATGAGGTCGTCACGGGGGAGCGCAGCAGCGCCGGGACACCCACGACCACCGCCGCGATCAGCGCGGCGGCCCCGGCGGTCGCCGCGGCCAGCCGGGCCGCAGGGATCGGGCTGCGTGCGGCATGGCGGGCGGGCCCGGGTTCGGGTCTCATCACCCGGTGCCCCGAACCGCCCGGATCGGCCGCCTCGTCCACGGACCCAGTGTGCACGGACCCGGCCCGCACCGGCCCAGTGTGCACCGGCCCAGTGTGCACCGGCCCGCGCGGTGTCACGCCGCCAACAGGGCTGCCAGGCGCGCACGCCCGCGCGCGCATCGGCTCTTGACCGTGCCCGCGGGCACGCCCAGCAGGCGTGCGGCCTCGGCGACCGGGTAGCCGTCCAGGTCGACCGCGGTCACCGCGGCCCGCTGCTCGGCGGGCAGGCTCAACAGCGCCCGCCGCACGGTGACGGCGGTGACGACCTGCGCCGATGGGTCGCACTGGGTGGGCTCGCCGTCCAGTGGCGCGTGTTCGGTGGCCCGGCGCAGCTGATCGAGGCAGGCGTTGAGGACGATGCGGTAGAGCCAGCTGCCCACGGCGGCCTGGTGCCGGAAACCGGCCGCGCCGCGGTGGGCGGCCAGCATCGCGTCCTGCAGCGCGTCGGCGGCGTCCTCGGCGGTGCGGGTGTGCAGCCGGGCCAGCCGGTGCAGCCGTTGGTGGTGCCGGCCGTACAGCTCGGCGAACGCGTGGGGGTCGCCGGCGAGGTGCGCGGCCAGCAGGGCGGCATCACTGCGGTCACCGGGGCGCGGAGCGGGCGGAGGGCTGGCCACCCGACGGACGCTAGGAGCGCGCCGTGCGGGAGGCACTTCACCGGCTCGGCGGCTGTGGACAACCGCCGGGGCCGGGTCAGGAGGCCGCGCGGACCTTGATCTGGGACAGGTCGGTGCGGCTCTCGCCGTCGACGGTGCCCAGCGTCGGGATCCACACCAGCAGGTTCGACGTCGGCGCCGACGCGTTCACCGGAATGGTGTTCTCACCGCGCTTGACCGCCGTCGGCGAGGTCAGGGCGGTGGTGTCGTCGAGGCTGGACGGGTTCGGCGACGACGACGAGCGGATCTGGATCTTCGTTCCGGTGCTGGTGACGTCGAGGCTGACCGACCCCACCCTGGTCGGTGTGGGCAGCTCGAGCATGAGCCCGACGCCGTTCTTGAAGTCGGGGAAGGGCACGGCGTCCGAATAGGTGTCGGTCGACCAGGCGGTGCCGGCCTTGCCGTCGATGGCATTGCCGGCGGTTTCGGGCGAATCGGCCTCCCCCTCGGGGGAGAACACGGTCGCCCGCACGGGCTGCACCAGCTGACCGGCCGGGGCGTTGGCCGTATCCTCCCCGGTCTCCTCCGACGACGGTGGGTTCAGCCCCAGCTGGTCACCGTTGATGCCGCCGCCGACATCCCCGAAGATCCTGCTCAGCACCGTCGCCAGGACGATCAGCGCCACCACCACGACGACCCCGGCGGCCCCGACACCGACCATCAGCGCACGTTTGCGGCGCCGCTGATCGCCGGCATCCTCCTCGGGAGCGTCGGGCTCGGCGGTGGCCGCCACCCGGGCCGGCGGATCCACCGGCTCGATGAGGTCGGTGCGGTCGGCCAGCGCGGTGGCCTGCTGCAACAGGTTCAGCAGGGTGGCCGCCGTGCGGATGCCGCCGCTCTCCTGGACCGAGCGCGCCGCGGCCGCCGAGATCTGGAACGGAATGCGCCGGTCGGTGGCGCGGGGTTCGACCGGCTGACCGGCGGAGTCGGTCTCGGCGGGCGGCAGTCCGCTGGGGGTGCCGTCTTCGGGCAACGGCCAACGGTCGACCAGCAGCGCATACAGCGCCGCCCCGATCCCGCGGATGTCCTGTTCCGGGGTGGCGTCGGGCAGGGTGGCCGGGAATGCCAGGGCGACGTCGCCCTCGATGCTGACCCGGATGCGGCTGGGATGGTCGATCGACAGCGCCACGCCGCTCTGGTGTGCGCTGTCCGCGGCGGCGGCCAGCGACTGGACCGCCCGGGCACCGCCGATCGGGGACGGCGAGGTGTCGGCGACCTCCTGCAGCGACCCGCCCCGGATCCATTCGGAGACCACCAGCCCGCCGGCGCCGGTGTCGGCGACGTCGAGGACACGGGCCACGCCCGTCCGGTCGAGGCGGCTGAGCTTCAGCGTGCGCGACAGGATCTCCTGCAGTTCCCCGGCGGGTAGCGCACCGTCGGGGTCGACGAAGGTGAGCGCCACCTGGCGGTCGAGCGCCGTGTCGAGAGCCTGCCAGAACTGCAGGTGGGGCGGGCCGCCGTGGAACACCAGCAGCCGGTAGCGGCCGCCGGCGATGCTCGCACCGGGGATCAGGTGGATGTCGTCGCCCGACCCGGTGTTGTCGGTGGCCGGCCCGCGCGGGGCGTCGAAGGCCAACGGTTCACGGGTGGGGTCGCCGGCGAAATCCGTGTTGGGACGGCTCGGCGGCACCGGTCCCGACACCGAACCGACCGCACGGTCGGCGGCGGGCTCGGCGGCATCGGCGGGAGCGCCGGTGGGTTCGGCGGAGGAGTCGGTGCTGGCGTCGTTGCTTGAGTCGGTGCCGGACTCGTGCGACGCCGGGTCAGGTGCGGTGACCGACCGGGGCAACTTGGTGGTTCGGGCCCCCCCGATGTCCGAAGGCTGACTGCCCGAGGGGTCGTCGGTCACCACCGGTCCTTTCCCGATGCCGTCCCCGGCGACGCCGGCCGGGGGCCCCGACCGCGGCGGCGACGGCGCCGCCCGCGGACCGGGAATGGGCTGATTCCTCTGCTCAGGGTACGTGACACGGGCCTCGGAGCGCCCGGAGTCGGGGGCCGTCACCGGGCCTGCGCGCCGCCGTCCGAGCCGGCCGCGCACGGCGGCGACGGCGGCCCGGGCCTCGGGGACGTCGGCGCCCAGCAGCACGCCGGCCACGATCGGCACCATGATGACGGCCAGCACCAGCAACCGCAGCAACGAACCCGCACCGCCGTGGTCGGTGGTCAGTGCCGCCAGGCCGAGCAGGCGGTCGGCGAGGTAGGCGATCAGCCCCGCCAGCAACGACGCGGCGATCGTCACCAGAATCGTGCGGATCACCGCCAGATTCAGCAACCGGCCGCCCGGCGGTTGCAGGGCGCGGCGCAGCAGCACGTAGCCGACGACGGCTCCGGCCAGGAACCCCAGCCCGTTGGCGGTGCCCAGGAAACCCGCCACCAGTTCCGGGTCGTCCGTCACGTGCGGGGCCGCCAGCGAAGCGGCGATCTTCACCGCGGTGATGACCACGATGATGAAGATCGGCGTCCAGGGTTGTTCGCGGGCGTAGAACACCCGCAGCTGCAGCAGCACGAGTGCGTAGGGGATGAGCGTGAACGACGACAGGGCGATCGAGATGCCCAGATAGTTGGCGTCGACCTCGCCGAAACGGCCGTAGGCGAACAGGGCGGTGCCGATGGCCGGTCCGCCGACGGTCATGAACGCCACGATCGGGATCAGCGTGATCATCGTCAGCCGGGTGGCCAGCGACAGGTCGGCCAGCACCGCCGGGAGGTCGTCGGCGGCGGCGTTGCGGCTCAGCCGCGGCATCACCACCGTCAGCACGGTCACCCCGATCATGCCGAACGGCAGCTGCAGCACCAGCCAGGTGTAGGTGTAGATCGCCGGTCCCGACGCGGCGGCGGTACTGGCGATCTGGTTGCCGACGACCAGGCCCACCTGGCTGATCAGGACGTAGAGCACCATGGCGGCGGCCATCGCCCCGAAGCGCTTGAGCCGGTCGTCGATGCCCCACAGCGGGCGCAGGCTGATCCGTTCGCGGCGGATGGCCACCAGCAGCACCGCGGTCTGGGCGAACACCCCGAGGGTGGTGCCGATACCGAGCACCAACAGTTTGGCGTTGCCCATCTGCACCGGATCCACCGACAGCGGCCCGGGGACGATCAGATAGAGCCCCAGGGTGGCGATGGCCACCACGTTGTTGACCACCGGCGCCCACGCCGGCGGCCCGAACACGTTGCGGTTGTTCAGGATCGCCATGAACACCGACGACAGGCCGTAGAAGATCACCTGCGGCAGCAACAGGTAGGCGAACGCCCGGGTCAGCGTCTCGTTGACCTGGGGGTCGCCGCCGAGCATCATCCGCACCAGCAGCGGTGCGGCGGCCACCGACACCACCGTGGTGGCCAGCAGCAGCGCGGTGGCCAGGGTGACCAGCCTGCGCACGAACGCCGCGCCGCCGTCGGCATCGTCGCGTTCGGCGCGGGCGAGCACCGGCACGAAGATCGCGGTGAAGGTGGCCTCCAGCACCAGCGCGGCGATCAGGTTGGGCAGCTGGTTGGCGACGGTGAACGCGCTGGACAGCGCCGCGCCGAGGATCGCCGCCAACAGCACGATCCGGATGAAGCCGGTGATCCGGCTGACCAGCGTCGCCAGCGCCATGCCCCAGGAGCGTGAGACCACCGCGGCGTCGGTGAGTTCGGCGCGCACCGCCCGGGTGCGGGCGCCCGGGCGCACCCACACCGACGACGGGCGGTCGGGCCGCTGCGCCCGCGGCGGCGGTCGGCGGTCGGCCGGGTGGGCCCGCGGCGTCGGTGTCCCGGGCGGTGGAGGTCCTGCGGTCATGGTCGGTGTGCTCGGGGCCGGTCGAGGTCGGCGCGGTCGGGCTGGCCGCGGAAGCGATGCCACAGCCGTCGCCCGGTCAGCACCGCCAGCACCGCTCCGGCGGTCAGGGTGATGAAGAACAACACCTTGCCATAGGCGTTGGAATGCACCGACAGGCGTACGGGCTCGCCCAGCGCCAGACCGTCGGGGGTGCGCAGCGAGACGTCGACGGCCACCCGCTGGGTGAAGTGCACCTCGATGGGCACCCGCACGGGCAGGAAGCCCGGCGGCAGTTCCTGTTCACCGATATCGGTGACGGTCATCCCCGGCGGCGCGTCGACCTGCAACCGGACGCGGATGGGCACCGCCAGGTCGTTGCGCAGGGCCAGCGGCAGGGGGCTGCGCTCGGTGGCCAGCGTGTAGGAGCCCCCGGGGTTGACGATCGTCACGGCGTTGAACAGATCGTCGATCGTCGCGCCCACCGCGCCGAGGCGCCGGGCCGCCAGGTCGTTACGGATGTCGGCCGGTTCGGCCTGGCTCAACGCGCGCAGCATGTCCTCGCGCAGTGGGGCGGTGTAGGCCTGGCCCGTCAGCCCGGTCTGTGGGTTGGTGGTCAGCGCCGCGGTCAGCCCCCACAGGCGGCCGACCTGGCCGGAGATCGTGTTGACCACGTCGTCGCTGAACCGTCCGCGCCCGGGCGGGACGGGCCCGCCGAGAACCGGGGGCTGGGCCTGGGCCGGGGCCTGGGCCCGGGAGTCGGCGATCACCGCGCTCAGCGGCCGCGGCACGGCCAGACCGGAGCGGATGGTCATCGCCAGCGCCGACAGCAGCGCCTGGGCGTCCTCGGGGCGCAGATTCCAGGTGGTGGGCGGCATCAGGATCTGGGCGCGGGGCACGGTGTCCGGGCTCAGGCCGCGCCACAGGAGCGAACCGAGCGCATCCTGGCGCCGGGCCGTCAGCGAGTCGTGGCGCAGCGGGATCGTCAGCGACTCGTCGAGGTAGGACGGCGCGGCGGGAGCGGTTCCGGCCGCGGCCAGCGCCGCACCGACGGTCGGGTCGAACGGCGCGGTGACCACCTGCGGCGAGACCCGCTGCGGGGTCAGGTCGGCGGTAGCCGCCAGCCCGGTTCCGGAATCGGCCGCGGCACAGTCGGCCGCGGCGACGGCCACCGTCGGGCCCTGGGCGTCGAGCAGATCGACCACGGCCGGGGTCAGGGGGCCGTCGCCGAGCAGGGTCGCTCCGCGGGTGGTGCGCACGCCCAGGATCTGGTCGGCCAGATCCGCCGACCCCCGGGTGGCGAACGCGCTGAGGCCCGGGTCGCCGACCCGGGCCACCGCGTCCAGGCTGGCCTGGGCGTAGGGGGTGGTCGTCACGCACATCTGCGAGGCCAGCGTGCGGAGCCGGTCCAGCCAGGCCACCGCGGCGGCCTGCCCGATGCCCGGGTGGCTGGGCGCGGTCGGCCCCGCCGCCCCGTCGGTGACGACGTAACCGCCGGTCATCGCGTTGACCGTGACCAGGAGGTCGGGGTCGACCGCCAGGCACAGTGACCGGGCCACCTCCCCGCCGGGGTCGACTGTCGGGCCGGTGATGAACTCGACGGCGTCGAGCAGGGTGTCGAGACGGCCGCCGTCGGCCAGCGACGTGGCGAGCACGTCGTCGGTCAGCCGCACCGGTGTGACGCCGCCGGGGACCCCGGGCGCCAGCCGGGGCTTGTCGGCCAGCGGCCACAGCATGGTGATCTGCACCGGCCGGGTGGTGTCGGGGGCGACCACCTCGTTCACGGAATCCCCTGACGAGCCCCCGGGCGCGGCGCCGGGTGCCCCGCCGCCGGCGTCCCCGGTGCTGCCGGCGCGGGGCGGCAGGCCCAGGACCGGCAGCAGGAACCGCGCGTCGTCCAGGCGCGCGGGCGCGCCGTAGTCCGGTGTGCCGTTGATGTTGACCAGCAGCGGATAGACCCCGGGGGTGTCGAGGCCCAGCGCGGGGTCCGACAGTGAGCGCAACGGGTAGGAGAACCGGAAGTCGGCCTGCTGGCCGCGCTGCAGCTCACCGGCGACGTTGATGAACTCGGCCACCGGCTCGAACTGGGAGTTCTCCCCGCCGAGGTCGGTGCGCAGCTGGGCCGAGGAGCTGACCGCCGGGGCGTGCTCCAACCGGGCGACGATGTCGCGGACCGGTCGGTCCCCGACGTTGGCGACCGTGCCGGTGACGGTGACGACGGGGTCGCTGGCGGTGGTGATGACGTCCGGGCTGACGCTGTCGATGCGCACCGAGAGGAACTGGGTGGAGCCGGGTTCGCCGGCGGCGGCCTGCGGTATCACGCCGGGCAGCAGGACCGCGGCCAGCAGTGCCAGCACCCCCACGATGCGGGGCAGCGGGGGCCGTCGTTGCCGCCCCCCTCGCCGCGCGGGTGTCACGGCGCCGGCCCGCAGCCGTTCGTCCGGCCGGAGGACGACTCGTCGGGACGGCGGCGGTTGCGGGTGTGCGAGTGCGTCTGGGGACGCCGGCGCGGCGAGCTGGGCGGCAACGGGGGCAGGGCCGCCGGCCCATGGGTCTGCAGCATGTGGATCAGCTCCCCGGCGACCTGGGCGAGCCGGCGTTCGTCGGCGTAGGCCAGCCGCGCCGGCAGCTCGTGCAGGGGAACCCAGGCCACCTCGGAGACCTCGACGTCGTCGTCGCTGAGCTCGCCGCCGGAGAACCGCAGCAGGTAGTGGTGCACCGTCTTGTGCACCCGGCGGCCCTCGGTGACGAACCAGTAGTCGATGCTGCCGAGCGCGGCCAGCACCTTGCCCTCGATGCCGGTCTCCTCGGCGACCTCACGGATGGCGGTCTGCTCGGCGGTCTCGCCCTGTTCGATATGCCCCTTGGGTAGCGACCACAGCATCCGGCCCCGCCGGTCGATCCGGCCGATCAGCGCGGCCACCTGCTCCTCCCGCGGCCCGTCGAGACCATCGATGACCAGCCCGCCGGCCGAGGTCTCGTGGACGGTGCGCAGCCGGTCGTGGCCCTTGCGGCCGGGTCGGGAGCGGTGCGGTTTGGACGGCGCCGCCGATGCGGCCGGGCCGCCGGATTCGCCCGGCGCGGCCGAACCGGGAGTCTTGTTGGCGTCGGTGTTGGCGTCGGCACCGACGGCGGTGCGGGCACTCGGAACGGATTCGGGCACGTTCGGTGAGCCTAATGTGCACGCGCGCGGCCGGCCTAATG
>NZ_NVQF01000047.1 GCF_002592005.1 Mycolicibacterium palauense | reverse complement strand
GGGTAGGGCGCGGCGCGGCGCGGCCCTTTGACATGCGTGATCGTGCATGTAAGAGTGGAAGACAACTGAAAACGGTTTCCAATAATATCCCGAGTGCGGGCGCAGACCGATACGAAGGAAACACCCCATGACCACCGCCACCGAGGGCAGCCTGGAGCCCGGCCCCGACCACCAGCACGGTGACGCGCCGTTCCCCGAGATGCCGCCCCGCGACATCCTCGACTCGGCCGGGGAGATCCTGCGCGCCCTGGCCGCCCCGCTGCGCATCGCGATCGTGCTGCAGCTGCGCGAATCCCAGCGCTGCGTGCACGAGCTCGTCGACGCGCTGGCCGTCCCGCAACCCCTGGTCAGCCAGCACCTGCGCATCCTCAAGGCCGCCGGGGTGGTCGCCGGGGAACGCTCCGGCCGCGAGGTGCTCTACCGCCTCGTCGACCACCACCTGGCCCACATCGTGCTCGACGCCGTCGCCCACGCCGCCGAGGAGCACCGATGACCAGACCCGCCACCCGCTCCACCCGCCAGCGCGCGGCGATCACCGAACTGCTCGACACCGTCGAGGATTTCCGCTCCGCGCAGGAACTACACGAGCAGCTGCGCCAGCGCGGCGACACCATCGGCCTGACCACCGTCTACCGCACCCTGCAGGCGATGTCGGCGGCCGGGCTCGTCGACACCCTGCGCACCGACACCGGCGAGTCGCTGTACCGGCGCTGCTCGGCGCACCACCATCACCACCTGGTGTGCCGCGACTGCGGCGCCACCGTCGAGGTTGCCGGCCCCGAGGTCGAGGACTGGGCCGCCGGTGTCGCCGCCGAACACGACTTCACCGACGTCAGCCACACCGTCGAGATCTTCGGCACCTGCGCGGGCTGCCGCGGCTGAGCACCGGCTCGCGGCTACCCGCTCTTGCGCTCGCGCTTGGCGCGGTAGAGGTCCGCGTCCGCGGCCTCCAACAGCGCGGGGAATCCCTCCCCCTCGGCCGACCCGACGGCCACGCCGTAGGTCACCCGCACCGTGTGTCCGTCGACCAGGTCCTCGGCGAGCCGGCGCGCCCGCGCCTCGTCGTAGCCGGGCACGGCCACCACGAACTCGTCCCCGCCGACCCGGCCGATCATCGCCGACTCGGGCAACCGCGCCACCCAGCGCCGGGTCAGCCCGGTCAGCACCCGGTCCCCGGCGGCGTGGCCGTCGCGGTCGTTGACGCCCTTGAAGTCGTCGACGTCGAAGGCCAGCACGGCCAGCGGCTCCCCCTTGCGCCGCGCCCGCGACGCCGTCCGCTCGGCCCGGTGTTCGATGCCCGCACGGTTCCACACCCTGGTCAGCGGGTCGCGCAGGGCGGCGTCCAGCAGCGCCGAATTGAGCACCCCGAACACCTCGGCGGCACCCAGGATCGACACCACGTAGAGCACCAGCCACAGCCGCGGCACCGGGGCCGGCCCGGTCACCAGCGCCGCCGCGGCGACCAGGGCGATCACCGCGGCCGCCGCCCGCGCCACCGCCGGACGGTGCCAGGTCCGCAGATGGACCGCCATGAACATCAGCGGGACCACCGACCACACCTGTCCCTCGATCCGGTCGTGGAACAGCAGCGGCACGATCGGCGCCGCACCCGCCGACACGACGCTGAGCCCGTAGCGCCAGGTGGGCACCCGGCCGCGCACCGGGATCGCCAGCCCCAGCCCGACCAGGCACAGTGCCACCGCCACTTCCTCGCCGCGGGCCCGCGACGGCGGGGTGTCCACCCAGCGGGCGGTGACGACGGCCAACAGATACAGGCCCAGCAGGATCACCAGGTAGGTGACCAGCATCCGCTGGCGCAGCCCCGCCCCGAAATCGGGACCCCGATCGTCGGCCATCGGCGTCGGCCGCCGTCAGCCGGCCAGCGTCCGGCGTACGTCGGCGCCGGCGGAGAGCACCATCAGGATCAGCGTCCGCAGCGCCTCGTCGGTCAGACCGGCACCGGGAAAGTTATAGCGCAGCAACACATCCCCCACCTTCTTGACCTTCGAGCGGCGGGTCGACGACGCCGGCGACCCACCGTTGACCGCGGTCGGCACCGACTTCTCCACCAGCGCGACGGTGCCCAGCAGGGTGGCGCTGGCCAGCTCGGAGACCCGCTCACGGGTCTTGGCGGTCAGTGCGAGATCCCACGCCAGCGGCTGGGTCAGCGACACCATCTCCAGGTCGTCGGCGATGTCGACCACCCGCAGCGAGGCCACCGTGCCCTCGTGGCTGACGGTCAGGGCACCGTCGTCCTCCTCGACGACGGTGGCCACCTCGGCCAGCGCCGAGGACAACCGGCGCCGCAACGACTCCCCGGCCGGCATCAGGCCCTGCCGAACCGACGGTTTCTCGACACGTACTCCTCGCAGGCGGCCCACAGGTCGCGCCGGTCGTAGTCCGGCCACAGCTTGTCCTGGAACACGTACTCAGCGTAGGCGGCCTGCCACAACAGGAAGTTCGACGCCCGCTGCTCCCCCGAGGTCCGGATGAACAGGTCGACGTCGGGGATGTCGGAGCGGTGCAGGTGTTTGGCGAAGGCCGCCTCGGTGATCCGGGCCGGGTTGATCTTGCCCTCGACGGCCTCGGCGGCCAGCTGCCGCGCCGCCTCCACGATCTCGGTGCGCCCGCCGTAGTTGACGCAGTAGTTCACGGTGATGACGTCGTTGTCGACGGTCATCTGCTCGGCGATGTCGAACTCCTTGATGACGCTGCGCCACATCCGCGGGCGCGAGCCCACCCAGCGCATCCGCACCCCCATGGCGTCGAGGTTCTCCCGCCGCCGGCGCACCACCTCCCGGTTGAAGCCCATCAGGAAGCGCACCTCCTCGGTGCTGCGCTTCCAGTTCTCGGTGGAGAAGGCGTACACCGTCAGGTGCTTGATCCCGAGCTCGATGGCCCCGCAGGTGATGTCGATGAGCACCGCCTCGCCCATCTTGTGGCCCTCGGTGCGCCCGAGCCCGCGCTGGGTGGCCCAGCGGCCGTTGCCGTCCATGACGACGGCGACGTGCTGGGGCACCTGGCCGGCGGGGATCTGCGGGGCCGCCGCCTTGGAGGTGTGCTGGGGCGGCCGGGAGAACCGGCCGTTGGTCCGCGGCGGCAACTCGGGGAAGATGACCGGCCACGTCGACTTGTCGGGGAACGAGGGGTAGTCGTCAGGCGCTGGAGGCAGCTGGGGGTAGGCCGTTTTGCCCGGCTTCTTGGTCGCCATGGGGCATATCCTGCCCGACCAGCGAGACGCGATGCTCGGCGACCGCACGATCGACCCGCTGTCCACGCTCGACCAGGGTGCGCTCGACCAGGGCGCGCTCAACCAGAGGCAGAGTGCGCAGCTGCCGCTCCAGGTGCCACTGCAGATGCGCGGCCACCAGCCCGCTGGCCTGGCCGCGGTGGGACGCCGGGGCGGCCACGGCGTGTTCCCAGTCCCCGTCGTGCAGGGCGGCCATCAGGTCGAGCACCCCCTGCGGCGGGGTGCTCGACCCGGCCGGCCGGCAGTGCACGCACACGCTGCCCCCGGCCGCGACGTGGAAGGCCCGGTGCGGGCCGGGAGCGGCGCAGCGCGCGCACTCGGTCAGCGCGGGCGCCCAGCCGGCGATGCCCATCGCCCGCAGCAGGTAGGCGTCGAGCAGCAGCTCCCGCGGGCGGGTGCCGTCGGCCACCGCCCGCAGCGCGCCGACGGTCAGCCGGTGCAGGGCGGGCACCGGGACCCGCTCCTCCCCGGCGAGGCGCTCGGCGGTCTCCAGCACCGCGCAGGCGCTGGTGTAGCGGCCGTAGTCGCGGACGATGTCGGTGCCGAACGCGTCCAGGCACACCACCTGGGTGACGATGTCGAGGTTGCGCCCGGCGTGCAGCTGCACGTCGATGTGCGCGAACGGCTCCAGCTTGGCGCCGAACTTGCTGCGGGTGCGCCGCACGCCCTTGGCCACCGCACGCACCAGCCCGTGCTCGCGGGTCAGCAGGGTGACGATGCGGTCGGCCTCGCCGAGCTTGTGCTGGCGCAGCACCACCGCCCGGTCCCGATACAGCCGCATCGGACCAGTGTCTCACCACCGGGTGACATCACCGGGGATGCGCGCCGGGCGTGGCCGCCTCACGGCGCCGACGGCACCAGCATCGACTGCCAGGTCTTCGGCCCCGGGACCCCGCCCGGTGAGCCGGCCGCCAGGTCGCCCTGGGTGTACAGCCTGCCGTCGGGGCCGACGTAACTGCCGGTGGCGGGGTCGTAGTCGGCGATCGCCAACGGCGGGGCGGGCCCCTCCGCCGGCCCGGGCGGCGGCTCAGGGACGGGCTGACCGGTCAGGGTCGCATTGGGGTCGCCCTTCCAGTTGTAGCCGTCGTTGAGCGGCACGTAGCCCCGCTCGCTCTCACACATCGCGACGGTGGCCGCCCGTTTGCCCGGCACCGTCTCGCACGGGGTGTTGCGCGCCCCCCGCACGTTGAACGGCGAGTCCTGCGGCACCCGGCAGTACAGGTTGGGGGGTCGCTCGGGGTAGTCGACCAGCGCGGCGTTGCGCTGCTGCTGCGCGGGCAGGAACCCGGTGGTGCACGGCGGGGGCAGGTTCAGGTTGAGGTTGAAACTCAGGTACTGGCCGCGGTAGGCCTGCTTGGTGTCGCGGTTGGCGATGATGCCGGCCTGCCCGGCCGAGATCACCTGCGGGAACAGCACCAGCAACTGCTCCAGGTCGGCACGGTAGGTGACCGCGACGTCGTTGACGCTGACCAGGTTGGCCAGCAGCGTCGGCAGCGTGGGACGGACCCGCGCCAGCAGCGCCCGCACCTGGTCGGCGGCGGGCCCGCCCCGGTCGATGAGCCCGGCCACCGCGCCGTCGTTCTCCTTGAGGTCGGCGGCGACGGTGGCCAGGTTCGACGCCCAGGAATCGATGGCCGCCGCGGTGTCGGTCTGTGAGTCCAGCACGGGCCGGGCCGTGTCGATCAGTCCGAGCAGGGGGTCGAGGTTCTCCCGGGCGTCGATCGCCAGGTCGGTGGAGCCGGCCACGATGCGCGCCAGTTCCGGCCCCAATCCGCCGACGGCGGTGTAGGACTCGTCGATCACCGTCTTCAGATCGCCGCGCGGGATCGCCTGCAGCCCCGCGGTGGCGTCGGCGAGAAGCGTGTTGACATCCGGGGGCACCGACGTCTCGGCCAGTGGGATCACGTCGCCGTCGCGCAGCGGCGGGCCGGGCCCCCGCGGAACCAGCGCGACGTACTGCTCCCCGATCGCCGATTGGCTGTGCACCTCCGCACGCAGGTCCGACGGAATGTCGATGCCCGATTTCAGCGACAGCACCGCCCGCACGCCGGTGGCGGTCAGCGCGACCGCGTCGACCCGGCCGACCTCGGTGCCGCGGTAGGTGACGTTGCCCCCGCTGTAGAGGCCGCCGGTGCGGGGCAGTTCGACGGTCACCTGATAGCGCCCCACGCCGAACAACATCGCGGGCAGCTTGATGAAGTGCAGCGTCATCACCGACATCGCGGCCAGGGCGATCAGCGTGAACACGGCCAGCTGGATCTTCATCTTCCGGTTCAGCCGCATCTAGGGCCCCTGATCCCACCGGTAGGGAACCACAAGGGGATTCGACTTGGTGTAGGGGCTGGGGTACTGGCCGACGGTGCGGCCCCACTGCAGTTCCAGTTCGGTGAGATCGCCCTCCCAGCGGGTCCCGGTGAACAGTCCGGCGTCCAGGCGGCTCAGGGTGAGATCGAAGATCGCGGTCAGGTTGGCGTAGTCGCCGCGCTGCCACGTCTCGATGGTCTCGTTGGGGAACGGGAACGTCGGGATGAGGCTCAGCGCGCGGGTCATGCTCGGACCGGCGTCGGCCAGCGACGTCAACACCGGACGCAGGTCCGTCAGCTCCTTGACGAGGTTCTCCCTGGACTGGTTGACGGTGTCGGCCGACAGCGCGGCGAAGGCGGCCAGCCGGTCGGCCGCCTCGACGAGGTGCTCGCGTTCCCCGTCGAGCACCGCCAGCGCCTCGGGCACCGTGGCCAGTGCACGGTCGAGGACCGGCTGCCGGGCGGCGAAGGTGCCGACCAGGGTGTTGAGGCTGTCGGTGGCGGCGATGATGTCGCCGGTCTGGTCGTCGAGGTCGCGGGTGAACGTGTCCAGCCCGGCGATCAGCCCGCGCAGATCCTGTTCCCGGCCACGGAATGCGGTGCTCAGGGCCTCGGTGATGTCCTGGATCTGTCCGAGCCCGCCGCCGTTGAGCACCATCGACAGCGCGGCCAGGGTCTGCTCGGTGCTGGGGAAGGCGCCGGCGTGCGACAACGGGATCAGCGATCCGTTGTGCAGCCGGCCCCGCGGGGCGGCGTCGCGCGGTGGTGCGAGCTCCACGTGCAGCGACCCCAGCAGGCTGGTGAGCCCGATCGCGGCGGTGGCGTTGGCGGGCAGCGCCACGCCCCCGTTGAGCCGCATGGTCACCAGCGCGTGCCAGCCCTGGCGTTCGATCCCGGTGACGGTGCCGACATCGACGTCGTCGACGCGGACCCGCGAGTTCGGCTGGATGTTGTTGACGTCGGGGAGCTGAGCCTGCACGACGAAGGAGCCCGGGCCGCCGCCCTGGGTGCCGGGCATGGGCAGGGTGTTGAGCCCACGCCACTGACTGCAGCCCGACACCGCGGCCGATGCGGCCACGGTGAGCACGACAGCGACCACCGGACCGAGCACCGCCGCCCGGGCCGCCAGGGCCGCCGAAGCCCGCCGCCACACGCCGCGGCGCCTCACCGCCCGCCTCCCCCGGCCGGAACGAGCAGTCCCGACAACCCCGCCGACGGGTCGGTGGGCACCGGGTCCGCAACCGGGTCCGGAATGTGGTCGGGGCGCATCCAGTCCTCGCTGTAGGTCACCTCGTTGGGGCGGGCCTGGGCGCCGACGAGCAGGTTCTCCCCCAGCGGGGGGAAGTTGAACTGCCGGTTCTTCACGATCGGCGCGAGATACTGCACGCACAGCTTGGCGGCCCGTTCGCCGCCGAGCCGCGAGGCCGCCTGGATCGCGCCGCAGATGAAGCCCAGCGGGTTGGCGAAGTTGTTGACCGCCAGCGCACCGGTCAGCGCGCCGTTGGCCGGTTCGTAGATGTTGTAGAAATTGGCGACCGCGGTCGGGGCGATGTGCAGGGTCTGCTTGAGGTCATCGAGGCTGTCGACCAGGGCGGCGCTGATCGAGCCGAGGGTGTCGGTGGCCGTCCCCACCGCCTCGTGGTTGTCCGCGACGAAGTCGCGCACATCGGAGACCACGCTGTTGAGCCCGCGCACCGCGCGGCCCACCTTGTGCGGGTCGTCGGCGATCAGGCCGGTCACCGTCGCCATGTTGCGGTTGAGCTGTTCGAGAATGTCGGCGCTGTCGCGCAGCGCCGAGACCAGCGTCGAGAGGTTGGTGAACGTGGTGAAGATGTCGTCGCTGTGCTCGCCGAGCGCCGAGAGTGTCTGGGAGAGTTTGACGACCGCGTCCCGGATGGCCGAACCCCGGCCGCGCAGGTTGTCCGCGGCGGTGTCGACGAACCCGCCCAGGGTGCTGAGCCCGCCGGGCTCGGTGGGCGCCAGCAGCGCGGTGACGCGCTGCAGCTGCACGCGCACGTCGTCCCATTCCACCGGCACCGCGGTGCGGTCCCGGCCGAGCACGGCGCCGCTGCGCAGCCTGGGTCCGCCACGATAGGCCGGGGTGAGCTGGATGGCCCGACCGGTGACCAGCTGCGGGGACAGGATCACCGCCTTGACGTCCTCGGGGATCGGGTGGTCCTCGTCAACCCAGAATGTCACCCGTGCCCGGGTGGGCTCCGGCTCGATCGTCTCCACACGGCCCACCGGCACACCCAGGATGCGGACGTCGTCACCGGCGAACAGCAGGTTGCTGTTGTCGAAATAGGCCACCAGCCAGGTCTTCCCGACGTGCTCGCAGTGGCGCGCCACGGTCACCGCGGCGCCGGCCACCAGCACGACCAGCAGCCCGGCCAGCACCGCCCGGCCACGCCGCAGCACCGCGGTCACGGTGCCACCTCGTCGGGTGCGGGCACGTACACCGGCGACGGGGCCGGGGTGGGCACCGGCCCGGCACCCGGTTCGGGACCTGCCGGCGGTCCGGGCGCCGGCCCGCCGGGTGGTGGCGCCGGCAACGGAGGCCGGTAGGGATAGCGCGGGTCGCCGGGGTGACCG
Source organism: Mycolicibacterium palauense (assembly GCF_002592005.1). GTDB lineage: Bacteria > Actinomycetota > Actinomycetes > Mycobacteriales > Mycobacteriaceae > Mycobacterium > Mycobacterium palauense. The sequence continues at coordinate 36,718 of NZ_NVQF01000047.1, read as the reverse complement.
GTGATGGCGGCCGGCAGATCGGTCGCCGGCGGGCCGCCCTGGCCGGTGCGTGGGAACGGCAGCGGCAGCGGCGGTGTCGCGGGCTGGCCGGTCTGCGGGTCGCTCAGCTGCGAGGGCAGCAGCACACTCGGGTCCAGGCCCAGGTCGGAGAACGCCGCCTCCACGAACGGCTGCACGAACTGGCCGGGTAGCAGGTTGCTGACATAGGCCTTGAAAAACGGTCCCGACGAGAGGGATTCGCCCAGCGACATGGCGTAGCTGTTGAGCAGTTTCACCGACTCCTTGAGTTGGTCACGGTGGCCGTCGACGATGGTCAGCACGCCGTTGAGCTTGTCCAGCGCCGGGCGCAGCTGTGCACGGTTGTCGTCGATGAACTCGGCCAGCCGGTCCGACAGCGCCGTCAGGTGGTCCCAGATCCGATCGACGGCGTCGCTCTGGGACTTGAGCTGCGCCAGTAACGCATTCGTGTCGTGCACCAGGCGCACGATCGCGTCGCTGCGGCCGGCCAGCACCGTGGTCGCCCGTGCGGCGTTGTCGAGCAGGGTGCGCAACCGGGCGTCGCGGCGGTTGAGGGTGTCGGCGAAGCGTGCGACCCCGTCGACGGCGCCGCGCAGCGCCTCGGGGGTGTCGGCGAAGGTCTGCGAGACCACGGCCAGCGACTGCGACAGCTGGTCGGTGTCCAACCCGCTGATGGTGTCGGCAAGGTCACCCAGAGCGTCGGGCAGCTGGTACGGAGAGGTGGTGCGGCTCAGCGGGATCGTGCCGGTAAGCGCTCCGCCGCCGCGGGGGGTGACGTCGAGGACCTTGGTGCCCAGCAGGCTCTTGGTCTTGATCGCGGCCTCGGTGGACCGGCCGAGGTGGATGTCGTCGTCGACGGTGAAGGTCACCAGTACCTGCGCCCCGTCCAGGACGATGGACGACACCTTCCCGGCGGGATAGCCCGACACCTCCACGCCGGCACCGGTGAACAATCCGCCTGCGTCGGCGAAATAGGCAGTGTAGGAATGGTTCTGGTTGACCAGGGGTAGATTCTGGTACTGCAGCGCCCCGATGACGACGACCGAGACCAGCCCGGCCCCGACGGCGCCGAGCACGGCCGGGTTGCGTTCGGCGAAGGATTTCATCGCGGAGCGCACCTGCCCGTGTCCTGGCCGGCGACCTTGACGAACACCGGCTGTCCCCCCTTGCCGTTGAGCTTCAGGACCACATCGCAGAGGTAGAAGCTGAAGAAGTCGCCGTAGATGCCCTGCCGGTTGAGCGCGCGGTACTTGTCGGGCAGCGTGGCCAGCAGGTTGTCCAGGTAGTCGCTGTCGGCCACCGCGATCGCGGCGGTGCGGTCGGTCTCGTGCACCACTGCGGTGAAGGGTTCGCGCGCCTGGGCGAGCAGGTCGGCGACCGAGGCGGCCGCGGCGTCGGTGTAGGCCACGGCGTTGGTGATGTCGGTCTTACGGGCGGCCAGGCCCGCAACCAGTTCCGACAGCGACACCACGGCCTTGTCGAGCCGGTCGGACTGCCCGCCCAGTGAGCCCAGCACCACATTGAGGTTGTCGACCACCTCGCCGATGAGCCGGTCGCGGTCGGCCAGCGTGGTGGTCACCGCCGCGGCCTGGCTGAGAAACCCGGCGATGGTGGGGCCCTGGCCCTCCAGGGCGGCGATCAGCTGGCCGCTGAGCTGGTTGACCTGCTCGGGATCCAGGGCCCGGAACAGGGGTTTGAATCCGCCGATCACCGAGTCCAGGTCCAGCGCGGGTTGGGTGCGGGTCACCGGGATGGTGGCGCCCGGCCGCAGCGGGCCGGCCCCGCCGGCGCCCTCCTCCAGCGCCAGGTAGCGGCCACCGATGACGTTGTCGTAGCGGATGACCGCGCGCGACCCGCCGGTCAGCGTCACCGAGTCGTCGGTGGTGAACGAGACCCTCACCGTGGCATCGGCGTTGAAGGAGATCGCTTCGACCTGGCCGACCTCCACCCCGGCGATGCGCACCATGTCACCGTTCTTCAGCCCCGACACGTTGGTGAACTCCGCGGCGTAGCTCCTGCCGCCGCCGAAGCGGAACTCGGCGAAGATCGCCAGCAGCGCGAAGGTGCCCAGGGCGCACACCGTCAAGAAGACGGCCAGCCGCCGGGCCGCCCCCCGGAAGTCGTCCTTCACGGCGTCTCCTGTCCGGTCGGCGGGGCCGCGGGCACCCCCGGCCACAGGGGGACCCCGCCGGGGCCGTAGAGCGGCGCACCGTAGGGCGGGGCCCCCGGGTACGGGATCGGCCCGGGCGCCGGGCCGGGCAGGCACTGACGGATGCTCGGGGGCTGCGGGATCCCCCGCGTGACCGGGAAGAAGTTGCCCCAGCACGGATGCCCGATGCCCGGGTTGGGCCGGATGTCCAGGCCGGTGCCGAAGCCGGTGTTGGTGATCAGCTGGCGCACCGGGAAGTTCTGCGACGCGTCGGGCAGCGACCCGCAGCCGGGCGCGCCGCCGGGCCCGCCCCTGGCCGCGACGACGGGAAGGTGGTCCGGGAAGCGATAGGCGTCGTTGCCGGGCAGCAGGCCGACGTCGAGTTGCACGGTGCGCCCGTCGATTCCGCCCCAGGCGTCATACCCGCCGTTCTCCAGATACCAGGTGGTGCCCTGCAGCCAGCAGGTGTAGGTCGGGCTGTACTGCTCCAACAGCGCGGTGGTGGGAGCCAGCGCGTTGATCAGGCCCACCAGGCTCGGCGCACTGCTGGTCAGCAGCTCGGTTCCCGCGCCGGCCAGTCCGATCGCGTTGAGCAGCAACGCGTTGAGCTGAACCGCATGGTCGACCACGGTGGTGCTGGTGGTGGCGGCGCCGTCGAGGACGGTCACGATGTCGGCGGCCGCGGCGGCGTAGGTGTCGTTCAGGCGCCGGAAGGACTGCCAGTCCGCGCGGATGGTGTCGCTGCGCGCGTTGAGCGCCGCCAGCACCTGGTTGAGGTCGGTGGTGGCCTGGCCGATGCGCTGCCCCTGTCCCCGCACGCCCTCGGCGATCGCGGTCAGCACGGCGTTGAGCTTGGCCGGGTCGACCACCGCGAGCAGATCGGAGATGTTCTCGAAGACGGTGTTGACCTCGGTGCTGACGTTGTCCGAACGCAGCACGGCACCGGCGGCCAGCGGCTGCGGTGCCGGGTCGGCCGGATAGACCAGGTCGACGAACTTGGCACCGAAGGCGGTGGTGGACTGGATCCGGGCCCCCACGTTGGCCGGAATGAACCGGATCTGGTCGGGATAGATGTCCAGCCGCAGTTCGGCCCGCCCGCCGCCCCCGCGGATGTCCTTGACCCGGCCGACCTCGACCCCGCGCATCTTGACCTTCGCGTTGGTGGCCATGACCAGACCGGACCGCTCGGCGGTGAGCGTCACCGGCACCACGGAGCGGAAGGTGCCGGCGAAGACGGCGCCGGTGACGGCCACGAACGTCACGACCACCGCGAGCAGGATCGCGGTCCACCACGCGTTGGCGATGCGCTGTGCGCCGGGCCGGGGTTCCATGTCAGCCCGCCAGGTTGAAGTTGCCGGTCTGGCCGTACACGGCCAGCGAGATCATCACGATTTCCACCGCGGCCACCACCATCGACGTGCGCACCGCCCGCCCGACGGCCTCCCCGACGCCGGCGGGCCCACCCGAGGCGGTGAACCCGTAGAAGGTGTGCACCAGCATGATCACCACCGTCATGGCCAGCGATTGGAAGAACGACCAGATCAGGTCCGTGGGGCTCAGGAAGGTGTTGAAGTAGTGGTCGTAGACCCCGGAGCCCTGCCCGTAGATGGCGGTGGTGCCGAAGCGGGCGGCCAGGAACGCCATCATCACCGCGATGCAGTACAGCGGGATGACCACCACGACACCGGAGAGCACCCGGGTGGCCGCCAGGTAGGTCACGCTGCGGATCCCGATGACCTCCAGCGCGTCGATCTCCTCGTTGATGCGCATGGCGCCCAGCTGCGCGGTGGCCGCCGCCCCGATGGTCGCCGACAACGCCACCGAGGTGGTGCCGGGAACGATCAGCCGCACGTTGAAGAACGCCGACGCGAACCCGGTCAGTGCCTCGAAGCCCACCGAGGCCAGCTGGTTGTAGCCCTGCACGGCCACCAGCGCCCCGGTGGTCATGGTCAGGAACCCGACGATGGCCACCGTACCGCCGACCACCGCGAGCGCGCCGGTGCCCAGCCCCATCTGGGCGATGAGGCGCAGCACCTCGGTGCGGTAGTGCACGACGGCGTCGGGGATGGCCGCCAGCGTCTGGGCGTAGAAGCGGGTCTGGGCGCCCAGCCGGTTCCAGGCGGCGGCGAAGTCCGCGGCGGCCCGCTGCAGGCGGCCGAAGGCCCCGCTCGGCGCGGCGGCGCTCACGGTGACCCCCTGAGCAACCCCCGCGGTGACGGCATGGTTGGCCTCACGACACCGTGAACTGGATACCGACGGCGGTGACGATCACGTTGATGGCGAACAGCACCATGAACGTGAAGACCACCGTCTCGTTGACGGCATTGCCCACCCCGGCCGGGCCGCCGCCCACCGAGATGCCCTTGTAGCAGGCGATCAGCCCGGCGGCCAGGCCGAACAGCGCGGCCTTGACCAGTGAGACGATCACATCTCCCACGCCGGTCAGCAGGGTCAGCCCGGAGACGAAGGCCCCGGCGGCGACGTCCTGGATGAACACGCAGAAGAAGAAGGCTCCGGCCAGGCCGACGATGATGACCGTCGCCGCCAGCGACAGCGAGACCGTGGTGGCCGCGAGCACCCGCGGAACCACCAGCGACTGCACGGGATTGATGCCCATCACCCGCAGCGCGTCGAGTTCGTCGCGGATGGTGCGCGCGCCCAGGTCGGCGCACATCGCCGTGGCCCCGGCCCCGGAGACCACGAGCACCGTGACGATCGGCCCGATCTGGTTGACGGTGCCGATCGCGGCGCCGGTGCCCGAGAAGTCGGCCGCCCCGAACTCGTTGAGCAGCACGTTGAAGGTGAACACCAGCAGGACCGAGTACGGCATGGTGAGCATCAGCGCGGGCAGCACCGACACCCGCGCGACGAACCAGGTCTGGATCACGTATTCGCGCCAGGCGAACGGCGGCCGGAACATCAGCACGCCCGTGTCCAGCGCCATCGCGAAGAACCCGCCCAACGTCCGCAGCGGCCCGGTGACCCGGAGCTGGGTGGTCACCACGACTGCACCGCCGGGGTGGCCGACGCGTCCACCCCGACCCGCCGTGGGGTTGCTCGAAGCGCTGCTAGCATCGCCGCACAACCGCCCGGAACAAGGAGGCAGGCATCGTTGCAGGGCGGCATGGGCGGAAACATTAGCGAGGTCACGGCGCCTGTGACTGCTCCACCAAGAGGGATAAACCTCCCCCGTTGGGGTTAAGACCCGGATCGGCCCACGGGATTGGGCCAAGTTTGCTGCAACGCGCGCGGCTACTGTCGGATGGTGATGGTTACATCGCGTTCCTCCCGTTTTCCCACGCTGACCGACCAGCTCTACCGCATGGCCAGTGGGAGCGTGACGTCGCAGGAACTGACCCGCCGGGCGCTGCGGGCGATCGCCGAGAGTCAGCCCAGCCTCAACGCGTTCCGGGTGGTGCTGGACGCCTCGGCGACCGCCGAGGCCGCCGAGGCCGACCGCCGCCGCGGCGCCGGGGACCGTTCGCCGCTGCTGGGCGTGCCGATCGCGGTCAAGGACGACGTCGACATCGCCGGTGTACCAACCGCTTTCGGCACCCACGGGTGGGTCAATCCGGCGACTTCCGACGCCGAGGTGGTGCGCCGGCTGCGCGCGGCCGGCGCGGTGATCGTCGGCAAGACCAACACCTGCGAGTTCGGCCAGTGGCCGTTCACCAGCGGACCCGGCTTCGGGCACACCCGCAACCCGTGGAGCCGCGAGCACACCCCGGGCGGCTCGTCGGGCGGCAGCGCCGCGGCGGTGGCGGCGGGCCTGGTGGCCGCCGCGATCGGCTCCGACGGTGCCGGCAGCGTCCGGATCCCGGCGGCCTGGACCAACCTCGTGGGCATCAAGCCGCAGCGGGGTCGGATCTCGACGTGGCCGTTGCCGGAGGCGTTCAACGGCATCACCGTCAACGGGGTGCTGGCCCGCACCGTCGCCGACGCCGCCCTGGTGCTCGACGCGGTCTCGGGCAACGTCGACGGCGATCGGCACAGGCCTCCGCCGGTGTCGGTGTCCGACCACGTCGGGATGGCCGCCGGCTCGCTGCGGGTGGCGGTCTCGACCCGCTTCCCGTTCACCGGGATGCGCGCCACCCTGCATCCCGAGATCGAGGCCGCCCTGCACGGGGTGGCCGATCGGTTGCGCGGGCTGGGGCACACCGTGCTCGAGGGCAACCCCGACTACGGGGTGTCGTTGTCGTGGAATTTCCTGTCCCGCTCGACGGCCGGGCTGCTGGACTGGGCCGACCGGGTCGGCGGGGCGGTCGACCTGGACCGGCGTACGACGGCGAACATGCTGATGGGACGGGCGTTGTCGCAGCGGGTGCTCGGCCGCGCCCGCGCCCGCGAGGCGGCGCTGCAGCGCCGGATCGGATCGGTGTTCTCGGCGGTCGACGTCTTCCTGGCGCCGACCACCGCCCAGCCCCCGCCGCGGGTGACCGCCTTCGACGGGCTCGGGGCCAACGCCACCGACCGGAAGATGATCGCCGCCTGCCCGGGCTGCTGGCCGTGGAACGTGCTGGGCTGGCCCTCGATCAACGTGCCGGCGGGATTCACCTCCGAGGGGCTGCCGATCGGGGTGCAGCTGATGGGCCCGGCCAACAGCGAGCCGCTGCTGGTGTCGCTGGCCGCGGAGTTGGAGGCCACCGCCGGGTGGAGCGCCCACGAACCCGAGCCCTGGTGGGAGCGCCGGCCGGAGTGAGCGATAGCTGCACACGGCCCGCGTGGACTGAAGTAGGCTCCCTAGCCATGGTGAAACGGCAAGCGGCCGTGGCGGTGATCGCCGCGGCGGGCAGCGTGGGCGCGCTGCTGGCGAGTCCAACGGCGGCGGCCGACAACCGGCGACTCAACGACGGGGTGGTGGCCAACGTGTACACCATCCAGCAGAAGGCCGGCTGCTCCACCGAGATCAAGGTCAACCCCAAGCTGCGGCTGGCTGCCCAGTGGCACACCAACGACGTGCTGAACAACCCGGCCCTGAACGGCGACGTCGGCTCCGACGGGTCCACGGTGGCCGACCGGGCACGCAACGCGGGGTATGCCGGTGCGGTCGCCGAGACCACGGCGATCAACCCGGCGCTGGCGATCAACAACCTCGACGTGCTCAAGCTGTGGTACTACCGGCCGGACTACTACGGCATCATGTCGGACTGCTCCAACATCGACATCGGGGTGTGGTCGGAGAACCACTTCCCCGACCGCAGCGTGGTGGTGGCCGTGTACGGCAAGGGCGACACCGCCGCGCCGGTGATGGCCCCCGAGCGGCAGTTCGGCCAGGTCCCGGGCTGGACGCCGTAGCGGCGGTCGCCCCGACCGGGTGATATCACCGGCGATATCACTTTCGCCGGCGTGTTGTCCCGACTCCGGCGCCGCCACCGGGTGTCGACATCGCATCCCCGGAAGTGACATCACCGGCGATATCACTTTCGCCGGCGTGTTGTCCCGACTCCGGCGCCGCCGCCGGGTGTCGACATCGCATCCCCGGAAGTGACATCACCGGCGATGTCACGGCGGGCGGGTCCGCCCGCCCGCAGAACCCTCAGGGCCCTCAGAACCCCAGGCGCCCGAGCTGCTTGGGGTCGCGCTGCCAATTCTTGGCGACCTTGACCCGCAGATCCAGGTACACCTTGGTGCCCAGCAGCTTCTCGATCTGAGTGCGCGCCGCGGTGCCCACCTCGCGCAGCCGGGCCCCACCCTTGCCGATCACGATCCCCTTCTGGCTGTCGCGCTCGACGAACAACACCGCGTGCACGTCGATGAGGTCCTGCCCCTCGCGGGGCTCCACCTCCTCGATGACCACCGCCAGCGAATGCGGCAGCTCGTCGCGCACCCCCTCCAGGGCGGCCTCGCGGATCAGCTCGGCCATCAGAACCTCTTCGGGCTCGTCGGTGAGCTCGCCGTCGGGGTAGAACGCCGGGCCCGGCGGCAGCTGTGCGGCCAGCAGCCCGGTCAGCACGTCGATCTGCTCCCCGGCGGTCGCCGAGACCGGCACGATCTCGGTGGCGTGCGCACCGAACTCGGCCTCGACGGCCACCAGCTGCGCGGCGACCCGCTCGCGGGAGACCTTGTCGGTCTTGGTGACGATCACGAACAGCGTGGTCCTGGGGGCGACGTCGCGGATCTGCTGGTAGATCCACCGGTCCCCGGGTCCGATGGCCTCGTCGGCGGGGATGCACAGCCCGATGATGTCGACCTCGGCGTAGGTGCTCTTGACCAGGTCGTTGAGCCGCTCGCCCAGCAGCGTGCGCGGACGGTGCAGCCCCGGGGTGTCGACCAGGATGATCTGGAAGTCCTCGCGGTGCACGATCCCGCGGATGGTGTGCCGGGTGGTCTGGGGCCGGTTGGAGGTGATCGCCACCTTGGCGCCCACCAGCGCGTTGGTCAGCGTCGACTTGCCGGTGTTGGGGCGCCCGACGAAGCAGACGAAGCCCGACCGGAATTCGCTCGCCGTGTCCGCTGCGCTCGCCGTGGCGTCGCTCACCGTGGCGTCCCCGACCGGTCGGTGACGATGACGGCCGCCCCCGACGACAGTTCGCGCACGGCGGCCACGCCGGCATCGTCGGCGGACCCGCCGACCAGCACGGCGGCCTCGAACCCGGTCGCGCCGCTGGAGACCGCGGCGGCCACGGCGGCCTGCAGCGCGGTCAGGGTCAGCGCGGTCAGCCCCACCGGTGCCGCGGCGTAGGTGCGCCCATCGAGGTCGCGCACGGCCGCGCCGCTGCCGCTCTCGGCCCGCGCCATGGATCCGCGGGCCAGCACCACCAGCTTGGCGTCCTCGGCGTCGAGTGGTTCAGTCATCCCGGTCGGCCGTCCCCTTCTCGTCGTCGCGCTTCTTCTCGTCGCGCTTCCTGTCGTCTCGTCGTCGCTGGTCGCGCTTGCGGTCCTCCCGGGGTTCCTCGTCGGCGACCGGTTCGACGGGGCTGACCAGCACGGTCCCGACCCGGACCCGGCCACGTTGATCATGCCCGCCCTCGGCGCGCAGCCGCAGGCCGTGCGAGACGATCTCGGCGCCGGGCAGCGGGACGCGGCCGAGCTCGAGCGCCAGCAGCCCCCCGACGGTGTCGACGTCGAGGTCGTCGTCGAATTCGACGTCGTAGAGCTCGCCGACATCCTCGATGGACAGCCGGGAGGACACCCGGTACCGGTGGTCGCCCAGCTCCTCCACCGGGGCGACCTCGTCGACGTCGTACTCGTCGGCGATCTCGCCGACGATCTCCTCGAGCACGTCCTCGATGGTGACCAGGCCGGCGATGGCCCCGTACTCGTCGACCAGCAACGCCATGTGGTTGCGGCTGCGCTGCATGTCGCTCAGCAGCTCGTCCAGCGGCTTGGAGTCCGGGACGAACACCGCCGGGCGCATCAGTTGGGACACCGTGACGTCGCGGCCGCCCGTGGTGGAGTAATAGGTCTGGCCCACCAGGTCCTTCAGGTACACCACGCCGACGATGTCGTCGACGTTCTCGCCGACGACCGGAATCCGGGAGTGCCCGCTGCGCACCGCCAGCGACGTGGCCTGGCCGGCGTTCTTGTCCGACTCGATCCAGACCATCTCGGTGCGCGGCACCATCACCTCACGCGCCGGGGTGTCGCCGAGCTCGAACACCGACTGGATCATGCGGCGCTCGTCGTCGGCCACCACGCCGCGCTGCTGGGCCAGGTCGACGACCTCGCGCAGCTCGATCTCCGAGGCGAAGGGACCGTTGCGGAACCCGCGGCCCGGGGTCAGGGCGTTGCCCAGCAGCACCAGCAGCCGGCTGACCGGGGTGAGCAGGATCGAGATCGTGTGCAGTGGCAGCGCCGAGGCCAGCGCGATGGTGTAGGCGTTCTGCCTGCCGACGGTGCGGGGCCCGACCCCGATCGCCACGAAACTGACCACGATCATGGTCCCGGCCGCGGCCACCAGGCCCCAGCGCAGCCCGAGGTGCCCGCCGAGGTAGGCGACCAGCAGCACTGTGGCGGTGGTCTCGCAGGCGATGCGCAGCAGCACCACCAGGTTGATGTAGCGGGGTCGTTCGTTGACGATCTGGGCCAGCCGCACCGCGCCGGGCCGCTCGTCGCGCACCATCTCCTCGATGCGTGCCATCGACACCGTGCTCACCGCGGCGTCGATGGCCGCGAACAGCCCACCCAGAGCCACCAACGCGATCGCGCCCAACAGCGGCGCCACTCCACTCACGATTCGTCGCTACTCACAATTCGTCGCTGATCACGTATTCGCCGCTGATCACGTATTCGTCGCTGATCACGATTCATCGAAGTAGCGCGACTTGTCGAGCAGCCGACGGTCCTTCTCGTTCTGCCGATTCCGGCGGTACAGCTCGGCCTGGTCGGCGTACCAGTCCTCGAGCAACCGGCGCTGCAGCCCGAACATCTCCTTCTCCTCGTCGGGCTCGGCGTGGTCGTAGCCCAGCAGGTGCAGCACACCGTGCACGGTCAGCAGCGCCAGCTCGTGTTCCAGCGGATGCCCCGCGGCCTTGGCCTGATCGGCGGCGAACTGCGGGCACAGCACGATGTCGCCGAGCACCGAGGGGCCCGGTTCGGGCGCGTCCGGACGGCCCCCGGGTTCCAGCTCGTCCATCGGGAAGCTCATCACGTCGGTGGGCCCGGGCAGATCCATCCAGCGCATGTGCAGATCGGCCATGGCGGCGGTGTCGAGCAGCACCATCGACAGCTCGGCGGCCGGGTTGACCTTCATCGCCGCGATCACGAAGCGGGCGACGCTGATCAACTCCTCCTCGGAGACGTCGACACCCGACTCGTTGGACACCTCGATGCTCATGCGGGGCCCGTCACTTCTGCGACCGCCCGCCGGCGCGGCGCGCGGCCCGGTTCACCGGCTGACCCCCGCCGTCCTGGGCGCGCTCGTAGGCGTCGACGATCTCCGAGACCAGCCGGTGGCGCACCACGTCGGCGCTGGTCAGCTCGGCGACATGGATGTCGTCGATACCGTCGAGGATCTCCACGGCCGCCCGCAGGCCGGAGCGGGCGCCGCCGGGCAGGTCCACCTGGGTGGTGTCGCCGGTGACGACGATCTTGGAACCGAACCCCAACCGGGTCAGGAACATCTTCATCTGCTCCGGCGTGGTGTTCTGCGCCTCGTCGAGGATGATGAACGCGTCATTGAGGGTGTTGTGCGTCAGCAACATGTCCTCGGTCACGTAGAGGGAGTCCGCCGCCGCGACCTGGATGCACACGGCCTCCCCGGTACCTTCGGGCTCGATCCGGTCGATGTACCGCATCGGTCGACCGCCGCCGGTGGCCTCGTACTTGGCCGCCTTGCGGGCCAGCCGGAAGGGCGCGAGCCCCTCCGGCAGGCGGATGTCGAGGATGTGGGCGTCACACCGGTGATGCACGTCGCGTCCCCCGGCCGGGCCGGGTTTGCGTCCCGACGCGGGTCGGCTCCGGTGATAGACCACCCCGCCGAGTGACTGCACCAGAAAGACGACGTCATCGCGCAATCGATCCGACACGGTCGTGAACTGGATCCGGCAGGTGCGGTCCCGTTCGGTGACCGCTCCACCGTCGGAGTCCAGCAGCCCCTGCAGAACGCTCAGGCGTACCGCGGCGGAGTTGAGGAGATAGTCCCCGGGGACGAACTTCGTGTCGGAGTGCGACCCCGCCAACCCCAGGCGACGCAGCGCCCCCGTCACCGGGTTCTCGACCGTGATGACCTCACCCGGCGTGGCCCGCAACGCCTCGGCGAGCTCGGGGTCCTCGGTCGAGAAGCTGGGGGTCGTCGGGCAGGTGAGGCACCCGTCGCCGAGCAGCAACCCGAGTGCGTAGGGATCAAGCGGGACGGGTGTGTCGGCGAATTCCACGGGGGCGCTCAGCATCGGCAACTCGTAGCGATGGTGGTGCGCAGCGCGCAGGTTGCCGATCATCTCCTTCGTCTGAAGCACGCGGGCCGACTTACCGCGCCGGCGGTCGTCCCGGGTGTAGACCGACCAGAGGTGGTCGCCGGAGGCCAGGGTCGACGCCCCGTCCTGGGTGGTGACGCGGTAGATCTCCTTGAATCCCTGGGGATAGACGCCGAGCACTTCGGTGGGTCGGCCGTCGGAGCCGATCACGAAGTCGCCCACCTCGAGGTCGCCGATCGCCCGAAAACCGCGGGGTGTCAGCACGTTGGTGGACAGCGGTTGGGCGCGACCGCGCATGTACGCCAGCGGCGCCACCTCGATCACCCCGGCGGCCATCAGCTTGGGGATGGCCTCGGGATCCATCATGTCGTGCAGGGCGTCGTACAGGGGACGCAGATAGGGGTCGATCTTCTCGCTCAGCGTGCCGGGCAGGAACCCCAGCCGCTCCCCGGCCTCGACCGCCGGGCGGGTCAGGATGATCCGGTTGACCTGCTTGGTCTGCAGCGCCTTGACGGCCTTGGCCATGGCCAGATAGGTCTTGCCGGTGCCGGCGGGGCCGATCCCGAAGACGACGGTGTTGGCGTCGATGGCGTCGACGTAGCGTTTCTGGTTGACCGTCTTGGGCCGGATGGTCTTGCCGCGCCGCGACAGGATGTCCAGGGTGAGCACCTCGGCCGGAGACTCGTCGTCCTCGCCGGTCAACATGCTCACGCTGCGCCGCACCGCGTCGGGACTGAGCTGCTGGCCGCCGGCGAGCACGGCGATCAGTTCGGTGACCACCCGTTCGGCCACGGCGACCTCGGCGGGCGAGCCGAACAGGGTGACCGCGTTGCCACGGACGTGCAGGTCGGCGTCCAGGCTGTCTTCCAGGACGCGCAGGTTCTCGTCGGCGGAGCCGAGCAGGCCCATCACGAGATCGGGCGGAACATCGATGGTGCTGCGCACTGTGGTGCCGGAAGCGGCGGCGTTCGTTTCGCGGGGCGTCACGTGGGTTTTGGTGCCTGCTTTCTGTGCTGCTTCTGTGCTGTTTCGGGTGTGCTTGGGGTGTGCTTCGGGTGTGCTGTGGTGCCGGCAAGTCGGCTCAGTTTACCGCCGGGGTCCGACGCGGCATAACGGTTCGACATCGGGATCGACATCGGGGCCGAGGTCGGGGCCGAGATCGGGACCGACACTGGAACAACGCCGCCCCGGCCTCAGGCGTTCCCCCATCGCGGGGTCAGTACACCCAGCGCCCCCAGCGCCACCGCCGCCGCCGTCGAGGTCCGCAGCACCGTCGGGCCCAGCAGCACGGCGTGCCCGCCGGCCCGGGTCAACGCCGCGACCTCCTCCTCGGTGATCCCCCCTTCGGGCCCGACGACCAGCGTGATCGAGGACGCATCGGCACAGCGCAGCTCCGCCAGCGGCCCGGTGGCGGCCTCGTGCAGGACCAGGACCAGTCCGCCGGCGGCGACCCGGTCGGCCACCAGATCGGTCAGCGCCGCCGTGGTCAGCACGCCCTCGACGGGCGGGATGTGGGCGCGGCGGGATTGTCGGGCCGCCGACCGGGCCACCGCCCGCCAGCGCCGCAGACCCTTGTCCGCGCGCCCGGAGTCCCAGCGGGCCACGCAGCGGGCGGCCTGCCAGGCCACAAAGTCGTCGGCCCCGGCCTCGGTGGCCAGCTCGATCGCCAGCTCGGAGCGTTCGGACTTGGGGATGGCCTGCACGACGGTCACCGCCGGGGCGGGAACGGTCACGGTGCGCCGGGACAGCACCCGTGCGCTCAGTCCGCGCTTCTCGGTCGCGGTGACCTCGCAGTCGGCGAGCTCCCCGGCACCGTCGCCGAGGGTGATGTGTTCCCCGACGCGGATGCGGCGCACCGACGCGGCGTGGAAGCCCTCGTCGCCGTCGAGGACGGCGGTGGCGCCGGCGTCGGGCACGTGCTCGGTGTAGAAGAGCGGCCCGGACATGGCCTGGCGGTTCCCGGGTGGCCGCTCAGCGACCGCTGAACGTCTCGCGCAGCCGGCTGAACAGGCCCCCGTTGTGGGCGCCGTGGTTCGGGGCGGCGTTCTGCGAGCGCACCGCGGCGGTGTCGCGGTCGCGGTTCTCCTTCAGCTGGTGCAGCAGTTCGCTGTCGCGGCCGTCCAGGTGGGTGGGCACCACGACGTCGATGTGGGCGTGCAGGTCACCGCGCACACCCGAGCGCAGGTGCGGCATGCCGTGACCGCGCAGCGTCACCACCGCCCCGGGCTGGGTGCCCGCCGGGATCGACAGGTCGGTGAGCCCGTCGAGGATCGCCTCGACGCTGACAGAGGTGCCCAGCGCCGCGTCGACCATCGGTACCTCGACGGTGCAGTGCAGGTCGTCGCCGTCGCGCACGAACACCTCGTGCGGCTGCTCGTGCACCTCCACGTACAGGTCGCCGGCCGGCCCGCCGCCGGGTCCGACCTCGCCCTGGGCGGCCAGCCGCACCCGCATGCCGTCGCCGACCCCGGCCGGGATCTTGACGCTGATCTCGCGGCGGGCGCGCACCCGGCCGTCGCCGCCGCAGCGGTGGCAGGGATCCGGGATGACCTCGCCCACGCCGCGGCAGGTGGGGCACGGACGCGCCGTCATCACCTGGCCCAGCAGGGACCGCTGCACGCTCTGCACCTCACCGCGGCCGCCGCAGGTGTCACAGGTGACCGGTGTGGAGTTGCCGTTGGTGCCCTTGCCGTGGCACAGGTCGCACAGCACCGCGGTGTCGACGGTGACCTGCTTGGCGACGCCGGTCGCGCACTCGGTCAGGTCCAGGCGCATGCGCAGCAGCGAGTCCGAGCCCGGCCGCACCCGGCCGGTCGGGCCGCGGGTGGCCGCACCGCCGCCGAAGAACGCCTCGAACACGTCGCCGAGACCGCCGAACCCGCCGAACCCGCCGGACGCCGCGGCCCCGTTCTCCAGCGGGTCGCCGCCCATGTCGACGATGCGGCGCCGCTCGGGATCAGAGAGGACCTCGTAGGCGACCGAGATCTCCTTGAACCGCGCCTGGGCCGCTTCGTCGGGGTTGATGTCGGGGTGCAGCTCACGAGCAAGCTTGCGGTAGGCGCGCTTGATCTCGCTATCGCTTGCGCCCTGGCTCACTCCGAGCAGACCGTAGTAATCGCGTGCCACGCTTCCCCACAATTCACGTCGTTGGGGGCAGCCCTAACGGGTCCCCAGTACTTCTCCGATGTACAGAGCAACGGCGGCGACGCTGGCGATCGTTCCCGGATAGTCCATTCGAGTGGGTCCGAGCACACCCATGCCGCCGTAGACCGTCTCCATTGTGCCGTACGTCGTCGAGACCACCGAAGTGCCCGCCATCTGCTCGGCTTCGGTCTCCTGTCCGATGCGCACCGTGACCTTGCCGGCCTCCTGCTGAGCGGCCAGCAGTTTGAGCACCACCACCTGCTCCTCGAGTGCCTCCAGGATGGAGCGCAGCGACCCGCCGAAGTCGGCGGTGTTGCGGGTCAGGTTGGCCGTACCCCCCATGACCAGCCGTTCCTCGCGGTGCTCGACCAGCGATTCCAGCAGCACGGTGGCCGCCCGGCCGACGGCGTCGCCCAGCGCGTTGTAGGGACCGTTGGGCCCGGGGTCGAGCCGGCTGGCCAGATCCGCGACGGCCACCGAGGCCGCCGAGAGCTTCTTGCCGTCCAGCGCCTGCCCGAGCAGCTCGCGAAGCTGGGACAGCTGGGCGTCGTCGATCGCGTCGCCGAGTTCCACGATGCGCTGGTCGACGCGGCCGGTGTCGGTGATCACGACGAGCAGCAGCCGGGCCGGGGTCAGCGCCACCACCTCCAGGTGGCGCACGGTGGACGTCGACAGGGTCGGGTACTGCACGATGGCGACCTGCCGGGTCAGCTGCGCCAGCAGCCGCACCGCCCGGCGCAGCACGTCGTCGAGGTCCACCCCGGACTCCAGGAACTGCAGGATGGCCCGGCGCTCCGAGCCCGACAGCGGCTTGACGTGGTCGATGCGGTCGACGAACTCGCGGTAGCCCTTCTCGGTGGGGACCCGCCCGGAACTGGTGTGCGGCTGGGCGATGTAGCCCTCGGCCTCCAGCACGGCCATGTCGTTGCGCACGGTGGCGCTGGACACCCCCAGGTTGTGCCGTTCGACCAGGGATTTGGAGCCGATGGGTTCCTTGGTGGCCACGAAGTCGGCGACGATGGCGCGCAGCACCTCGAAGCGACGATCGTCAGCACTGCTCATGCGGTGCACCTCCTAGGGCGTCTATTTTACGGCCACCAACAGCACCGATACCCGGTGAGCGGGGCGCGTCGGCGGGCCGGACCCGCGGGCGCCGCCGGGGCCCGGCGAATCGGGTGCCGCCGGGGACCCGGTGAATCGGGCGCCGCCGGGGCCCGGCGAATCGGGTGCCGCCGGGGCCCCGGTGAATCGGGCGCCGCCGGGGCCCGGGCGAGCCGGGCGCGGCCGGTCACACCGCGCCGGCGAATGTGACATCGCCGGTGATATCACTTTCGCCGACCACCACTACCTCCGGCGCCGCCCCGCCGGCGAGGCCACGTCACCTCATCCAGGTGATAGCGCCGGTGATATCGCGGCTGATACCGCCGTGTCCTCGGGGACCGGACCGAGCCGGGGGCATCCCGTGGACAGGCCGAGTCGGCTAGCCTCTCTGTGCAGTGGCTACCCTCTCCATGCAATGGCTCTATGCATTGGCTGCATGCAATGGCTGCGGGGGCCATGACCAGCCGGGGTATGCACGGGAGCGGACCTGCCGATGATCTTCAAGGGTGTCCGGGACGGCAAGCCCTACCCGGACCACGGCCTGACCTACCGGGACTGGTCCCAGATCCCGCCGCGGCAGATCCGCCTCGACGAGCTCGTCACCACCACCACCGTGCTGGCCCTCGACCGACTGCTCTCCGAGGACTCCACCTTCTACGGCGACCTGTTCCCGCACGCGGTGAAGTGGCGTGGGGTCGTCTATCTCGAGGACGGCCTGCAGCGCGCGGTCCGGGCGGCACTGCGCAACCGGACCGTGCTGCACGCACGGGTGTTCGACATGGACATGGCCGCCCACTACTGACCGTTGCCGAGCCTGTCGTTAGCGAGGCCGGCACTCGCACTTCGTCTCGGTAACGCCAGGTTCGGCGCGCACGGGGCACGGCGGGCCGGCCCGCAATCGGTCACCTCAATCGGTCACCTCAATCGGACGCCTCAATCGCCGGCCATGGCCTCGCGCAGGCTGCGCGGACGCAGATCGGTCCAATGCTCCTCGACGTAGGCCAGGCACTCCGCACGTCCGGCCGGGCCGAACACGGGCCGCCAGCCCGCCGGCGTCTCGGCGAACACCGGCCAAAGGCTGTGCTGCTCCTCGTCGTTGATCAGCACCGTGAAGGTGCCGTTGTCGTCATCGAACGGATTCGTGCTCATCACCCCTCCTGTGGGTTTGTCCGGCCTGGGTCTGCGTGCCGGGGATCTGTGTGGCCGTGGGATCGGTGCGCTCCCGCAGGCCGGCGGCGAGCACCCGGTCGGAGAGCAGACCCAGGCAGCTGAGGTTGGGAAAACCGGGCCCCTGGTTGAGCCCGGCCAGTCCGGGCAGGAACAACGTGGGGGCCACGCCGGACACCGCGAGGTCCTCGCCGATGGACTCGGCCAGCAGCTCCCCCGACAGCGGTCCGCCCAGCCCGAGTTCGAGGATGTCGAGCGCCTCCTGCGACAACAGCGGCGCGAACCACAGCGCGTCGGCGCCCGACCCGTCGATCACCAGGTCGAACCCGTGCACGGTCTCCAGCCGTTCGGCGCCGCGGTCGGTCTGCAGCGTCAGCCGGATCCTGCCGTCGCGGGGGACCGCGTGCGCCACCCGGCCGCGCAGGTGCCGGATCCGGTCGTCGGCCAGCAGCGCGTCCTGGACGCGGGCGGAGAACACCCCACGGTCGGTGCGCGCCATCGCATCCCGCCGCTCGGCCAGCGTCAGTTCCGTCCAGCCGGTCGGGTCGGAGAACAACGTGTTCTCGAAGAAACCCTCCCCGCGGGTGAATAGCGTCACCTGCGGCGAGATCACCGTGATGGTCGAAACCCGGTGCCGGAAGAGCTCGTTGAGCATCGACGCGGCGGTCTCCCCGCCGCCGATGACCGCGACCCGCTCGGCCGCGATGAGCTCGTGCGCGGCAGCGCGGTGCCAGAACTGGGCGATGGAGAGCACCCGCGGATTGCCCGGCAGGATGCACTTTTCGGCCTGCCCCGGCCCGGTGACCATGACCGCGTCGGCGGACACGGTGGTGTCGCGGGCGACCAGCTGCCAACGGCGCACCCCACCGTCGGTGACCACCCCGATCCCGGTCACCTCCGCGGGCACGACGGTCATGTCGACGTTTCCCGCGACCCAGCGCAGGTACTGGCTCCAGCGCCGGTGCGTCGGGGCGGGGCGGCCACGGTCGACCCATTCGGCGAACTGGCCGGTGGCCACCAGATAGGACTGCCAGCTGTGCCGCAGCATGCGTTCGTCGAGTTCGGCGTTGCGCCGGGGCACCAGCGACGACCGGTACGGGAAGCCGACGTCCTTCTCCGGCCCGGTACCCAGCCGGTGCTGGCCGTCGGTCCAGCCGCCGGTGGGGCCCCAGTTGGCGGCGACCTCGGTGCGTTCCACCGCGATCACGTCGGGTGCCGCCACCCCCATCTCCCGCAGCACCGCGGCCTTGGCGGCGACGGCGACGGCCTTGGCACCCGCGCCGATGATCGCCAGGGTGCCGGTCATGGCTGTCCTCCCACTGTGTCCCCTGTTGTTACGTCCCCTGTTGTTACGTCCCCTGGTGCTGCGTCCCCTACTGCTGTGTCCCCTGGTGCCAGCCCGTCGGCGAGCACCTCGACGGCCGCGTTGAACAGTGCCGCCAGCTCGTCGGCCTCCTCGGCGCTGGTCAGCCGTTCACTCCACCGCCAGCTGGTCAGCAGCTGCGGTCCCGCCGCGCTGCCGCTGACCACCGAGATCACGTCGAAGGTGTAGCGCAACGGCAGGTCGGGCTCGGACGCCGCGGGCAGCACGCCGTTGAACGCGGGTTCGGTGTTCATCGACCAGGCGGTGCCCGTGTCGCGGCCGGCGCGGTCGGCGCTCAGGTCGTGGCGCCCGATGTAGTTGAACTCGATCTGCGGGTGTCGGGCGCCGACCAGCGCGGGGTCGGCCCGCCCGTAGCGCAGCAGCCCGTAGTCCAGCCCGCGGTTGGGCACCGCGGCGAGCTCGGAGGTCACCGACCGCACCAGCTCCCGCGTCCGCCGCGGATCGGCCCGGGCCTCGGACACCGAGAGGGCCTGCCTACCGGCACCCAGTCGCACCGGGAACACCGAGGTGAACCAGCCGACGGTGGCCGAGGTGTCCACGGCCGGGCCCAGCAGGGCGTCCTCGCGGCCGTGGCTTTCCAGCGCGATCAGCGCACCGGCGTCGACGGGTTGCCCGCGACGCTGCCGCCAGGAGGCCACGGCCATCGCCAGCGCCGCCAGCAGCACGTCCCGCAGTTCCACCGCCCCGCCGGCGCCGGCCGCGGTGTCCAGGCCGTCGAGCAGTCGGCGCGTCACCGCCGGCTCGGTGGTGACATCGGTGACGCGCAGCGATCCCCAGGTGTCGACGGCGGGGTCGGGCAGCCGGGAGCCCAGCACCGGGTCGGGGCCCCGCAGCCGGGTCGCCCAGTAGTCGCGCTGGTCGGCCACCTCGGCGCTGCGGGCCCGTGCGTCGAGCAGCTGCGCCCAGTGCCGGTAGGTGGTGTATTCGGCTGCCGGCGAAGGGGTTTCACCGGAGGTCAGCTGGGCGGCCAGCTGATTGAGCGCGGCCAGGATCACGTACCAGGACACCACGTCGGTGGCCAGGTGGTGCACGCAGAGCAACAATTGCGCCCGCGCACCGGTGAACCAGACCGCCTGCACCATTGAACCGTCGACCGGGTCGATGCGCTCCAGAGCCGCCGGCGCCTCGTCGGCGAGAACCTGCGGGCCGCTGTCCGGAACGTGACGCAGGATGTTCTGCGCGGCAACGCTTCCCGGCGCACGGGTGACCAGCCGGTAGCCGTCCGCGGTGTGCTGCAGCACCGAACGCAGCATGTCGTGGCGGTCCAGCAGAGCCTGCAGCACCGCGGTGAGCAGTTCGGCGCTCACCCCCGCCGGCAGGTCGATCAGCATGTTCTGGGTGAAGCGGCGGAACCCGCCGGCCTCGTACATCCAGGACATGATCGGCACCGCCGGTACCTCGCCGTAGCGGTCGTCGTCCAGTGGGGCCGGCGTGGACCCGGTATGGCCGGCATCGAGCGCCGCGGCGAGCTCACGTATGGTGCTGCAGTCCAGCATCAGCCGGGCGCGCATCTCGATGCCGCGCCTCCGCGCCGCCTGCACCACCGACAACGCGGCGATGCTGTCGAGACCCAGCTGCAGGAACTCGGCGGTGACGTCGACGTGCTCGGTCTCCAGCACCTCCCCCAGCAGCTCGGCCAGCAGCTCCTCGGTCGGGGTCTGCGGCCCGTCGGCGGGTTCCGCGCCGAGATCGAGTGTGGCCAGCGCGGATTCGTCGACCTTTCCGTGCGGGGTCAGCGGCAGTTCGCCGACGACGACGATGTGCTGAGGCACCATGTACCGGGGTAGCCGGGCGCCGGCCAGCGCGCGCAACTCCGCGGCCGGCGGAGCGGACGGACCCGCGGCGACATAGGCGATCAGCCGCGCACCGCCACGGCTGCGGCGCACCACCACGTGGGCGGCCCGCACCCCCGGGTGACCGTGCAGCACCGCGGCGACCTCGCCGGGTTCGACACGGAACCCGCGGATCTTGACCTGATCGTCACTGCGGCCCAGGAACTGCAGCGCCCCGTCGGGTGCTCGGCGCACCACGTCGCCGGTGCGGTACATGCGCCGGCCGGGCCACACCGGATCGGCGACGTAGCGGGCCGCGGTCTCGGCGGGACGGCCCAGATAGCCGCGGGTCAGCTGCTCCCCGGCCAGGTAGAGCTCGCCGGCCGCGCCGTCGGGCACCGGACGCAGCCAGGAGTCCAGCACGTGCGCCGCGGTCGGTCCGGTGGGGCCGCCGATGCAGGGCTGCGGGTGTGCGGCGATGTCGGCGACGACGGCCTCCACCGTGGTCTCGGTGGGGCCGTAGCAGTTGTAGGCGCTCATCGCGGTGCGGGTGCATTCGGCGCGGATCAGCCGCCAGGTCGGGGTACCGACGGCCTCACCACCCAGCGCCAGCACCGCCAGCGGCACCCGGGTGAGCAGCCCGGCGTCGCTGAGCTGGGCGAACATCGACGGCGTGGTGTCGATCATGTCCAGTTCGAAGCGCTCGATGACCGACACCAGCGCCTCGGCGTCGCGCTGCGCGTCGTCCCCGACGACGTGCACGGCGTGGCCGGCCAGCAGCGCCGCCAGCGGCTGCCAGGCCGCGTCGAAGGTGAACGACCAGGCGTGCGCGACGCGCAGGGGCCGGCCCAGACGCTGGGCCGCCGGTGCCAACACCGTGCGGGCGTGGTCCTCGGCGTAGGCCAGCAGCGCCCGGTGGGTGCCGATCACCCCCTTGGGGCGCCCGGTGGTGCCCGAGGTGAACACCAGGTAGGCGGCCCGCTCGGCGACCACCGGTTCCGAATGGAAATCACTGGGCACCACCTGGTTTCGAACCTCGTCGAGCAGTGCCCGGTCGATGACCGTGACGGCACCGGACTGTTCGAGGATGTCGGTGACGCGATCGGCCGGCATCCCCGGGTCCAGCGGCACGATGACCCCACCGGCCTTGAGGACCGCCAGCATCGCCACCACATAGTCCGGGCCGCGGGCCAGGTTGATCGCGACCGGGGCCTCCCGGCCCGTGACGGCGCCGAGTGCGGCGGCCAGCCGTTCGGCGGCCGCGTCGAGATCCGCATAGCTCATCCGGCCGCCGATCCCGCCGGCCTCCCAGCTCAGCGCCACCGCGTCGGGGTGCGCGGCGGCGACCTCTGCGAACCGGGTGTGCACACCGCCGTCGCGGTCCGGTGGGGCCGTGCCGTCGCGGTGCGGTGGGGCCGTGCCGTCGCGGTCCGGTAGGGCCGAGCCGTCGCACGCAGCGGCTTGGGCCTGCGCCGCGGCAGCCTCGGCGTCGGAGAGCACGGAGACCTCGCGCAGGGGCCGCTCCCAGCCGTCGACCATCCGTTGCACGGTGGTCAGAACCCGCTCGCCGAGGCTCTTCGGTGCCATCGGTCCGAGTGCTCCGTCGATGGTCTCCACCAGCACGGTCAGCGCGCCGTCGGCCAGGTAGGCGGCGATGGTCACCGGGAAGTGCGACAGGCTCTCCAGCGCGGCCGGGCGGAACACCGCCCCGCCGGCCGGAAACTCCGCGGTGCCCACCACCCCGCCGGGCGGGAAGTTCTCGTAGACCAGCAGGGTGTCGAACAGTTCGCCGACCCCGCCGAGGGAACGCAGCTCGGCGTGCGGGAAGTAGCTGTGCTCGCGCAGCGCGGCGGCCTCGCGTTGCAGTGCCACACACTGCCGTCCGACCGGCGCGGCGGGGTCCAGCGCCACCCGCAGCGGCACGGTGTTGATGAACAGCCCCACCATGTTCTGCACCCCGGCCAGCTCGCCGGGCCGGCCGGACACCGTCACGCCGAAGGTCACGTCGGCCCGGTCGGTGAACGCCGACAGGATTGTCGCCCAGGAGATCTGGACCAGGGTGTTGAGCGTGACGCCACGCCGGCGCGCCGCCCCGGCCAGCGCCGCGGTGGCCTGCGCATCCAACGTGACCTCGGTGCGTCGCGGGATGCCCTGCGGGGCAGCCGCCCCGGTCAGCGCCGGGGTGAGCAGGGTGGGCCCGTCGAGTCCGTGCAGGTGCCGGCGCCACAGGTCCCGCCCGGCGTCGGTGTCGCGGGCGGCCAGCCAGCCGATGTAGTCGCGGTAGGGCCGCGGCGCCGGTGGCAGCGCCGACAGCGCGCCGCCACCCTGGTACAGCGTGATCATCTCGCCGACGAACAGCGGCAGCGACCAGCCGTCGATCACGATGTGGTGGGCCACCACCACCAGCCGCCACCGCGACTGCGGCAGGGCGATCAGCAGGAACCGGATCAGCGGCCCGTGGCCGAGGTCGAAGGGCCGGCGACGTTCTGCGGCCTCCAGCTCTGCGACGTCGGCGGGCGCGGCGCTCACCGTGCGCCACGGCACCCGGGCCCGGGCCGGGACGACCTGCACCGGGTGGCTCAGGTCGCCGTGCACGAAGCTGGCCCGCAGGTTGGGATGGCGCACCAGCATGGCGTCGGCGCACCGGTGCAGCAGCGGTTCGTCGAGTTCGCCGGTGATGTCGGCGGCCATGGCGATGACGTAGGGGTCGCCGTCGGCGTAGTCGTTGTCGGCCAGCACCGCCATCGAGAAGAGCCCCTGCTGCAGCGGGCTGAGCGCCAGCACGTCCTCGATGGGATTGGTGCTGGTCCCAGTGCTGGTCCCAGTGCTGGTCCCGGTGCTGGTCCCGGTGGTCGTCAAGGAGGTTTCGGTCACGAGGGGTGTTCTCCGCTCGCCCACGCCGAGGTCAGGGCGGCCAGTTCGTCGGCCGACAGACCGGAGGCGCTCATCGGGGCGTGGTGGGTGTCGTCGGATTGTTCTGCGGTGTCGGCGGTTTCGGTGTCCGCGCCGGAGCCGGCGCGGCCGGCCTGCTGTTCGACCGCCGCGGCGAGATCGGCGAGCACCGGGTGCTCGAAGACCATCCGCGCGGTCAGGGCCAGGCCCGCGTCGCGGGCCCGCGCGGCCAGCTGCACCGCCAGGATGGAATCGCCCCCGAGCGCGAAGTAGTCGTCGTCGCGCCCCACCGCGCCGGCGTCGAGGACCTCGCCGAGCAGTGCGGCCAGCTTCTCCTCGGTGACGGTCTGCGGCGGCGCGCCGGCCCCGCCGTGGCCGTCGCCGGATACTGGCGGTGTCGGCCGGGCAGACGGTGACTGCCGGGCCGGCGGTTGGTCCTCGGCACCGACGAACTGCAGCCGGCCGTCAGGCGCCCAGCGCGCCAACATCGCCGTGCGGTGCAGTCGTCGCCCCGGTTGCGCGGCAAACGGATCGGGAGGATCGGGCACCATCGCGGCGTCGGCCGCCGATGTCGCCGCGGCGAACGGACCGTCCCCGAGATACATCCGGCCCACCACACCGACGGGCACGGGATCGAGGGCGTCGTCGAGCAGGTACACCCGGGTGGGCCGGTCGCCGCAGGCGAACTCGGTCAGGATGCGGTCCCGTTCGCCGTCGGCGCCGATCTGCAGGTCACGCAGGGTGGTGTCGGGACGTTCGGCGAAGGCCTGCACGACCCGGCCCAGCCAGCCCACGAGGCGCGCTACCGTGGCGCGCTCGTAGAGTTCGGGCCGGTAGATGACGCGCCCGCGGTAGCCGTCGGCGGCGGCGAAGAAGTTCAGCGACAGGTCGGCCTGAGCCAGGTCGAACGGCGGTTCCAGCGCGGTGAAGTTGGTCGGCCCCTCGGGGCCGGTGGCGATCACCTGGGCGGTGGGCAGTTCCTCACGCACGTGGACCACCACCTGAAACAGCGGGTTGCGCGACAGCGAGCGGGTCGGCCGCACCGCCTCGACCACCTGGTCGAAGGGCAGATCCTGGTTGGCGTAGGCCGACAGCGCGGTCTCGCGGGCCCGGATCAACACCTCCCGCAGCGTGGGGTCGCCGGACAGGTCGTTGCGCAGCACGACGAAGTTCACGAAGAACCCGATCAGCTGCTCCAGCTGGGCTTCGGTACGCCCGGCGACCGGGGTGCCGATCGGGATGTCGCGGCCCCCGCCTGCCTTGTACAGCACGACCGCCACGGCGGCCTGCAGCACCATGAACTCGGTCATGCCCAGCTCACGACCCAGCGCGGCGAGCCGCTCGCGCGTCGCGGCGCCGATGGTCAGCTCGACCGAATCGCCGACACCGCTGGGCATCCGCGGCCGCGGGAAGTCGGTGCGCAGCCCGGCCTCCTCGGGTACACCGGCGAGTTGGTCCTGCCAGTACTGCCGTTGCGGGCCGGCGATCCCGGTCTCGGGATCCAGAAGGGCGCGTTGCCAGGCGCCGTAGTCGGTGTACTGCACGGGCAGCGGAGCCCAGTCCGGTGACCGGCCGCCGCAGCGGGCCCGGTAGGCCGTGAGCAGGTCGGTGAACAGCACCACCGCCGACCAGTGGTCCCCGGCGATGTGGTGCAGCACCAGCGAGAGCACCTGGCGGTCGGGCAGGGTCAGCAGCGTGGCCCGGATCGGCAGGTCGTGTTCGAGGTCGAACGGGCGCCGACGCTCGGCGTCGAGCTCGTGATGCAGCCACTGCTCGCCGGCCCCGGTGCCACGGCGCACCGGGAACGGTTCGCGGTGCGGCTGGACGAGTTGATGCGGGACGCCGTCGATTTCGCGGTACACGGTGCGCAGGATGTCGTGGCGGGCCACCACATCCCCGACGGCGGCGGCCAGCGCCTCGGCGTCGCAGGGTCCGCGCAGCTCGGCGGCGAACGGAATGTTGTTGATCGGGCTGGGCCCGTCCACCCGGTAGGCGAACCAGCTGCGCAGCTGCGACGCCGACAACGGCGCGGGCCCGTCGTGGGAGACCGGGACCAGCCGAGGCCGCGGGTCGGCGCCGGGTGTGCGGGCCAGCTCGTCGAGGTGCCCGGCCAGCGCGGCCACGGTTTCCAGCTCGAAGATCTCGCGCACCCCGACGTCGACGCCGAATTCGGCGCGGACCGCGGCCACCAGCTTGGTGGCCAGCAGGGAATGCCCACCGAGGTCGAAGAAGGAGTCGTCGGCGCCGATGCCCTCGCGGCCCAACAGGTCGGCGAACAGTGTCGCCAGCGTCCGTTCGGCCGGGGTGCTCGGTTCGCGGAACTCGTTGGCGGCCGTGATCTCCGGGTCGGGAAGCGCGGCCCGGTCGATCTTGCCGTGGGTGGTGATCGGGATCTCGTCGAGCACCACATAGCCGGCGGGCACCATGTAGTCCGGCAGCGCCGCGGCCACGCGGGCCCGGATACGCTCGACGTCCACGCCCCCGGCGGCCGGGGTCAGGTAGGCCACCAGGCTCCTGCCCAGCTGCGGCAGGTCGCGGACCACCACCACGGCCTGTCCCACACTGGGGTCCACCGAGATGGCGGCGGCGACGTCACCGAGTTCGATGCGGAACCCGCGGATCTTGACCTGCTCGTCGGCGCGGCCGACGAATTCGATGTCGCCGTCGGCGTTGCGCCGGGCCAGGTCCCCGGACCGGTACATCCGTGCGCCCGGGGTGAACGGGTCGGCGACGAAGCGCTGCGCGGTCAGCCCGGGCCGGCGGTGATATCCGTGCGCGACATGGGTTCCGCCGATGTAGATCTCGCCGATCACCCCGGGGGGAACCGGCTGCAGCGCGTCGTCGAGCAGGTACATGGCGGTGTTGATCTTGGGTGTGCCGATCGGCACGATGCGGGTGCCCTGCCGGCCCTCGACCTTGTAGCGGCTGGCGTTGACCACCGTTTCGGTGGGGCCGTAGAAGTTGTGCAGCAGCGCGTCGAAGGTGCCGTGGAACTTGTCGGCCACCTCGCCGGGCAGCGGTTCACCGCCGATCGGGACCCGCTGCAGCGTGCGCCATTCGTTGACCCCGGGCAGCGACAGGAACAACCCGAGCAGCGAGGGCACGAAATGCATGGCGGTGATGCCCTCGTCGCGCAGCAGGTCGGTCAGGTAGCCGATGTCGGACAGTCCACCGGGCTTGTGGATCACCACCCGCGCACCGCACGCCAGGGTGCCGAACACCTCGGCGATCGACACGTCGAAGCTCGGTGAGGCGACCTGCAGCAGCCGGTCGCCCGCATCGACGTGGTAGTCGGCGGCGAACCAGACGAAGTACTCGGCGATCGGGCGGTGCGGGACGGGCACCCCCTTCGGCTGGCCCGTCGTCCCCGAGGTGTAGATCAGGTAGGCGGTGTTGGCCGGCCGCAACGGACGCACCCGGGTGTCGTTGTCGGGGTTGGACGTCGGGTAGCCGTCGAGCCCGTCCACCGGTTCGCGGATGACCAGCGCGGCGTCACAGTCGCCGAGGATGAACGACATCCGCTCGGCCGGGTAGGTGGGGTCGACGGGCAGGTACACCGCGCCGGCCTTGACCACCCCCAGCGCGGTGACGATCAGCTCGGGCGACTTGTCCAACAGCACCGCCACCCGGTCCTCGGTGCCGATGTTCTGGTCGATGAGCCAGTGCGCCAGCCGGTTCGCGGCCTCGTTGATCTCCCGGTAGCTGTAGGCCCGGCCCTCGTAGACGACCGCGATGTGGTCGGGAGTGCGTGCCGCCTGGGCCTCGACCAGCCCGGCCAGTGTGTCCGCCGGGGTATCGAACCGCTCACCCCGGGAGATCTCCAGCAGCCGGCGGCGTTCCTCGGCGCCCATCAGTTCCAGCTCGCGAACCGGGGTGTCGGGAGCCGCCAGCGCCGACTCCAGCAGCACCGCGTAGTGGTCGAGCAGTTGGCCGGCCAGCGCCGGGTCGATGATCTCGACGAGATGTTCGGCCTCCACGGTGAACCCGGTCCCGGTGTCGCCGGCCTCGGGGAACTCCACCATGAACCCCAGGGGCAGCTGGGTCACCTGACCGCGCAGCTCGGCCCGCCGGCACGTCACGCCCGGCGGGCGCAACCCGTGCCGGTCCGGTCCTCGGAAACCGAAGCTGACGCGGGTCATCCGTTCGGCGCCGTGCTGGCGGTCCGGGTTGAGGTCGGCGACCACCCGGTCCAGGCTCACCCGTTGGTGGGCGAAGGCGCCCAGGCTGGTGTCGCGGGCCTGGGCCAGCAGTTCGCGGAACGTGAGCCCGGCGCGGGGACGCAGCCGCATCGCCACCGTGTTGCCGAAATAGCCGATGGTGTCCTCGTGTTCGGGGCCCCGGTTGAGCACCGGGGTGGCGACCAGGAAGTCGTCGGTGTGGGTGTAGCGGAACACCAGGGCGCCGAACGCGGCCAGCAGCACCATGTACGGACTGGACCCGGTGTCGCGGGCCAGGTCGGCGACGCGGGCCGCGGTCTCGGCGCCCAGGGTGCGGCTCACCCGCGCCGAGCGCCGTCCGGTGGGCACGGCCGAGCCGTGCGGACCGGGCAGTTCCAGGGGTTCGGGGATATCGGCCATCACGGTGCGCCAGTAGTCCAGGTCGGCGGCCACGGCCGCGGGCGGCGGGCCGGCCGCGGCCGTCGAGGCGGGCCGCTGTGGCCCCAGCGCGGCGCCGGTGTAGGCGGCGGTCAGGTCGGCGAAGAACACCTCCCACGACCCGTCGTCCCAGGCGATGTGGTGGGCCACCAGCAGCAGCACCAGCTCCTCGGGCCCGGTGCGCACCACGGTGATCCGCAGCGGCGCGTCCCTGTCGAGATCGAACGGGGTGCCGAATTCGCGCTGGGCCACCACCTCCAGCCGCAGCCGACGGGCCTCGTCGGCCAGCGCGCTCAGATCGTGTTCGGCCCATCCCGGCCGCAGCCGAGGATGGGTGGTGGGCTGGGGGACGCCGGTGGCGTCGGCGGTGTAGGTGGTGCGCAGCACGGCGTGACGGCCGGCGACGGCGTCGACCGCGTCGTGGAGGCGGTCCAGGTCGACCTCGCCGGTGATGCGGTAGGACAGGCAGACGTTGAGCAGGGTGCTGTCGGGATCGGCGGCTTGCACGAACCACATGCGCAGCTGGCCGTCGGACATGGCGGGCTGGGCCGCCTGGGCGGCGGGGCGCGACGCGCCGTGCAGGCCGCGTTCGGCCAGCCGGCGGCGCATCAACTCCAGGCGCGCGTCGGCCGGTTCGGTCGCGGCGGTTCGGGTGGATTCGGTGGTTCTGGATTCAGTCACGCGAGAACTCCACTTTCTTCGTGCTGTCGGGGAGGGCCGCTGTCGCACAGGCGGCGTCGAGGTCGGCCACCAGCTCGGTGCCGGTGATCCCGCCCAGCAGCCGCGCCAGCGGGACGGTGGCGCCGACAGCCCGGGTGAACCGTTTGCGTAGATCGACCGCGAGCAGTGAGTCGATCCCCAGGTCGAACAGTGGTGCCGCCAGATCCAGGTCCGCGGGGTCGGGGAGGTCGAGGACGGCGGCCAGCTCCGCGCGGACCACTCCGGCGGGATCGGTGCCATCCGGCACCCCGGTCTGATCGGTGCCACCCGGCACCCCGGTCTGATCGGTGCCACCCGGCACCCCGGCCTGATCGGTGCCACCCGGCACCCCGGCCTCATCGCGCGCCGGTTCCGGTCCCGGAATGAGTTCGGGTTCGGTGTCCGGGTCCGCGGTCAGCGTCACCCCGAGCCGACGCAGCCGGTCGGTGTCGGCGGCCAGCACCAGCGGGTCGCCGGAATGGGCGCGCAGGCTGATCTCCACGGCCCGAACGGGATCCATCGGCCTCAGTCCGGCGCGTTGCACCCGCGCGGTCTCGGCCGCATCCAGAATCCCGGTGCGGCCGTCGGTGCCCGGCCACAACCCCCACCGGATGGCGGTGCACGCCCTGCCCCGCTGCCGCAGCTGCGCGGCCACGACGTCGAGCAGGCGGTTGGCGGCGGCGTAGGCGGCGGCGCCCTGGCCTCCCCACACCCCGATCACCGACGAGCACAGCAGGATCGGCGCGTGCGGGCGCCGCGGCCACACCGCGTCGAGGTGGACCAGCCCGTCGACCTTGGCGGCGCAGGCCTCGGAGACAGCCCGAGTGACCGCCTCGGCCGACTGCGCGCCGGCACGGCCGGCGCCGAACGTCGCGGCACCGGCGGCATGCACCACCAGCGACGCGCCGTCGCCGCCGTGCTCGGCGGCGACGGCGGCAAGCGCGTCGGGGTCGGTCAGGTCGCAGGGCGGGGCCACGACCTCGGTGTTGCCGGTGGCGTTCAGCGCGGCCAGCTCGGCCGGATCCAGGCCGCGACGGCTCAGCAGCACGATGCGCCGGGCGCCGCGCTGCGCCAGGGCGCGCGCGTAGTGCAGGCCCACCGCGCCGGTGCCGCCGGTGATGACGACGTCGTCGAGCAGATCGGCATCCGGCTGCCGGGCGGGCGGTTCGTCGTTGCGGCGGAGCAGGCGGCGGCGATACCGCCGCGGCGCACCGGCGTCGGCGCGCAGCGCGACCTCCCCCGTTTCGGTGAGCACGGTGTCGACGACGGCGGCGGGCCCGAAGGGGTGGGTGTCGAACCCGGGCACCAGGTCGAGGTGGTGGAACTCCTGGTCGGGATGGTCGAAGCCGAGGCTGCGGTGCGCCGCCGCCAGCGCCGCGGCGCCGGGCCGCGGCACCGGGTCGGCCGCGCGGACCCGTTCGGCCCCCGTGGTGAGCAGCCACACGTCCCGACAGCGCGGCCCGAGCCGGTCGGTGTAGCCCAGCAGTCCCGCCGCGGCGCCGGCGGCCAGGTCGGCCGCGGCGCGTGCGGGGTCGGTCTCGGCCAGTTCGGGCGCGATCACGATCAGGGTGTCGGCCCGGTCGGGCGCGACGGCGTCCGCGCCGGGGTGGGCGTGCACGGCCTGCTCGACGGCGTGCGCCAACCGGTCCCCGGCCGAGAGATCCAGGATCGCCACGGCGCGCGACGGCACCCCGGGGGGCGCGGCGCCGGGGTGGGGTTGCCAGTCCTCGACGGCGACGACGACGGTGGGCGGTGCGGGCAGCGGGTCGCGGCGGGCCCACAGGTGGGTGGTGCGCATCGGCGCGGGCGGGAACCCGCGCAGCGGCGGCGCGGCGGGGCCCGCGCCGCCGCGGAGGTCGGCCCACGGATAGCCCGGGTCGGCGGCCGCGACCGCGGCGAGGCCGGCCGAGAGCTGCTCGCTCAGTGCCCTGTCGCGCCGGCCCGACCCCACCGCCAGGACCTCCCGGGTACCGGGCCGGGTGGGGTCCTCGCAGATCTCTGCCAGCGGGTGCAGCAGGGCGGGATGCGCGGAGAGCTCGACGAACACGGTGGCGCCGTGGCGCAGCGCCGTGGCGGCGGCGTGGTCGAAGCGCACCGGATCGCGCAGGTTGCGGTACCAGTAGCCGTCGAACGTGGTCCCGGCCGCGACCTCCTCCCCGGTGGTGCCGCCGATGAACCGTACGGCGGTTTCGGCGAATTCGGCCCGCGGCAGCGCGGCGGTGAACTCCGCGCGCAGGGGTTCGAGGATGCTGGTGTGCACCGGGAAGTTGACGGTGATCTCCCGGGCGAACCCGCCGCCGGACCGCACGGCCCGCACCGCGGCGCGCACGGCCTCGCGGTCCCCGGAGACGGCGACCGAGTTGGGCGCGTTGATGACCGACAGTTCCAGCCAGCCGTCGGTTGCGGCGATCAGCTCCGCCGCGGCGTCGGCACCGATGCCCAGGGCGGCCACCGCGTAGTGGCCGGCGAACCGGTCGACCACCGCGGCGCGGGCGGCGATGACCGCGACCGCGTCCGGCAGTGTGATGGCGCCGGCGATATGGCTCGCCGCGACCTCCCCGAGGCTGTGGCCGACCGTCAGGTCGGGCACCACACCGCAGCCGCGCCACACGTCGGCCAGCGCGACGGCATGCACGAATTGTGCTCCCTCGACCTCGATCTCGCCGAACTGGTCGGGGTCGGCGGCCGTGGTCAGGTAGGTCAGCGGTGACGGCAGACCGGCGGCGGTGAACGCCTCGGCGCAGCGCTGGGCACTGGAGCGGTACCGAGGCAGCCGGTAGGCCTGCTCCCCCATGCCCGGCCACTGGGTGCCCTGTCCGGGGAACACGAATGCGATGCGGGCGGCGCCGAGCGGGTCGGGCCGCGACAGCAGGGGGTGGTCGCCCCCGGTCTCCAGCGCGGTCAGCGCCGCGCGCAGGTCGGCGCGGTCACCGGCCCTGATGACCGCGCGGTGCCGGCGGGTCCGCCGGGTCGCCAGGAGGTGGGCGGCGATCTCTGGCACGTCCGGGCCGGGGTTGCGGTGCAGGTAGTCCAGCAGCGCCCGCGCGTCCTCGCCGAGCAGCTCCACGGCGTGCGCGCTGAGCAGCACCGGGGCCCGGCCGTCGGGCCAGGGGGTCAGGGTCATCGGCCGGCCCCGGCGGTGTGTCCGTCGGGCACCGACACCACCAGGTGGGTGTTGGTGCCGCTCATCCCGAATGCCGACACCGCGCCCACCCGCCGGCCGCCCTCGGCGGGCCACGGTGTCATCTTCCGGGCGAGCCGCAACCCGGTTTCCCGCCAGGCGATCTCGTGGCTGGGATCGTCGACGTGCAGGGTGGGCGGGATGTTGGCACGCTCGGCCGCCAGCAGCACCTTCGCCAGGCCCAGTGCCCCGGCCGCGGCCTGGGCGTGGCCGACGTTCGACTTCACCGAGCCCAGCCACGGGCCCTCGCCGGCCGTGCCGGCGCCGTAGGTGGCGGCCAGTGAGCGCAGTTCGGTGCGGTCGCCGAGCCGGGTTCCGGTGCCGTGGCCCTCGATCATGCCGACCTCGCCGGGACGCAGTCCGGCGCTGCGCAGCGCGCGGGTGAACAGCCGGGTCTGGGCCTGCTCGCGCGGCGCGGTCAGCCCGGCGCTGCGGCCGTCGGAGTTCAGGCAGCTGGCCAGCACCTCGGCCAGGATGCGGCGGCCGTCGGCGCGGGCGCGTGAACGGCGCTGCAGCAGGAACATTCCCGCGCCCTCGGCCCACACGGTGCCGCTGGCGTGCGCGCTGTAGGGCCGGCAGTGGCCGTCCTCGGACAGCGCGTGCTGGCGGGAGAACTCCACGAAGTAGCCGGGTGATCCCATCACGCACACACCCCCGGCCAACGCCAGGTCGCAGTCACCGGCCCGCAGCGCGGCCACGGCGGTGTGCAGCGCGGCCAGCGCCGAGGAGCAGGACGTGTCGACGGTCAGTGCCGGGCCGGCCAGATCCAGCGTGTAGGCGATGCGTCCGGAGATCACCCCCAACGCGGTGCCGGTGATCAGATGCCCGCTGTGGTGGGAGAACTGCGACAGCGGGGGCCCGTACTCCAGGGTGGAAGCCCCGACGTAGCAGCCCACGTCGTGGCCGGCCAGGTCGTCGGGGTTGATCCCGCTGTCCTCGCAGGCCCGCCACGCCAGCCGCAGCGCCACCCGCTGCTGGGGGTCCATGGCGAGCGCCTCCCGCGGGGAGATCCCGAAGAACTCGGCGTCGAACGTCCCTGCACTGTCGAGGAATCCGCCGAGGTTGCGGATCGGTGTGAAGCCGTCGCGGCGGGAGCCGTCGAACAGTTCGCGCAGTGACCAGCCGCGGTCCTCGGGGAACGGGCCCAGCGCGTCACGCTGTTCGGCCAGCAGCGTCCAATACCCCTCGGCACTGTCGACGCCGCCGGGCGCCTCGACGGCCATCCCCACGATCACGACCGGGTCGGCCTCGGGGACGTGGGTGTCGCTAGGCGTCATCGGCGCTCACCAGGTGCGCGACCGCGTCGAGATGGTCGTCGAGGTAGAAGTGTCCCCCGTCGAACTGCCGGAAGGAGAATCCGCCGCCGGTGTGCCCGGCCCAGCGGCGCAGGTGGCCGGTGTCGGTGCGGTGGTCCGCGCGTCCGCCCACGGCGTGGATGTCGGCGCGGATGCGCACCTCGGGGCCACAGGTGTAGCGGTTGAACGCCCGGTAGTCGGCGCGCACGGCGGGCAGCAGCAGGTCGACGAAGTCCTCGTCGGCCAGCAGCCGCGGGTCGGTGCCGCCCAGATCGACGATGTCGGCGAGCATCTCGGCGTCGGTGGTGGGCACCGCCGGTCCCTCGGCCACCGTCGACGGGGCCTGCCCGGCCGAGGCCCACAGCCCGCGCACCGCGATCCCGCGGTCCTCGGCGATCCGGGCGAACTCGAAGGCCACCAGGGATCCCAGGCAGTGCCCGAACAGCCGCAGCGGACCCAGCTGCGCCCACGGCCCGGCGGCGAACAGCTCGGCGGCCAGCTCCTCGACGGTGTCGGGGGCCGGGTCGGTCAGCCGCTCGGCGCGCTGCGGGTACTGCAGGATGTAGGCGTTCAGGCCACGCTCGGCCAGCGTGCCGGCCAGCGTGCGGTAGGCGGCCGCCGCGCCGCCGGCGTGCGGGAACACCAGGACCGCCCCGTCGGCGGTGTCGGCGTCCGCACCGGGGAATCTCTTGATCCAGGCGGGGAAGTCCGAGGGCGATGGCCGGCCGGTCATCGGATCCGCGGCGCGTCGAGTTCGGCGGCGACGTCGGCGTTGTCCATGTGCGCGATCTCCAGGTACAGCTCGGCGACCGCCGTCAGGCGCTCGTCTCCGGATTCCTGTTCGGTCAACACGCGGGCCAGCGCGGACACGGTGCGCGCGGCGAAGATGTCGGTGACCGTCACCGTCGGGGCGTCGAGCCATTCCCGGATCCGCGCCACCGCGGCGGTGGCCAGCACCGAGTCGCCGCCCAGCGCGAAGAAGTCCTCGTCGGCACCGATACCGGCGCCGTCGCGGTTCAGCAGACCCTCCAGAATCTGGGCGAGGGCGGCCTCCAGCGGCGTCGCCGGGGCGCGGCCGGCGTCGGCGGCCTCGCCGGCCGCGGCCAGTGACGCGGTGAGCAGCTCCGCCACGGCGCGGCGGTCGATCTTGCCACCCGGGGTGAACGGGATCGTCTCGGCGATGCCGAGATGCTGTGGAACCATGTGCGGCGGAACGAGATCGGTCAGCGCGGAGGCGATCTGCGCCGTGGTGATCCGCGGGTCGTCGAGGCGCACCAGCGCCGCCAGCAGCGCGTCGCGCCCGGCGGGACCCGGCAGCGCCGCGGCCACGGCGTGCGCGACCCCGGGGACCCGGCTCAGTGCGCCCTCGACCTCGCCGAGTTCCACCCGGTAGCCGCTGATCTTGACGCGGTGATCGGCGCGGCCGACGAATTCGATCGCGCCGTCGGGACGGTAGCGCACCAGGTCACCGGTGCGGTACCAGGTCCGTCCGGCGTGGGTGACGAAGCGTTCGGCGGTCAGGTCCGGGCGGCCCCGGTAGCCGCGGGCGATGCCGCGGCCGGTCACCCACAGTTCGCCGGGAACCCAGTCGGGACAGTCGACCCCCCACCCGGCCCCCCAGTCCGCCACGACGCGGCAGGCGTTGTTGGGCAGCGGGATCCCGAACGGGATCGCGGTCCAGTGCTCGGGCAGCTCGCCCGGTTCGCAGATGGTGTTGTGGGTGGCGGTCTCGGTGGCACCCCCGAGACCGGCGATGCGCGCCCGGGGTGCGAGCTCGCGCAGGGCGCGGACCAGCTCGGTGCGCACCCAGTCTCCGCCGGTGGGGATCACCCGCACCGAGCCCAGCCGGCCCGCGCCCACCTCGGCGAGCATTTCCAGCCAGCCGGGCATGAAGTGCAGGACGGTCACCGTGTGCTCGGCGATCAGCCGCGCCCAGGCGTCGGGGTCGCGGCGCTGTGCCTCGTCGACGACGACGATCGCGCCGCCGGCGCGCAGCATGCCGAAGATGTCGAGCACCGAGAGATCGCATTCCAGCGTGGACAGCGCCAGGCAGCGGTCCCCGGCGCCGATGTCGAAGTGCCCGTTGATGAATTCCACGGTGTTCATCGCCGCGTCGTGGCTCAGTTCGACGCCCTTGGGTTCGCCGGTCGATCCGGAGGTGAACAGGACGTAGGCCAGTTCGCCGGGATCGGTGACGCAGGCCCGTGTCCGCGCGGCGTCGGGGCGACCCGAGCGGATCGCCTCGGCGACGGTGACGGCGGGCACCGCGAGCTCCCCTAGTTCGGTTCCGCAGACCAGCGCCGCGCGCACCCCGGCGCTTTCCAGGATCCGGCGGGCCCGGCCGGCGGGTTGGTCGATTCCGACGGGCAGATAGGCCGCCCCGGCCGCGTGGATGCCCAGCAGCGCCGGAATCTGTTCGGCGGTCTTGGGTCCCAGCACCGCGACGGTGTCCCCGGGGCGGACCCCGGTGCGGCGCAGGGTGGCACACACCGCGAGCACCTGCTCGCGCAGCTGCGCGTAGGTCAGGTCACCGAGGCTGCTGAACACCGCCGGCGCGTCGGGTTGGCGTTCGGCGGTGCGGAAGAAGCCGTCGTGCAGCGCTTCTCCGCTCGGTGGCGCGGTGCGGGAGTTCAGGGCCTCGCGCACCGCGCGTTGCGCCTCGGGTACCGGTGACGGGTCGGCGGTGTCCCAGGCGGTGTCCCAGGCGGCGTCGTCGGCCAGGCGTCGCAGTTCGGCGATGTGGTGGGCGAACATCGCCTCCACCACGCCGGGCCGGAACGCGTCGGCGCGCACGTCCCAGTTGATCAGGACGCCGCCGTCGAACTCGGTCACCTGCGCGTCCAACAGCACCTGCGGTCCCTGCGACAGGATCCAGACGGGCGTGCCGAACTGTTCGGTGACCTCGGCGTCGAACAGTTCGCCCAGGCCCAGGGCGCTGGTGAACACCACCGGCGCCAGGACCTGGCGGCCGCGGTCGCGGCCGAGGTCGCGCAGTACCGACAGTCCCGGGTAGCTGGCGTGGGCGGCCGTGGTGTGCAGGCTCTCCTGCACGGCGCGGGCCCGGTCTGCGGGGGTGCGGGCGTCGCGCAGATCGACGTCGAGCAGCAGCGACGAGCTGAAGTCGCCGACGAGGTGCTCGACGTCGGGGTGCAGCGGCTCACGCGCGAACAGGGGCAGGTTGAGCAGAAACCGCGGCGTGCCCGACCAGCGGGCCAGCACCCCGGCGAACGAGGCGGCCACCGCCATCGCGGGGGTGATGGAGCGACGGTGCGCCGCGGCGAACACCGCGTCGCGGGTCGCGGGGTCCAGCCAGTGCCAGTGCCGGGTGCTGCGCCGGGGGTCGGGCTGCCCGGCCCCCCGGCCCTGCCCACCGTGCCGCGGTCGCTGATACACATCTGACGCTGCCGACGATACTCCGTGCCTAGATCTCGGTTCCCGCGTGGTAATTGATAAAAACAAGTATCCGA
>NZ_NVQF01000046.1 GCF_002592005.1 Mycolicibacterium palauense | reverse complement strand
GGGTGGGAGCGACCCAGCGTTGGTGGGTGGGAGCGACCCAGCGTTGGTGGGTGGGAGCGCGAATATCCATGCCTTCGAGGAACTTCTGGCCGACGAGCCGATGGCGGGGGTGCTCGCCACCGATCCGGCCGGGCCGGTGCTGATCGCCTACACCTCCGGCACGACGAGCGCACCGAAAGGGGTGATCCACAGCCACCACAGCCTCGTACACGAGACCCATCAACTGGTCGGGCAGAACCGAACGGACATGGGAAAGCAGCTGATCGCCACCCCGGTCGGGCATTTCATCGGGATGGTCGGCGGGCTGCTGATGCCACTGCTGGGCGGCCAACCGATCCACCTGGCCGACGTCTGGGACCCCGGCACGGCGCTGGCGCTGATGAAGAGCGACGGGCTGGCCCTCGGCGGTGGGCCGCCCTACTTCGTGACCAGCCTGCTGGACCACCCCGACTTCACCGACGAACACCTGTCGGGGGTACGTACCGTCGGGCTCGGCGGTTCCACGGTCCCGGTCGCGGTGACCCGGCGGCTGAACGACAAGGGAATCAACACCTACCGCTCCTACGGCAGCACCGAGCACCCGTCGATCACCGGCTCCCGCTACGACGCCCCGCAGGATAAGCGCCTCTACACCGACGGCTGTCCGCTGTCCGGGGTGGAGGTTCGCCTCGCCGACGACGGTGAGGTGCTCTCCCGCGGGCCCGACCTGTGCCTGGGATACACCGACCCCGCCCTGACCGCACGGGCATTCGACGACGAGGGCTGGTACCACACCGGCGACATCGGGGAGTTCGACGAGGACGGGTATCTGACGATCACCGACCGCAAGTCCGACATCATCATCCGCGGCGGCGAGAACATCAGTGCCGTCGAGGTCGAGGAGACCCTGCTGGGCATGCCCGGTGTCGCCGAGGCGGTGGTGGTCGCCGCGCCCGACCCGCGTTACGGCGAACACGCGACTGCGGTGCTGCGCATGCAGCCCGGACACGAACTGCCCGGGCTGGAGGACGTGCGTGCGCATTTCCTGGCCTGTGGGATGGCCCGCCAGAAATGGCCCGAGGAGTTGCGCCGGATCGATGAGCTGCCCCGGACCGCCAGCGGGAAGGTGCAGAAGTTCAAGGTGCGCGAAGCCGTGCGGAAGGGTGCTGCCAGTGTCTCCTGATGAGTCCAACGCTGAGTCCGCCGCTGAGTCGACCGGTGAATTCACCGGGAACTCGACCGGCAAATCGGGCAAGAAACTCGTCATCGGCGCCAGCGGCTTCCTGGGTTCACACGTCACCCGCCAGCTGGTGGAACGCGGCGACGACGTCCGCGTCATGCTGCGCAGGACCAGTTCGACCGAGGCGATCGACGATCTCAACGTCGAGCGGTGCTACGGCGATCTCTTCGACCGCGAGGCGCTGCGCGCGGCGATGAGCGGCTGCGACGTCATCTACTACTGCGTGGTCGACGCGCGGATGTGGTTGCGCGATCCGGCCCCGCTGTTCGCCACGAACGTCGAGGGTCTGCGCAGCGTGCTCGACGTCGCCACTGAGCCCGAGATCGCCGCGGGCCTGCAGAAGTTCGTGTTCACCAGCACCATCGGCACCCTGGCGATCAGCGACACCCGCCCGGTGACCGAGGAGGACCCGCACAACTGGACCGAGGGCGGTGCGTATATCGAATCGCGGGTGGCCGCCGAGGACCTGCTGTTCGCCTACGCCAACGACAGGGGTCTACCCGCTGTGGCGCTGTGTATCTCGACGACGTACGGCCCGGGCGACTTTCAGCCCACGCCGCACGGCTCGCAGATCGCCATGGTCGCCGCCGGCCGTTTCCCCGCCTACGTCGACCACTCGCTGGAGGTGGTCGGAATCGAGGACGCCGCCCGGGCGATGCTGCTGGCCGCCGACCACGGCCGCGTCGGTGAGCGCTACATCATCTCCGAGAAGATGATGAGCATGTACGACATCCAGAGCGTGGTCGCCGACGCCGCGGGCGTCGCGCGGCCGCGGGTGAGGATCCCGATGTGGGCGTTCTACGCGGCCGCGCGCACCAATGACGCGCTGGTGTCGCTGCTGCGCCGCGACCTGCTGCCGATCGCCCTGCCTGGGGTCAAGATGGCCGAGTTGATGTCGGAACTGGATCACAGCAAGGCCGAGCGTGAGCTGGGCTGGAAACCCGAGCCCGTCGAGGACTCGCTGGCCCGGGCGGCGCACTTCTTTCTCGGCCGGGCCTGACGACCTAGGACTCACGGTGGGACTCACGGGTAGGGCGCACGGTAGGGGGCGCGCCCGCCCCTCCCCGCCGAGACCGCCCTCCGGGGCTGTGATTCAGGGATTGTCGACAGCCCCGGTGGCCGGTACTAGCTCACCGATTCGCCGGTGGCGGCGTGGTGTCCGGCCCGGAAGCCGAAGACCATCGCCGGGCCCAGCGTTCCGCCGGCGCCACCGTAGGCGCGGCCGGTCGCACCGGCCATGGCGTTGCCGGCCGCGTACAGGCCCTTGATCACCTCGCCCGAGACGTGGATGACCCGGCCGTCGCGATCGGTGCGGGGACCGCCCTTGGTGCCCATCGCGCCGAGCGCCACGGGCACGGCGTAGTAGGGCGGGGTGTCCAGCGGGCCCAGGGTGCGCCCGGCCGGCGTCGAGGCAGCGGGGTCGCCCCAGTAGCCGTCGTAGGCGCTGGCGCCGCGCCCGAACTCGGGGTCGTGCGGCTGGCCGCCGCTGCCCTCGCAGTCGTCGCCGGCGAC
Organism: Mycolicibacterium palauense; assembly: GCF_002592005.1. GTDB lineage: Bacteria > Actinomycetota > Actinomycetes > Mycobacteriales > Mycobacteriaceae > Mycobacterium > Mycobacterium palauense. The sequence goes on along the minus strand of NZ_NVQF01000046.1, from coordinate 42,137 downwards.
GTGCCGGTTCCACTCGGCCAGCGTGGCCGCCAGCCCGTCGGCGTCGATCCCGGTCTTCTCGGACAGATCGGCGAGATCGCGTGACTTGCAGAACCAGTCCGGGGCCTCCTGGTCGGGTTCGACACCGAGGAATCCGTACCGCTTGAGGTGCTGGTCGTCGAACACGATCCAGGCCGGGTCGTTGACGTAGCCGTCGCGGGGGTGCAGGTACTGGAAGGCCCCGGCCATCGAGTTGTAGTCGCAGGCCTCGTTGATGAAGCGGCGGCCCGACCGGTTGACGATGATGCTGCGGGGGCGGGTCCGCTCCAGCCGGACGCTGCGGCTGCGCTGGTGGCCCTCGATGGTGTCTCCGGGGATCTGGATCACCGGCACCCACCAGGCCTCACCCATGTTGGCCAGGTCGGCGCCGTGGGCCATCGCCATCCGCAGCGCGTCGCCGGTGTTGTAGGGCGGCGACACCGGCCCGTGCATGGGCCCCCGCAGGAACGCCTCCACCATGTCGGTGTCCCATTCGAATCCGCCGTTGGCCAGGATCACGCCGCGCCGGGCCCGCACGTCGATCATGGTGTCCCCGAGCGCGATCCGCGCTCCGGTGATGGCGCCGTCGGAGCCCAGCAGCTGCACGGCGCGGGCCTCGGTGACGGGCACGACACCGGCGTCGAGCACGCCCCTGAGCAGGCCGGCGATCATCGCGGTGCCGGCGATGACGATGTCCGCCGAACTGCTGTCCTCGGAGTTGGCCTGGGCGTTGACGATGTCGCCGTGCAGGCGCGCGCGGGTCTCGGCGTCGATGCCGACATTGCTGAAGTCCGGGGGAAACGAGGTGATGCGGTCCCGCCACTCCGGGACGCGGCTGACGTCGTAGGGCGCGGGGCCCAGTGAGCGTCCGCCGCCGGGCCGACCGCCGGGAAGCTCGGGCTTGTAGTCGGGAAAGCCGGTGGCGATCTCGAAGCGCATGTCGCTGTGCGCCTCGACGAAGTCGATCATCGCCGGTCCGCTGCGCACGAACGTCTCGACCAGCTCGTCGTCCATGGCGCCGAACGACTGGGCGCGCAGGTAGGCCAGCGCGTCCTCGACGGTGAGCGGTGCGTCGGGCGAGCGGTGGTGGGCGGGAATCCAGGCGATCCCGCCGGAGACCGCCGTGGTTCCGCCGACGGTGGGGGCCTTCTCGAACAGTGCCACCTCGGCGCCGTCGACGGCGGCGGCCAGCGCGGCGGTCAGCCCGGCGCCGCCGGTGCCCAGGACGATGACGTCGACCTCGCGGTCCCAGTCGGTGGCGGTGTCGCCCAACGTAGTGCTCCCCATATTGCTCACAGTGCCAATCCTTTCGGTAGACGGCGCGTCAGCTCAGCAGCGCCGAGAGGTCCTCAGCCGCGCGGATCACCGCGTCCCTTCCCCGGGAAACCACGTCCTCGCGGTGTGAGATCAGGTTCAGACAGGTCGGCGGCGCCGGCGGCAGCCGGTGCACGGCGACGGCCAGTCCGTAGGTGTTCGGCTCCACCTCGCCGTGGGTGATGACCCAGCCCCGCTCCCGGGTCAGGGTCACCAGGTCACGCTCGTCGGGCCGCGGCGGCATGCTGGCCAGCAGCGCGATCCCGGCCGCCCCGCGGTCCAGCGGGTAGCGGCTGCCCTCGTGGAAGGACAGTTGGTAGGACAGCTGGGTCGGCACGATCACGGCGATGGCGACCTGCTGGTCACCCTCGGCGACCAGCAGCGACACGGTGGTCGACAGTTCGTCGGCCAGCGCGCGCAGCCGCGGGAGGCAGGTGCCCCGCAGGTTGTTGTCGAAGGAGGCGCCCAGCGTGGCCAGCGCCGACGCCGGCCGGTACCTGCCGTCCTCGGCCTTGGCCAGGAAACGGAACTGCGCCAGCGTGGACAACAGTCGGTAGGCGATCGTGCGGTGCACGCCGATCTTGTCGGCGACCTGTTGGACCGTCAGTCCGTCCGGTGTGCCCGCCACGGCCTGCAACGCGATCAGGCCGCGGGCCAGGGTCTGCGAGCCGGGCGTCGTCGTCACCGACTCACGGTCGGCGGCCCCATTGGCCGGCGGCCGATCCGCGGCGGGTGCTCCCTTGACAGACATCACACTGAGAGTGATGCTCTATAGATAGTGCACATTGGTGTCCGATATTAGCACACATCGGTCGCAGAAAAAGAGAATGTCATATTCGCAGGCAGAGGGGCATTTAGTGGCAGAGTTCGAGAGCATTTGGAGCGATCTTCAGGGCGTTCCGTTCTCGCAGGGATACCTGGACGCCGGGGGAGTTCGAACCCGGTACCTGCACGCCGGCGACCCCGACAAACCGCCGTTGGTACTGCTGCACGGATCCGGCGGCCACGCCGAGGCCTACATCCGAAACCTGGAGTCGCACGCCGAGCACTTCTCGACGTGGTCGATCGACATGCTCGGCCACGGCTACACCGACAAGCCGGGGCATCCCCTGGAGATCGCGCACTACGTCGAGCACCTGCTGGCGTTCTTCGACGCGATCGGCGCCGAGCAGGTGAGCCTGTCGGGTGAATCCCTGGGCGGGTGGGTCGCCTCGCGGGCGGCCAGCGCCCATCCCGACCGCATCCGGCGCCTGGTACTCAACACCGCCGGCGGTTCGCAGGCCGACCCGGAGGTGATGAAACGCATCATCACGCTGTCCATGGCGGCCGTGGAGGATCCGACCTGGGAGACCGTGCAGGCCAGGATCAAATGGCTGATGGCCGACAAGTCCAAGGACTACGACGACATCGTGGCCAGCCGCCAGCGCATCTACCGGCTGCCCGGCTTCGTCGCCGCGATGCGCGACATCATGGCGTTGCAGGATCCCGAGATCCGCGCCCGTAACCTGATGGGCCCCAACGACTACGGCGCCATCACCGCGCCCACCCTGGTGCTCTGGACCAGCGATGACCCCACCGCCGACGTCAGCGAGGGGCAACGGATCGCCTCGATGATCCCGGGCGCGCGGTTCGAGGTGATGGCCGGCTGCGGGCACTGGCCGCAGTACGAGGATCCCAAGACGTTCAACCGGCTGCACCTGGACTTCCTGCTCGGGAGGTCGGCGTGAGCGTCTCGCCCGAAGATGTCCGTGAAGACGTCCGCGAAGACGTTGACGTCCTGATCGTCGGGGCCGGTCCGGTCGGCCTCACCCTGGCCAATGTCCTTGGCCGGCAGGGTGTTCGCACTCTGCTCGTCGAGGAACGCGACACCCTCATCGACTATCCCCGCGGGGTCGGTCTCGACGACGAGTCGCTGCGCACGTTCCAGTCCATCGGGCTGGTCGACGCCGTGCTGCCCCACACCGTGCCCAACCAGATCCTGCGGTTCTTCGACGCCGACCGTCGCCTGTTGGTGGAGATGGCGCCACCGGACGCCCGCTTCGGCTGGCCCAAGCGCAACGGTTTCGTCCAGCCGATGGTCGACGCCGAACTGCTGCGCGGCCTGGACCGCTTCGACCACGTCCGGGTCCGCTGGGGTTCCCGGATGACCGAGTGCGCCGAGGACGGTGAGGGTGTCACCGTCACCGTGGCCGACGCGTCGGATGCCGAATCCACGGTGCGGGCGCGCTATGTGGTCGGCTGTGACGGGGGGCGAAGCGCCACCCGCCGTCTGATGGGCGTGTCGTTCGAGGGCACCACCTCGCCGACGAGGTGGGTGGTCATCGACCTGGCCAACGATCCGCTGGGCCACCCCAACAGCGAGGTCGGTGCCGATCCGCAGCGGCCGTACGCCTCCATCTCGATCGCGCACGGAATCCGGCGTTTCGAGTTCATGATCCACGACGACGAGCCCGACGAACTGGCCTCCGACCCCGAGTTCGTGTCCAAGCTGCTGGCGCGGTTCGTGCCGCACCCCGACCGGGTCGACATCATCCGGCACCGGGTCTACACCCACCATTCCCGCATCGCGGGTGCCTTCCGCAAGGGGCGGCTGATGCTGGCCGGCGATGCCGCACACCTGATGCCGGTATGGCAGGGCCAGGGATACAACAGCGGCATCCGCGACGCGTTCAACCTGGGCTGGAAGCTGGCCGCGGTGGTCAACGGGCGCGCCACCGACGCGCTGCTGGACACCTACGACGTCGAGCGGCGCAAGCATGCACGGGCGATGATCGACCTGTCCACCATGGTCGGCCGGGTCATCTCGCCGACGAACCGCCAGGTCGCGCGGCTGCGCGACATCGCCATCCGCGCGGCCTCCGTCGTGCCCACCCTCAAGCGCTACGTGCTGGAGATGCGGTTCAAGCCGATGCCCCGCTACGAGCAGGGCGCGGTGGTGCACGCCAGCACACCGCCGGCGCCGGGATCGCCCGTGGGCACCCTGTTCATCCAGCCCCGGGTCGACACCCGCGGGCAGCAGAACCTGTTGCTCGACGACGTGATCGGTCCCGGCTTCGCCGTGCTGTGCTGGAACAACGACCCGCGGAAGCTGCTGGGGTCGGAGGCATTCGCCGGCTGGAAAGCCCTGGGTGCCACGTTCATCGCCGCGCGGCCCCTGACCCAGCTGCACTGGACGGCCGACGGGGACGAGGGTGACGGCGTCATCGTGGTCGGTGACCGCACCGGTGCGCTCAAGAAGTTCTTCGACGTACATGCCGAATCCGTGCTGGTGCTGCGTCCGGACCGCTGTATCGCCGGCGCCTGCATCGCCCAGCGTGCCCCCGAACTCAGTGCGCAGATCTTCGCGGAGCTGACGCTGCGCGCCCCGTCGCCGGTGGAAGGTGGTGAAAACAATGGCGCAACTGGCCCTGTGCTGCATGTCGCACAGCCCGCTGCTGAATCTTCCGGGACCCTCGGCTGAGCTGCTCGACGACATCAGCGGCGCGCTGGACCGGGCGCGGGAGTTCGTGACCGAGTTCGACCCCGACCTGGTGGTCACCTTCTCGCCGGACCACTACAACGGTTTCTTCTACCGCCTGATGCCGCCGTTCTGCATCGGTACCGCGGCCACCGGGGTCGGCGACTACGGCACCCAGTCCGGGCCGCTGCGGGTGGACCCGGACCTCGCCACCGCCTGCGCGGCCGCGGTTCTCGACGCCGGCGTGGACGTGGCGATCTCGGCGGGCATGGACGTCGATCACGGCACCGTCCAGCCGCTGCAGTCGCTGTTCGGGGACGCCACCGCGCGCCCGATCATTCCGGTGTTCGTCAACTCCGTGGCCACCCCGCTGGCCCCGATGCGCCGCGTTCGTGCCCTCGGTACCGCGATCGGAGAATTTCTTGTCAACCTTGAGGCCACCAGCGCGACCACCGCGGATGGCACCGCTCCCCAGCGGATCCTGCTGGTCGGGTCGGGGGGACTGTCCCACGACCCGCCCGTCCCGACACTGGCCACCGCCCCGCCGGCGGCCCTGGACCGAATCGTGCGGGGTGCCCCGATGAGCACCGAACAGCGCGCCGCGCGCCAGCAGGCCGTGATGACCGCCGCACACGACTTCGCGCACGGTGAATCGGCCCTGCAGCCCCTCAACCCCGACTGGGACAGGGCGTTCCTGGACCTCGTCGACGACAACCGGCTCGCCGAGGTGGACTCGTGGACCGCGCAGTGGATGGCCGCCGAGGCCGGCAACTCCGCACACGAGGTCCGTACCTGGGTGGCGGCCTTCGCCGCGCTGGCGGCCGGCGGTGCCTACCGCACCGACGCCCGCTACTACCGGCCCGCTCCCGAACTGATCGCCGGCTTCGCGATCCGCACGGCGGTGCCCGCATGAGCGCCAAGGCATTCGACCCGACCGGCTTCGACCACGTCGTCGACGTCCTGGTGATCGGCAGCGGCGGCGGCGGTATGACCGCGGCGCTGGCCGCCGAGGCCGCCGGGCTGGACACGCTCGTCGTCGAGAAGTCGCCGCAATTCGGCGGTTCCACGGCGCTCTCCGGCGGCGGGATCTGGGTGCCGGGCGCGCCCTCCCAGCGCCGGGAGGGGTACTCCCCGGATCCCGACGAGGTGTTCGGCTACCTCAAGCAGATCACCGGCGGCCTGGTCAGCGACGCCCGGTTGCGCAAGTACGTCGACGCGGCGCCGGAGATGATGGAGTTCCTCGAGGACCGCAGCCGCTGGTTCGAATTCGTCTGGAAGCCCGGCTATGCCGACTACTACCCCGAGCTGCCGGGCGGATCGGCCCTGGGCAGCACCATCAACGTCCCGGCCATCGACCTGCGTGAGCTCGGCGAGGACGAACGGCACCTGCTGCAGCCCCTGGCGCTGGCCCCGAAGGGAATCTGGTTCGCACCCAAGGATCTTCGGCTGTTCTACCAGGTCAGGCAGAACTGGCGGGGCAAGGCGGTGCTGGTCAAGCTGATCTGGCGGATGTTCCGCGCCAGGGTGTTCGGGGACCGGATGGCGGCCATCGGGCAGTCGCTGGCCGCCAGGCTCCGGCTGGCCCTCAAGGATCGCGGAGTCCCGTTGTGGCTGTCGACGCCGATGACCGAACTGATCACCGACACCGACGGTCCCGACGCCACCGTCGTGGGTGCCGTCGTGGAGCGGGACGGCCGGGCCTGGCGCATCGGTGCCCGCGGGGGAGTCATCGTGGCCGCCGGCGGATTCGACCACGACCTGCAGTGGCGGCGCGAGCACCTGCCCGAGCTGGAGAAGGACTGGAGTTTCGGCAATCCCGCGGCCACCGGCGACGGGATCAGGGCCGGGGAGAAGGCCGGCGGCGCCACCGACCTGCTCGACGAGGCCTGGTGGTTCCCGGCGATGTGCTGGCCCGACGGCCGGCTGCAGTTCATGCTCAACGAACGGATGATGCCGTCGCAGTTCGTGGTCAACGGTGCGGGCAAACGGTTCGTCAACGAGGCCGCTCCCTACATGGACTTCGCGCACGCGATGATCGAGGGCCAACAGTCCGGGATCACCCACATCCCGTGCTGGCTGATCACCGACACGCGGTCCTTCCACCGTTACGTCGTCGGTGGCCACCTCCCGATCCCGAAGATCCCGTTCGCCCCGGTACCCACCGGCTGGAAGGTCCCGAAGGCGTGGCTGGAGTCGGGAATCGTCAAGGAGGCCGACAGTTTCGAGGAACTCGCGGCCAAGATCGGTGTGCCCGAGCCCGCGCTGCGCGCGACCGCGACGCGGTTCAACGAACTGGCACGCAAGGGCCACGACGACGACTTCAACCGGGGGGACAGCGCCTACGACAACTACTACGGCGATCCGACTCTGCCCAACCCCAACCTGTACCCGCTGACCAAGCCGCCCTACTACGCGTTCCAGATAATCCTCGGTGATCTGGGCACCTCGGGGGGGTTGCGCACCGACGAGTTCGCCCGGGTGCTGGACTCCACCGAACGGAGCATCCCGGGCCTCTACGCGGTCGGGAACGCCTCGGCGGCGGTGATGGGCCGAAGCTACGCCGGTGCCGGAGCCACCATCGGGCCGGCGATGACCTTCGGTTATGTCGCCGCCCGCCATATCGCCGAACACCGGGTGCGCCACCCGATCCGGGCGGTGCCGACCACCTAGTACACCGGCCCTGCCCACCAGCCCTGTCCCACGATCCCAACCATCAGCACCCGATCCGCACCCAATCAGCACCCATGACCTCGACCTGATCTAGGAGGAAAACCGATGAAGATTTCCCTGTTCTACGAATTCCCACTGCCGCGCCCGTGGGCCGAGGACGACGAGCACCAACTGTTCCAGCACGGCCTGGACGAGGTGGAACTCGCCGACAAGGCCGGGTTCTCCACGGTGTGGCTCACCGAGCACCACTTCCTCGAGGAGTACTGCCACTCCACGGCCCCGGAGATGTTCCTCGCGGCGGCGAGCCAGCGCACCAAGAACATCCGGCTCGGCTTCGGCGTGATGCACCTCCTGCCGGCGATCAACCCCCCGGCCCGTATCGCCGAGCGCGTCGCCACCCTCGACCACCTGTCCAACGGCAGGGTGGAGTACGGCACCGGCGAGGGTTCCTCGGTGGCCGAACTGGGCGGCTTCAACGTCGACCCCGCCGACAAGCGGGCACAGTGGGAGGAGGCCCTGGAGGTCTCGATCCGGTGCATGGTCGAGGAGCCGTTCAGCGGGTTCAAGGGTGAGCAGATCGAGATGCCGGCCCGCAACGTGGTTCCCAAGCCGCTGCAGAAGCCGCACCCGCCGGTCTGGGTCGCCTGCACCCGGCCGTCGTCGGTGCAGATGGCCGCGCAGAAGGCCATCGGTGCGCTGAGCTTCGCCTACACCGGCCCGGAGGCGCTCAAGGAGCGCGTCGCGGGCTACTACCAGGAGTTCGAGGAGAAGGGCGCCCCGGTCACCCCGGCGATCAACCCGAACATCCTGGCCATCGGCGGTGACCTGTCGATGATGGTCGCCAAGTCCGACGACGAGGCCCTCAAGCGCCTGGGCATCGGCGGCGGCTTCTTCTCCTTCGGGATCATGCACTACTACCTGACCGGAATGCACACCCCCGGACGCACCAAGGTCTGGGAACGCTACGAGCAGGCGGTCAAGGACGATCCGTCGCTGGCCTACGGACCCGGCCGCGGCGCGATCGGGGGGCCGGAGACCGTGCGTGAGTTCCTGCGCGGCTACGAGGCCAGCGGCGTGGACGAGATCATCCTGCTGCTCAACCCGCGCAGCCACGAGGGCACCATGGAGTCCATCGAGATCATGGGCAAGGAGATCCTGCCCGAGTTCATCGAGCGCGACCAGAAGGCGGTCGCCGAGAAGAACAAGCGCCTGGAGCCGGTGATCGAGAAGGTGGAGGCGCGCCGGGCGCCGTCGGATGCGCCGCTGTTCGACGAGACCTACTCCTTCGGCGGGCTGCCCACCGGTCGCGGCAAGTTCACCGCCGGGGAGATCCCCGAGGCGATGGCCGAGATCAACGAGGGTCGCGTGAAGGCCGCCCAGATGGATAAGGAAGCGCGGGAGAAGGCCGGCCGGGAAGCGGGCTGACGGTGGCTGCACTCGAGGAGCTGGTGCGCTACGACGGCAAGCACGTCGTGGTCACCGGCTGCGCGTCGGGGATCGGCCGGCAGGTGGCCGGCCGGCTGGCCGCCCTCGGCGCGCGGGTCACGGGTCTGGACGTGCACGCGCCGGCCGATCCGGTGCCGGACTTCGTCGCGGTCGACCTGGCCGATCCGGAGTCGGTGGCGGCCGCCGCCGACTCCGTGGCCGGACCGGTCGACGCGCTGTTCAACGTGGCCGGGGTGTCGTCGGGGATCGGCAACCCGCTGCTGGTGGTCAGGATCAACTTCCTGGGCACCCGGCAGCTCACCGAGGCGCTGCTGGACCGGATGCCGGCGGGCTCGACCATCACCAGCGTCTCGTCGCTGGCGGCCGCGGGCTACCGGGACAACGCCGCGACCACCGTGGGACTCGTCGACACCGGTTCGGTCGCCGAGGGGCTGCGCTGGTGCGACGAGCACCCCGAGGCCCTGGCCGACGGGGGCTACCGACTGTCCAAGGAGGCGCTGATCCTCTACGGCGTGCGCAATGTCAGCCGGCTGGGCGCCCGCGGGATCCGGATCAACTGCACCGCACCGGGGGTCACCGAGACACCGATCCTCGACCAGCTCCGCTCGGCCTACGGCCAGCAGTACCTGGATTCGTTCTCCACCCCGCTGGGACGGGTGTGCGACGCCGACGAACAGGCCGCCATACTGGTGTTCCTGGGCAGCCGGGCGGCCAGTTACCTTACTGGTCAGGTAATTTGGGTCGACGGTGGTACCGTCGCCCAGCGGTTGTCCGACGCGCTGGACTCCGGGGACGCCCCGGGGCCGGCGGGTGCCGAGACGGTCGACGCGACGCAGAGGAGCTGAGCATGGCCGGCAGCATGAAAGACTTCCGGGCGCTGGCCGACCAGGTTCGCAACTGGGGACGCTGGGGCGCCGACGACGAGCTGGGCACGCTCAACTTCATCACCGCCGACATCGTGGCCGGGGCGGCGACGCTGGCACGCCACGGCAAGGTCTTCCCCCTCGGGGTCGACTTCGGGTCCTCGGGCCCGCAGGGCGCGTTCAAGTTCCGCAACAACCCGGTGCACGTGATGACCGTCGACGGTGGCGATGCGGACACCCTGGTGCAGTACGGCCCCGAGTGGCTGCGCAACGCGGTGGCCCACGATGTCAGCGCCTTCTTCGCCGACAACCCCTTCCGGTTCAACGACGACATGATCGTCATGCCGCTGCAGGCCGCCTCCCAATGGGATGCCCTGAGCCACGTCTACTACGAGGACAAGCTCTACAACGGTTTCCCGGCGGGGTCGGTGACCAGCTTCGGCGCCTACCACTGTGGCATCGACAAGGTCGACGGCAAGGGCATCACCTCCCGTGGGGTGCTGCTCGACGTGGTGCGTCACCGCGGCGCCGAGGTGTTCCTGGAACCCGGCAACCCGGTGACCCCCGAGGAGCTCGACGCGGTGGCCGCCGCCCAGGGCGTCGAGGTGCGCCGTGGCGACATCGTGGTGGTGCACACCGGGTGGTGGACCCGCTTCGGCATTTCCGGTGACGGCGCCGAGCCCGGTTCCGGCCTGGACTGGCGGTGCGCGGGCTGGTTGCACGAGCACGAGGTGGCCGCGGTCGCCGCCGACAACCTGATGGTGGAGGACCCCGACCCCGCCTCGGGGGTGGAGGGCACCTTCCTGCCGATGCATATGCTGTGCCTGCGGGACATGGGGCTGATGCTCGGCGAATACTGGGACCTGGGTGCGCTGTCGGCCGACTGCGCGGCCGACGGGGTCTATGAGTTTCAGCTCATCGCACCACCGTTGCGGGTGGTCGGCGCCGTCGGCGCCCCGGTCAATCCGATTGCGATCAAATAGGAATTCGATGACAACCATGACTTCACGCGACGCCGGCGCCACCTCGCCCGGGAGGACCCCGCTGATCGTCGGCCTCGGCGGCACGCTGCGGGCCGGCTCGTCGACCGAACGGGCGCTGCGCTTCTGCCTGGAGGCCGTCGAGCGTCAGGGCGGCCGGACCCGGCTGTACGCCGGCCCGGACCTGGACCTGCCGATGTACGCCCCGCACGAACTGGAACGCACCCCCAAGGCCGCCGAGCTGGTCGCCGCGCTGCGCGAGGCCGACGCGGTGGTGGTGGCCTCACCCGGCTACCACGGTGCCGTCTCCGGGCTGGTCAAGAACGCCCTGGACTACATCGAGGACCTGCGCGAGGATCCGCGGGTCTACCTCGACAACACACCGTGGGGAGTCATCACCTGCGCCTACGGGTGGCAGGCGGCGGTGGGCACGCTGGGCCAGCTGCGCGGCATCGGGCACGCGTTGCGCGCCTGGCCGACGCCGCTGGGTGTGGCGATCAACTCCGCCGACCCGGTGTGGGACTCGACCGGTGCGCTGACCGACGAGACGGTGCGCAACCAGCTGGAGCTGCTGGCCAACCAGCTGCTGACCTTCGCGAGGTCCAGCGGGAGCTCGCGGGCGTGAGATTCGTCCTCGTCCACGGCGGTTTCCACGCCGCGTGGTGCTGGGACCGCACCGTCGAGGAGCTGCGGCGCCGGGGCCACGACGCGGTCGCCGTCGACCTGCCCGGCCACGGTGCCAGGCTCGACGAGGAATCGACACTGCAGAACCGCCGTCAGGCGATCGTCGAGGTGCTGCGCCCCGGCGATGTGCTGGTCGGGCATTCCGGGGGCGGGTTCGATGCGACCCTGGCCGCCGACGCGGCGCCGGGACTGGTGGGCCACATCGTGTATCTGGCCGCGGCGCTGCCCCGGGAGGGCCGCACCTACCCCGAGGCGATGGCGATGCGCAACAGCGAGGAGGGCCGGTTCGACGCCGACACCGGAGAGATGCTGGCCTACCTGCGATTCGACGACGACGGCGCGATGACCTTCGCCGACTTCGACGGGGCGTGGAAGTACTTCTACCACGACTGCGACGAGGCGACCGCGCGTTGGGCCTTCGAGCGCCTGGGACCCGAACGCTTCGGTGACACCACCGTGACACCGGTGTCGGTGCCCGCCTTCTGGGCGGCCGACCTGCCGCGCAGCTTCATCGTCTGCGAGCAGGACAGGTCCATGCCGCGGTGGCTGGCCGACACCGTCGCCCAGCGCCTGGGGGTGGAGCAGCTGAGCATCGACACGTCGCACTCGCCGTTTCTGAGCCGCCCGGGTGAGCTGGCCGAGCTGCTGGTGCACGCCACCACGACGACCCCCGTCGGCGCATTGATACCGGACTGAACAGGAAACCGAAGCTGTGGAATTCGAACGCAAGACCATCGTGGTCGACGGTCTGACGACCGGCTACCTGGAGGCCGGGGAGCGCGACCGCGACGCGGTGGTGCTCCTGCACGGTGGGGAGTTCGGGGCCAGCGCCGAGCTCGGCTGGGAACGCACCATCGGTGCGCTCTCGCAGCACTACCGGGTGCTGGCCCCCGACATGCTGGGCTACGGTTCCTCGGCCAAGGTCATCGACTTCGTCGACGGCCGTGGGATGCGGATCCGCCATGTCGCGGCGTTCTGCGCGGCGGTGGGGGTCTCGTCGGCGCACTTCGTGGGCAACTCGATGGGGGCCATCAACCTGCTCGTCGACACCACCTCGACGGGACCGGTGCTGCCGGTGCGGACCATGGTGGCGATCTGCGGCGGCGGCGAGATCCAGAGCAACGAGCACATGCGCGCGCTCTACGACTATGACGCCACGTTCGAGGCGATGCGGCGCATCGTGCGGGCGCTGTTCTTCGACGCCTGCTATCCCGACGACGAGCAGTACGTGCGCCGCCGCCAGGAGTCGGCGACGGTGCCGGGGGCCTGGGAGGCCATCGCCGCGGCCCGGTTCCGCCGGCCCGGCTCCGAACCGCCCGCGGCGGCGTCGTCACGGCGTGCCTACGAGCGGATCTCGGTGCCCACCTTGATGATCGAGGGTGGTGGGGACAAGCTGCTGCCCGCCGGCTGGGCGGCCGGGATCGCGTCGCAGATCGCGGGCGCGCGCTCGGCGGTGGTCGACGGCGCGGGCCATTGCCCGCAGATCGAACAGGCTGCGGCCGTCAACGAGCTGTTGTTGTCGTTCTTCTCCGAACACGGCGGTGTCAATCCGGATGTCAACCCGGATGTCAATCCGGATGTCAACCCGGATGCCGACCCGGAATCCGATCGAAAGGATGGTGCCCGCGCATCATGAGTTCAGAGCTGATGGGGAAGGTGGCGGTGGTCACCGGCGGTGCGTCGGGTCTGGGCCGGGGCATCGCCGAGCGTTTCCTGGCCGAGGGCGCGCGGGTGGTGGTCGGCGATCTCGCCGAGGGTGCGCCGCTGGGCGGCGAATCCCGGTTCCTGGCCACCGATGTCGCCGACCTCGCGCAGGTCTCCCGCCTGGTCGATGCGGCGATCGACGGCTACGGCGGTCTGGACATCATGGTCAATAACGCGGGGGTGTCGGGCACCATGCACCGGCGTTTCCTCGAGGACGACCTGGCCGACTTTCACCACGTGCTGGGCGTGAACCTGCTGGGGGTGATGGCCGGCACCCGGGACGCGGGGCGCTACATGGCCGAGCACGGCGGAGGCTCGATCCTCAACATCACCTCGATCGGTGGCATCCAGGCCGGCGGCGGTGTGCAGACCTACCGGGCCTCCAAGGCCGCGGTCATCCAGTTCACCAAATCGGCGGCGATCGAACTGGCCATTCACGACATCCGGGTCAATGCGATCGCGCCCGGCAACATCCGGACGGCGATCGTGTCCAAGTCGGCCTCGGCCGAGGACCGGCAGCGCATCGAGGAGTTCGAGGAGAAGATCCGGGCCCAGATGCGTCGCGACCGCCCGCTCAAACGGGAGGGCACCGTCGAGGACGTCGCCGAGGCGGCGCTGTACTTCGCCGGCGACCGGTCCCGCTATGTCACGGGCACGATCCTGCCCATCGACGGGGGCACCGTCGCGGGCAAGGTCCTGGTCAGCTCGAAGGCGGACCGGCCCGGGAAGGCGGGCTCTCAGTAGACTTCCCGGGGTGGCATCGACCCGACGGGGCCGCCCGACGCAGGCGGAGGCCGAACAGCTCGACCGCGCGGTAAGGGAGGCCGCGGTCGCCACGTTCGTGGAATCGGGCTACGCGGGGGCCAGCATGGACGCGATCGCCCGCACCGCCGGCATCACCCGGAAGTCGTTGTACGCGCGCTATCCCGACAAGCGGGCCGTGTTCGTCGACGTGATTCCGTGGGCGCTGGCCCGCCTCGAGGACGACGACGCGGCCGGGGTCGTGGAGAGCGACGATCTGGAGGCCGACCTCGTCGCGTTCGGGCGGATGGCGATCCGGCGCGCCACCCGGCCGGAGAACGTGGCGCTCAAGCGCATCGCGATGAACGAGGCCGAGCAGTTCCCCGAGTTCGCCGTGACGGCCGACTCGATGATGTGGGCCGCCCGCCAGCGCGTGCTCACCGAACTGCTCCGCCGTCACCGCGCCAAGGGCAATCTGGCGGCCGGGCTGGCCGACGAGGACGTGGAACTGGCCGCCGAACACTTCCTGGCGCTCGTGGAGGGGGTGCCCTCGCGGTTGGCCGACTTCGGCATCCACCGCTCGGCGGCCCGGGAGGAACACCACCTGCGCCGGGCGGTGCGGTTGTTCCTGCACGGGGTGGCCGCGCCGGACCCCGCCGCCGATAAGTAAACAGTGTTGTTTCTTTTTTCCGCAGAAGTCGCTAGTGTTGGGGATGCAACGGCCGTGCCGGCCGCTCCGGCCGCCGGCCCGCGACAGTCACCACCGCTCCCGCATCGAGCGACCACCGGAAAGGAATCGAGTAGATGACATCCACCCAGCAGCGCGCCGCGGTCGTGACCGGTGCGGGCAAGGGCATGGGCGAGGCCATCGCACGCCGCCTGGCCAGTGACGGCTACGCGGTGGCGGTTGTGGACATCGACGCCGAGAACGCCAAGCGTGTTGCGGATGAGATTGTCGCCCAGGGTCTTCGGGCGATCGCCGTCGGCGATGTCGACGTCTCCGACCGGGCCAGCGTCGATGCCGCCATGCAGCGGGTCCGTGACGAGCTCGGCCCGATCCTGGTGTTGGTCAACAACGCCGGCATCAGCGGATTCAAACGCTTCATGGACATCACCGACGAGATGTGGGAGAAGATCTTCGCGGTCAACCTGACCGGGACGTTCTACTGCACCCAGGCGGTGATCCCGGACATGGTCGACGCGGGCTGGGGCCGCATCCTCATGATCTCCTCGTCCAGCGCGCAGACCGGTTCGCCCTACATGGTCCACTACTCGGC
This sequence comes from Mycolicibacterium palauense, assembly GCF_002592005.1. Classification (GTDB taxonomy): domain Bacteria; phylum Actinomycetota; class Actinomycetes; order Mycobacteriales; family Mycobacteriaceae; genus Mycobacterium; species Mycobacterium palauense. Next base: position 26,983 of record NZ_NVQF01000046.1, on the reverse strand, counting down.
GTCCAAGGGCGGGATGGTCGCGATGACCAAGTCCCTGGCCCAGGAGTTCGGGCCCAGCGGCATCACCGTCAACACGATTCCGCCCGGCTCGATCGTCACGCCGATGATGCAGGAGTCGGCGGACAACGGGAATCTCGGTGATCTCGACGAGCTGGCCGCGCGGTTGCCGGTGCGGCGGCTGGGGAAGGTCGAGGACATCGCCGCGGCCGCCAGCTACCTGTGCTCGGACGAGGCGGGCTATGTGACCGGTCAGATCATCGGGGTCAACGGCGGCCGCGTCATCTGACCCCGTACCGGACCGCTCTAAATCAGTCGATTGACTTAACAGGCGGTTCTTGGTTGACTGGGGTGGTGACTCCGCCCGCCTCCAAGTCCCGGTCTGTGTCCCGGTCCGAGTCCCGGTCCGAGTCCCGGTCCGAGTCCCGGTCCGAGTCCCGGTCCGAGTCCCGGTCCGAGTCCCGGTCCGACCGGGCGACCGGCACCCGGGAGGCGATCCTGGTGGCCGCCGAGCGCCTGTTCGCCGAGCAGGGTGTCTTCGCGGTGTCCAACCGCCAGGTCAGCGAGGCGGCCGGGCAGGGCAACAACGCCGCGGTGGGGTACCACTTCGGCACCAAGGCCGACCTGATCCGCGCCATCGTGCGCAAGCACAACGAGCAGGTCGAGCGGGTGTGCCAGCAGATGGTCGACGGCGTCGGCGATTCGGCCGACGTCCGCGACTGGGTGGAACCCCTGGTGCGGTCCTTCGCCGTGCACCTGACCGATCTCGCCGGGGACGAGGGGGAGACCACCTGGTATGCCCGGTTCTCCGCCCAGCTGATGCCCGACCCGGCCCACCGTGACATCGCCTCCGAGGAATCGCTGGCGTCGTCGTCGGTGCTGCAGATCATCCAGGGTCTCAATCGCTGCCTGCCCGATATGCCCGCCGGCGTGCGCGTCGAGCGCAACGCGATGGCGCGGCATCTGATCGTGCACATGTTCGCCGAGCAGGAGCGGGCCCTGGCCGACCGCGACCCCACCGTGCGTCCCGGATTCGACGACACCGCCGATGCCCTGGTGGACGCCATCACCGGCCTCATGCTCGCCCCCGTCACGCGGAAGGAATCCCCGTGAAAGTCACCGTAGACCAAGCCAAGTGCGTCTCCGCCGGTAACTGCGTGGCGCACGCGCCCGACGTCTTCGACCAGGACGAGGACGACGGCAGCGTGGTCCTGCTCGACGACAGCCCGCCGGCCGACCGTGCCGAGGCCGTCCGCGAGGCGGCCGCGGCCTGCCCCGCGATGGCCATCTCCATCGAGGAGTAAGTCGAGGACTGGGGCACCGTCCCCAGACCGTGAACGCCAGCCCCACCACACGTCAAGGAGCGTCATGACCGACACCGTGAGCGACACCGCCACCGAGATCCCCGAATACCCCGTGCCGCGCTCGGCGCAGTGCCCCTTCGCCCCGGCGCCCGAGGTGATGGATCTGGCTGCGCGCGCACCGCTGTCGCGGGTGCGCATCTGGGACGGCAGCACCCCCTGGTTGATCACCGGCTACGAGGCCGCGCGTGCGCTGTTCGCCGATTCGCGCGTCAGCGTCGACGATCGCAAGCCCGGGTTCCCGCACTGGAACGAGGCCATGCTGTCCACCGTGAACAAGCGGCCCCGTTCGGTGTTCACCTCCGACGCCGAGGAGCACACCCGCTACCGCCGGATGCTCTCGCGGCCGTTCACCTTCAAGCGGGTGGAGGGCCTGCGTGCGGCGATCCAGGAGGTGACCGACGAGTGCATCGACGCCATCCTCGCCGGCCCGCAGCCCGCCGACATCATCACCGAACTCGCGCTTCCGGTGCCCACCAAGGTGATCAGCGAGATGCTGGGTGTGCCGTATGAGGATCACGAGTTCTTCCAGCACCACGCCAACGTGGGTCTGGCCCGCTACGCGACGGCCGAGGACCACGCCAAGGGCGCGATGGGCCTGAACAAGTACCTGATCGACCTGGTCCAGAAGAAGATGGAGAAGCCCGAGGAGGACGCGGTTTCCGACCTCGCCGAACGTGTCACCGCGGGCGAGATCGACGTCAAGGAGGCCGCCCAGCTGGGCACCGGTCTGCTGATCGCCGGCCACGAGACCACGGCCAACATGATCGGGATCGGCGTGCTGGCGCTGCTGGAGAATCCCGAGCAGGCCGACCTGCTGCGCAACACCGAGGACCCGAAGCTGATCGCCAACGCCGTCGAGGAGTTGATGCGCTATCTGAGCATCATCCAGAACGGTCAGCGCCGGGTGGCCCTGGAGGACATCGAGATCGCCGGCGAGACCATCAAGGCCGGCGAGGGCATCATCATCGACCTCGTTCCCGCGAACTGGGACCCCGCGGAGTTCCCGCACCCGGAGCAGCTGGACCTGACCCGCGAGAACGCCGGGCAGGAAATCGGTTTCGGCTACGGCCGGCACCAGTGCGTGGGCCAGCAGCTGGCCCGCGCCGAGATGCAGATCGTCTTCCCGACGCTGCTGCGCCGCATCCCCACGATGCGCCTGGCGATCCCGTTCGAGGAGGTTCCCTTCAAGAACGACACCCTGGCCTACGGCGTCTACAGCCTGCCCGTCCAGTGGTGAGCACGCTCAGCCGACGTCGATGACGACCTTGCCGATCGCCTTGCGATCGGCGACCCGACGCAGCGCCTCGGCGGCGCGGTCGAGCGGGAACCGGGCGCCGATATAGGGCCGCACGGCCCCAGTGGTGAACATCCGCTCCAGCTCGGCGTCGTCGCGGCGGGCGGCGTCGGGATGGTCGGCGGCGAACGTTCTGATCTCCATGCCGCGCACGGTGATGCCCTTGAGCAGCACCAGGTTCAGCGGGATCGCCGGGATGGTGCCCGACGCGTAGCCCAGGGTGACGAACACCCCGCCCCGGCCCAGCCCGCGCAGGGCGGGTTCGGAGTAGGGGCCGCCGACCGGATCGACCACCACCTGGGCCCCGGCACCGTCGGTGATCTCCCTGATCCGCTCGCGCAGATTCTCCCGGTCGTAGTCGACGACCGCGTGGGCCCCGCGCCCGCGGCACACGTTCAGCTTCTCGGAATCCGATGCGGCGGCGATGACGCGTCCGCCCAGCGCCACCGTCAGGTCGACGGCCGCCAGCCCCACTCCGCCGGCCGCGCCGAGGACCACCACCCAGTCGTCGTGGTGCACCGGCGCCACGGTGTGCAACGTGTAGAAGGCGGTGCGATAGGTGACCCCGAACGCCGCCGCGTCGGCGAAGTCGACGCCGGCGGGCAGGCGGGTCAGCGTCTTCGCCTGTGTGCAGACCTGTTCGGCGAAGGCGCCGACCATCACCGAGCCCGACACGTGCTCTCCCGGACGGAAGTCCACGCCGTCGCCGACGGCGAGCACCTCGCCGGCGAACTCACTGCCCGGCGCGAACGGGGGCGGGACCTTCACCTGGTAGCCCCCCGACATGAACAGCACGTCGGGGTAGTTGACCGCGGCGGCGCGCACCCGCACCACCGCCTCGCCCGGGCCGGGCAGCGGATCGTCGACCTCGGTGAGCCGCAGGCTTTCCGGGGGTCCGTACTTCTGGCACATCATCGCTTTCACGGCAGCGGGTCCTCCTGTTCTGTCGGGTCCTGTGCCGGCAGTCCCAGCCCCTGCAGGCAGAACTGCACCAGGTGGGCGATGTCGCCCGGCCGCGGCCCGGTGGTGGTTCCGACGTAGCGGCGCATCCTGGCGACGGTGAGGTCGAACACCGCGTCGGCGTCGCGCCGCGGATCGCCGCTTCCCAGCGCGGCGACGGGTTCGGTCAGCAGGGCGCGCATCGGGGCCATGATGTCGGCGATGGCGTCGCCGGCGGTCGGGGCGGTCATCTGCTCGGCGACCGCCCGGCTCATGCTGATCAGGTGCGGATCGGCGACCTGGGCCAGTACGCCCTCGATCCAGCGGGTCACCTTCTCCCGCGGCTCGGCCGTCTTGGCCATCTGATGCTCCAGGTAGGAGACGACCATGCCGACACCGCGCTCCATGACCGCCAGCAGCAGTTCGTCCTTGCCGGTGAAATACCGGTAGAACGCCTTCTTCGACGAGCCGGCCGCGGCGACGATCTCGCTGACGGTCGGCGGCTCCGGTGCGTTGCGTTGCATCACGTCGACGGCGGCGGCCAGGATGCGCTCCACGTCGTCGGTGGCCTCGCGGTGGCGCTCGACCAGAGCCCGGTCGACCGCGCGCGCCGCGCGGGTGCCGGCGGTGCTCACGGTGCTGTCCGCCGGGCTGTCCGCCGGGATGTCCGGAGAGGTGCTCGCGGTGGCGTTCACGGGGACACCGGCACGCAGGGGATCCGCTCGATCCGGTCGCCGTATTTCTTTCTGGCGGCGGCGATCCGGTTGTCCAGGAACTCGCTGGGCCACTCCGGATCCTCGGGCTGGTAGTCCTTGAGCAGCAGCCGCGCCAGGTTGACCTTGTGCGCCTCGGTGGGGCCGTCGGCCAGACCGAGGGCCACCCCGCCCAGCAGTACGTTGGTCAGCGGCATCTGCTCGGTCAGGCCCATCGCGCCGTGCACCTGGATCGCCCGCAGACCGATCGACTTGAGCACCTGGGACGCCAGGATCTTGCATGCGCCGATCTCGGCGCGTGCGGCGTGTTCTCCGGCGGTGTCGATCAGCCAGGCGGTGTGCAGCACGGTCAGCCGGAACTGCAGCAGTTCGGTGTAGGAGTCGGCGATGAACGCCTGGACCAACTGCTTGTCGGCCAGCGGGCTGCCCTGGGTGAAGCGGCTCTTGGCGCGGCGCGCCATCATGTCGACGGCGCGCTGGGCCACCCCGATGGAGCGCATGGCGTGGTGGATGCGCCCACCCGCCAGCCGTGACTGTGCCACCAGGAAGCCCTGTCCGGGCTCGCCGAGCATGGCGGAATCCGGTATCCGCAGATCCTCGTAGCGCACCAGGGAATGCCCCGGGTCGTGCGGCTGCGCGCCGACAAGGTGGTGGGTGGCCTCGATGCGCAGGCCCGGGGTGCCGGCGGGGATCAGGAACGTCGACGCGCCCTTGTGGACGGGTACCTCGGGGTCGGTGATGGCGACGACGATGAAGAACGACGCCACCGAGGCGTTGGAGGAGAAGTACTTGCGGCCGTTGAGCACCCAGTCGGCGCCGTCGCGAACCGCGCGGGTGGTGAACACCCGCGGGTCGGACCCGCCCTGCGGCTCGGTCATCGAGAAGCACGAGAAGATCTCGCCGGAGAGCAGCCCGGCCAGATAGCGCTCCTTCTGATCGACCGTGCCGAAGCGCGCCAGGATCTCGGCGTTGCCGGTGTCGGGGGCCTGGGTGCCGAAGACGATCGGTGCCCAGCTGCTGCGGCCGAGGATCTCGTTGATCAGGGTGAGCTTCACCGCCCCGAACCCCTGGCCGCCCAGCTCGGGCCCCAGGTGGGGCGCCCACAGGCCGCGGTCGCGGACCTGCTGCTTGAGTGGGTCGACGATCGCGCGCCGCTCGTCGTCCAGTGGCAGGAATTCACAGCCGGGGAACAACACCTCCAGCGGCTCGACCTCGTCACGGACGAAGTCACGGATCCAGGCCAGCTTCTGTTCGAACTCCGGTTCGGTGGAGAAATCCCATGCCATGTGTCGCTCCTATCGGCGGGTGTGCTCGGTGCTGTCGTGTTCTCGGGCCGGCATCGTCGGGGGAACCGTCACGGGATGCCGCCGTCGGCCCGCAGGATCGAGCCGGTGGTGTAGCTGGAGGCGTCCGACATCAGAAACAGTGCGGCCCCGACGATCTCGTCGGGGTTTCCCGCGCGCTGCAGGGCGAAGTGGCCGAACGGATTCCCGGCGCCCTCGAAACTCCAGGCGCGGCTGATATCGGTCAGGAACGGCCCGGGCATCAGCGTGTTGACCCGCACCGCGGGGCCGAAGGCGTGTGCGAGCCCTTCGGTCATGGCGTTGAGCCCGGCCTTGGAGGCCGCATAGGGGATGAACGTCGGATGCGGACGCAGCGACCCGTGGGTGCTGACGTTGATGATCACGCCGCCCCCGTCGGCGACCATCCGCTCGCCGACCAGCGCCGAGAGCCGGAACGGGCCCTTGAGGTTGAGGTTGACCACGGCATCGAACATCTTCTCGGTGACGTCGGTCTGCTTCTCGTAGACCGGTGACATCCCGGCGTTGTTCACCAGGATGTCGACCTTCCCGAACCGCTCATAGGCCGCCGCGACCAGGCCGTCGAGCTGATCCCAGCGGCCGACGTGCACCGCATAGGGCAGGGCGGCCCGGCCGGTCTCGGCCTCGATCTCGCGCGCGGTGGCCTCGCACGCGTCGTACTTGCGGCTGGCGATCACCACGTCGGCCCCGCACCGGGCCGCCGCCAGCGCCATCTCCCGGCCCAACCCGCGGCTGCCCCCCGTGATCAGCGCGACCCGGCCGGTCAGATCGAACAGCTCGTGTGGGTAGCCCATGTCAGAGCCCCCCGTTGTCGCGGGCGAGGTCGGCCGCGGTGGCCATCAGCTGCAGCACCATCGGGCCCATGGCCTCGGCGACGCGGGGGTCGACCTTGCTGTCCGGGGCCAGTGAGGCGGCATAGGTCTTCTCCAGCATGATTCCCAGCTTCCAGTTGGCCAGCACCAGGTAGTAGCCGATCTCCGCGGTGGAGCGGCCGCTGACCCGCTCGTAGTGCGCCAGAAGCTCGCTGCGGGTGGGCATGCCGGCCATGTCGAGATAGAAACCCTCGCTGCGGGGATTTTCGCCGTCGTAGCCCAGCAGCGCCCATCCGACGTCGAGCAGGGGATCGCCGATGGTGGTCATCTCCCAGTCCACGATCGCGGCCAGCCGGGCGGGCGCGCCGTGGGCGTACATCACGTTGGCGAACTGGTAGTCGCCGTGCATGATTCCGGGTGTCCACCGGGTCGGCCGGTGCCCGCGCAGCCATTCCGCGGCGACGTCGAGACCCGGCAGATCGCGAACCTGGTAGGCCGACAGGAACGTCAGCCACCGGTCGACCTGGCGCTCATGGAAGCCGTCGGGACGCCCGAAGCCTTCCAGGCCCTGCGCGCGCCAGTCCACCCGGCCGAGCCGGGCGGCGCCGTCGATGAGGGCGAACGCCAGCTCGCGGCGGGCGGCCAGGTCGGTGTCGAACGGGGGCTGCCACCCGCCGTGCATCGGGCTCCAGCCGTCGATCTCGGCCATCACGTAGAAGGGCCTGCCCAGCACGGAGCCGGTGTCGTCGGCGGCGATGAGCTCGGCGTGCGGAACGTCGGTGCCCTTGAGCGCCCGAACGAGCCGGATCTCGCGGAGCAGCCCGTCGGTTCGGCTGTCGTCGGCGGCGGCCCCGGGAGTGCGCAGCACCATGCTGTGCCCGCCGCGCCGCACCCGGTACAGGGTGTTCTGCGAACCGCCGGTGAGCAGTTCCAGCTCGGGCCGCTCACCGTGCCCGGGCGCCTGGTTTTCGTCCAGCCACCGGCCCAGTGTGTCGGCGTCCGGAGCGGAGACCTGCGACGTCTTCGTCATCGGAACCTCATAACCTCTCGGTGTTCTTCGTGGAGAACGCTGTTCTCTTCAGAGATACCATAGTTCTCTCACCGACTCCAGGCCCGTTCGCCCGATGGCCTGTGCGGATATCGAACGGGCCGGGGCGGGGTGATCCTGGCAAATCCGACGGAGAACGTATTCTCTGAAAAAGAGAACAGTATTTCCGCAGGAAACCGTCGTGGTCGGGTGGTTTCTCTCGGGACGGTTGCTGTTCCGCGAGCACACTTGGTGGTAACGTCATTACCCATGAGCGAGCACGACGCTTACGGTGCGCTCTGGGTACCGGTGCGGCGGTGAGATCAGCCCCGTCCGGCGGCGTCGTGCAACGAACCGACGAATCCGGATCCCTCCCGGATTGACACGAAAGTCGACACACAACCACTCAGAACGACCACTCAGGACCACTACACAGGACCACTACACAGCCCACAGCCAGACAGAGATCCCAGACTGGGAGTCACGGAAGGTCAACGATGTCCATTCAGTCCAGCGCAGCCACGTTGTACCCGCCCGGCGGATTCGGAGCGCCGAAGAATCGTCACGGCCACGCGACGGGCGCGATCGGCCTGCCCGTGGGGACGGAGGTGTTCTCCGCCGACAATCACATCTCGGTGGCCGACGACATCTTCTACGAGCGCTTCCCCGAGGAACTCAAGGGCGCGGCGCCGCGCATCTGGTACGAGGACGGCGCCTACATGGTCGGCATGAAGGGCAAGGCCTGGACCGGCGGCGACTTCGGCCGTGTGCTGATGCAGTACGACGACCTCGCCGGCGCGGCCACCAACAACATCGAGGCCCGCATCACCCAGCTCAAAGAGGACGGCATCGACAAGGAGCTGGCCTTCCCGAACGCCGTGCTCGCACTGTTCCACTACCCGGACAAGGCGATGCGTGAGCGCGTGTTCCGGATCTACAACGAGCACATCGCCGAGCTGCAGGAGCGGTCCAACGGGCACTTCTACGGCGTCGGCCTGATCAACTGGTGGGATCCCAAGGGCACCCGGAGCACGCTGGCGGAGCTGAAGTCCCTGGGCCTCAAGACGTTCCTGCTCCCGCTGAATCCGGGCAAGGACGACGAGGGCAACATCTACGACTACGGCAGCACCGACATGGACGCGGTGTGGGACGAGATCGAGGAGGCCGGGCTGCCGGTCAGCCACCACATCGGCGAGACCCCGCCCAAGACGCCCTGCCAGAACAACAGCGTCGTCGTCGGCATGATGGTCAACGTCGACTCGTTCCGCGAACAGTTCGCCAAGTACGTCTTCTCCGGCATCCTCGACCGCCACCCCAAGCTGAAGGTCGGCTGGTTCGAGGGCGGAATCGCCTGGGTGCCCACCGCCCTGCAGGACGCCGAGCACATGCTGGCCTCCTACCGGCACATGTTCAACCACGAACTCCAGCACGACGTCCGGCACTACTGGGACCACCACATGAGCGCCTCGTTCATGGTGGACCCGCTGGGCCTGCGACTGATCGACGAGATCGGGGTCGACAACGTCATGTGGTCCAGCGACTACCCGCACAACGAGAGCACCTACGGCTACTCGGAGAAGTCGCTGGCCACCGTCGTCGATGCGGTGGGCCCGGAGAACGCGGTCAAGATCGTCAGCACGAACGTCAAGAATTTCCTGGGACTCACCGAATGACCTCGGGGGCGACCACCACCCATTCCGGCGTCACCCAGATCGCCCGCACCGGCCTGACGTGGCTCGACATTCCCGCCGAGCCCGACCTGGCCCGGATGCGCCGCGAGACCAGCGCTCGGCTGCACGCCGCAATGGCCGATCAGGGTGTGGATGCGCTGGTGCTGCTGGGCAACGGCAACGTCGTGTACGCGACGGGCATCAGCTGGCCGCTGGCCGATGCGGGGCTGTCCCACGTGGAGCGGCCGGTGGCGATCCTGCTGGCCGACGACGAGCATCCGCATCTGTTCCTGCCGTTCCGTGAGGGCGCGGCGATGGAATCGGGGATACGCGACGACCACCTGCACGGTCCGGTCTATCTCGAATTCGACGAGGGTGTCGCGGACTTCGCGAAGATCCTGGCCGGGTTCGTGCCCGCCGGCGCGACGGTCGCCGTCGACGAGTTGACCGGCGCCATGCGCCGGGCCGGCACCGCGTTGTTCCCCGCCGGCGCGCCGGTCGATGCCGCCCCGGTGGTGGGCGCGGCGAAGCTGGTCAAGACCGTCGACCAGATCGCCTGTGTCCGCCGGGCCTGCCAGATCACCGAACAGGCCATCGTCGACATCCAGAAGTCGCTGGCGCCGGGTGTGCGACAGATCGACCTGTCCGCCGAATTCGTCCGCCGTGCCTTCGAGCTCGGCGCCACGACCAACATGTTCGACTCGATCTGGCAGGTCATGCCCTCGTCCCGGGCCGAGGGAACCTGGACCACCACCGGTGATCTCGCCCTGCCGCTGCTGACCACCGAGCGCGAGCTGCAGCAGGGCGACGTGCTGTGGACCGACGTGTCCATCGCCTACCACGGCTACTGCTCCGACCACGGGCGCACCTGGATCGTCGGGCAGGACCCGGATCCGCGTCAGCAGCAGCAGTTCGACAAGTGGAGCCGGATCGTGGACGGGGTGCTCTCGGTGACCCGCGCCGGCGCCACCTGCGGCGACCTCGGACGCGCGGCGATCGCGGCCGCCGACGGACAGAAGCCCTGGTTGCCGCACTTCTACCTCGGCCACGGCATCGGTACCAGCGCCGCCGAGATGCCGATGATCGGGACGGATCTCGGGCAGGAATGGGACGACAACTTCGTGTTCCCGGCGGGCATGCTGCTGGTGTTCGAGCCGGTGGTGTGGGAGGACGGCACCGGTGGCTACCGCGGCGAGGAGATCGTGGTGGTCACCGACGACGGTTGGATGCCGCTGACCGACTATCCGTACGACCCCTATGAGGTAACCCGTGGGAATTGACATCGAGGCCGACAGCCGGGCACTGCGTTTCAGCCGCCGGGAACGGGCGCTGGCCCAGATGGACGCCTATGACCTCGACGTGCTGGTGCTCGGCAGGCAGGCGAACGTGCGGTACATCTCGGGTGCGCCGCAGCTGTGGGTGGTGGGCACCCGCCCGTTCGGCCCGATCTGTACGTTCGTCCGGTCCACCGGCGCGATCCATCTCAACAGCACCTGGGACGAGGGCATGCCCGAGGAGATCCCGCACGAGAATCTCTACGGACTGGCGTGGAATCCGATGACTCTCATCGGGGTGCTGCAGAACATCGAGGGCGCCGCCACCGCCCGCCGGGTCGGAACCGACGCGCTGACACCGACGTTCGCGAAGCTGCTGCCCATGGCGTTCCCGCAGGCCGAACTCGTCGACGGCGAACAGGCGATGCGCGCCGCGCGGCGGGTCAAGACCCCCGAGGAGATCGAGGCCCTACGGCGGGCGCTGCGCGTCGCCGAGGGTGGCCTGGCGACCGCGCAGGCCCAACTGGCCGCGGGGGTCACCGAGAAGACGCTCGCCGGTGCCCTCCTCGAAGCCGAGGCGGCCGGCGGGGTGAGCACGCCGGCGACCCAGGACGCCGCCTGGGTGACCTCGAAGGAACACCCGTGGCGACGGGCCGAGGGCGACGGGCGGATTCGCGAGGGCGATCTGGTGGCCCTGTCGGCCGGTGTACTCGCCGACGGCTACGTCGGGGAGGTGGCACGCACCTCCTACGTCGGAGATCCCACCGACGCCGTGCGGGCGCTGTACCGTCGACGGGATGACCTGTGGGACAGGCTGCTCGAGGCCTGCCGCCCGGGCAAGCCGACCAGTGCTCTGCTCGACGCCTACCAGGCCGCGGGTGAGCCGCTGCCGGCGATGCCGGTGGCCCATGGCCTGGGCCTCGGCTTCGATCCGCCCGTCGTGTCGCCGAACCTGCGGACGACCGCCGAGCAGGACATCCTGGTGGAAGGGATGGTGCTGGCGTTGACCGGATACGTCTGGCAGAGCGGTGTGGGCGCGGTGTTCACCCGCGACGCGGTGGTGGTGGGTGCCGACGGTCCGGAGGTGCTGACCCGCACCCCGTCGGCCAGCGGCGTCGCCGCCGCCCTCTGACCGGATTCGAGCGAGCAAAGGAGCTGATCGATGGCGGAGCGGCCCTCCCCGGAGGACATCATCCTCTACGAGAAGGACCCGAAGACCAAGATCGCCACCATCACCTTCAACCGGCCGGAGTTCCTTAACGCCCCGACCTCGTTGGCGCGGCTGCGCTATGCAGACATCCTGCGCGCCGCCAACGCCGACAACGACGTGAAGGTGGTGATCATCCGCGGTGTGGGGAGCAACCTGGGCAGCGGAGCAGATCTGCCGGAATTCATGGAAGGCAACGACGATCCGTCGGTGCGGTTGGCGGAGCTGCGCCTCGAGGACGACGGCGTCGGTGCGGTGACGTATCCGCCCAAGGGCACCTTCCGCAACGGGGCCACCATCTCCGCGTGGTACGCCAACTCCCAGGCGGGCAACCGGGCGCTGCAGGACTTCAAGAAGATCAGCATCGTCGAAGCCAAGGGCTACTGCTACGGCTGGCACTTCTATCAGTGCGCCGACGCCGACCTGGTGATCTCCAGCGAGGACGCCCTGTTCGGGCACCCGTCCTTCCGGTACCACGGCTGGGGACCCCGGATGTGGACGTGGGTGCAGATGATGGGCCTGCGCAAGTTCCAGGAGATGGTCTTCACCGGTCGGCCGTTCACCGCGGCGGAGATGTACGACTGCAACTTCCTGAACAAGGTGGTGCCCCGCGAGGAGCTCGAGTCCGAGGTCGCCAAGTACGCCATGGCCTGTGCCCGCAACAGGCCGGTGGACACCGTATTCCAGCAGAAGATGTTCTTCGAGGTGTTCAAGCAGCACCAGGGCGAGTACATGGGCAGCCTGCTCAGCGCGTTCTTCGAGTCCATGGGCAACGGCGTGGCCAATGACGCCGAGGACGACATGGACATGTTCGAGGCGATCGACAGCGGGCTCTCCGACGCCGTCAACGACAACGACATGCGCTTCCCGCCCGAGTTCCGGCTCAGCAAGTCCAACCGCAACGAGAAAGACTGACCGTGGCACCACTTTCCGGCTACACGGTGGTCGATCTCTCGTCGGGCATCGCCGGCGGGTACTGCACCAAACTGCTCGCCGACGGCGGTGCGCGGGTGATCAAGGTGGAGCCGCCCGGCGGCGACCCGCTGCGCTCCTGGTCGGCCTCGGGCGCGCGGGTCGACCCGGTCGCCGGGGGCGCGTTGTTCAGCTACCTGGCCTCCTCGAAGGACAGCGTGGTCGTCGATCCGGCCGACGCCGAGGACCTCGATCTGCTCGAACGTCTGCTGGCCGCGGCCGACGCCGTGCTGTGGACCCCGGGCGGTGCCCTGACCTCACTGGAAAGCCTTGCTCCGCACACGATCCGGGATCGCCACCCCCAGCTGTTGGTGACGTCGCTGACACCGTTCGGTCTCGGCGGGCCGTGGACCGGCCGGGCCGCGACCGAGTTCACCCTGCAGGCATGGTCGGGCGGAGCGCTGGGGATCGGGCGCGGCGAACAGGGCCGGGCGCCGGCGCATGTCGGCGGCCAGGTCGGCGACTGGGTCGCCGGCGTCTACGCCGCGGCTCTGACGCTGGCCGCCCGCGAGCGGGTGCTCGCCACCGGAACCGGTGACCTCGTGGACATGTCGATGCTGGAGGCCCAGATCCTGGGCCTGACCTACTACCCGGTGACCTTCTTCGAGATGCTCGGCCGGCCCTGGCGCACGGAGCGCAAACCGACCGTGCCGGGCGTGGCCGAGGCGGCCGACGGGCTGGTGGCACTGGGATGCGGCACCGCCCAGCAGTGGTTCGACCTGTGCGCCATGTCGGGGCATCAGGAGTGGATCGACGAGGAGTCCGCACTGTCGATCACCGAGCAGGCCAACCTGCACGCCGAGGAGCTCTTCGAATGGCTCCGCCACGAACGGGTCGACGACGTGCGGGAGCTGGCCTCGGCGTTCCGCATCCCGAACTCCCCGGTCGGCAACGGCGAGAACGTCACCGGCATGGACCATTTCCAGGAACGGAAGACGTTCGTGACCAACCCGCGTGACGGGTTCACCCAACCCGGGTTCCCCTACCGGCTCAGCGGGGTCGAGCTGCGTGCCCCCGAACCGGCGCCGCGGCTGGGCGAGCACACCGACGCCTACCGGCAGACCTACGCCGACCGTCCCGCGGCGGTCGCGAGCACCGCCACCCCCGGGCCGGCCGCCTCGGTCCGCCTGCCGTTCGAGGGCCTGCGGGTGCTGGACATGACGACGTTCTGGGCCGGCCCCTCGTGCACGCACCTGCTCGGCATGCTCGGTGCTGAGCTGATCCATCTGGAGTCCACGGTGCGCCCGGACGGTACCCGGCTGATCGCCGGTATCCCGGTCACCGAGGACCAGTGGTGGGAGAAGTCGCCGATCTTCTCCGGGCTGAACACGAACAAGAAGAGCCTGACGCTGGACTTCCAGTCCGAGCGCGGCCGGGACCTGTTGCGGCAGTTGGTCTCCACCTGCGACGTCGTGATCGAGAACTTCACCCCGCGGGTGATCGACCAGATCGGGCTGGACTACGAGAGTCTGCGCGCGGTGCGCGAGGACCTGATCATGGTCCGGATGCCCGGATTCGGCCTCGACGGCCCGTGGCGGGACAACCCGGCGTTCGCCTACATCATCGAGGACGCCGCGGGGCTGAGCTGGCTCACCGGCTATCCCGACCGGACCCCCTACGAGCCGTACTCGGTGGGCGACCCGAACGCGGGGATCCACGCCTTCTGCGCGCTGCTGCTGGCGCTGGATAATCGCCGCTCCACCGGGCGCGGCACCCTGATCGAGGCGTCGATGATCGACGCCGCCCTCAACATCGCCGCCGAGCAGGTGATCGAGTTCTCCGCCTACGGCGCACTGCTGCAGCGGGACGGCAACCACGGCCCGGCCGCCGCCCCGCAGAACCTCTACCAGACCTGCGATATCGACGAGTTCGGTCGGGACGACACCTGGGTGGCGATCGCCGTCGCCACCGACGAGCAGTGGGACGCGCTGCGTGAGGCGCTGGGCCGGCCCGAGTGGGCGATGAGCCCGGCGCTGGCCGGCGCCGCCGGCCGCCGTGCGGCCCAGGACGAGATCGACGCGGCGCTGGCGGCGTGGTGCCGCCCCCGCACGGCCGACGACGTCGTGGCAACGCTGTGGCCGGCCGGTGTCCCGGTGGCCAGGGTGATGCAGCCGCACCGTCAGACCGAGCTGGCGCAACTGGATGCCCGGCACTTCTTCGAAGACGTCGCCCATCCGGTCAACCCCACCGCCCCGCATTCGACCATGCCGGCCCGGTTCACCGCCGTGGGCGAGCCGGTCCACCGTCGGCACGCACCGCTGCTGGGCGAACACAACGTCGAACTGCTGACCGAACTCGGCCTGGACGCCGGGGAGATCGCCGCGCTGGAGGCCGACGGCGTCATCGGCACCGCACCGGCGATGGGGTCGCGCCGCAAGGCGGCCCGGTAACCGGTCGACGTCCGCACCGCCGGCCCGCACCGCCGGCCCGCACCCACAAGGGCGCACCCGAATAGGTGCGGGCCGGGGCACCTCCCCGCGCCCCGGCCCGCTCGGAAATGGTCTACTTCAGGCAGCTGCCCGCATCCACCGGGAGGGTGACCCCGGTGACGTACCGCGCCTCGTCGGAGGCGAAGAACAGCACGGCGTTGCTGATGTCCTGGGCCTCGACCCACGGGATCGGCAGCGTGTGGAACATCTGGCAGATGGGCGCCATGTCGTCGGGACCCGGGTTCTCCAGATCGGGCCGGAACATCTTGAACGTGCCCTCGTTGTGCAGCATCGGAGTGGCCACGTGCGTGGGATGCACCGAGTTCACCCGGATCATGTGCTGGCCGAGCTCGACGGCGAAGGAGCGCATGATGCCCACGACGCCGTGCTTGGCCGCCACGTAATTGCCGCAGTGCGGATACGCCTTGAGCCCACCGACCGAACTTGTCAGCACGATGGAGCCGCCGCGACCGCCGGCGATGATGTGCGGCACACCGGCCTTGACCGACTTCCACACCCCGGACAGGTTGATGTCGATCATCTCGTCCCAGTCCTGCTCGCTGGTCTGATCCAGCGTGTCGCCGCCGTTGCCGATGCCGGCGTTGGCGACGATGATGTCGAGCCGGCCCAACTGCTCGACGCCGCTGTCCACGGCGGCCTTGACCGCCGCGAAGTCGCGAACGTCGGCCTCGGCGGTGACGATGCGGCGGTTCAGGGCCTTGACCATGTTCGCGGTCTCGGCCAGGTCGTCTGGCGTCGACGCCGGGATCGCGGTCTCGGTTCCGGGCCGGATCGGGCCGCAGATGTCGATCGCGATGATGTCGGCGCCCTCCTCGGCCAGCCGCACCGCGTGGCTGCGGCCCTGGCCGCGGGCCGCGCCGGTCACGAACGCGACCTTGCCTTCGAGTCGTCCCGTCATGTCACTCCTCTTGTCTTTTTCGTGGTTCGAACTTGGGTTGAACGTGGTTTGAATCAGGAAACGAAGGTGGGCATGGTCTCCCAGCCGCGCACCGCCGTCGTCTGCGACGGTTTGGCGTTGGCCCAGTCGACCTCCCACTCGGGGAAGCGTTTGAGGATCTCCTCCAGGGCGATCCGGCCCTCCAGGCGGGCCAGTGCATTCCCCATACAGAAGTGGGTTCCCGCGCCGAAGGTCATGTGGGAGCGTTGTTCCCGGTGGATGTCGAAGACATCCCCGTCCGGCGCGAACCGGCGATGGTCGCGGTTGGCGGCGCCGATGAGCATCAGCATCGCCGAGCCCTCGGGCACCGTCTTCCCGTAGTACTCGACGTCGCGGGCGACGTAGCGGGCGATCTGCAGCGCCGGGGGCTCCCAGCGCAGGATCTCCTCGATCGCCTGCGGGATCAGCGTCGGGTCCTGCGCCAGTTCGCGGCGCTGATCGGGGTAGTCGGCCAATGTCTTTCCGGCCCAGCCGATCAGCCGGGTGGTGGTTTCGGCCCCCGCGGTGGCGACCACCGTCAGGTACATCAGCAGTTCCTCGCGCCGCAGCGTGCGCAGCGTGCCCGTCTCGTCGGTGAACTCGGCGTTGAGCAGGTCGGTCATGATGTCGTCCGAGGGATGCTCGGTGCGGTAGTCGATGAACTCGGCGAACACCTCGCCGGTGGCCAGCAGGTCGACCTGTTCGTTCATCAGGGTGGCTTCGCCGTGGTCGGTGACCCGGCGCTGATGCTCCTCGGGAATGCCCAGCAGCATGCCGATCACCCGCATCGGCATCTGCTCACCCAGATCGTTGACGAAATCGAACTTCCCGGCGCCGACCAGCGGGTCCAGGCAGCGTGCGGTGAACTCGCGGATCTGGGGCTCCAGCGCCAGCACCTTGCGCGGGGTGAACATCCGCGACAGCAGGTTGCGGTGGATGTTGTGGATCGGCGGGTCCTCGAAGATCAGCGTGCCCGGCGGGATCTCCATGCCGGATTTGATGATCTCCAGCAGCGCGCCCCGGCCCGAGATGAACGTCTCGTGGTCGATCACCGCCTTGTTGACGTCGTCGTAGCGGCTGACCGCGTAGAAGTCGTGCTGCTCGTTGTAGTAGAGCGGTGCCTCTTCCCGCATCCGCGCGAAGACCGGATACGGGTTCATGTTGAGCTCGACGCTGTACGGGTCGTAGTACAGCTCTGCGGTGTCGGCTGTCGTGGTCACTGGAGGCGTCCTCTGTTCTCGTTGACGGGGAGGCGGGTCACGCGGTGGCGGCGTGGGGTTGCACGGGGGTGAAGGTGATGTTGATCTCCGTCAGCCCGCGCAGGATGAACGTGGGCTCGTAGTTGAAGTTGTGGTCGCCGGCGGGTCCGTGCTTCTCCTCGTCGAGCCGGATGTCGGTCATGCGGTCGAGGATCCGCTCGATGGACACCCGGCCCTCGACCCGGGCCAGCGGACCGCCCGGGCAGGAATGCGCGCCGCGCCCGAACGCCAGGTGCTCGCGCACGTTGGAGCGGTCGAAGTCGAACTCGTGGGGGTGGTCGAACCGGCGCGGGTCGCGGTTGATCGCCCCGGGGTTGACCATCACGATCGTCCCGGCGGGCAGCTCCACGCCGCCCAGCACGGTGTCCTTCTTGACCAGGCGGAACGCCGACTTGACCGGGCTCTCCATCCGCAGCATCTCCTCGACGAAGTTGGGGATGCGGCTGCGGTCGGCGCGCAGGCGTTCCACGACATCGGGACGTTCGGCCAGCAGCCGGATGGACGCGCTGAGCAGCTTGGTGGTGGTCTCCTGGCCGGCGGCGAACAGGAACGTCGCGCTCTTGACCACGTCGATGATCTCGGGGGTGTCGCCCTCGGGGTACTTCGCGGTGGCCAGCCCGGTCAGGATGTCGTCGCGGGGGTTGGCGCGCCGGTCCTCGAGGTAGGCGCAGAACTTGTTCTCCAGCCACTCCAGCGGGTTGTGGTCGAGCGTCTCGCCTTCCAGCGATCCCACGTTGGCGCCGGGGCGCGGCGCGCCCAGCATCTCGCGGAACTCGTCGTGGTCCTCCTCGGGGACCCCGAGCAGGTCGGCGATCACCAGCAGCGAGAACGGCTTGGCGTACTCGGAGAGGAACTCGCAGTGCACCGTGCCGGTCTGGTCGCCGATGATCTCGTCGAGCTGCTCGTCGGCCAGCCGCCACATGAACTCCTCGTTCTCCTTGAGCCGTTTGGGCGTCAGGAGCCGGTTGAGCAGCGAGCGGGCCCGGGAGTGCTCCGGCGGGTCCATGGTGACCATGTGCTCACTCATCGGGAGTTCGCCGCGGTGCGCCTCGATCTGGGCGCTGATGTCGTGGCCCTCCGGGGTGAACGGCAGCGGGGGAAACGGGCCGCCGACGGCGATGCAGGACGAGTAGACCTCGGCGTCCTTGTAGACCACCGAGGCCTCCTCGTGGCCGGTCACCGCGACCACGCCGTAGTTCGAGGTCTTGAGCACCGGGCAGCGGGACCGCAGGTGGTCGAAGTAGGGGTAGGGATTCGGCACCAGCGACTGATCGGTGAAGAAGTCGAGGGTGTCGTAATCGCTTTCGGGCAAGACGAACCTCCTGCAAAGGGCTGACAGGTGCTGAGCACTTGCTTAGCATGTGGTCTGGCACACGGTCAAGGTGATCGGGCCGGCATTACGATGTCTGTCAGCGAAGAACCAGACACGAGCGAGGCACGACCGCGGCGCAACCGGGCCGCGTGCGGACGAGGCGACCCCGGGACGAGCCCGGGACGAGCCCGGAAACGAGACAGTAGGGAGGCGGGGCATGGCTTCCCCGGCCGGCACGACGCGCAGGTTGGGCGCACCCGACGCCAAGAATCGGGTGGTGCTGCTCGACGCGGCCGAGGCGCTGATGCGCGAGGAGGGCTATGCGGCGGTGACGTCTCGCCGCGTGGCCGACCGGGCCGGTCTCAAGCCGCAGCTCGTGCATTACTACTTCCGCACGATGGATGATCTGTTCCTCGAGCTGTTCCGGCGCCGGGCCGACACCATGCTGCACTACCACCAGCTGGCGCTGAAGTCGACGCAGCCGCTGTGGGCGCTGTGGGAACTGAACACCGATCCCGCCGGCACCGGGATGACGATGGAGTTCATCGCCCTGGCCAACCACCGCAAGGCGCTGCGCGCGGAGATCGCCCGCTACGCCGAGATGTTCCGCCGCGAGCAGATCAACACCTTCACCGCGGCCATGGCGCGCTACGACGTGCCGTTCGAGGAGTTCACCCCCACGGTGCTGATGGTGTTGATGACCGGCGCCACGCAGGTACTGGTGCAGGAACAGCTGCTGGACATGAGGGTCGGCCACGAGGAGACCCTGGAGTTCGCGCGGCGTTGGCTGACCTTCCTGGAAGGCGAGTGCCGACTCGACCCGGGCTGGCGCCACGAAGCGCTCGAGGACGACGGAGATGGTGCGTCGAGTGACGGCGGGTAGCGCCGTCGGTTCAGACCTGATGCCGGTGAATGTCGGCTCCGGGGCGGTCTGAGGTCTGACTGGATGCCCCGAGGTGGGGCCGGGGTGCTACTTGGCCCGTGACATCACCCGGTCGGCGGCCGCCCAGTGCTCGTCGGAGACCCACAGCCGGGCGAAGGCGCCGATCGCCTCCTCGGGGGTCACGCCCGACAACACCCTCTTGATGTCGCCGGCGGGGTGATTGGTCAGTGAGCGGGCCACCGCCCGCCAACCCTCGTCGAACGAGGCGCGCGGCAGCACCTGATCCACCAGGCCCAGGCGGGCGGCCTCGTCGGCCTCCAGCACGGTGCCGCTGCCGGCCAGCAGCAGGGCCCGGCCCCGCCCGACCAGCGCGGCCAACCGTTCGGCCCCGCCCCAGGCGGGCATGATGGACAGCGCCACCTGGTTGAATCCGATCCTGATGTCGTCGGCCGCGATGCGGATGTCGGCGGACACCGCCACCTCGGCGCCGCCGCCCAGCGCGTGACCGTTGAGGGCGGCGATCACCGGCGCGGGAAACGCCGCGATGCGGTCACAGATCGTGCGCATCCGGCGGGCCATCGCGGCGGCCTGTTCCTCGGTGCGCAGCTTGGCCAGTTCCTTGAGGTCGCCGCCCGACACGAACGCGCGGTCGCCGCCGCCGCGGATGACCAGCGCCAGCGCGCCCGCGGCCCGGTCCAGGGCGGCGTCGAGCTGGTCCATGGTCTCCGGCGCGATGGCGTTGCGCGCCTGCGGCCGGTCGATCGTGATGACGGCGAGTCCGCCGTCGAATTCCAGGTCGACCATGGACACATTCTCCTGAATTGATATTGGCATTCTCGCAAACTGAGAATAACATCGCGCACAGGCACCGGGCCGCCGGGCGCCGCCCCGTGCGGCGCCGACGCGCGAGCCCGCTGATTGCCACCGACCGCCGTCGAGAATATGATTCTCATTGACCGAAAAGGAGCATTCCAATGGGGCAACTGTCGCACAAGGTCGACATTCCGTTTCCGCTGTTCGACGCGGACAACCATCTCTACGAGCCGCCGGAGGCGATGACCAAGTACCTCCCCAAGGAGTACAAGGACATCGTCCAGTACGTCGAGGTCAACGGTCGTACGAAGATCGCCATCCGCGGTCAGATCAGCAACTACATCCCGAACCCCACCTTCGAGGTGGTCGCCAAGCCGGGCGCCTGGGAGGAGTACTTCAAGTTCGGTAACCCGGACGGCAAGAGCAAGCGCGAGCTGTTCGGTGAGCCGATGAAGTCCATCCCGGCCTTCTTCGAGCCCGCGCCGCGGCTCAAGCTCATGGATGAACTGGGTGTGGACCGCTCGCTGATGTTCCCGACGCTGGCCAGCCTCATCGAGGAGCGGCTGCGCGACGACCCGGTCGCCATCCACGTGCTGATCCACTCGCTGAACCAGTGGCTCGACGAGGTCTGGGGCTTCAACTACCAGAACCGCATCTTCACCACCCCGGTGATCACCCTGCCGATCGTGGAGAAGGCGATCGAGGAGCTGGAGTGGGCGGTCAAGCGCGGCGCCCGCGCCATCCTGATCCGTCCCGCACCGGTTCCCGGCTTCCGCGGGCCGCGCTCGTTCGCGCTGCCCGAGTTCGACCCGTTCTGGCAGAAGTGCGTCGAGTACGACGTGTTCGTGGGCATGCACTCCTCGGACAGCGGGTATTCGCGCTACACCTCCGAGTGGGACGGCGCCACCCAGGAGATGCTGCCGTTCCAGACCAACGCGATGCAGATCCTCAACGAGTGGCGTCCCATTCAGGACGCGGTGGCCTCGTGGGTGATCCACGGTGCGTTGTTCCGGTTCCCGAAGCTCAAGGTGGGCATCGTCGAGGCGGGCTCGAAGTGGATGTTCCCGCTGCTGGACTCGATGGCCGAGGTGTACAAGAAGGCGCCCGAGGCCTTCCCGGCCAACCCGATGGAAGAGATCAAGAACCGCATCTACATCAGCCCCTTCTACGAGGAGGGCATCGACGAGCTGGTCAACCTCGTCGGCGTGGACCAGGTTCTCTACGGGTCGGACTGGCCGCATCCGGAGGGCCTGGCCGAGCCCACCCACTATGTGACCGCTCTGGAGCATCTGTCCCTGGAGGACCAGGCGAAGATCATGGGCGGCAACCTCGGTCGCCTCGTCACGGTGTGACCCGGACGGCACGCGACAACGGCGCCTCGTGGCAGACCATCCCCGAGATGGTCTTGAGCGTCGGCGACCGCTTCGGTGATGCCGAAGCGGTCGTCGACGGGCCACTGCGGCTGACCTTCCGCCAGCTCACCGAGCGGGTGCTGACGGCGGCGGGGGCCTTTCGCGACCTCGGTGTCGCCAGGGGCGACCGGGTCGCGATCTGGGCCCCCAACTCCGCGGAGTGGATGATCGCGGCCTTCGGCCTGCTCACCGCCGGCGGCATCGTCGTACCGGTGAACACCCGGTTCAAGGCCGAGGAGGCCGCCGACGTCATCACCCGCAGTGGGGCTCGGGCCGTCCTGGTCCAAAAGGGCTTCCTCGGAATGGATTTCGCCGCGCCGGCCGGCGTCCCCGTGATCGACCTGAAGTCCGATTTCCTGAGCGCGGCCACCCCGTTCGACTACCGGGCCGGCGATCTGCAGGGCTCCGACATCGCCGACATCATCTACACCTCCGGTACCACCGGGCGCCCCAAGGGCGTGATGATGAATCACCTCCAGACGTTGCGCCTCTACGCCGAGTGGTGCGATCTGGCCGACCTGCGCGAAGGCGACCGCTACCTGATCGTCAACCCGTTCTTCCACACCTTCGGCTACAAGGCGGGCTGCATCACGTCGATGATCCGGGGTGCCACCGTGTTCCCGGTGCCCGTCTTCGACGTCGACACGGTGGTGGACCTCATCGACCGGGAGCGCATCACCATGCTTCCCGGCCCGCCCACGCTGTACCACTCGCTGCTGGCGGTGGAGGACAAGTCCAAGCTGGCGACGCTGCGCGCGGGGGTGACCGGGTCGGCGGACATCCCCGTCGAACTCATCCGGCGGGTCCACGAGGAACTGCCGTTCCAGACGCTGGCCACGGGTTACGGCCTGACCGAATGCGGCACGGCGACGCTGTCGCGTCCGGGCGACTCCTTCGAGGACGTCGCCACCACCGTCGGTGTGCCCTGCGCCGACATCGAGGTACGCATCGCCGACGACGCCGAGGTGCTCGTCCGCGGTTACAGCGTCATGCAGGGCTACCTGGACGATCCGGACGCCACCGCGGAGGCCATCGACGGCGACGGGTGGCTGCACACCGGCGATCTGGGGGAGTTCACCGATGGCGGCCGGCTGCGGATCATCGGGCGCAAGAAGGACATGTTCATCGTCGGCGGGTTCAACGCCTACCCGGCCGAGATCGAAGGGTTCCTGCTGGAACACCCCGCCGTCGCGCAGGCCGCCGTCATCGGCGTTCCGGATGACCGCATGGGTCAGGTGGGCAGGGCCTACGTGGTGCTCAAACCCACCCGGAACGGCCGCGGCGGCGCACCCTCGGAGGCGGATCTGATCGCCTGGAGCAAGGAGCGGATGGCCGGCTACAAGGTGCCCCGATCGGTGGTGTTCCTCGAGGCGCTGCCGCTCAACGCCAGCGGCAAGGTGATGAAGGACCGGCTCGGGTGAACATCGCCGAGGTCTACCGGCATTCGATGGTGATCGCCTCCGATTACCGGATCCCCGATCCGTCCCGGGTGGCCCCGCTGCTGCAGAAGCGCCGCGCCGAGCTCTCCCGGATGGGCGCCCACCACGTGCTGGTGTACCAGTCGACCCGCGAGCCCGGCCGGGTGCTGGTGATGATCGGGGTCCGCAGCCGGGAACCCGTCGTGGAGCTGCTGCGCTCCCGGGCCTTCTTCGACTACTTCGACAGCGTCGGCGTCGAGGAGTTCCCGGCGGTGTTCGCCGGGGAGATCGTCGAGAAGTTCGATCTGACCGATCCGCGGCAGGGCCCCGAGTCGCCGGGGGTGATCGTCTCGGCGTTCGTGTCGGTCTCCGACGTCCAGGCCCTGGTCGGTGGTCTGCGGGCCGCGGAGAGCCGGTTCCGCGACGCCGGCATCCGCCGGCTGTGGGTGTTCGGCGCCTTCGACGACGCCCAGGAGGTGATGGTCCTGCAGGAGATCGACGACGAGGACAGCGCCCGGCGCTGGATCGACCGTCCCGACGCCGCGGCCGAGTGGATGTCGCACGCCGGGGTGGGGGTGTACCCGCCGTTGTTCGTCGGCGAGTTCGTCAGCATGATGGCCATCGACCGACCGGAGTGAGCACAGCCGCATGTACGTCTGCCTGTGCAGGGGAGTGACCAGTCATACCGTCGCCGACGCCGTGGCCGCCGGCGCCACCACGTCCAAGGAGGTCGCCGCGGCGTGCGGTGCCGGTTCGGACTGCGGCCGGTGCCGGCGCTCCGTGCGGGCGATCATCGAGAACGCCGCCCGATCACGGTCCTAACGGGATCGAGCTACACGGGATCGAAGGAGGAGATCAGCCACTTCCCGTCGACCTTGGACAACGTCACCAGGACGCTGCTGGCCGCCATCGCCGGGTCGGGGCGGTCCTGGCTGGTCGTGGTCTGGTTGACGAACACCAGTACCACCGCCTTGTCGGGCTCGATCTGCGAGACCGCGGCGCGGACGACATTGGCGTCGGTCTTGACCTTCTTCTGCGCGACGGCCGGGCGCACGACCTCGTCGGTGAAGTTGCCGTAGTAGTCCAGGAAGTCGCCGGTCAGATGTGACTTCGCGTTGGCGAGGTCCTGGTCCAGCGAATCGGGACCGTAGCTGAGCACCGCCACGGTGCCGTCCTTGGCCGCCTGCAGCGCAACCTGCTCGGCGTGGGGGCCGGTCTGCTGGTCCACGCGGTACCAGAAGAAGTACAGCCACGCGGTCAGCCCCGCCGAGGCCACCAGCAGCACCGCCAGGAGCGCCGCACCGGCGATGACCCATCGGCGGCGCCGTGCGGGCCTGCCGCCCGCGCCGGCCGTGTCCTCGGCCGCGCCGTCCGTGCCGGGTTCGCTGCCCGGGTGCGGGTCTGAGTCCGGGTTCTCGACGTCGGCTGCGGCGTCCGCGCTGTCCGCCTCCTCGGTCACCTCGGGCGCGGGATCCACGGGATCCACGGAATCTGTGGGATCCACCGTGGCGCCGGCGTTTTCTCCCGCGTCGTCCTGATCGGTGCGGGACTTCTGGTCAGCGGTCACGGTGTGAACTCGACTTTCGACATCTTGATTCCGTCGCCCACTCGCTCGACGGTCACGCTGAGGCGCCAGGCGCGCGGGGTGGGTTGCTTGCTGGCCTGGTTGGCGACCTCGGACTTGGCCGCGACCAGCACCACCGCCGAGTTGTCGTCCATCGACTCGATCCCGGCGGCCTTCACCTCGGCCGTGGAGACCACCTTGGACTCCTTCATCACGGTCATGAAGTCCTTGGCGCTGTTCTGGAAGTCGTCGTGGAATGCCCCGGTGGTGGAGTCCATGACGCGCTGCAGGTCGGCGTCGGCGTTGTTGAAGTCCAGCGACATCAGGTTGGTCACGCCCTGGCTTGCGGCCGCGGTGAACGCGGTGATCTGCTGCTGGCGGGCCACGGCCTTGTCGTGCTGCCAGATCATCAGACCGCTGACGGTGCACAGGGCGATGATCAACCCGATCACGGCCGCCGTCGCCGCGATCGGCGCCGCACGGCGGTACCACCGTCGCCGTCGCCCCGCCGGAGGGCTGTCGTCCCCGGCCGCTTCGGTGTCTGGGGGTTCTGCGGCGGTCTCGGCGTCGTCAGGGGCGCCGGCGGCCCCGGTGTCTTCAGTGTCTTCAGCGGCCTCGGTGTCTTGAGTGGCCTCGGCGTTTCCGGCCCCCGCCGCCTGCTGCCGCTCCTGCTCCTGCTGCTTGCGGAGCCGGCTCAGTTCCGCGGCCCGCGCGCGTGCGCGGGCCGCCTCGGCGGCCGCTTCGGCGGCGGCGGCCTCGGCCTCGGCGGCCTCGGCTTCGGCGAGGAGGGCGTCCTCGGAGTCGGTGCGATCGCTCGATGTGGTCACGGTCGGTTCTCCGGTGCCGGGCGAACATCGGCAGCGGCGACGCGTGCAGCACGGTACGGCTGCTGAGCCGGCATCGCTACCTCCTGGTCCCTCCATAGGGTACGGGCGAGAATGACGTTACTCCCTGAGTCTGAGGGCGAAGCCCATCGTGCCCGTCCGCGACCACAGAATTCCTCTTGACCTGCGATAACGGTATTTCCGATTTGTGAGACTGCGAATCGGGCCGATCCCGGCGGGCGGGAAATTCGAGGTCTTGGGCAGTGGCCTGCGCCGGCACGAGGATGACGTTTCGGTTGCCGATTGTCAAGCAAGTTGCGACCCGCGGGCATCGGGACGAACCGCGGCGACCCGCGGGGCCGTGTGGCCCGTCCTGACGGCCGCCCCCGGTCGGTAATCTCGGGCCGGCCGAAGCGGATGACGCGGCGGTCGGGCGAGCGATCGGATTCAACTGCCAGGAGGAGGCCGTCGATGTGTACCCGTGTGGTGTATCTGGGAGCCGAAGACCGCGTGGTCACCGGACGGTCGATGGACTGGAAGTTCGAGATCGGCACCAACCTGTGGGCGTTTCCGCGGGGCATGCACCGGCAGGGCCGGGCGGGCGCCAACTCGCTGGAATGGACCTCCAAGTACGGCAGCGTCATCGCCTCGGGATATGACATCTGTTCCACCGACGGGCTCAACGAGGCCGGCCTGGCGGTCAACCTGCTGTGGCTGGCCGAGTCCGAGTACCCCACCGAGGACACCGGCGCGCCGGCGCTGTCGCTGGCGGTGTGGGCGCAGTACGTGCTGGACCGCTTCGGCTCGGTGGCCGAGGCGGTGGACGCCCTGACGGGCACCCCGCTGCAGGTGCGCTCCGCCGAGGTGCCCGGACAGGACCGACTGGCCACCCTGCACCTGTCGATGTCGGACCGTTCCGGGGACAGCGCCATCGTCGAGTACATCGCGGGCCGGCAGGTGATCCACCACAGCCGCGACTACCAGGTCATGACCAACTCGCCGATCTTCGAGAAGCAGTTGGCCATCAACGAGTACTGGGACCAGATCGGCGGCGAGGTGATGCTGCCCGGAACCAACCGCGCCGCCGACCGATTCGTGCGGGCCTCGTTCTACATCAACGCGATCCCCAAGACCGGTGAGGCGCAACTCGCGGTCGCCGCCGTCCTCAGCGTCGTGCGCAACGCCTCGGTGCCCTACGGCATCGCCACCTCGGCCGAACCCAATATCTCCTCGACACGCTGGCGTACCGCGGTGGACCACAAGGACATGCGCTACGTCTTCGAGTCGGCGCTGGCGCCCAGCACCTTCTGGGTCGACCTGGCCAAGCTCGACCTCGGCGAAGGCTCGCCGGTCCGGAAGCTGCCGCTGGGCGAGGGGGAGAAGACGGTCTACGCCGGCGACGCCAGCGGCTCCTTCGAGGAGCTGCCTCTTATACACATCTCTTATACACATCCCCGAGCCCCGATCCAGTACGCCCTGTCCTGCTTGAAAAACAACATACACCATCTCGCACTTTATAACAAAAACTTCGCGTCAGAACA
>NZ_NVQF01000045.1 GCF_002592005.1 Mycolicibacterium palauense | reverse complement strand
CCTTCCCAACCAGCGCGCCAACGCCGGTCTTGATCAGAGAACCTTGGACTTCAGATCATCCTCGGGAAGGTGCGCCCACTTTCACGCCCCCACACCGAGGGTCATCCACAAGTTCTGATCATTGCTCCGTTCAGCCAGAGCTGTGCAACTATCTGACAGCAGGTGGACACCCAGTCCACGTCTGCTGGGAAGCCGGTTCCTGGATGCCCGCCGCCATTTTCCCAGTGCGGGAGGATCACACAGGACGAGCTCGTCGCGACGACCGCAATGCTGATAACGGGGACCCGCCAGTGTTAGCTATCTGTGCAGCGGACCCGTCGGGGGTTTCGGTGCGGCGTCCACCGTGGTGGCGGCCGGGGTCGAGGATGTGACCAGGGTGATCTATGAGTCGGTGGTCGACTCGAACACCAGCATCGCCGCCGGGCTGCTCAACGCCCGCGACGACTTGCCCCTGCAGATCAGCCGGGCCGACTCCTACGATGCGCCCAAGCTGGGCTCGGGGCTCTCGACCCTGTGGGATGTGGCGAAGGTGACCGCGGCCAGTGCGGTCACGACGGAGTCGATGCTGGCCGAGGTGCGGGACCCGGACTCGGGGCCACTAGCGTCAACGGGGTTGCGGTAGAGCGCTGCGAGTTGTTCGCGAATGTTGCCGGCCTCGCACAACCAAGCTCCCGCCGCCGACATGTGCTCGGCGCGATCTTGAGTTGGACCTCGTATGTGAGTCCTTTGATGCGCGGAATTTTTCCCTGCAGGTTGGCGGGCAGACCGCACGCCAGGAAGGTCCAAGTTTGCCCAAATTGAGGTCCTACGTCCAATAGCTGAACATCTGCGCGCAGCTCGGATTGTGGGACAGTCGCAGGTAGCCGCGGTATCTTACTGAGCGAATGGGTGGGAACGTGTGGTGCTGGAATGGAAGTCTGTACTTCGGCGCCTACTCGAGGCACGGTGGGATGCGACCCCAGAGGGATGGAGCGCTGCATGGCATTGGTCACGGGCTTTCGCTACCGGAGCGACCGCACTATTAGCTACAGAACAAAGGTCGAGTGTGGGTGGACCTACGATCGAGCAGAACGTGAAGGCCGAGTGTTGCAGCTCGAGACCTATGCCTCGGACGGAACGACGATTCAGGTGCTCCAGGTGGACGAGGCGCGAGCTGGTGATCTTCTGCGGATTCTCTATGAGGTTTTCCCAAAGCTTCCCCCTGGTCCGACGTCGAATCCCATGAAGGCGTAGGAGTGGCTGAATTGATGACAGCAACGGACCTTGACTCGCTAGCTGCCGAGAACCCTGTCGTTAAGCAACTCGGTCGAATAATCCGCGATAGTCCATCGCTAACGCTCGAAGCGGCCGTAAATGAGTTAGCGCAGATTGTGGACCGCGGGCGTGTCGAAGATGCCGCGCAGCGTATCCGCGAGCTCAGTGAGCTTATTCGCAATGCCCAAGTGCCCACGTCGGTGGTGGCGGGCAACATCGAGTCTTGGTACCCGGGGCCTCGGGAGGAAGATCGCAACTGGTCGGCGTTAGTCGAGATTCTCCGAGCGGACGGTTGGGATGATGCGATGGTAGGTGATTTGAACGATTCGTCGACCAAGGTGGTGGCGAACCTGCCGAACCCGGCTGGCAAGGGCGAATACCATTGCCGTGGCTTGGTTCTTGGGTACGTTCAGAGCGGAAAGACGACAAATTTCACAGCGGTCATAGCAAAGGCCGCCGATGCTGGTTATCGGCTTTTCATAGTGCTTTCGGGTATCCATGACGCTCTTCGGCAGCAGACCCAGGATCGACTGAACGAGCAGCTCTGGGAGCCTCACAGCAATATCTGGCATCGCCTCACAAATGAGGATGATTTCCGGCCGACCGCGAATGTCGATGCGCTTCTGTCAACCCAGCGTCAATGTGTCCTTGCTGTTGTGAAGAAGAACGGCCCGCGACTTCGAGCGCTCAAGAATTGGCTGTTTTCTGCGCGGCCTGAGGTGCTGGCTGCGTGTCCAGTCCTAATAATTGACGACGAGGCGGATCAGGCCACAGTCAGCACATCGAAACCTGAGAGACAGCCGACGCGGATCAACGGCCTCATTAGAGAGATCGTGAACAAGGCCCCAAAGTCTGCATACGTTGGATATACTGCGACGCCTTTCGCAAATGTGTTGATCGACCCAAGCGACTATGAGGATCTGTACCCCCGAGACTTCATTGTTGATCTCCCGCGCCCCCGTCCCTACATCGGTCCTGAAGCAATTTTCGGTCGAGAGGCACTCGACTTTGACGATATCGACGTAGGCGATGACGGAAACGACTTTGTGCGTTCCGTGCCTGAAGAAGAGCTTGACGATCTCAGGCCAAAGGGCGCGGCTAAACGCCACGAGTTTGAGCCGCGCGTCACCGATAGTTTGGAGGCCGCATTGCGGTACTTCATGATGAGCACTGCCGCGAGGCGTGTCCGTCGTAAGGGCAATCGCCACGCGACTGCCCTCGTGCATACGTCACAACATATCGACGTTCACGAACGTACTGCGCAGTGCATTAGAGATCACATAACCACCTTGCGGGCTCGACTTACGCGTGGGGATAGCGTCCTCTTGGATGCCATGGAACGGCAGTGGGCAGAAGAATGCAGGAAGGTGACCGCCATTGATTTTGGGCTTGAAGAAGTCGTATGGGAATCCATATTGGAGGAACTGCCCAGTGTTGTAGACGATGCCGAAGTCGTAATGGACAATTCGAGAAGTGTCGAGAGGCTATCCTTTGACGATCATAATCCCCGTGTCATCATCGCAGTTGGCGGAAACACCCTTTCACGAGGATTGACGCTAGAAGGTTTGGCGGTCTCGTTCTTTGTCCGCAGCGCTTCCGCCTACGACACGTTGCTCCAGATGGGGCGGTGGTTCGGGTACCGAAACGGATATGCCGACCTGACTCGAATCTGGATGACCGACGAGATGCGGGGTTGGTTTCATCACTTGGCCACGGTCGAACAGGAGGTGCGATATGACGTTGAAAGGCTAGAGGTCGAGCACCTAACGCCGGAACAGTTCGGGGTACGGATTCGCACGCATCCGACGCTCGCCATTACCTCAGCGGCGAAGATGCAGCACGCGCGCCGCGCCGAGGCCTCGTATGCAGGACGTCGGCTCCAGACGATCCTTTTCAACCACCGAGACAAAAGATGGTTATCGCAAAATTTGAAGGCAGCGCGAACGCTGGTCTTGTCAGCCAAAGATTGTGAGCGTTGGTCTCCACGGCCTGGGATAATGGTCCTACAAGGCGTCGACTCGGAGAATGTCGTCAGCTTCCTCGCCACCTACAACTTTCATGAGAACTCCCGAGACCTAGACAGCGAACTGATCAGCCGCTACATCCTTGACCGAAGGGCAGAAGGCGAGCTGCTGAGGTTCAACATCGCAGTTATGGGTCGAAGTTCGGATTCCGAGTACCTTGGTTCGGTCCAGCTGGGTTTGGGTGGAGAAACAGGGTGCATTAACCGAGCCAAACTCCAGGAGATAGGTGGAGCGACATATGCGGATATCAAAGCTCTGATGAGCCGTCACGATCGAGTGATCGATATTCGGATACCGGAGGGCAGGCTGACAGCTGATACGAAGCCGTCAGAACTATCGACCTTTCGGAGCCCGCCAGCGGCCGGAGGGTACGGCGACGGATCGGGTCTTATTCTTTTGTATCCTGTGTCCAAGGACAGCCGTCCTGTTCGCGGCTCCATGAAGACGCGCAAACCCCTGCGTGCGGCTGAACATCTAGTGGGAGTTGGGCTCGTCTTTCCAGAAAGCGCATCGCGGCGAGCGAACGTTGAATACGTGACCGCTGACATTGCTTCAATGCCGGATGTTGAGGTCGAAACGCCTGACGACTCGGATGAACTCATCGAGTCCGATGTGGATAATCCGTGATTGACGACGTCAGACTTGCTTATGCTGCACTGGCGGCCCATGGCGTCAGCCCGCACGAGGGGCTAACCGTCCTGCCTATTCCAGCGATCGATGGGGCTTACGTCGCTGTTGACGATGAGAGTCGTCAGCACCTACTTCTCGCAACGGGAGGGGTTGCACCCACTTCGGCTGATGTGACGACTCTGGCCTTGGATACACGGGAACTCGTTGTTGAAGGGCGCCGCGTGCGCCTTTTGGACGTCACGTGTCTACTCGCTGCTCTCTCCGACGTCTTCGATCACTTCGCGGCGGCGGTTCTCGAGAGGTGGTCCAAAGCGGGCGAACCGGCGGAAAGGGCAGTCTCGGCGGTCTTGGAAGCCTGGAAGGAATTCCTTGTCCCGCCCACGAGGCTGCCTGGCCCGAACAAGGTCGCCGCGACTGTGGGCGAACTACTGGTTGTGCGCGATGTCGTGGAGAAAGAGCGGAGCGCCAACCTAGAGTTCTGGTTAGGTCCGTTCGGACAACGACATGATCTGAGAAGGGGCCGCGTTGCCGTCGAGGTCAAGACGACTCGGTCGCACACCGGCTACCAGGTGTCTGTTCATGGGGATGATCAACTCGTGCCGCCTGATTCCGGTGCGCTGTATCTACACTTCGTGCGCCTTGAGGAGGTGCCGGGTGGCAGCGTGACGTTGCCGCTGGTGGTCGACGATCTTCTCGCCGCCGGCGTCTCGGCTCACAAACTGTACTCTGCGTTGACGGCTAGCGGTATCAGCGCAGTGGATCTGGCTGCCCTCGCTGGCGCTGCCTTTGAGATTAGGGAGCGGATCACGCTCCGAGTGGACGAGCGAATACCGAGGATTGTGCCACAGTCATTCGTCGATGGGAGGCGACCAAGGGGTGTCGTGGATATCGCCTACGTCGTTGATCTTTCGGACGCCGTTCGATTCGCGATAGAAGCCAACGAGTATGAAGGCCTGCTTCAATCGCTTGCCGTTGGGGAGGGATCATGAGCGAAATGCAGCGCTTTTCTGAGCCTTATAGCGCAACAGGCGGGCTCGCTGCTGTCGGTGTGTTAAACCAACTTGGGCGCCCCGATACCGAGCCGGTTGAGGTGCTAGTACGCGAAGCTGTTCAGAACTGCTGGGATGCGAAACGGCCTGATTCGAGCGGAATAAAGGTCGAGTTCGGCCGTTCCGTTCTCGACGATGCGAAGCTCGAGTACCTCAGGGATAAGGTTCTTGTGGACCCTCCGCCTGGACTCCACCTCGCGGAAGAGCTTCGTGGAGGGATGCATACACTCTATGTGGCCGACTTCGGAACGCAGGGCCTTGGGGGGCCAACTAGGGCGGACCGCCCAGGGGAGCCCCGAGACTTTGTCGACTTTGTCCGCAATATTGGGCAGCCACCGGACAAAGACTTTGGGGGCGGTTCATTTGGGTACGGCAAAGCGGCGTTCTATCTGGCGAGCGCGGCGCGCACCGTCGTTGTCGACACCTTGTGCGAAGTTGGGCCCGGGAAGTATGAGCGGAGGGTGCTCGGGTGCGCTCTCGGCGACACGTTCGAGGCAGGCGGCGTTCCATACACCGGAAGGCACTGGTGGGGGGACCTTGTTGATGGCACCCCGGAGCCCTTGACCGGACCCGAAGCAGCCGAAATGGCGGGTGTCCTTGGGCTGCCGGGCAGGGAGGGTCGCGAAGGCACTGGGACCACTGTCCTTATAGTGGCACCGTCTGTGACCATTGAGAGTGGCGATGGAACCGACTCGACTATGGATTTTGTAGCTGAGGCAATCGCCTGGAATTTCTGGCCACGGATGATCGACACGCCTGGCGGTTTTCGACGAACACTCCAGTTCTCGGTGCTTGACAATGGTACAAGTGTCCGCATTCCGTCACCGCGCACTCATCCGAGGCTACGCGGTTTTGTCGAAGCCATGGATCGCATCAGGCAGGACCCTGGGGGAGAGCCTGACGAATTCGTGCTTGACACGGAGATACGAAGCCTGCGACCGGTCCGCAGGCTGGGCCGGCTGGTCGTTCAGAAGGGCCCAGCCGCACCCGTAGACCTACCTGATCGGCCAGTGCCACGTGGCGCTCGAATCACCGCAGCCGGTCTGCATCATGTGGCTCTAATGCGGACGCCGGAACAGGTCGTCACATACATGGAGGGTGCCCCCATGGTTACGGGGAGGCTTGGATATTCCGGTGTCTTCAAGTGCGCGTTGGACGTTGACGAGATGTTCAAGGCTGCCGAGCCGCCAACTCACGATGAATGGATCTACCGCGCGATTCACGACAAGCAGTGGCGATCTTTCGTCAAGATTGCATTGGAGCGGGTTCAGAAACACTGCAGACTGGCGGCCGGGTATGACACCTCTATACGTCAGCCGAGTGATTCGGACTCGATTCCGTTGGGGGAATTCGCTGACGCACTAGCAGCCTTGATGCCGGGCCAGGAAGGTCCGGGGGCGAGACGGCCCGCCACGCAGAGGTCGTCATCGGGGCGGCGGTTAGCGAGCCGGCGTCGTAGGGCCCCAGGGCGCAAGGAGCTCGACACGATTGTTGAGGGCACTTGGGTGGACGCACCAACAGAGAGGGCGACAGCGGACCGTCGCCCGCAGGACGGCTCTCAGGTAGGTGAGATACAGCCACGCCAGCGTCAGCTGCCAGCGCCACAGACACGTGTGAGTGGTGACCCAGCGCCTGTGCTTTCGCACGACGGTACTCCGGTTATTGCGTATCCTTTCGAATTGCGTGCTCGGGGGAATCGTATTCATTTGGGTGCGACCGTTGAGGTCATGACCAACGATGGCGGGCTCGTGGAGTCGGATCCGCCCGTTGGATACATACCACCACGGGTCGTCGGATGGATAGGCCCGTCGGGCTTGAGGTATACAGCCGAGGCGATAACTGTGGGGCCGGAGGATGTCGACGGCCGCTGGATGGTTGAGGTCGAGCTGAGGGACGAGATGATGCGGGTCGACTTGGCGGTCGACAGGGCATGAAGACGGCAAGGGCGATTCCGTATCTACTGCCGCCTGATTCGGTTGTTGCAGTTCAAAATTGGTGTTCAGCTGACGGGGTCGAAGTTGGTGACCGCATCGATCATTGGGACCCCTTCACTGACTTGGAGCTGACTCGTGTTGTCGAGGTGGACCTCGATGGGGTCCGCGAAGCGTGTGCACTGCCGGCAGATTCAGCGTTCGCGCTTGCAGCAACTTGGTACTCAAGTCGGACACGTGCCTCCGGCGCTGGGGCTGTGGTGGAGTTCGGTGAGCTGAGCGGGTTGGTGCGCACGGGCCTGACTCTGGATGTCCCAGGCTCATTGTCAGGTGGGCGCCTATCTGTCCACACGCGGTTGGTGCTCAGGCGTTCGGGAAGTTCGCCGTCGCGAATAGCTCCGAGACGTGTTGGCGCGATCCTTTGGTCGGAGGAAGCGCAGATTGCCCTTGAAGGCGGCGCAGCCCGCTTTCCGATCACTGCTGTGGACTTCAGGGAGATTCCCAACTACCCGGACGACGCGGCGTGGCTGCTGGAGTGGGAGTCCGATGAGTTGGAGGCACCCGTTTTGGGGGGAATGCGACTCCTGGTAAATTCCAGCCACGAGACACTCCCAGAGATGCTGCGCTCAGGGAGCTCGGACGCGAGGTCTGGGTTACTGCGTGCATTTGTAACGTTCGATGTGGCCAGATCGCTGGTGGTCGGGGCCTTGGCCAGCGAGCACTTTGTGGAGGATCCGGAATCCTTCGAGAGCGGCACGATTGGCCGCATGCTCTTTGAACTCATTTCGACGTGTTGGCCGGGCGCACAGCTCTCAGCGCTCCAAGCTCGGAGCATCGACGATGCAGCGCGTTTTGAAGCCGAGCTGCAGGCGCGATTTGGGGTGATCGGATGATTGTCCTACCACGCATTGCGAAACATGCTGCGATCGAAGTTGTCAACAAGTACTCCGGTTATGGATTGGAGGAGGTTTCGGCGGGGATGCCAGACCTCAGTCCTGTTGTGACTTACACGCCAGTTGGCGGTGTGCGCATTGCAGAAGAGCAGCTCGCAAGTCTGCGGACGGAAGTTTTGGGGCTAGCGGGTGAGCACGGGATGCCTGGCCGCCCTGTCGAACTACAGTTGTTTGAGGGGCGTCTAGCGCGCATGCTGCGAGAAAGGCTGCCCATGTCGCCCAGCGAAGCCTCTCATGAGGAAGTGTGGAGCTTCCTAACTTGTTGCTGGCTACTGGACATTGCGATTTGGCGGTTCAGTGCCAACGCCGATAGGCGGCGGTTCGTTGGAGACGTGAACCGTAATACCTTCCGGCGTCTTTGGTGGCGCGCCGAGATTCTAGGTCCTGAGGTTGATCTCGCACTCTACGGTGAAGACGAACTCGTCAACATCACGGAGCGACCCACGATAGCGAGTGATCGGCGTCTTGCTCGCACTGTAGCGCTGGACTTCATCGCTCGTGTTGACCGAGGCGAAGCTGAATCGCGCATGCTCCTAATGCGTGACGCCATGAAGAGGCTGCTTCGGCTGACGCCCTTCATAGCCTTTGAAGCTTTGGATGACGAGGACGTACGAGTGGTCGTGGAGCAGTGCTTCAATTCGGCGGCCGCGGCGATTTCAGGTGAGACAGTTGGCATCAGCGGACGACATCGTCCCCAGCCCGAACCACCACTGAACCCCGCTGATATCACCCCTTGGGCCGCCAGTCCCGGCGTGGTTTCGATCGATCGGATGACAATGTCCGCTGAGGGGGTTCGTCCAGCGGCTTCAATTCAAAGCCGTTCCTTTACTTCGGACTTTGAGGACGTCGCGCAGACAGCCCTTGGAGTCGCCCGACGCTTGGGACGAGTTACGAATGGAAATCTTCGTGAGATCGTTCCCATCACGTCAGGCGAGGCCCGCGATGTGCTTCAGAGCCTAGTGGCCAAGGGGCTGCTGGCGCGACGCGGCGTACGTCGCGGCACCTACTACATCTTGTCGGAATCCACGGAAGCGTTAGATGCTTCGTCGCCGCCTTCATCCCCGCCGTGCCGTGTTCCGAATGAAGGTCCAACTTCGTCTGATGCTGCGCTGCGCAGGCTACTACGCAGGGGAAGCTGAAGCGCAGTGGCTCGGTCGGTGGCAGTTGCTGGTTCCACGGGGGCGCGTGCAGGCGGTCACCTGTGAGCACAGACCCCTCGTTGGGCGGCACCCGCCCGACACCGCAGCCGTTAAACGAGGCTGTTCGTCGCCAGATGCGCGCGATGCCAACCCACGGGACGAGAATAGAGATGGCGCTACGCCGCGAGCTGCACCGACGTGGATTGCGGTATCGAGTCCAAGTTCGCACGCTCCCAGGGAAGCCTGACATCGCCTTCACACGTGCGCGCATCGCTGTCTTCGTTGACGGCTGTTTTTGGCATCGATGTCCTGTCCATGGAAGCGCGCCCAAGAATAACAGTGAGTTTTGGGCTCAGAAACTAGACGCGAACGTGGATCGGGACAGGAGGAAGGACGATGAACTCCGTGCGCTTGGATGGGTTCCTTACCACGTATGGGAGCACGAGGATCCTATAGAGGCGGCCGAAGCGATACACGCCATGTGGTGCAGGCAACTGTCCCACGGTGGGTGACAACCCGGAGATGTCGCCCTTTCATGAGATCTTGGGTCATCAGCCCGATAGGGGGTGATTGGCGGCGCAGGAGGCGACGGTTAGGGCCGCATCTCTCACTTCTTCTCCGGAACTGATTTGCGGCTCGGCGGGTCAAATCAGTAGAGAACCTCGGCACATGAGATCCTGGTCTTAACGAAAGGGTGCGGCATTGAGCAAACGTATGGCGAGCGTAACCCCGTCGGCTGCGCGCCTGACGGATTCGCTGCGAGACATCGGTTACGACTTCAGTTCGGCTGTGGCTGACCTCGTCGACAACAGCATCACCGCCGATGCGACGCAGGTCAACGTTCTCATCGAGTTCGATGGTGAAGCTTCGCGGGTGTTCATATCCGACAACGGGCGTGGCATGACCATCAACGGGCTTACCGAAGCGATGCGGTTCGGCAGTCGCCGCGAATATGGTACGGGTGACCTCGGCCGATACGGTCTGGGGTTGAAAACAGCCTCGCTGTCCCAGGGACGGTGCCTGACCGTCGTTACGCGGTCGTCGTCAGGTCGGCGGCTGATTCAGACAAGGCAGCTCGATTTGGACTTGATAGCCGAGTATGACGATTGGCTGATCATCGATCCATACCGCACTTCGGCTATTGATAGAGCCAGGAATCTACTCGAGGATGTTCCCGGCACCGTTGTTCTCTGGGAGAAACTTGATCGAGTAGTGCCATCGAAAAATGCCTCTGGTGGTTGGGCGAGGAGGCGTTTCGAAACGCTCCAACAGAAGACGGCCGATCACCTAGCCATGGTCTTTCACAAGTTTCTCGGTGGCGAAGTGGGCAAGGAACGTCTGGTAATTACTGTGAATGGGCAGAAGCTCCTTCCGTGGGACCCTTTTGCGCGTTCTGAGCTCGGCACCCAGGAGCTTGTTCAGCAGGTATTCGAGATTGAGCACGGCGATGCCGCGGGGCAGGTAACACTACGAAGATTTGTGCTTCCCGGACGCGATCAATTCAGTTCGGCGGCAGAATTCGAGCGGATGTCTGGACCCCTCAAGTGGAACCGGCAGCAGGGTCTCTACACATATCGCGCCGGCAGGCTGGTCCAGTGGGGCGGCTGGGCAGGCGTCCGGAGCATCGACGAACATACGAAACTCGCGCGTGCCAGCCTGGAATTCGATACGGATCTAGATGACGCCTTCAACATCAACGTAGCGAAGATGCGGGTAGCCGTGCCAAGTCAGCTGAGGCACATGATCGAACGTCCAATCAACGAAGTCTGCAGTCTTGCAGACGACCTCTACCGCAAGTCATCGAAGCCCAGAGGTGAACGAGACCGGCCGCCCAGCGACAATGTCGCGGTGGGGCTGGACGTCGGACTCGCGTTGAAAGGAGCGGCCCTGGATGCGGGCCAAGTCAGTGCGTTCAAGAAGATTGTCGCGGAGCTACGCAGGGCAGAGCCGCGAATCGCGAAGTCTCTGGGTCTTTAATCTGAGCCATAGAGGGTAGGTGTGCGTTCAGTGATTCGCCTGCCTTCGGCGCAGTGATGCTGCAGCGGGCACTCGGCACATACTGGATCCACAGGCCGGCACCAGCTATTCGCCAGTTCAATCAGACCAAGGTGCGCGGCGCGCGAGTACGAACCAAACCCGACCATACGGGCTACTGCCAGGCGCCCGTCGGTGAGCCGGTTCTTTCGGTCTACGTCGTTTGCCTGGAATCGACTCGCTACCCGAAGCACTCCCTTCGTGACTAGAATCGGCTCTTCGGCGCCCGCACCGGTCGGATCAGGCGCCTCAACCGGTGTTGCGAGTAGCGCGAGGTTGGCGACTGCCTCGGCGATGCCTAGCTTCGATCGCATCTCCTCAGCTGACCCGTTCAGCACGCCTGGTGTCGTCTCAGCCTGACACGAGATGGTCTGAATTCGCTTGATTCGCTGTTCGCGGCCTGTGTTCTCTAGGATGAACCCCAAATTCTGGCTGAAAGCATCGCGTTTCGCTGTCGAAAGCGCCCACGGACGGTCGTTGTCCCGCAGGAGTTTCCAGACCTGCCGCACCAATGCCGCAGATGCCCTCTCCAGCAGCTCTTCCGATGCAATGACCAGCCACCGAGAGGGTGGGACACCATCGACCCATTGCAGCCATGGGAGGGCTCTGACGTGTCCAGAGCTGGTCATCCAATGGGCAAGGACTTCTGCACTCCGCCTTGTGGAGGGCCCTGCATCCGTTGGGTTGTCCAGCGACTCGCGAATGGCCGTTCCGATGACGAAGCCGAGTCGCGGTGGCACGGCGTTCCCGATCTGGCGGAAGGCTGCCGAGGGTGGGCCGTCGAATCGGAATGTGTCGGGAAACGTTTGGAGCCGAGCCGCCTCGCGAACAGTGAGCGTACGGCTCTGACGGGGGTGGATGTACCAGTAACCGTCTTTGGCGATGTGCGCGGTTATCGTTCGTGACAGGTCGTTCTCGTTCAGCCTGTTGTACTTGTCATCGAAGATGTCACCGCGGTAGCGCTGATGTTCCTTGTCGAGGTCGGTGTATTTCGTAGAGTGTGTCATCGATTCGAACGCTTCGCGATCGTCCTCGCGCACCGGCCGTGTAATGTGGTCAAACACCTTGTGGGAGTCGGACCTAGCAACGCCTTGTCGCATTTCGCGCTGGAAGTGCGTGACCGGATGAGAATACTCTGCCCAGCCGTGCTCGCCTCCCTCGGGTCGCCACCCGCCTTCCACCTCGGGTAGATCACCAATTGCGTTCCACACAGTGACCTTGCGCTCGGTCTCTGCGGGCCATCTGAACTGGGTATTGTGCTGCAGTGCGACTAGGATGAGGCGCTGACGAAACTGTGGCACACCGTAACGCCAGGTATCGACGACGCGCTCCTCGACGGAGTAATCCATCTGTTCGAGCTCTTCAACCATGCTCCGCAGAATGAACATCTCCCGGTCGAGCGCCATGTCGGGAACGTTCTCCATGAGAACGGCCTTCGGGCGTGCCCGGTCGACGATCTCTAGGAACGATCTCCAAAGATCCCTACGTTCGTCGTGTGGGTCGCGAAGCCCGGACTGGACTCTGTAACGGATCATCGACCGGCCGGCTCTGGAGAAAGGTTGGCAGGGCGGGCCGCCTGCCACCAGGTCAATCTCCGCTTCGCGGACTAGATCACCGACCTTCGCAACCACGGACGGGTCCGAGAGGTCCCAGTCAACCGATAGTCCGCCGAAGTGGTGGGCGTGGGTGCGGTTGGCAAACGGCTCGTGGTCTGCCCCGAGTACGACCCTAAATCCCGCTTGCTCAAGACCGAGGCTGAGCCCGCCGGCGCCGCTGAAGAAATCGGCTGCCAGTGGTGCTCCACATCGCTTTCGAACAGTTCGCGTGTACGTGAGGAAGTCCTCGGCGCCTTGCACATGGTCTTTATGCGGTTGAAGTTTGAGGAATGGACCCCTGACGAGTCGTACTCCGTACTCGTTCTTCCTGCGGGTCTCAGGGGACACGGACACAGGCTAACGATAGCGGCCAGTCCTGACAGAAAGGCGTACCTACGGACATCGGTCGGCAGACCTCGCCACCACGGCTGTCACATCGTGGATTCCCCCGACACGATGGGGTGGTTGGCCCAAACCCCAATGCGATGATCGGTCCATGACAGGTTTCGACATCATCGGCGACGTCCACGGCTGCGCCACCCAACTCGAAGATCTGTTGACCGGTCTCGGCTACACCCGCGACGCGACGGGCGCCCACCGCCACCGGCAGCGACAGGCCGTCTTCGTCGGCGACCTGATCGACCGCGGACCCGAGCAGCTGCAGGTCCTGGAAATCGTCAAGCTGATGGTCGACGGCGGTAGCGCGCAGATCGTGCTGGGCAACCACGAGTTCAACGCCATCAGCTACGCCACCGAACACCCCGACGGCGGCGGACGGTTCCTCCGCGAGCACAGCGAGAAGAACCAGAAGCAGCACGAGGAGTTTCTGCGTCAGCTTTCGGCCGCAGAGCGGGCCCGCTACGTGGAGTGGTTCAAAACGCTGCCGCTGTGGCTGGACCTGGGGGAGTTGCGGGTGGTGCACGCCTGCTGGCACGAGCCATCGATGGTAGTACTCCGCGACGCGTTCGGCTCCGACCGCTTCTCCTCTCCGGACCAGCTGGTGCGTGCCTGCAGCAAGGGCGACCCAGTGCACGAGGCAGTCGAGGTGCTGCTCAAGGGCCCCGAGATCAGCCTGGCCGACCACGGCCAGCCCGCCTACCGGGACAAAGACAGAAGCCGCCGCGACAGCGCACGGGTGCGGTGGTGGAACGCCGGAGGTTCGACGCTGGACGAGCTTGCCGAGATGGGCGGCGCCACCACCGAGGACGGCGAGCCCTACCCGCCGATCCCGCCGATCGAGGTGAGCCCGAGCGAGCGTTCCTTCGTCTACGACGGCACGGTGCCGGTGTTCTACGGGCACTACTGGCGGCAGGGCTTGCCCGAACACCTGCTGGACTGGACCAGCCGCACCGCCTGCGTGGACTTCAGCGCTGTGCGCGGTGGCACCCTGACTGCGTACCGTTGGAGCGGCGAGACGGAAATCAAGTTGGAGCACTACGTTCCGCACACCGCCGACGTGGTCGTACAGACTCCGTCGGCGTGACGGGGTCAGCTATGCCTTCCACCCCGACGTGGCCCCGCGACGAGGCCTGCACGCCTGGTGGGTGGTTCCCGGCCGAGTGCTCGCCGGTGAGTATCGGGGTGGAGTATCCGGCAATCGCGGCTACCAGCGTGGCTGCAGGCAACGCGATCCAAGTCCGCACGTCCGAACAACTCACACAATGGCCACGCCGGAGCCCGATCGGCTCGGGCCGACTGTCGACCTGGCCCGCTGGTGCGGCGGATCATGCGCTTGCCCGGCTGTGATTCAGGGATCCAGTGCGGCTTGGACGCTTGAAGTCGGCCGCCGAAACCTTGAGCGGCCTAGGATCGCAGCTGTGAGGAAATAGCTGCGATATTCATGTACGTAAGTTGCACGATGCAGCACCGACCGCGGTGTTAAGTCGTTTCCTTTACGTTCGATCTGGCCGCGATTCCGATTCTGACCTGGCCAAATAGGATAGGTGGGTGCCGTTGCGGCGCATTTGTCATGGTGAAGGATGAACCGTGATGAGCGTGCGTGTGTTCTGCGACGATGACGTCGGTTATCTGGCCTGGATGGCGGACTCTCCCGAGGGGTATGTGCTCAATATCGCGCGTAGCTACAGCACAGCCGATGCACGGTTCCACCATGTCGGTTGTCGGCACCTCTTCGCCGGCAACGTCAGCGGCGGTCGTGGCTCGCTGACAGGGGCGTACATGAAGGTGTGCGCGGCCCAGATGGGCGACTTGGAGCAGTGGGTGGTTGGCCTCGGGAAAGGAGCAGTTCAGCAGTGTCAGGTGTGTCTTTCAGGCGGGCGGAACCCCGACCTGCTCCGACTCGCCGGCTGCCTGGGGTGCGCACGCACACTGCGATGGAGGGGTGCTACACGACCTGCGGACCGGTCGCGGGCAGTGCTGTCGTCGAAGCCTGGGCCGATGCCTACATCCGGTACGGAAAGCAGCGCCGCCCCGCCTGGCAGGAACATCTGCGGGCCGAGATCAAGGCGCGGTGCGCGCGGCTTGAGCCCTCATCCGAGCAGGTGCTGCACGCAAAGTTCTTCGGTGATAAGCGCGCCGACACCGACGTCGAGAACCTCCTGATTTTCGGTATCGATTCCTTTCGCACCGCCGGCCGCAATGGGATCCGGTTCGAACTCGCGGCCGCCGCGCCGCCCGCTCCAGACGGCATCGAGTTTCCGTTCTGCTACCGGTACGCGCTTGCGCCGCGCTCCGGCAACTTCGATACCTGGAGGTATGGCCGAACGATGGCTTCATTCGGCTGGACCGATCTGGGCGCGCTTCGCGGTGAGAAGCTCGCTGCCTCGGTCTGGTTGGCTCTGCGCCGGCGCGAGGTCGAGATTCGCGGGCCCGCGGACGAACCCAATACTGCCTTCGCGGTCAAGCTTCGGGTTCGGCCACCGCCCACGCATCGGCGGGTCTTGGGCAACCTGATGAAACCGTTCTTCGACGGAGTGATCGCCGCCTTCCAGATCCACAGCGGATCAGTGGTGCGGCCCGAGGTCACAGCACGTCTTGCAGATCAGCTCGAGGCGCATCCCGACGAACTTTCGGAATATCTGCAGGATGACAGCCGTGCAGTGCTCGGCGCCGCGCCTCGACTTGTCGCGCTCTATCGCAGTGGCGTGCAGTGGAACCCAACTGATCATCTGTGTGTCGCCGGTGAGCTGCTGCGAGTCGATCCAGTCGATAGCGGGTGGGCGATCAGCGGCGAGATCGTCCAAGTCTTCCGCTGAAGTGTCGCCGCCCAACTC
The DNA here is from genome assembly GCF_002592005.1 of Mycolicibacterium palauense. Taxonomy (GTDB): domain Bacteria; phylum Actinomycetota; class Actinomycetes; order Mycobacteriales; family Mycobacteriaceae; genus Mycobacterium; species Mycobacterium palauense. The sequence goes on along the minus strand of NZ_NVQF01000045.1, from coordinate 29,268 downwards.
GCGGACGCGGGCAGGCTACAACCGTGAAATAGCTCGTAGGATCCATCGGTAATGGACGCGAACACCGCTGAGCACGCCGACTTTCATGCCATGTTCGGCGCATTTCCAGCCACGTTGTATCACGGCACCCGGCGGTCGCTGGCGGATGCGATCCTGCGTGACGGTTTCCGGCCGCCGTCGCCAGTCGATCTGGTCGAGCAGGTTGCCGACAAGTACGGCATGTCGCTAGAAGCTGTATGGGCGGACATGGTCCGTAGGCAGACGTTCACCTTGCTCGACGACCGGGCCGGCACGGTTTCGGCGACCGCAGACCTCGGCAGTGTCGGCAAGTGGGCGGGCCGCGCTCCTGAATCCAGGTGGGACGCGCTGCGGTCGGTTTATGTGCTCACCCATCTTGACAGCGGCGATTACTACGCGCGCAGCGATGAGGCCGATTTCTGGGTGATGGCCCAGCAGCTGAGTGATCCGCCCGTTGCCGTGGAGATCAGATCGCCGATAGCGGCACTGCGGTCGTGGCCCGGCGGGCGGCCAGCCGTGGATATTCTGCGTGCGATGTTGGAGTCCAGGCCTGCCTCCGCAGACCTAGCGGAGTCGCTCACGTCGGTGGTCATGTCGTTCCGGAACACCCTTCGGGTTCTGCCCGAATGGCGCGCCGACGCTGCCGATGTCGAGGCCGTGGCGGTGCAGCCGGTGCCGACCCGTGTGGTCGAACAATTGCTGGGCTTCATGTCCGGGCTGTCGATGAACGACGTGGACGCACAGGTCCGAGCCGGCGTTTGGGGCGAGCCCGGGAACCATGGCGAACCCGCCACGAAGTGGTTTCCGTTTGACCAGGTGTGGCCGAGGCTCACCCCGGAACGGCGTTACGAACTGGAGCAGCTCGCCGGTTGCCCGCTGGGCTGAACGAGCCCGCAGGACAGCTCAGCTTTCAGAGTTGCTCCGATCCGCCGTGGTGACCACTTGGTGGATTCATTTGGCAGTGTCGGAGATCAGGTGAAGTGCTTGACTGTGGTCGCCGCCTATCCCTCCGACCTGTGTGCTTGCAGGTTCGACCCCACCGCCTGGATCGCTCGTCTTGGAAGACGCCGAGGAGGCAGCCCACACATTGTTGAGCACCTCGGCCGTGGCCTTGTCTGGAAACTCGTTTCCTGGCGGGCACCACGGGCCCTGGGATGATCTGGCTTTTGCTCCTCCCCTGAGATTTCTGTCGTACACGTCCAGCCCGCAAGCCCAGGGCTGGGCATCGACCGGGTGCTCGGCAACTGATTTAGCTGCCACCGTAGTCCGAGCCCGGCCTCCCGCCGGCCTACGAGGTGGAGTTCGCCGACGCCGACGGCGTCACCCAGGCGCTGGTCACCCTCAAGGACGACGATGTCGAGGTGACCTGGCGGTTCAACGGCTGACGGCCCCGGGTCCGTCACCCTCGCCGCGGAACGAGCCCCCAACACCCTGCCGAGCGCCGGCAAGCCGGGTATACACAAACCCGTGAACTCAAAACTCACGGTGGGCGCGGTATTGGTGGCGGCCATGGCGACCCCGATGGCGACGGGCTGCGCCGAGGACTCCCCGGGGCAGAGCCCGGGCGGGCCCGGCGACGACGGCGTCGCCGGGGCGGTCGCCGGTGACGGCCTGGTCTACGAGAACCCGGTGTCCGGCAAGCCGGCGCCGTCGAGCACCCTGGAGCGCGAGACGCCGGTGGTGGTGCTGTGCAAGGCACCGCGGCCGGGCGAGACGCTGGAGCACTCCGAGGCCGTCATGTCGGTGTTCTACCGGATCGCCTTCGACGGCGGGGCCGGCTACACCCGCCAGCACGACGTGCAGCTGACGAATTCCGCTGACTACGCGGACATTCCGGCGTGCTAGCCCCGCCGCTCAGCTGAACCGCACGATATTGCCCGGCGTCAGCTCCTTGCGCTGCCCGCGGCACTCCACCTCCACGCCGCGGGTGCCGCGCGGCTCCATGCTGACGATGGCGCCCTTGCCGCTGACCCGCAGATGCAGGTGCATGCCCCGGTAGTGGATCGGGAACGCCAGGATGCCCAGCTCCTCGGGCCAGTTGGGGTCGAGGATGAGGCGGTCGCCCCGGGTCTCCAGCCCGGTGAAACACCGCTGCATCAGGTCGACGCTGCCGGCCATCGCGGCCAGGTGCACCCCCTCGGCGGTGGTGCCGCCCTGGATGTCGTCGACGTCGGACTTCAGCACGTGCTGGAAGAACTCCAGCGCCCGGTCGCGGTTCGCGCGCGCGAGCACCCAGCTGTGCACCACCGCGCTCAGCGTCGAGCCGTGCGAGGTGCGGGCCTCGTAGTAGTCGACCATCTTGGGCACCTGATCGGCGCGGAACCGGTAGCCCAGCCGGGCCAGGATCTCGCGCAGCTCCTCGTCGGAGAGCAGGTACAGCAGCATCAGCGCGTCGGCCTGCTTGGAGGCCTTGTAGCGGTTGACGTCGTCGTCCTCGGCCTCCAGGATGCGGTCCAGGCGCTGCATGTTGCCGTACTTCTCGCGGTAGGCGTCCCAGTCCAGGTCGGCCAGCTTCTCGTAGCCCTCGAACTGGCTGATCACCCCGTCGTGGAACGGCACGAACATCCGGCGGCTGACGTGGTCCCACTTGGCCAGCTCGGCGTCGGTGACCCCCAGCTTCTCCCGGATGTCGAGCCGGTTGCGCAGCGGCAGCAGCTGCAACGCCTCCATGGCGCGCAGGATCACCCACACCGCCATCACGTTGGTGTAGGCGTTGTTGTCCACCCCGTCGAACGGCCGGTCGGGATAGCCGGAATGGAACTCGTCGGGCCCGATCACCCCGAGAATCCGGTAGCGGTCGCTGTCCTCGTCGTAGGTCGTCCTGCTGACCCAGAACCGGGCGATCTCCACCAGCATCTCGGCGCCGTAGTCGATCAGGTACGCGTGATCCCCGGTCACCTGGTAGAACTGCCACGCGTTGTAGGCCACCGCCAGCCCGATGTGGTGCGCCAGGTGGCTGGCGTCCGGATTCCACCGGTGCGACCGCGGATTGAGGTGGATCGACGGGCTCTCCTCGCGGCCGTCGCTGCCGGACTGCCACGGGAACATCGCCCCGTCGTAGCCGGCCAGCTTGGCCGCCATCCGGGCCTCCAGCAGCCGCCGGTAGCGGTACCGCAGCAGCGAGCGGGTGACCAGCGGCAGCCGCAGGTTGAGCACCGGGAAGATGAACAGCTCGTCCCAGAAGATGTGGCCGCGGTAGGCCTCGCCGTGCAGACCGCGCGCGGGCACCCCGGCGTCGAGGTCCTCGTAGTGGTAGGACACCGTCTGCGCCAGGTGCAGCAGGTGCAGACGTAGAATCCGCAATTCGTCGGGGTGCCCGTCGAATTCGATGCTCAGCCGTTCCCACAGATGCCCCCAGGACAGCATGTGCGCGGCGCGGATATCGGCGAAGCACGGTTGCCTCGACAGCCGGCGTTGGGCACCGGTTTCGGCCTCCGAGGTGGCCACGTCGCGGCCGGTGACGAGCGTGACGACCTTCTCCACGCGCACCGACTGCCCCTCGGCCAGGTCGGTGAAGATGTCGTGGCCGATCGCCCATTCCTCGTCGACGAGCCGGTAGTTGGCCTCCGCGGGGGCGTCCTCATGCCAGACCGTGGTGCGAGCGGCCAGCGCGACCGGGATGTCCGACTGGGTGGTCCGCATCGTCAGGATCACCGAGTTCTCGTTCAGTTCCCGCTTTTTCAAATCGCACAGGTGGTTGCTGGCCAGCGCCCGGTACCGCTCGACGAGCGTGTTGCGCACGTCGCCGTCGAGCATCGAGCGGATCTGGATGCCGCCCGACCAGTCCTCGGCGGTGATCCGGGTCTCCAGCGCGGCCACGTGGGCCTGATCCATCGCGACGAAGCGTTGTTGGACCAGCGAGGTGGTGCGCCCGGCCGCGTCGCGGAAACGCACGTCGCGGGTGAGCACCGCGCCCTTGAGGTCCAGCGTCTGCCGGTAGGACAGAATCTCCACGTCGTCGATGTTGAACCACTCGCCGTCGCCGATCCGGAAGGTCAGCGGCAGCCAGTTCGGCAGATTCACCAGGCTCTCGTGCGCGGTGTGCTGGCCGTCGACGACGTCGTCGAGGCGGTTGAACACCCCGGCGGCGTAGGTGCCCGGGTAGTGCACCTGCCCGGCGGTGGACTCCGGGGCCGCGCCCCGGGTCGCGAAATAGCCGTTGCCGACGGTGCACAACGCCTCGCGCAGCTTCTCGCTGGGCGGGTCGTAGTCGGTGTAGCTGAACTCCCACGCCTCGGCGGAGGTGTGCTGGAAGTAATCCAGCCACGCCGCCCCGCGGCGCAGGAACTCGCAGACCTGCCGCGGGTCGGCCACGGTGAACTGCGCGGCGGTCTTGCGGTCGTTGTCCTCGTCGCTGCGCACGACGATCCCGAGCCCGCCGGAGCGCACCGCCTCGAAGGCGTCCTCGTCGGTGAGGTCGTCGCCGATGTAGACGGGCAGCAGGCGCTTGCCGTCGCCGATGCGGTCGCGCACCCAGGTCAGGGCGGTGCCCTTGTCCCAGTCGACGTCGGGCCGCAGCTCGATGACCTTGCGGCCGCCGGTCACCCGCAGGCCGTGGCGCTTGCCGGCCCGCTGCACGGCGGCGATCAGCTTCCCGACCCGCCCGGGCGCCACGTTGCGGTAGTGCAGCGCGACACCGAAACGCTTGTGTTCGACCAACACTCCCGGAACGTCACCGCACTCGCTGCGCAGTTCCTCGGCGGCGCGTTCGAGCACCGGGATCGCCGCCGCGGCGGCGTCGTGCTGGTGGAAGCTGCCGTCGGGGGCCACCATCTCGAAGCCGTGGCTGCCGGCGTACCACAGCCCCGGCACGCCGATGCGCTCCCGGACGTCGGCCAGGTCGCGCCCGCTCAGCACCGCCACCGGGCACAGCGTCGCCAGGGTGGTCAGGGCCTCGGCCGCACCGTCGATGAGGGTGGCCGCGCCGGGATCGTCGACGATCTCGGACAGGGTGCCGTCGAAGTCGAGGAACACCACCGGTTCCCGGGTGCTGAACACCCCGATCAGCTGGCCGTAGGAGTCCAGCGCGTTGGGCAGCTCGGACATGTGCTTGTCGCCGTTGCGTACGACGACCTCGGTCAGATCGCCGACGACGGTCTCCGGGCCCGGTTCGGCGGTGTGGTCGCCGGTGTAGGTCCAGTCGACCTCGATGACCAGGGCGAAGCCCCCGTCGCGGGCCGGGATCCGCCCGCCGCCGGCGTGCAGGGCGACGACCACCGAGCGCTCGGGGGCCACCCCGAGCCGGCGCGCCGCCTCCCGGGCGGCCGAGTGCGTCTCGTCGGGGTGCTCGCCGCGCTGCTCGCTGGCCGAGGGATCCGAGTCCACGATGATGCTGGCGGGGATGAGGTGATCGAGCCCGACCGACTTGATCACCGTCTCGCAGCCCCGCCGCACACAGAAGCCGGCCATCCGGATGCCGGCGTCGTGCAACCGGCGCACGAACGAGAGGACCGACTCCGGAACCCCGTCCTCGCCCGGTGTGCCGGCCTCCGGCCCGAACAGGCTCTCGATCTCGAAAATGACGGCGTCGTGAAAGCGGGCATCGATGACCGTATCCATGCCTCCATCGTCGGTCGTTTTCACCGTCGGTGCTCGGTCACCGGCCGAACAGGTGCCCGCTCGGGCATTTGGGCACCGGGGATGGGAGTACAGCGGCGAGTGGGCTCGGGTCGAACGGCCCTATGCCGTCGTACCCGGGCTGGCGAACCGTGGTGCCTGTGCCCGGGGCGGGGTGGTCAACCCGCCGGGCGCGCCACACGGGGAGGAACTGAGATGACCGTAGCAGCACCCGGGCAGCCCGCGCAGCGCGAGCGGTGGCCGTTCGGAATACCCAGGATCAGCGGGGATCTCCGGGGGGCGTTCCAGGGCGTCGGCGGCCTGTTCGCGATGGCGATGGACGCGCTGAAGTTCCTGTTCCGCAGGCCCTTTCAGGCCCGCGAGTTCGTCGAGCAGGCCTGGTTCGTCGCGCGGGTCTCGCTGGCGCCCACCCTGCTGGTGGCCATCCCGTTCACGGTGCTGGTCAGCTTCACCCTCAACATCCTGCTGCGCGAACTCGGCGCGGCCGACCTCAGCGGTGCGGGCGCGGCGTTCGGCGCGGTCACCCAGGTCGGCCCGATGGTGACCGTGCTGATCGTCGCCGGCGCGGGCGCCACCGCGATGTGCGCCGACCTGGGTTCGCGCACCATCCGCGACGAGATCGCGGCGATGGAGGTGCTGGGCATCAACCCGGTGCAGCGGCTGGTGACACCGCGGGTGCTGGCCTCGGGACTGGTCGCGCTGCTGCTCAACAGCCTGGTCTGCATCATCGGGATCGTCGGGGGCTACGTGTTCTCCGTCTTCGTCCAGGACGTGAACCCGGGCGCCTTCGCCGCCGGCATCACCCTGCTGACCGGGGTGCCCGAGCTGATCATCTCGGGGGTCAAGGCGGCGCTGTTCGGCTTCATCGCCGCGCTGGTGGCCTGCTACCGGGGCCTGACCATCCGCGGCGGCGGCGCCCAGGCGGTGGGCAACGCCGTGAACGAGACGGTGGTCTTCGCGTTCATGGCGCTGTTCGTCGTCAACGTCGTCGTCACCGCCATCGGCATCAACCTCACCAACAACTAGGGCGGGACCGACCATGACACTGCACGCCGCCTACCCCCGGGTCGTCCGCGAGTTCCAGCGCCCCGTCGGTGTCCTGGGCCGCATCGGCGACCAGGCGATCTTCTACGGCAAGGCCCTGGCCGGGGTGCCCTACGCCCTGCGCTACTACCGCAACGACGTCATCCGGCTGATCGCCGAAATCAGCATGGGCGTGGGCACGTTGGCGATGATCGGCGGCACCCTGGTGATCGTCGGGTTCCTGACGCTGGCCACCGGCGGCACCCTGGCGGTGCAGGGCTACAGCTCGCTGGGCAACATCGGCATCGAGGCGCTGACCGGCTTCCTGGCCGCATTCATCAACGTGCGGATCTCGGCGCCGGTGGTCACCGGCATCGGGCTGGCGGCCACCTTCGGCGCCGGGGTCACCGCACAGCTGGGCGCCATGCGCATCAACGAGGAGATCGACGCCCTGGAGGCCATGGCCATCCGGCCGATCGCCTTCCTGGTCAGCACCAGGATCGTCGCCGGGATGATCGCGATCACCCCGCTGTACTCCATCGCGGTGATCCTGTCGTTCCTGGCCAGCCGGGTGACCACGGTGACCCTGCTGGGCCAGTCCTCGGGCCTCTACCAGCACTACTTCACCACGTTCCTGAGCCCCACCGACCTGCTGTGGTCCTTCGTCCAGGCCCTCGCGATGGCGCTGACGGTGCTGCTGATCCACACCTATTTCGGCTATCACGCCTCCGGCGGCCCGGCGGGCGTGGGCGTGGCCACGGGTGACGCGGTGCGCACCTCGCTGATCCTGGTGGTGTCGGTGACGCTGTTGGTGTCGCTGTCGATCTACGGCTCCGACGGCAACTTCAACCTGTCGGGCTGACCGGCCCGGACGCGCCGGACGCTCAGCCGCCCCGGACCAGCCCCGACCGCACCAGCGCGCCGTCGATGAAATCCTGCACGGGGCGCGACCGGTAGAACCCGGTGTGGGCGCCCTGGTACCACTCGATGTCGGGGCGGCCCCAGTGCTCCCACAGCCGCATCACCTGATCGCGCGGATGCACCAGCCGGTCGGCCACCCCGGCGTAGATGAACCGGCCCGCCATCGGCACCCGCGGCGTCAGCGACAGCGGCGAGACCATCCGGCCCAGCGGTTCGGCCAGGTCCAGCGTGGCCCGGCGCGGGTCGTCCTCGCCCAGGCCGGCGTGGCGGCCCAGCACCTCGATCAGGTCGGCCACCGGCACGCCCAGCACCGCGCAGGTCAGGCCGTCGTCGAGGCTGGCGACCAGCGCGCTGATATAGCCGCCGAGCGACATGCTGTTCAGGCCGATCGGTGACTCCGGCTCCTGGTCGCGGATCCAGGACAGCAGCCGGCGGATGTCCCACGCCGCCTGCGCGGCGGCGTGCAGGTCGTCGAGCACGTCCTCACCGGGGAACGCCGCCCTCTTGACCCGGCGCGGGCCGTGCAGGGGCAGCACCGGCAGCACCACGTTGAGGCCCAGATCCTCGTGCAGGTGACGGGCGCGGAAGAGCCGCAGATCCACCGAGCCGCGGCCCATCAGGGCGCCGTGCACGCAGATCACCCAGGGCCGCGGCTGCCGGTGCCGCAGCACCAGGGCGTGCTCGCGGGTGTTGCGGGTGTAGCCCAGCCACCGGTCGCGGCCCGGCTCGCCGGGGTGCGGGTGGTATTCGCTGATGAACACGACACGGTGCAGGTCGTGTCCGCGGATCGTCACCGGCGAGATCTCGGGGTCGGTCAGCGGGGGAGGGGCGGCGAAGAACTCCTCGGGGTTCTCCAGCCAGCCCTCGGCCCGGTAGAGATCCAGGGCGTCGCTGACCTCGCGGTTGATGCGCCCCAGCGCCTGGCCGTCCCGGGCCGGCAGGAACATCCGGAAACCCAGCAGCACCAGCTCGTCGTGGAAGACCTGGCGGGCCACGGCGACGGTCGGCCGGGCCACCGGCAACGCGGCCGGGGACGCGCCGCCCACCGTGGTGGCCGCCTCCTCCCCGGCGCCGGTGCCGTTGCCGTTGCCGGTGTCTTCCTGCCCGGCGTCGTCCCGCCCGGTCATGAACCGGCGGGTCCGCACGAAGGGCTGTCCCATGTCGGCCGGGCGGGCCAGTCGCCGCGCCCGGCCGTTGTTGCTCTCGGGTGCGGCCATGCCGCGACGGTAGCGCGGCGCCGGGTTTGCCTCAAATGGCTTAGGTCCACAGAACCGGGGCCCCATGGCGCGCGCGTTCCCGTCAAAGTTCCCGGTCGAAATGGCCACCGCCGGGGCCGCGGCGGTCTAGCGTCACCGCTCAAGGGAACGCGATCACCGACGCTGGCCGTCCCGACGCCGTGACCGCACCAGAGCACGATCCGAAGTGGTGGCGCATGAGCGGCAGTGTTACCGGTGGCCCCGGTGGCCCGGAACCGACCGAGATGGCCAAGTGGGATCCGGGCTTCACCAAGCTGGCCAACGGCACCATGGGGCCGCTGGGGAAGCTGTATTTCCGGGCCGAGGTGCGTGGCCTGGACCGGATCCCGCCGGCCGGTGGCGCGCTGGTGGTGTGCAACCACTCCGGCGGTCTGCTCACCCCGGACGTCCTGGTGCTGGGTCCCGCCTTCTACGAGAAGCTGGGCTACGACCGCCCGCTCTTCACGCTGGCCCACTACGGCGTGTTCTTCACCCCGCTGGCCAGCCTGCTCTACCGGATCGGCGTGGTGCACGCCAGCCCGGAGAACGCGGCCGCCGCGCTGCACTCCGGGGCGGTGGTGCTGGTCTTCCCGGGCGGGGACTACGACTCGTTCCGTCCCACGTTCCGGCAGAACGTCATCGACTTCGACGGCCGCAAGGGCTACGTGCGCGCCGCGCTGGAGGCCGGCGTGCCGATCGTTCCCGCGGTGTCCATCGGCGCCCAGGAGACCCAGCTGTTCCTCACCCGCGGCGTCGGGCTGGCCAAACGCCTGGGCTTCCCCCGCATCCGGATGGAGATCATGCCGATCGCCCTCGGTGTGCCGTTCGGCCTGACGAACTTCTTCCCGGCCAACTTCCCGCTGCCCTCGAAGATCGTCACCGAGGTGCTCGACCCGATCGACCTGACCGCCCGCTTCGGGGCCGACCCCGACGTCGACGAGGTCGACGCCCACGTGCGCGGGGTGATGCAGAAGGCGCTCGACGAGCTGGCGCGCCGGCGCCGGTTCCCGGTTCTGGGCTGAGCCCACAGCGCCTGCGACCGGTGTGACCCGCCCCACGTACCGGGGCGCACGCGGCGCGCTGACCAGGCACGCCAGCCCGGCACGCGTATGCGTACCCACCACGTAGGTAGTCGGCTACGCGTGTACCTGCCGCCCATTGTTCGAAAGATCACAACGGTGATCCCCCGCGGGAAAACCGGCGGAGAACGTCGCCGTGAGAAGCCGACACCGAACGAAAAGGGTTGAACCGCAATGAAAAGTGCATCGCTGCAACCGGCGGGAACGACGAAATGAGCGCCTACATCACGGCCACCGGCAGCTACCTGCCCGGCGACCCGGTGCCCAACGAGGAGATCGAGGACTACATCGGCCACGCCGGGCGCGCCACCACCGCGCTGCGGGACGTCACGCTGGCCAACTGCGGAATCAAGACCCGCCACTACGCCATCGACAAGAACCAGCAGACCGTCGTCACCAACGCGGCGATGGCTGCCGCCGCGGTGCGCCTCGCCGCAGACCGCGCCGGCCTCGGCCCCGACGATGTCGACCTGCTCAGCGCGGCCACCACGATGGGCGACCTGATCGCCCCCGGACACGCCAGCATGGTGCACGGCGAACTGGGCTACCACCCCCTGGAGATCACCACCTCCCACGGCATCTGCAGCTGCGGGATGATGGCCCTGAAGAACGCCTACCTGCAGGTCGCGGTGGGGGAGAAGCGGGCCGCGGTCAGCGTGGCCAGCGAATTCGCCTCGCGCATCTTCAAGCATTCGCGCTACGCCGAGATGGGCGACACCGCCGAGGACGGCGCACTGCCCATCGAGGCCGCCTTCCTGCGGTACATGCTCTCCGACGGCGCCGGGGCCGCGGTGATCGAAAACGCCCCCGCCGCATCGGGAATCAGCCTGCGCATCGACTGGATCTCGCTGACGTCGTACGCGAACACCGAGAAGACCTGCATGTACCTGGGCAGCGGCGACAACTCGTGCGCCACCACCTGGCCGGACTATCCCGACGCCGCCTCGGCCGCCGCCGACGGCGCACTGTTCCTGCGGCAGGACCTTTCGCTGCTGCCGCACCTGGTCCGGGTGGGCGTCGACGAGTACGAACGCCTGCTCGCTCAGGGCAGGTTCGACCCCGCCACGCTGACCTGGATCCCGGCGCACTACTCCAGCGAGCGGATGAAGACCCTGGTGCTGGAGGAACTGGCCCGCCGCGGTGCCGAGGTTCCCGGCCCGGAGCGCTGGTACAGCAACCTGACCAGCGTCGGCAACATCGGCTGCGCCTCGATCTACGTGATCCTCGACGAGATGATGACCAGCGGTCTGATCTGCGAGGGGGACACCCTGCTGTGCATGGTGCCCGAATCCGGCCGGTTCGCCGTGTCCTTCATGCACCTGACGGCGGTGTCGGCCGATGACTGAGCCGAAGCGGGACCCCACGGCCGGGCGGCGCAGGGCGGTGGTGTACTACTACAGCCAGACCGGCCAGCTGTGCGAGGTGGCCGACGCGTTGACCGCGCCCCTGCACGACGCCGGCTGGCGGGTGCGCTGGGTGGCCGTGCAGCCCCGCACCCCGTTCCCCTTCCCGTGGCCGCTGCACCGGTTCTTCGGCGTGTTCCCCGACGCCGTCGACCCCGGGGCCTCGGTCCGGCTGATCGAACCCGCCGGCGGATTCGGCAGCGACCCCGACGAACTGGTGATCATCGCCTACCAGGTGTGGTTCCTGGCGCCCTCGCTTCCGGCCCGGTCGTTGTTGACGGCGCACCCGGAGGCCGTCCGGGACCGCTCGGTGATCTCGCTGGTCGCCTGCCGCAACATGTGGTACTCCGCGGCCACCGAGGTGGCGGCGCTGCTGCGCGACGCCGGCGCCCGCCGTGTCGAGGCGGTGGCCGCCACCGACACCCACCGCTCGGCCACCACCCTGGTGACCACGCTGCGCTGGCTGCTGACCGGTGAGCGCGAGCCGTTCTGGTGGTTTCACCGTGCCGGGGTCAGCGACGACGAACTCGACCGGGTCACCGCCGTCGGCGAGGGCCTCGCCCGCACCGGTCGGGTGTCGGGCGAGGCGGCGCCCGTCGTGCCGGCGCTGGCGGTGGCGGATCTGCTGGCGGGACGGGTGTTTCGCCGATGGGCCGCCGCCAGCAGAGCGGCCCGCCGGCTCGGACCGGCCGGCTACGGCCTGTCGCTGGTGGGGTTCGCGTGTGCCCTGACCGTCGGCATCGTCGTGGGTCTGCCGCTGATCGCACTGGTCACGGCCGTCGGCGGCACCCGGTTCGCGGCCGCGGTACAGCGGTTCCTGGTGTCACGGATGTCGCTGGGGGCCGGCAACGGCCCGAAGGCGGTGCCGGCGTGAGCGTCATCGAGGAGAACACCCGCGGCGCGCAGGACCCGTCGGGCGGCGACTACGAGCGGCTGGTCGGCTGGCTGATCGACACGGTGGCCGGTCATCTGCACCTTCCCCCGGACGCCGTCGGCGTCGACACCCCACTGGCCGACCTCGGGATCGACTCGGTGACCGCCCTGGCGCTGTGCGCGGACCTGCGGCGCGAGAAGGGTTTCGACGTCGACACCACCATCGTCTGGGATCACCCCACGATCGAGGACATCGCCGCCCACCTACTCGGGGAGGACCGGTCATGACGGACACCCTCGCCGTCGTCGGGATGGACTGCCGCTTCCCGGGCGCGCCCGATCGGGACGCGTTCTGGCGGCTGCTGATGGACGGCACCGTCACCGATACCGAAATACCCAGGCAGCGTTGGGATGTCGACGCCTTCTACCACCCCGGCGGCGCGGCCGGGACGATGAACACCCGCCGGGCCCACTTCGTCGACGGCGCCGACGCCTTCGACAACGACTTCTTCGGGATCGCGCCGGTCGAGGCGGCCGCGCTCGATCCGCAGCAGCGGATGCTGCTGCAGTCCTGCTGGCACGCCCTCGAGGACGCCGGGACCGATCCGCGCTCCCTGGCCGGCACCGCGACCGGCGTCTACGTGGGCATCATGTCCAGCGAGTGGGGCAGCCTGCAGATGGCCGACTTCGGCGGGTTGACCGCCGCCCGCGGCATGGGCAGCGGCTACTTTATGGCCGCCAACCGCATCTCCTATCACCTCAACCTGACCGGACCCAGCGTGGCCGTCGACTCGGCCTGCTCCTCCTCCCTGGTGGCCATCCACCAGGGTTGCGCCGCGCTGCGGTCCGGCGAGGCCGACACCGTCATCGCCGCCGGGGTCAACCTGCTGCTGACGCCGGCGTTGTCGATCTTCTACACCCAGGCCGGGCTGTCGGCGGCCGACGGGCGCTGCAAACCGTTCGGCCAAGGCGCCGACGGCATCGGGCGCGGCGAGGGGGTGGCCGCGGTGGTGCTGCGCCGGCTGGCCGACGCCGTGGCCGACCGCCAGCCGATCTACGCGCTGGTGCGCAGCTCGGTGACCAACCACGACGGCCGCAGCAACGGCATCACCGCCCCCAACCGCAATTCGCAGGCCGCGTTGATGCGCCGGGCGCTGGAGCTGGCCGCCCGCGAGCCGCGGCAGATCGAGTTCGTCGAGGCCCACGGCACCGGAACGGTGCTCGGCGACATGATCGAGGCCAATGCGCTGGGCGACCTGCACAAGATCCGCCGCGACCGGCCGTGCCTGCTGGGCTCGGTGAAGGGGAACATCGGCCACACCGAGGGCTGCGCCGGCATCGCCGCCTTCATCAAGAGCTGTCTGGCGCTGAGCCGACGACGGCTGCCGCCCACGGTGTACGGCGGGGCCGCCAACCCCGGGCTGCGGCTGGACACGCTCGGTCTGAAACTGGCCGACCGGCCCTACGACCTGCCCGCCGACGCGCTGGGCGCGGTCAGCTCGTTCGGCCTGGGCGGCAGCAACGCCCACGTGGTCCTGCAGGCCCCGCCGACTGCGCCGCCGTGCGAGCCCGGGGTCCTCGGCGTGCTGACCGTCTCCGCGCCCTCGGAACGCGCCCTGCGGCACAACGCCGACGCCGTCGCCGCGCAGCTGGACGGGCTGGACCCCGCGCAGCTGACCGCCTTCTGCCGGACCAGCAACGCCGTCAAACGCGGGCACCGCCACCGGCTGGGCCTGCACGGAGACCACCGGACACTGGCCGCGGGGCTGCGCCGGTATGCGGCCGGCGGGTCCCCGGAGGCGGCGGCCGCCGGACCGCTGCGCCGGGTGGCCGCGCGCATCGGCCTGCTGTGCCCGGGGCAGGGCGGCCAGTACCCGGGCATGACGGCGCCGCTCTACGCCCTCAACCCGGTCTACCGGGAGAACCTGCAGGAGGCCGTCGCCGCCTTCGAGCCGCACCTGCCGCCGGGGCTGCTGACGACGATCCTGGACAGCCGGGCCCAGCTGACCGACACCACCCGGGCGCAACCGGCGTTGTTCGCGGTCTCCTACGCGCTGGCAAAGACGCTGCAGCAGAGCGGGGTCCGGTTCAGCTTCGGGATCGGACACAGTGTCGGCGAGATCGCCGTGGCGGCGCTGGCGGGGGTGCTGCCGCTGCGCGACGCCGCCCACCTGGTCGCGGTCCGCGCCCGGCTGATGGGCGCGCTGCCCGCCGGCGGGGCGATGGTCGCCGTCGACACCGGCGCCGAGCAGGCCGAGGCCGTGGTGGCCCGCCACCCCGGCTGCACCGTCGCCGCCGTCAACGGTCCACGCGCGGTGACACTGTCCGGTGACACCGCGGCCGTCGACGGGGCCGCCGCCGACCTGCGCGCCGAGGGCGCGATGGTGCTGCGCCTGGACGTCTCGCACGCGTTTCACTCCCCGCTGATGGGCCCCGCCGCCGTCGAGTTCGGCCGGGAGCTGCGCGGGCTGCGGCCCCGGTCGGCCGATTTCGCACTGTTCTCCACCGTGCTGGGCCGCGAGGTCGACGGCGCCGACCTGGACGCCGACTACTGGGTGCGCCAGATCTGTGCACCCGTGCTGTTCCACGAGGCCGCCCAGCTCGCGGCGCGCACCAGCGGCGCGGACTACCTGGCCGAGGCGGGCCCCCGCCCGACGCTGCTCAAGCTGGTCCGGCGCGCCGGGCTGCTGCCGCAGGCCGATGCGCTGCCGCTGTGCACCGGCCCGGGCTCCGCGGGCACGGAGCTGCTGGCCGCCGCGGCGGCGCTGCTGCGCGACGGGTTCTCGCCCGATCTGACGCCGCTCTACGGCCGCGCCGAGGGACCGCGGCAGCGGATGCCGCTCTACCGGTTCGACACCGTGAACCGCTACTGGCTGGCCGGGTCCGCGGCGCCCGCGCGACGGGTCGCCGCGGCGAGCCCCACACACCCCGCCGCCGACACCGGCACCCCCGGCCCGACGAACCAGGAAGGCCCGGAACACGCGGTGCTGGCGCTGGTGGCCGACGTCGGGGGCTACACCGCGGCCCAGCTGAGCCGCGACCGGCTGCTCGCCGAGGAACTGGGTTACGACTCGCTGCTGCAGCTGCGCCTGGTGGAGCGGTTACGCACCCAGTACCCGGTGCTGGCCGAGGTGTCGGTGGCCGACGTCCTGCCGACGGTCCGCACCGTCGGGGACGTCGTCGATTTCGTCCTGGGCCGCCTGGACGAGAGCCCGGTGACCGTGAGCGCCAACGAGAGGAGAACGCGATGAGCACCCTGACCCGGGACCTGGTGGCCTCGGCCACCCGATCCGGTCGCCAGCTGATCACCGGCACCGTCGAGGAGCCCGTCCGGCAGAGTTGGGCGCAGATTCACCGGCAGGCCCTGCAGATGGCGGGCGGCCTGGCCGACCGGCGGGTCGGCCCGCACACCACGGTGGCGGTGCTGGCCTGCGACGCCGCCGACGTCGCGCCGCTGACACAGGCGATCTGGCTGCGCCGGGCGGCGGTGACCATGCTGCAGCAGCCGACCCCGCGCACCGACCTGGCCGTCTGGCTGGCCGACACCGTCCGCGCGATCGCGATGATCGACGCCCACCTGGTGGTGGTCGGGCAACCGTTCCTGGCCGCCGCCGACCACCTGCGGAGCCAGGGACTGCCGGTCTGCACGGTCGGCTCGCTGCGCGGCGGCACACCCCTGGACTTCGGACCCGACCTGCACGCCCGGGAATCCGATGTGGCGTTGCTGCAGTTGACCTCCGGGTCGACCGGCATGCCCAAGGCGGTGGAGATCACCCACGCGAACTTCGCCGCCAACGCCGCGGCGATGTGCGACGCCCTCGACATCGACGTCGACACCGACGTGACGGTCACCTGGCTGCCGCTGTCCCACGACATGGGCATGATCGCGTTCCTGACGGTGCCGATGCAGCTGGGGGTGCAGTGCGTCGCGGTCACCCCGGAGCTGTTCCTGCGCCGCCCGCTGAGCTGGGCACAGCTGATCAGCCGGCACCGCGCCACCATCACCTCCGGACCGAACTTCGCCTACTCGGTGTTGACCCGGATGCTGGCCGGGGCCGATCCCGCCGGTCTGGACCTGTCGTCGCTTCGGGTCGCAGTCAACGGGGCCGAGCCGATCGACCACCGCGACATGGCCGAGTTCGCCCGGGTCGGAGCCCGTTTCGGGCTGCGGCCCTCGGCGCCGACCCCGGGCTACGGGCTGGCCGAGGCGACCCTGGCGGTGTCCTTCGGCGCCCCGCACGAGCCGCCGGTCCTCGACCGGGTGTCACGACGCGCGGTCGGCGAACGGCACCGCGCCGAGCCCGCCGAGGCGACCGAGACCCAGACGGTGGTCTGTGTGGGAAAGCCGGTGCAGGGCATGGAGGTCCGCATCACCCGCGCCGGCGCGCCCGTGCCGGCCCGCGACATCGGGGCCATCGAACTGCGGGGCCCGGCGGTGGCCCGCCGCTACCGCACCACCACGGGTGCGGTGCCGATCACCGATGCGCAGGGCTGGCTCGACAGCGGCGACCTCGGGTACCTCGACGAGCGGGGACGCCTCTACGTCTGCGGGCGCAGCAAGGACCTGATCGTGGTGGCCGGGCGCAACCTGTACCCGCATGACATCGAGCGGGCGACCGAGCAGGTCGACGGCGTGCGCCGGGGCTGTGTGGCCGCGGTGCGGGTCGGCGGCGACCACGAGGGATTCGCGGTGCTCGCCGAGGTCCGCGAGCCCGACCACGCCGAGACCTGCGGGCGGATCCGCCGCGACGTGATCAACCGGGTGGTCGGTCACGTCGGGCACGCGCCGCGCCACGTCCGGCTCGTCCGGCCCGGAACGCTGCCCAAGACCGCGTCGGGCAAGCTGCGCCGCGCCAACGCCCGGCAGCTGCTCTTCGACACCGACACCGACGCCGACACCGAAGCGATGGGGGCCTGACATGCTGGCACACGCGTCCCGCGCGGCGATAGCGGCACCCCGGCGGGTGCTGGCGATCGCACTGCTGGTCATCGCGGCCACCGCGGTGTTCGGGGTGCCCGTCGCCGAGAGTCTCTCCGCGGGCGGCATGCGCGACCCGTCCTCGGAATCGGCGCTGGCGGCCCGGCTGCTGGCCGACAGGTTCGATCAGGGTGACATGGCGATGATCGTCAGCGTCACCGCACCCGAAGGCGCCGAGGCCCCGGCCCCCCGGGCGGTCGCCGAGGACATCGTCGCGCAACTGCAGAAGTCGCCGCACGTCAGCCAGGTCACCTCGGCGTGGGCGGGCCCGCCGGGCTCCGCGCTCTACAGCGAGGACGGCACCGCCGGGTTGATCATCGCCGGCATCTCCGGCGACGACAACCAGGCCCAGCGCTACGCGCAGCAGCTGGCCGAGGCATTTCCGTCCGATCACCCCGGGGTGACGGTGCGCACCGGCGGCGAGGCCACCATCTACTGGCAGATCAACGAACAGACCCTCGAGGATCTGCTGGTCATGGAATCCCTGGCGATGCCGCTGAGTTTCGTGGTGCTCGTCTGGGTGTTCGGCGGGCTGGTCGCCGCGGCCATCCCCATGGTGATCGGCATCTTCGCCATCTCCGGGGCGCTGGCGGTGCTGCGGCTGGTGACGCTGTTCACCGACGTGTCCATCTTCGCGCTCAACCTGACCATCGCGCTGGGGCTGGCCCTGGCCATCGACTACACCCTGCTGATCCTGAGCCGCTACCGCGACGAGCTTGCTGAGGGGGCCGCGCGACCACAGGCGTTGCGCCGCACCATGAGCACCGCCGGTCGCACCGTGCTGTTCTCCGCGACGACGGTGGCGTCGTCGATGGTGGCCATGGTGCTGTTCCCGCAGTACTTCCTGAAGTCGTTCGCCTACGCGGGAATCGCGGTGGTGTTGTTCGCCGCGGCCGCGTCGATCGTCGTCACGCCGGCGCTGATCGTCCTGCTCGGCGACCGGCTCGACGCACTCGACATCCGGCGGCTGCTGCGCCGCCGCACCGGGCCGGGGGAACAACGGAAGCCGATCGAACGGACCTTCTGGTACCGCACCAGCACATTCGTCACCCGGCACGCGGTACCCGTCGGCGCCGCCGTGATCGCCCTGCTGTTGCTGCTCGGGGCGCCGTTCCTGGGGGTGCGCTGGGGCTTCCCCGACGACCGGATGCTGCCGGAGTCGGCCTCGGCCCGCCAGCTCGGTGAGCAGCTGCGCAACGACTTCGCCGCCAACCCGTTGACCGACATCAGTGTGCTGGTCTCCGACGACTCGGGGCTCGACGCGGCCGAGCTGAGTTCGTATGCCGCCGCGGTGTCGCGCGTGCCCGACGTCGTGTCGGTGGCCGCCCCCGACGGCACCTACGTCGCCGGCGAACGGGCGGGCCCACCCACCGGCGCGGCCGGAATCGACCGCACCGGTGCGTTCCTCACCGTCTCGACCGACGCCCCGCTGTTCTCCGAGGCCTCGACACACCAGCTCGAGCAGCTGCACGCCACCGCCGCCCCGCCCGGGGCCACGATCCGGCTGGCCGGAGTGGCGCAGGCCAACCACGACAGCGTGCACGCCATCACCGCCCGCGTGCCCCTGGTGCTGGGGGTCATCGCCGCGATCACCCTGGTGCTGCTGTTCCTGCTGACCGGCAGCGTGGTGCTTCCGGTCAAGGCCGTACTGCTGAACATCCTCTCGCTGACCGCGGCGTTCGGCGCGCTGGTGTGGGTGTTCCAGGACGGTCACCTCGGGGCACTCGGCGCGCCGGTGACCGGAACGCTGGAGGTCAACCTGCCGGTGCTGCTGTTCTGTATCGCCTTCGGGCTCTCGATGGACTACGAGGTGTTCCTGATCTCCCGGATCCGCGAGTTCTGGCTGGCCTCCGAGCGCACCGCGCAGGACAACACCCGCAGCGTGGCCCTCGGGGTCGCCCACACCGGCCGGGTGATCACGGCGGCCGCACTGGTGATGTCCATCTCATTCGCGGCGCTGATGGTGGCGCACGTCTTCTTCATGCGGATGTTCGGGCTCGGGCTGACCCTGGCGGTGCTCATGGACGCGACCCTGGTGCGGATGCTGTTGGTGCCGGCCTTCATGCGCGTGCTCGGCAGGCTGAACTGGTGGGCCCCGGCGCCGCTGGCGCGGCTGCACGCCCGGATCGGGTTGAGCGACTCGGCCCCGCCGGCCACCGCGCAGCCGGCGCCCGGAGACGAGGTCCGCAACACGGGGTCGGCCGTGGTCTGATGCTGTGCCGTGGTGTGATGCAGCGCAGGGGACTTCACGGGGAAGCTGCCCGGGACACCGCACACGCCGGACCGCGTCTCGTGCGCGCCGGCGCCGGATACCTGCGTGCCAGGATGAGCCACTCGGCGCTGACCCGGCCCGGCTACACGTGGCCGTTCATCGTGGTCGTCGACGGCTCGATGGTGGTGATCGCGGTCAGTGCGGTGATCCAGCGGGTGCACGTCAGCCCGGCGAGTGCGTCGGTGGCGGCGGTGATCGCGATGGTGCCGCTGCTGGTGTACTTCGTCTGCGACCCCCGTTGGCTGGCCGTCGTCGTCGGGGTGTGCGGGTGGGTGGCCACGGCGTTGTTCCTGGTGCCCGCCGGCCCGGTCCGCGCCGACCCCGCACCGCTTCTGCTGGCGGTGACGGTGGCGGTGGTCGGCACGCTCAGCGGGCGGCTGGGCGGAGCGCTTGCCGCCGGCGCGGCCACGATCCTGCTCGTCGGTGCGTCGGCGATGCACCGGCTGGACGCCGTGGCGCTGTACCTGACCTTCATCGCGATCGCCTTCCTGGTCGGGAACCTGCTGCGCCTGCAGCAGCAGGTGATCGTGCACCAGCGCGACGCCCAGGACGCCCTGGCCGACCGCGCCGTCGCCGACGAACGCCGCCGGATCGCCCGCGAGGTCCACGACGTCGTCGGCCACTCGCTGAGCGTGGTGGCGCTGCAGGTCACCGGGGTGCGCCACATCCTGGAGCAGGACCGGGACCTCGACGAGGCGATCGGGGCGCTGCGCGACATCGAACAGCTCACCACGCAGGCGATGAGCGACATCCGCTGCACGATCACACTTCTCGACGATGCCCCGCCCACCGGCAGGCCGCAGCCGGGCCTCGACGACCTGCCGGGGCTGATCGACGACTTCACCCGCGCCGGGCTCTCGGTACGCCGGACGTTGCGGGTGCGGCCCTCGGCGGTGTCGGCGGCAACGGGCCTGGAGGTCTACCGGATCGTGCAGGAGTCGTTGTCCAACGTCGCCAAGCACGCCCCGCGCGCCGCGACCTCGGTGGCCGTCGCGGCCTCACCCTCGTCGCTGACGATCCGGGTGGCCAACGACGTGCCGCCCGGAACCGCGGGCCGGGTCGGCGGCCCGGGGCGGGGGCTGCCGGGCATGCGGCAACGGGTTGCGCTGCTCGGCGGGGCGATCGACATCGGGGTGCGTGCGCACCAGTGGGTGGTCGACGCTGACATCCCACTACCGATCTACGGGGGTGACGACGATGAGTGACGAGATCGCGGTGCTGCTCGTCGACGATCAGGAACTGGTCCGCTCCGGGCTGCGCCGGATCCTGCGCCGCAAGGTCGGATTCGTGATCGTCGCCGAATGCTGCGACGGCGACGAGGTCATGGCCGCCGTCGAGGCGCATCGCCCCGACGTCGTGGTGATGGATCTGCGGATGAAGCGGGTGGACGGTATCGAAGCGACCCGCCGGCTCAACGCCGGTGGGGGCCCACCCGTGCTGATTCTGACCACCTTCAACGAGGACGAGTTGATCTCCTCGGCGTTGCGCAGCGGCGCCGCGGGGTTCGTGCTGAAGAACTCCACCGCCGAGGAACTGATCCGGGCCGTCACCGCGGTCGCGCAGGGGGAGGGCTATCTCGATCCGGCCGTCACGACGCAGGTGTTGCGCGGCTATCGCCAGACGGCCACCGCGCACAGCGTGCCGGTAGAGGCCCTGACCTCGCGGGAGGTCGAGGTGCTGCAACTGGTCGCGTCGGGGCGGTCGAACACCGAGATCGCCGAGCACCTCGGGATCTCGGAGCTCACGGTCAAGACGCACCTCGGCCGCATCCTGCACAAACTCCAGCTGCGCGACCGTGCCGCGGCCATCGTCTACGCCTACGATCACGACATCGTGCTGCCGCGCCGCGCCCGGTCGGGGCGCTGAACCCGCTGGGCGCGACCCGATGTCGACGACACCGATCGGTGCGCCCGTGATACCGGGGTACTACGGGCGTACTACCCCGGTCGTACGCGAGATTTCCTCCGCCGGCAGGACGCAATTCGCCGCCGCGGTTCCTACCGTCGAGACATGACCATTCTGCAGGAGTCACCGGAGCGGGTCGACGGCACCGACACCGTGGAGCAGGTCCGTAGCGCCACGCCGGTCGCCACACCGGCGGGTGTGACCGCGGTCGAGCCCGCGCGGCGCCGCGTCCGCCTGGGTGCGTTGCGGCGTGCGGTGTTCGGCGGTCCGAGACGGCCGAGGCAGCGCAAGAAGGCCGCGAAGGTGGAGCACGTGGGGCAGGTGGAGCACGGGGTGGTTCCGCCGCTGCGCCCGTACTTCATGGAGAAGGCGACGATGCAGCGGGAGATGTTCCGGCTCTGAGGGTCTCACGCGGCGGGCCGCCGAGGCTCGCGCCGATCGCCCGCGGAGCATGCGCGGTCCTTCCCGACCACGCAATGTAGCCGTCGGGGCGCACCAGCACCGCCGGGCCGTCGTCGGTCCGCTCGGCCTGCAGCACACCGGGTGCCACGAGCGCCGCGGTGCCGCGCTCGCGGATCAGCACGAAACCCGGATTGCGCTGCAGCGCGGTCAGCCGGCCCTGCGCCAGCGGGATCTCGGTGGCCCGCCGTCCGACCGGGCCCCGGCGCCCGTACCGCAGGCTCGTGCCGGCGAAGCTGCCGGCCACCGCGTCGCGCACCCGCGGGATGCGCAGCACCCGGGGCACCACCAGGTCCCGAACCCGCTGCGCGAGCGGTGATTTCAGGATCACCGCCCGGGCCAGCAGGCCGGACTGCCGCAACACCCGCCGGCCGATCGGGTGGCGCTCGTCGTGGTAGCTGTCCAGCAGGTCCTCCGGGGCGCCGTCGAGCACCGCGGCGATCTTCCAGGCCAGGTTCGCCGCGTCCTGGATGCCGGTGTTCATGCCCTGCCCGCCGACGGGGGAGTGCACATGAGCGGCGTCGCCGGCCAGGAACACCCGCCCGTGCCGGTAGCGGCGGACCTGGCGCTCGTCGGAGTGGAACCGTGAGTGCCAACCGATGTCGAGCACACCGTGGTCGGCGTGCATGGCCCGGCGCAGCACGTCGGCGACCTCGCCCTCCCGCACGGGTGCGGTGTCGGGCACCTGGTGGTGGCGGTCCCACACCATGGCCCGGTACCAGGAACCGTCGGGGTCGTGGCGGCCGTAGGGCGCCAGGAACGCGAACACGTCGCGGGTGCTGCCGACGGTGAGGCCGCCGCCGGCGGGCGGGTGGGCCAGTTTGACGTCGGCCAGCATGATCGAGGACAGCACCGTCTCGCCGGGGAAGTCCACCCCGAGCAGCCCACGCACCGTGCTGTGCGCGCCGTCGGCGGCGATCACGTAGCGCGCCCGGAACGTCTGCGTGGCCCCGCCGGGGTCCTCGTGCGGGCGCGCGGTCAGCGTCACGCCGTCGGCGTCCTGCACCAGGTCCACCACCTCCAGGCCGCGCCGCACGTCGGCGCCGCAGTCCAGCGCACACCGGTTCAGGGCGGCATCGACGTTGGTCTGCGGGGTGATCATCACGAACGGGTAGGCGCTGTCGAGGTGGGCCATGTCCAGCCGGGCCCCGGCGAACAGCGTGACCCCGGGCGCGCGGTGCGCGCCGGCCAGCAGCTCGGCGGCCAGCCCGCGCGCGTCGAGCACCTCCAGGGTGCGGGCCATGGTGGCGAACGCCCGGCTCGACGGGTTCACCTGCGGCCAGCGCTCCAGCACGGTGACGGAGTGCCCGGCTCGGGCCAGGTCCCCGGCGGCGGTGGCACCGGTGGGGCCGGCGCCGACCACCACCACGTCGACGTCATGGATGTGGGTCATCGGAGTACTCCCTCTGCACGAACTCTGCATTTAATTCAACGACTGATGAAAACGACGGTAGGCGAGGGTGGTGGCGGATGTCAACGGTTGTTGAATAGAATCCGGAGATGACCGCAAAGACGCGTGATGCCGAGGCGACCAGGGCCACCATCCTGGCCACCGCCCGGGCCCAGTTCGGGTCGAACGGCTTCGAGTGCACCACCATCCGCTCGATCGCCTCGGAGGCCGGCGTGGACCCCGCGCTGGTGATGCACTACTTCGGCAACAAGGCGCAGCTGTTCGCCGAGGCATCCCGGCTGGAGATCGACTTCCCCGACCTGGCCGGGGTGTCGGCGGACCGCCTCGCCGACGTGCTGGTGCCGCTGGTGGTCGACGTGTGGCGCCCCGACGGGCCGTTCCTGCCGCTGCTGCGGGCCGCGGCCACCCACCCCGCGGCCCGCGACGCGCTGCTGAAGGTGTTCGTCGAGCAGGTCACCCCCGCGCTGACCGCGCTGGCGTCGGACCACCCCGCCGAGCGGGCGGTCATGGTCGGCTCCCAGGTGCTCGGAATCGCGTTGGCGCGCTACATCCTTCAGGAGCCGACCCTGGTGGAGATGGACGACGCGGTGTTGGCCGACTGGGTGCGCCCGGCGCTCGCGCACTATCTGACCGGTCCCATGCCGGGACGCGGTACCGCCGACGCGCGCTGATATCACCGGCGATATCGCTGTCGGGAGCGCGGTGTGCCGACCTCCGCCCGCGACCCGCCCCGACGGGGCAAAAACACTGGTGGGACGTGTCCAAGGTCATGCCCGCACACCCTGCAGAAGAGGGTCGGCGGGCTTACCGTTGAAGTATCGGCACCCGGTCGGCACGCACCAGGGGAGAGGCGGTACCAGCCATGACCACAGAAGCCGTCAACAACGAAGAAGTCCGCACCGACGCAAGCCACGCAGCAGAGGGCGACCCCCGCCGCCACGCCTGGCGCGGATTCCGTCCCGGCGATTGGTGCGACCGCATCGACGTCCGCGATTTCATCCAGACCAACTACACCCCCTACGAGGGGGACGATTCCTTCCTCGCCGGCGCGACCGCCCGCACGAGCGGCATCTGGGCCGCGCTGAGCGAGCTGTTCCCCGAGGAACGCCGCAAGGGCGTCTACGACGTCGACTTCGAGACCCCCGCGGCCATCACCGCGCACGGCCCCGGCTACATCGACCGTGACAACGAGATCATCGTCGGCCTGCAGACCGACGCCCCGCTCAAGCGCGCCATCATGCCCTTCGGCGGCTGGCGCATGGTGGTCAAGGAACTCGAGACCTACGGCTACCCGGTCAAGCCGGAACTCGAGGAGATCTTCACCAAGTATCGAAAGACCCACAACGACGGCGTGTTCGACGTCTACCCGCCCAACGTGCGAGCCGCCCGCGCCTCGCACATCGTCACCGGCCTGCCCGACGCCTACGGCCGCGGCCGCATCATCGGCGACTACCGTCGCGTCGCGCTCTACGGCGTCGACGCCCTGATCGAGGGCAAGAAGCTCGAGCGCATGGAACTCGACATGCAGCGCTCGACCGAGGACGTCATCCGCGACCGGGAGGAGAACGCCGAGCAGGTCAGGGCGCTCGGCGAGCTCAAGCAGATGGCGGCCGCCTACGGCTTCGACATCTCGGGCCCGGCGAACACCGCCCGCGAGGCGGTCCAGTGGCTGTACTTCGGCTACCTGGCCGCGGTCAAGGAGCAGAACGGCGCGGCGATGTCGCTTGGGCGCACCTCGACCTTCCTCGACATCTACCTCGAACGCGACCTCGCCGACGGGCTGCTCACCGAGTCGGCGGCCCAGGAGATCATCGACGACTTCGTCATCAAACTGCGCATCGTGCGGTTCCTGCGCACCCCCGACTACGACGCGCTGTTCTCGGGGGACCCCACCTGGGTCACCGAGACCATCGGCGGAATCGGCGAGGACGGCCGGCCGCTGGTCACCCGCACCTCCTTCCGGTACCTGCAGACCCTGTACAACCTGGGCCCCGGTCCCGAACCGAACCTGACGGTGCTGTGGTCGGACCGGCTGCCCCGCGGGTTCAAGGAGTTCTGCGCCCAGGTCTCCATCGACACCTCGGCCATCCAGTACGAGTCCGACGAACTACTGCGCTCCTGCTGGGGCGACGACACCGCGATCGCGTGCTGTGTGTCGGCGATGACCGTCGGCAAGCAGATGCAGTTCTTCGGCGCCCGGGTCAACCTCGCCAAGGCGCTGCTGTACGCCATCAACGGCGGCCGCGACGAGATCACCGGCGATCAGGTCGCACCGCCCAGCACCCCGGTCACCGGCGAGGTCCTCGACTACGACACCGTGCTGGCGGCCTACGACCGGCTGCTGAACTGGCTGGCCGAAACCTACGTCGACGCCCTGAACTGCATCCACTACATGCACGACAAGTACGCCTACGAGCGCATCGAGATGGCCCTGCACGACCGGACCATCCTGCGGACCATGGCCTGCGGCATCGCCGGGCTCTCGGTGGCCGCCGACTCGCTGTCGGCCATCAAGTACGCCACCGTGCGTCCCGTGCGCGACGACACCGGGCTGGTGGTCGACTACGTCGTCGAGGGCGAATTCCCCTGCTACGGCAACGACGACGACCGGGCCGACGACATCGCGGTGGAACTGGTGACCCGGTTCATGGAGAAGGTCCGCGCCCAGCCGACCTACCGCAACGCCCGCCACACCCAGTCGGTACTGACCATCACCTCCAACGTGGTCTACGGCAAGCACACCGGCAACACCCCCGACGGCCGGCGGCTCGGCGAGCCGTTCGCCCCCGGCGCCAACCCGATGAACGGCCGTGACGTGCACGGCGTCATGGCCTCGGCGCTGTCGGTGGCCAAGCTGCCCTACGACCAGGCCCAGGACGGCATCTCGCTGACCACCACGGTCGTGCCGTCGGGGCTGGGACGCGTGCGCGCCGACCAGATCGCCAACCTGGTGGGCATCCTGGACGCCTACACGGTGTCCAACGGCTTCCACGTCAACATCAACGTCCTCAACCGGGAGGTGCTGGAGGATGCGATGGATCACCCGGAGAAATACCCCCAGCTGACCATCCGGGTGTCCGGCTACGCCGTGAACTTCGTGCGGCTGACCCGCGAACAGCAGCTCGACGTGCTCTCGCGCACGTTCCACGCGGGCCTGTAGCCCGCACACCACGGTGGCTGACTGTGGCTGAGCAGCCGGCGCACGCCGCGCCGCCGATGCACGTCGCCGACCTGGAGGTGGCCGCCAGCGAGCGGATCACCGACCACGGCACCGGCGCCGTGCACTCGTGGGACCTGGTGACCGCCGCCGACGGGCCCGGCACCCGGATGACGCTGTTTCTGGCCGGCTGCGGCATGCGCTGCCAGTACTGCCAGAACCCCGACAGCTGGCGGATGGCCGACGGGGTCCGCCACAGCGTCGAGGAGGTCATGGAACGGGTGGCCCGCTACCGCACGATCATGCGGGTCACCGGCGGCGGGCTGACCATCTCCGGGGGCGAGCCGCTGCTGCAGGCCCGGTTCGTGGCCCACATCTTCGCCCGCTGCCGCGAGCTGGGCATCCACACCGCGTTGGACACCAACGGCCTGCTGGGGGCCCGGCTGCGCGACGAGGATCTCGACGACATCGACCTGGTGCTGCTGGACATCAAGTCCGGGCTGCCGGAGACCTACCAGCGGGTGACCGGGCGCGCACTGCAGCCGACCCTGGACTTCGCGCAGCGGCTCTCCGAGCGGGGCACGGCGATGTGGATCCGGTTCGTGCTGGTGCCCGGGCTCACCGACGCGGTGGACAACGTCGAGGCGGTGGCCGACATCGTGGCCGGCCTGCGCGGGGTGCAACGCCTGGAGGTGCTGCCCTTCCACCAGCTCGGGCGCGAGAAGTGGGCGGCCACCGGCGAGCCCTACCTGCTCGCCGACACCCACCCGCCCGAACCGGCGCTGGTGGAGCGGGTCAAGGGGCAGTTCGCCCGCCGCGGCATCACCGTGATGTGACGCCGGGCCGGGCAGGCCTTCGGGAAGGTGCCCGCGCCGGACCGCGGTGTTTACAACAACCCGCCCGGACGTAACACTCGAACCGACGTTCGCGCGGCGGCGGCCGCGGCCGGAAGGGGAGCGATGACCGAGTTCGACCAGCTCGACTACTTCAGCGACCCGTCGGTGGTCGAGGACCCGTACCCCTACTTCGAGTTCCTGCGTGCACAGTGCCCGGTCTGGCGCGAACCCCGCCACGGCGTGTACGCGGTCACCGGCTACGACGAACTCGTCGAGGTCTACCGCGACCACCAGACCTACTCGTCGATCAACTCCTCGCTGGGACCGTTCGGGCTGCCGTTCACCCCCGAGGGTGACGACGTCTCCGAGCAGATCGACGCCCACCGCGACCAGTTCCCGATGCACGAGCACCTCGTCGCGTTCGACCCCCCGAAGCACACCGAACACCGGGCGCTGCTCAACGGTCTCTTCACGCCCAAGCGGCTCAAGGAGAACGAGGCGTTCATGTGGCGGCTGACCGACGGTCTCATCGACGAGTTCATCGGGGACGGCCGCTGCGAGTTCGTCACCGCCTACGCCCAGCCCTTCCCGCTGCTGGTGATCGCCGACCTACTCGGGGTGCCCGAGGCCGACCATCCGATGTTCCGCGCCCTGCTGGCCGGCGCCGGGCCCACCGAGGAGCAGCCCTGGGCGGTCGAGGACGACGGCGCCCTCAAAACCAATCCGCTGTCCTACCTCGACGACTGGTTCACCGCCTACATCGAGGATCGCCGCCGCCGACCGCGGGCGGACATGCTCACCGAGCTCGCCACCGCGCGGTTCGGCGACGGCTCCCTGCCCGAGGTCGTCGACCTGGTCCGCCACGCCACCTTCCTGTTCATCGCCGGGCACGAGACCACCGCGCGCCTGCTGGCCAGCGCCCTGCAGGTGCTGGCCGAGGATCCCGAGCTGCAACACACACTGCGCGCCAACCCGGAGAAAATCCCCAACTTCGTCGAGGAGATGCTGCGCCTGGAGAGCCCGATCAAAAGCGACTTCCGGATGGCCCGCACGTCGACCGAGCTGGGTGGTGTGCCGGTGCCCGCCGGGGCCACGGTGATGCTGCTGCCCGGCGCGGCCAACCGTGACCCGGCGCGCTTCGCGTGCCCCGCGCAGCTGAAGCTCGACCGCCGCAACGCCCGCCAGAACGTCGCCTTCGCTCGCGGGGTGCACAGCTGCCCCGGCGGCCCGCTCGCGCGCATCGAGGCCCGGGTCACCATCGAACGTCTCCTGGACCGGCTGCGCGACATCCGGGTCTCCGAGGCCCACCACGGCCCGCCCGGGCAGCGCCGCTTCGAACACGTGCCGCTGTGGATTCTGCGCGGCCTGGACAACCTGCATCTGGAGTTCGAGGGGACGGGGCACTCATGACCGGCGGCGACCTGCAGGCCTGGATCGACAAGCAGGCGCTGACCGAACTGGTCGCGGTGCTCTCGGCGGCAGTCGACCGCGCCGACAAGCAGGCGATCCTCGGCTGCTATGCCGAACCGTCCTACGACGACCACGGCGTCTTCAAGGGGACGGGTCAGGAGTTCGCCGAGTTCGTCTGCGGCCCGGCCGCCGGCACCATGGTGATGCACCACCTGCTCGGCCAGTCGGTCTTCGACGTCCGCGGCGACGAAGCGTGGGGCGAGACGTTCTTCATCTTCCACTCGATGTTCGGCGCGCACTGCCAAAGCGCGTTCGGCCGCTACATCGACTACTTCCGCCGCGTCGGGCCGGACTGGAAGGTCGCCTACCGGCGCGTGGTCCCGGACCGGACCATGGCCGGCGACGACATGGCCAATTACTGGGCCGCCCATCGCGGCGGCGACGATCCGCGCTACGACCGGCTGACCGCGCCGCCGACCTAGGCGGGCGGTGGCCTACGCCGGCGGGGGTGGCGGCGTAGGCCACCGCCCGCCTAGGTCCGTCCCCTATACACACTTGACGCTGTCGACTACACCTCCATTGTTGATCCTCGTGCGCGCTGTCACCTTTTCAAAATAATCAAATTGTATCCGTGCTATACGTTACCACCTGCGCTCTCTCTACACTATGCATCTCACCTATATCACCTCTATCGTGACACTGTCTTACTTA
>NZ_NVQF01000044.1 GCF_002592005.1 Mycolicibacterium palauense | reverse complement strand
CGTTGGAGACGGTCTGGCCGGTGTTGCGGTCCAGCACGACCACCTCGATATCAGCCCCGGCGGCCGCCGGGGCTGATATCGAGGTGGTCGTGCTGGACCGCAACACCGGCCAGACCGTCTCCAACGGCACCGACCGCCCCTTCCCGATCGCCTCCGTGGCCAAGCTGTTCATCGCCGATGACCTGTTGCTGCGGGCGTCGAAGGGCGAGACGACACTGACACCCGCCGACCGCGAGTCGCTCGACCTCATGCTGCGCTCCTCCGATGACAGCGCGGCCCAGAACTTCTGGGATCGTGACGGCGGAAACGCCATCATCACACGCGTGGTCGCACGGTACGGACTGACCGGCACCACGGCGCCCTACAACGGGCACTGGGACGTCACGCAGAGCACCGCAAGCGATCTCGTCCGCTACTACGACAAGCTGTTGAACGGCAGCGGAGGGCTGCCGCCCCAACAGGCCAACGTGATCATGAGCAACCTGGCGCACTACACGCCGACCGGAACCGACGGGTACCCGCAGCGGTTCGGCATCCCCGACGGGCTCTACGCGGAGCCGGTCGCCGTGAAACAGGGGTGGTTCTGCTGCTGGAACGGCGCCAATCAGTTGCACGTGTCGACCGGCGCGATCGGACCGGACCGCCGCTATGTGATGGCCATCAGCTCCCTGCAACCCGTGGACGCCGCCGCGGCGCGCGACACCATCACCGAGGCCGTCGAGACGATGTTCCCGGGCGGCCGAATCTGAACGGCGCGCCTGCCCGCCCGTTTCTTCCGTGGTTCGTCGGCCGTCATCGCTGCCACACCTGGCGGTACTTCCCGCTGTTGGGGTCACGGGCCGGCGGTTCGGCCGCATGCTCCACCACAACGGGCGCGGCCCCCTGTGCGGCGAAGAACGCCTGCAGGCGCTCGTCGAGGGCGCGCCAGACCTGCGCCGAATCCACCTCCGACGACATCTCCAGTCGCACCCGCAAGGTCCTCGGATCGGTGCGGATGGCCTGACATCGATGCACCCCCGGGGTTTCCTCGATCACCTCCACCAGGGCCAGCGGCAACACCGTGACCACCGACCCGTCCGCCGCGTCGAAGGAGAGGAGGTCGCTGGTGCGGCCCTCCACGGTGATCGCCGGCAGCCGATTCCCGCACGCGCACGCGGTGGCAGCCAGTTTCACGCGGTCGCCGAGGTCATAGCGGATCAGTGGCTGCACCCGGTTGGCCAGGTTGGTGACCAGAACGCTGTGGGAGACGACGCCCGGCGCGACGGGCCGGTTGTTCTCGTCGACCGGTTCGATCAGATACCAGTCGCTGTTGACGTGGAACTGCCCGTACCCGCATTCCATTGACAGGCCGGGGAATTCGGCCGAGGCATAGCGGTTCTCCACCGAGCAGCCGAACGTCGACTCGATGTCGGCGCGTTGCTCCGTGGTCAACTGCTCACCCGCGGTGATCGCCAGCAGGGGTTGTATCGCCAGCCGGCCCGCTCGTTGTTCGCCGGCCAGTAGCGCCAGCGCGCTGGGGTATCCCTCCAGGGCCGTCGGCCGAAACGCGTTGATGTCGCGCACCAGATCGGGCAGGGGCCGCAGCACCGAGAACACGCGCACGTGGTCGGCCAGGAAGGTGCTGCGGCGGCGGGTGGCCTCCAGCGCGGCGGAGGCACCGACGTGCCCGCCGGTGACGAACAGTGCCGCCACCCGCAGCCCGCGCCGCAGCACCCCGCACAGCAGCGCCGGTCGCCGGACGAACCGCCACTCGCCGCGGCGGCCCACGAACTGGAACACCGCCCACGACGGGTCGTCGTGGATCAGGATGGCCGGTTCTCCGCTGGTCCCCGAGGTCGTCGCGACGTGGTAGCGGCCCAGATAGCGGGCTCCCAGAAGGGAATCGTCGGACAGGAAGTCACGCCGTAGCGACTCGATGGTGATGTCCGGATCGGTCACCCAGTCGTCGAAGTGCGTCATCAGCTCACGCTTGGACGTGACGGGGAGCGACTCCGGAGCGACCTGCCCCGGCGGGACATCTCGGTACAGGTGGCGGTAGTACGGTGACGCCGTTCGGGCATACCGGACCAGCGCCTGCAAGCGGGCCCGCTGGCGGCGGGAGATCATCTCGTCACCGCGCCGGAAGCGCCATGCCTCCCATGCGATCGTCGCCAGGCGAACCCTCGTGCCGGCCACTCCCACCTGTCGGCGAGAAAACATGCGTCGCATTGGTTCGCTCCCCTAGCACCGTGGAAAGTTGAAGATCCGCCGCGCGTTGCCCTCGACGATCAGCCTGGCCTCGTCGTCGGGAACGTCCACATCTGCGCCCACACACTTGATGCGGGCGTCGATGTCGTGGCATCCGGTCCGCATGCCACCGTAGCTGCGGGGGTCCATGCCGAAATCACGCCGCGGCTTTCCGGCGACCGCGTTGAGGGCGAAGTTCCCGGCCGGCCTGCCCTCGTAGATCCGGGTGTCGTTGCCGTCGGGCAGCGTCTCGATCCGGGGAGCAGCATTGACGTATTTCGACGGTAACCTGTCCAGCCACACCCTGAGGTGCTCGATGACGTGGTCGTCGACCGAGATGACTTGTGCGTCTTTCGGGAGCACGGTCGGCCTCCTCTCCGTTCAGCCGTATCGGGAGCCCTCGCTAGATCTTCGCGACGGCCTTGTTGCGTGTCACGGGCTCGGCCAGCCTCTGATCGACGATGACCTCCTGGAGAGATTCGGTGGTCTCCTCCAGCCCCTTGCCCCGGCGCCGGCCCGGGGTGAAACAGGCCGGTAGTTTCAGCATGCCGTTGATGATGCCGACGGACGGGTAGTGAATCGTCGTATCGGGATAACAGACGGAAATCAGGGATACGCTCGAGACGATCATGTGACCGAGCGCAAGTCCGCCCACATGGCTATCTTCGGTTGTCCCCGATGGGCGGGACATTGTCGGTAATGAAGGACGCGTGCGCGGCAACGATCCGCCACCGTGTGCCCTCGCGCTTCCAGGCCCTGGTGTAGCGCATCCGGGCGGTGAACGCGGTACCGCCGACGGTCCCCTCCAGGGTGCCGAGGAAGAACGTCGCCCCAACGTCGTCACCGAACGTCTCGATTCGCAGTTCCTCTTCATCGACGCGGCGCATCTTCTGGTGTCCGCTGCGATGAACTCGCATGTCATCGTCGCGGCTGTAGAGGTTGCCGTCGGGACCGGTGAAGACGGCCCTCTCGTCGATGAGCTCCTCCAGGGCGACCACATCGGAAGTCAGTTGGGCGGCCTGCAATCTGCGCTCGGCATCGGCAAGGGCGGACACGCGGGCCTGGTCCATATCCACCTGCGCATCGTGTCAGACCCGCCACGCGGACGCGCTTCCTTACGCCAGCGGCGAACTCCGGCGCGGGCCGCACGCGGCGAGAGGTCCCACTAATTTCACCTGAGCAATCATTGCGCTATCGAAACTATTTCATTATGGTAATCACCTATGGATGCGGACCGACCGGTGAACAGCCTCGAAGAGTTCATGCGGGCGATGTTCACCTCGCTGATCGTGGGGTTGTCGCGCTCGCTCAAGGATCAGCAGCTCAGTGTCGTCGAGTTGGCCGCGCTGCACCTGATCGACCAGCACGGCACGTTGCGGGTGGGCGATATCGCCAAGCGTCTGGACGTCGCGCTGGTGGCGGCCAGCCGAGCGGTGTCGAAACTGGTCGATCAGGGGCTGGTGCTGCGCGCCGAGGACCCCGGAGACCGGCGCAGCCGCACCCTGACGTTGTCCGACGCCGGCCGCGACCTGATCGACGCGACCAGCGCCGAGCGTGTCGACATGGCCATCGCGACAGCCGCCGAGCTACCCGGACCGGTAATGGAACGTATTGCGGCCGTGCTCAATTCGCTCGGCGCCGACGCCCAAACCCGGGACGAGGAGGAACCGCAATGAGAAGCACCTGGAAAGTCGAGACGTTCGTCCCGATGTTGATGACCGCCGGCTTCGTCATCCACCTGATCAACGCGTCGCGCCATCTGCTCACCGGCAGCTCCGACGTCGCCGAGATCATCAGCTGGCCGGTCGATCTCTGCCTCTTCGCGCTGATGCTGTTCTGCTCGGTGGCCCTGATCGCCCGCAGGAAAACCGTGTTCGCCGCCTACGACCTGGCGACGGCGCCGCGCCGGGTCGGTTACTGGGTCATCACCGGCTACATCACCGCGAGTCTGCCCGGACACCTGTTCTTCCTGACAACCGGGAGCACGGTGTATTTCGACGTCTTCCCATGGTGGTTCAGCCTGCTGATCATGGCTGTCTACCTCGTGATGATCGGCTACTTCGTCTCGCTCAGGCCGGTTGCGCGCACCTCGCAACGACTCGGTGAGCCCCACCGCGAGGCGAACGGAGCGGTCCGATGAAGCGCACTGCGAAGGCAACCCTGATCCTCGTGATCGGTTTCGTGCTGGGCGCCGCCGTCGCCCTGGGTTGGTCGATCTTCCGCCCGTTCTCCGGCCCGGACATCAGAGCCACGGCACCCCGGCTGACCGAGACTCCCGAGGGAAAGACCTTGGAGACGTTCTACCTCGAGGAGCCCGGGGACATCGTTGCCATCACCCACGACGGCAACAAGCCGGTGCCGCCGTTTCCCGACGACATCGCCACGTTCGACGCCGACAGCCTGAGCAGCGGGATGGCGTTGGTGACGAAGGTGCGCAACGCCGACGACGAGATCGTGGGATTCGCCGTGGAACAGGAAGAGGTCACCGCGGACTCCTCGGTCATGCGGGGGAGGATGCGGATGTACACGTCGTGGACACTGACCCTGCCGGGCCGGGGAACCATCTTCATGTACGAGATCGAGGACGGCAGCAAGTTCGCCCGCGAAGTGGTCATTCCCGCGCTCACCGGCGTGCGGGAGTTCCAGGCCGACGGTGAGCCCTACTACTTCGTCACCACAGACGGACCCAATCCCGACGGTACGGGTCAGATCATCGGCGGAACCGGTGATTTCGCCGGCATCTCAGGACATTTTCGCGAGCTGAGCTGGCTGCGGAGCTTCACCTCGGACGGCGCCATGACCGGCCGCTTCGCGCTGGAGCTGGTCTACGACCTACCGACCGGCTGACGTCGGTGTGGCCGGCACGACGTGGATGGGACCGCAATGCACGCCAGGCTTCGCCAGCGCCTGCTTCGTATCAACGCGATCTTCCTGGGTGGGTTCGGTCTCCTCGGCCTGGCGGTGCTGGACGTCCCGGCTGCATGCTGCCGGACGGGGGCGGCCGCGACGATCGTCGGCGGCGCACCGTCGTCGGCCATCGGGTTCATCGAGGCGCACGGGCTGGCGGTCATCCTCGCCGCCTTGCTGTTCCACGCGTCGCTGCGGGTGCCCGACCGGTCCTGGCACGTGGCGGCCAGCGCGACGCACCTGCTATTGGGCACGGCCAACATCGTGTTCCGGGACCTCTTCGTCATCGGCGACGTCGTATGGGTGGGCTGGCTGACCACCGTGCTGCATTTCGTCTTCGCGATCGCTGAAACCGTTGCCGCCGTGACGGTGAGCGCGCGGGGCGTTCCGGGACCTGTGAACCAAGCGGATTAGTTCTCCGGTCCCCACGAAATCGTGAACAGTGCTGTTCAATGCGTGTCGATGACCCGGGTCTTTCGGCGTTGTCTCACAGCGGCTGCCCCGGACTTCGTCTCGCGAGGCGCTGCATCTCCTCTACCGATTCCTGACAACGAGCGGCGCATCCAAGCCCAGCCGGGGATTGACAGGCAGGTGGTTACTTGCCTATTGTTCGGACGGGTGGGTGACGTGTTCAAGGCCTTGGCGGACCCCACGCGCCGCGCGATCCTGGACGAACTGACCGAGCGGGATGGCCAGACGTTGTTCGAAATCTGTGCCCGCCTCGCCACTAGGCACGGCATCGGGTCGTCGCGACAATCCACCTCGCAACACCTCGACATGCTCGAGTCCGCCGGTCTCCTCAGGACCCGTCGCGACGGTCGATACAAGTTCCACTACGTCGACACCACACCGCTAAGACAGATCGTGCGGCGGTGGCCGATATCGGACCAGGAAGGACCGACATGAAGATCAACCTGGCCAGTGTGCTGGTCGACGATCAGGACAAGGCATTGCGCTTCTATACCGAGATCCTGGGCTTTGCCCCGAAACACGACGTACCGATGGGACAGTTCCGATGGATCACGGTGGTATCTCCGGAGAACCCTGACGGTACGGAACTCGTGCTCGAACCCGACGAGCATCCCGCCGCCAAACCGTTCAAGGAGGCGCTCGTCACCGACGGAATCCCCTACACCGCCTTCACTGTCGACGATGTCCACCATGAGTACGAGCGGTTGCGTTCGCTCGGAGTACGTTTCACCCAGGAGCCTGCGTCGATGGGCCCGGTGACCACCGCGGTGTTCGACGACACCTGCGGCAATCTCATTCAGATCCAGGCGGGTTAGCCGCTGCCCCTGGTCGGTGTCGGCGCTCGGGTATTCCCGCGTCGCGAATGCCGTGGTGCTGCGCCCGCAGCCACGCTGGTCGAACATGACCAACCGATACGCGTCGGGGTTGAAGGGCCGTCGCATGCCGGGCGCGCTGCCCGATCCTGGACCGCCGTGGACTGCCAGACCTGACCCTCCTGCCCCTCGGGGCGATCACCGCGCCGTCACACGACCAGCGCGACCGACTCACCGGCAACGGAAACGGCAGGACCGTGAAAGCCGCTGGGCGATATCGGTTCCCGCAGACCCGTCGCCGGGGCGGATCACCGAGCAGCCCAAGGGGTTTCCACGGTCTGGACTGCGTCACGCGAGGGTGAGGCAAAGAGTGCCGAGGGCACCCTTTCCACCTTCAGGATAAGGCAGGGCCGGGGGCTTGTGGCAAGGCCCGGGTGGTACTGCATACTTGCGCGTCCCACCAGCTCGGCAGGAGGATTCCAGGTGTCCGGACCGCTTGATGAGGGGCCGTTCTTCCACGGCACGATCGCGGACATGACCGTCGGTGAGTTCCTCACCGCGGGCCGTCCATCGAACTACCGTCCCGAGATCGTGATGAACCACATCTACTTCACTGCACTCGTCGATGGAGCCGGCCTCGCGGCGGAGATCGCCGCAGAACTGGCGACGGACGCAGCCGTTCCGAGGGTCTATCGGGTGGAGCCGACCGGGGCATTCGAGAACGACCCGAACGTGACTGACAAGAAGTTCCCCGGCAACCCCACCCGGTCCTACCGCAGCAGCGCCCCCTTGCGGATCCTCGGCGAGATCACCGAGTGGACACGACTGACTCCCGAGCAGATACAGACGTGGCGGGAACGGCTGGCGGCGCTGCTCTCAAGCGACCGTGGCGTGATCATCAATTGACATCGGGTTCCCGGGGTGGGAACGGTCCGTTCCCTCGATTCTCAAGGGGTGGCGATGAGGTTTCGCCTCGCCGCCGGTCGGTACAGACATGACCGACCAGACCACGACAATCCCGAGCCAAGGAGGAGTGTCATCGAACAACACCAGATCGCCAAGGAACTGGCCCTCACGGGCGCGAAGGAACTGCTCGACGCCACCTCGGAAGCGCACCTGGCCTACACCGGCCGCGACGGAACACCACGGGTGGTCCCCGTCGGCTTCTATTGGACCGGCGAACAGTTCATCATCTCCACCGCGGAGACGGCACCCAAGGTCAGCGCACTGTCGGCCCGCCCCGACGTCGCACTGGCCATCGATCGCGGCGACACTCCCGGAGAAGCACGAGCCCTGTCCGTACGGGGGCGAGCGGCCATCACGATCGTCGACGGCGTGGTCGAGGAATACCTCGCCGCCGCGCGCAAGTCCATGGGCACCGAGGCGGCAGCCGAGTTCGAACGGAACTGCCGGCAGATGTACGACCGGATGGCCCGCATCGCCATCACACCCAGGTGGGCGCGGTTCTACGACTACGGCGCAGGCCGACTGCCCACATTCCTCGCCGAGCTCGCCCAGCGGAACCAGAGTTAACGGCACGACCGAAAAGGACTGACACCCATGCCCGTGATCGACGTCAAACAGGACATCGACAACCTCACCCTGACCATCACCGCCGACTTCGCCGCACCCGTGGCGCGGATCTGGCAGGTCTACGCCGACCCGCGTCAGCTGGAAAAGATCTGGGGACCACCCAGCTACCCGGCGGCCGTGATCGGCCACGACCTCACCCCCGGCGGGCTCGTGACGTACTACATGACCGGCCCCGAGGGCGACAAGCACGCCGGATACTGGCGGATCACCACCGTCGACGAGCCGAACAGCTTCTCGTTCATCGACGGCTTCGCCGACCAGGACCTTAACCCCAACCCCGAGATGCCGGTCTGCACCAACGTCTACACCTTCGCCGAGCACGGCGGCGGCACCCGCGCGACCTACCTCAGCACCTACGAGACCGCCGAAGGCCTGCAGCAGGTGCTCGACATGGGTGTCATCGAGGGCACCTCATCGGCGATCAACCAGATCGACGACCTGATCACCACCTGAGCCCTCCTTGGGCTGGTCGTCGCAGGCCCCGCCCTGGCCGGTCCGGAGGCGAGAGGACTACCCGAGCAGCTGCTGGCGCAGCGTCATGTCAAGCCAGCTGCGGTAGCGCCGCGGGCTCCAGCGGCGGTCGACGACGAGCAGACGATACGTCTCGGGCGACATGATGGCGTAGACGATATCCGCCGCGTCAGGTTCGGCCAGCCCGGCGCGCAGGGCGCCCAGGCGCGCGAGCGCCCGGGTGAGCTGACGCTGCCCGGTGGCGCGCTGCCGCTGGATGTCACGAAACAGGCCTGCCGCGTCGGAGTCGGCCTCAGCGGCGCCGGCCAGGATTCGATAGACGTTATTGCTCCGGCCGTTGATCGCCACGGCCAGGTCGGCGAACCCGGTGATCAGACGTACCGGATCACCCTCGGCGAGCAGGTTGGCAACCTGGGGCCGCTCCGTCACTGCCACCGGAGCGTCATCGCCGCCGATCGCGACGTCGAGCCATGCCTTGAGGATCCCCAACTTCGACTGAAAGAGCCGGTACACCGTTGCCGGAGGCACATCGGCTCGCTCGCTCACCTCGGCGACCGTCGTTGCCGCGTAGCCATGGTCGACAAAGAGTGCGGCAGCGGCATCGATGACGGCCCGGCGGGCAAGGCGGGTACGCGCCTGTCCGTCGGAAGGCTTGACACTCGGTGACTTGCGAGGCACATTTTGAGAGTACCGCTCTCAATTTGAGAGTTCCAGTTCACGATGGGAAGTGGCATCCGATGAAGACGATGACCTGCCAGCAACTGGGCGGGCCCTGTGATCATGCGCACCGCGGTGCGACAGCCGACGACGTCATCAACGCGCAGGACCGTCATCTGCGCGATGCCGTCGCGCACGGGGACCCGACTCATTCCGATGCCCTGGCCGCGATGAAGGCGCGCTGGAGGCGCCCGATCTCCGGAATGGGCTGGTATCGCAGGGTCAAGCGTGACTTCGCCGCCCTACCGGAGGATTGACATGGCCGAGTAGCCGAAGCCCACCCGCGAGGCGGGAACCACCGAAATCGACAACCTCCTCGCCAGCCTCGCCGACTGGCGAGGAGAGCTGCTCGCCCGGGTCCGCGGGCTGATCCTCGATGCCGTCGACGGCATCGAGGAGACCTGGAAATGGATGGGCAGCCCGGTGTGGGAAAAAGACGGCATCATCGCCGTCGGCAACGCGCACAAACAGAAGGTGAAGCTGACCTTCCCCAGGGGCGCACAGTTGCCGGACCCGTGCGGGGTGTTCAACAACGGGTTCGGTGGCAAGTCCTGGCGCGCGATCGACCTGCACGAGGGGGCCGCCCTCGACACCGCTGCTTTCCAGGAACTCGTCCGGCAGGCGGCAGCACTCAACGCCGACTCGCGCTGAGGTGTGCGTCGCGCCCCGCGATCCCACCGTCGGCGCTGTGACCGGTCGCGACCCATCGGCCGTACGTCCGGCGAGCCCAGGATGCCCCCGGTCAGACCAGCGGGGTATTGAGGTCCAGTCCCAGCTGATGCCGTCCGATCAACTCGCGGGTGATGTCCCAATCCCAGAAGGCGTGCGAGCACACGGTGTTGATGTCGCGCCAGTGCCGCTGGATCCGCTTGTCGTTGTGAAAGCTCGACGAACCGGCAACGGTCATCATGTGGTTCATCGTGTCGCGGCAAAGATTGGACACATAGGCGACGCGCCCCTTTGTGGCGACACGGTCGTCGATCGTGAAGGGCCTCGTCGCGAGGATGGCCTCCGACTGCGCATAGCCGGTACGCGCCAGATCCTCGGCCATCTCCAGTGCCAGCTCGAGGCCGCCCAGAGTGATGTGGGCGTGCTGCTGGTCCTTGATCACGGTGCCGACATGGCTGCGCACGCGTTTTTCCGTGGTCGCCTCAAACTCCTCGAGCGCACCGGCCAGCGCTCCCGAAATCACCGGCATGATCGAGGACAGCGCGACGACGAAGAAGGGGATCGAATAGAAGGGGTTGGCATAGAGTTTCGATCCCTCGGTCTCGCCATCGAAGAATTCCAGCAGCGAAATCGCGCGATGGTCGGGCACGAACACATCCCTGGCCACATAGTCGGCGCTGCCGGTTCCCGACATGCCGGTGAAATACCAGGTATCGAGTACTTCGACATCGCTGACGGGCATCAGGAACGAGCGCGGCCCCTCCGCCGTGTTGCCGGTGATGATCACCCAGTCGGCGTGCATGATGCCCGAACCCCAGACGGCCTTGCCGCTGATCTTCCAGCCGCCATCGACCCGTTCCGCTTGCAGGTCAGGAGCCGAGGCCGCCGGCAACAGCGCATAACCGTTCTTCGCGAAGACCTCTTCCTGCGCCTGGGCGGGGAATTTCGCGATGTACAGGTTGTGGAGGATGTAGAAGGCAGTGATCCAGCCGGTCGACGGACAGGCCGCGGCGATCGGCCGAACGACATCGAAGATCGTCGAGAATTTGGCCTCCGAACCGCCCCATTTCTCCGGCACCCACATCTGCAGGATCTCCGCGTCGAGCAGGTCCCTGATCGTGTCGTCGTGCGGCTTGCGCAGCCTCGCGGTCTCGGCCGCGCGCGCCTGAATGGTTGGAGCAAGAGCGCGGGCACGTTCGATCAGCTCAGCATCGGTAGCAGGCATTTCTCTCTCCTAATAGGGTGCGGCCTTGGCGGTCCGCACATCAACGGGGCCGACCTCCGAGCTGTGCATCGGTGGCGTTGAACCGCAGGCGTTGGATTCGCTAACGGCTTTTCGACTCGCTCATGGGAGAACGGGGGTCGGGATGCCGAGGATCTTGCGGTATTCATCCGCCGTGGCGGGCCGCCGACCGTGGAGTTCGGCAATCTGCCTTGCCATCTCGAGCATCTCCACGTTGCTGGTGAGCTTCTCGTCGCTGTTCGGATACTTCCACGGTGTGTCTTCCGTACCGACCCGGATGTGCAGGCCCATCATCGTCGCGAGCGTGGTCATATAGAGGGTCGCGCGGCCGGCTGCACACACCAGGATCGGCCCCTCGGGATCGATTCGCCGGATCTGGTCCACCATCAAGAACAGGTGCAGCGCCATGTCGCGTGCGTTCGGCACGTAGGTGCCGGAAAGGAGCGTGCGGCCGGAGTTGAACGGGAGCCCGTACAGAATTCCCCAATAGGCGGGCAGTTTCAGCACGCCCGTGTCGACGAGCTTGCGCTTGGTCAGCTCGATCTCCCCCGAGCTGTGGATGGCGAGGAACGGTTTGACACCCGCGTTTTGCACGGCCTCGATCGCCGGGACCATGAAGGCTTCGGGGTGCCCTGGGGCACACGGCGCGAGCTCGGCAAGACCCTCGCGCGCCGGGGCCATGCACTCGTCGAAGGTGGACCCGTTGAGCACGTTGCAGTCCGTCACGAATTCGGTGCCGTACTGCTTGCGCAGCGGGTCGATCACCGTCCGGTAGGCGTCGACGGGCTTGAGGTCGCGATCCAGCCGGCGACCCGAGGAGTCTTCGACCCAGGTGAAGTCGAAATGCACGCCGACGGCGCCTGCTTCGATCACCGCGCTCGCGTCCGCAATGTAGTCCTCGAGGTTGGTCGCCCCGACACCAGCGCGGCCGGAGACCGCCGTGTGCAGGGCGATCTGCTCAGGAACGTCCCACCGGGGCTGGATCTCGGGCCCCACCGTGAACTGGTAGTCCTCCATCTCCTTGCGGGCGGCTTCCCAGAGCGGCGGCGGCGTGGTCATTATCTCGTCCTCCATCGATCGTTGGTTGTCTACGGCGATGAGCCGGCCATCGCACCCTCTAGCGCGGCGCGGGCCCTGTGGGTCGTCGTGGGTTGCAGTGGACTGGCGCCGTCGTCGAGCTCGACGGCGATCCGCGGCGCACCATCGAGGTGCGATCCGCGGCAGGCACCACCCGAGAGCGTCACCGCGTCCCCCCTTGAGCTCCTCACGACGTTTTCGCCCCGCCGGCGCGTTGGTCCGTCTCGCCTTCCCCGGCAACACTCCGGGATCACGCGTGTCCAACACACCAGGTCGGGGCCCGGTGCTGCACCTCGGTATGACGATCCGCGACGAAGGTGCTAGACGAACCTAACCCGAAACATCTAATATTCCAATAGTTCAATAGTAGGCGCTCCGCACCCTGGACCACCGGGACGGGGAGACCGGATCGCCGCCGGCACACCATCAACCGCGCGGGAAGCGGTCAGGGACGATCGACAACGAAGCGTCGCACAGCGCCATGGCACAGAGCCGCATGCATACGGTTCCGGCAGGGAGCCGACCGGCGGGAAGATCGCGACGACGTCGGCGCGCCTCCGGATCTCCTTATTGAGCCGCTCCTAGGGAACGCGGTGAACGCCGGCAGATCGGCCCGAGCTGCCTCCAAGTGTTCGGCGGACCGGCGCGCGAACGCCAGGCCCCCTCTCCGCCCCGGCGTCTGGGACAATAGTTCAGACCATCAGATCAACAGCAAGGGAGACGACCATGGCGAGCGCCCGTCTGCGCCAGGTCGATCGCAGGCCGCTCTACGAACAGGTCAGCGAGCGACTCCGAGAGTTCATCGACACCAGCGGCATGCAGCCCGGCGACAAGCTGTCCAACGTCCGCGATCTGGCCAACCAGTTGTCGGTGGGGCGGTCGTCGATCCGCGAGGCCATCAACGCGCTGCGCACTCAGGGCATCGTGGAGGTCCGCCACGGCGATGGGATCTACCTGCTGAATCGTCCGGAGGACGTGATCACCTCGCTAGCCACCGAACTGGTCGAGACTCGTGTCGACCTCCCCTACATATGGGAAACGCGCCAGGCGCTAGAGACGCAGTGTGCTCGGCTGGCCGCTACTCGTGGGACGGACGAAGACCTGGATGAACTTGAGGCGGCCCTGAAGGAGATGGAGGCAGAAGTCGATGCGGGCGAGCCCGGCCTCAACGGAGATCGCCGTTTCCATCTCGGAGTCGCCGCCGCCTCGCACAACCCGATCCTTATCAAGCTGCTACATGGGCTCAGTCAGCCATTGGACCGCACGTCGGAGGTCTCGCTGACGCGCGGGGGCCGACCAACGAAGTCACTGGATGACCACCGCCAGATCCTCGCCGCTATTCGTGCCCACTCGGCCGACGATGCGGCAGAGCGGATGATGCAACACCTGGTCAGCACCTCGGACCATCTGATGGCCAACCCCGACTGACAGAGCGGTTCGACGGGGCCCTCCCACTTTGGCGCGCGGGCCGCGGCGCACGGTGCTACCGTTCAGGTGATCTGATCACCTGAACGGTTTCGACCGTACCGCTCCGGCGAGCGAGAGCCGGCCGACCAGGATAAGCCAAGAGATCAGGCCACCTGATCACTGAAAGGACTGTTGATGGGTTCCTCATTCATCGCCGAGCACGGGCTGTGGACGGCAGAGCAACAGGAAGCTGCTCAGCAGCTCGGGGC
Source organism: Mycolicibacterium palauense (assembly GCF_002592005.1). Classification (GTDB taxonomy): domain Bacteria; phylum Actinomycetota; class Actinomycetes; order Mycobacteriales; family Mycobacteriaceae; genus Mycobacterium; species Mycobacterium palauense. Next base: position 31,678 of record NZ_NVQF01000044.1, on the reverse strand, counting down.
GCGAGTCCGGGAGATGAATCTGCGCCAGATCCGCATCAGTTGGGGCGACCAGCACGGCATCCTGCGCGGTAAAACCCTAGAGGTCGATCACTTTCTCACCGCACTCGAGAATGGCAAGGACTTTCAGACCGCGACGCTGATCTTCGACACCACCAACAATCCCGCCATCCCGCCGTTCGAGGCGCATGGCTTCGGAGATCCGCGACTGACGGGGCTGCCGGACGGCGTGCTGGTCCCGGATCCCACAACATTCCACGAACTGCCGTGGGCCGAGCGGACAGGCTGGGTCTTGTCAGATCTGTACTACCGCAACGGCGACCGAGTGCCGTTCGATACGCGCGGCGTGCTACAGCACCAACTCGCCGCGCTCGCCGCTGACGGATACACCTTCACCACAGGTGTGGAGCTGGAGTTCTACATCACCCGAATGGTGGATCCCAAGCTCGGGTTCGCCGACTCGGGCTACCCGCCTGCCCCACCGGTCGTGACCGCCCTGTCCCACGGATACCAGTACCTCACCGAGAACCGTGGCGACGAGGCCGACGCCATCCTTAGCGTGCTGCGCGATCATCTGGTCGCCCTGGGGATGCCCCTGGCCACGATCGAAGACGAATGGGGGCCGGGGCAAGTCGAACTGTCGTTCGACCCGCTGCCAGGCATCCAGTCAGCCGACAATGTGCTGCTGATCCGCAGCGCCATCAAACAACTGTGCCGCCGGCACGGATACCACGCGACCTTCATGTCTCGCCCCGCCTTCGACCACGTGGTGTCCAGCGGATGGCACCTTCACCAGTCTCTCGGTGTCGCCGGTCAATCCAACGTGTTTCCGGGCAAGGACGGTGCGTTGTTGTCGGATACGGCGATGAACTACATGGGCGGCCTCTTGGCCAACGCCCGCGCCAGTTCGCTGCTCACGACGCCCACCGTCAACGGATACAAACGCTACATCGCCAACTCGTTCGCACCGGACCGAATCGCGTGGTCGGAGGAGAACCGAGGCGCGATGGTGCGGGTGTCAGGCGCCCGCGGCGATGCCACAACGCATCTGGAAAATCGCATCGGCGAGCCGGCCGCCAACCCCTACCTGTACTTGGCGTCGCAGTTGATCAGCGGACGCGATGGCCTGGCCCGCAAGCTCGACCCCGGCCCACCCGTCGATGAGGCGTACAACGCCGACGCGCCGTTGGTGCCGGCGTCGCTTCAGGAGGCGCTCGGATACTTCCAGGGAAGCGAGCTGATGCGGCGCGAACTCGGCGATCCTTTTGTCGACTACCTCACCGCCCTCAAGAAGATGGAGGTCTCCAGATTCAATGCCGCGGTGACGGATTGGGAACAGCGCGAATACTTCGAGGTCTACTGATCCGACATGAGCTCAAACATCGCGATCGAGGTCATCAAAGAACATCGTGAACCCCGCGCCGGCCCGGACGTCCTCACGGTGGCTGCCGCGCAGCTCTCCGGGCCGTGGCTGGCACCGGCAGCCCGGCTGTCGCGCGCCATCGCGGCCGCGGAGGTCGCCGCCGCAGCTGGCGCGCAGCTGGTCGCCTACCCAGAAACCTACCTGTGTGGCTACCCGTTCTGGCTACCCAGGACCGACGGGGCGTCGTTCAACCACCCCGACCACAAGGACTGCTACGCCTACTACCTGGACACCGCCATCCACGTCGACGGGCCGCAGGTAGCCGAACTATGCACCGCAGCATCTGATCTCGGCATCACGATGGTGATCGGGGCATCCGAGCGCGGACACCGTCAGGGAGAGGGCACCATCTGGTGCACGCTGCTGACCATCGACCCGCGCATCGGCGTCGCCGGCCACCACCGCAAGCTCGTCCCCACCTACGACGAACGCCTGGTGTGGGCACACGGCGACGGCGCCGGACTGCGCACCCATCGCGTCGGCACCGCCACCGTCGGCAGCCTCAACTGCTGGGAGAACTGGATGCCGCAGGCGCGAACGGCGCTCTACAGCCAAGGCGAGACCGTGCACATCAGCGCGTGGCCCGGGTCGACCGAGCTGACCCGCGACATCACCCGCTTCGTCGCCGCCGAGGGCCGGCTGTTCAGCGTCGCCGTGTCCGGATTGATCACCGCGGACACGATCCCTGCCGACTTCCCGCTCGCCGAGCAATTGCGCAGCGCCTGCGACGACGTGATCTTCGACGGCGGCAGCGCCGTGGCCGGGCCCGACGGCGCCTGGCTGATACCCCCGGTCCCGAACGTCGAAGGGTTGTTGATCGCCGACCTGGACCCCGAGCAGGTCGCCCGGGAGCGATTGACCTTCGACCCCACGGGTCACTACGCGCGCCCCGATGTCCTACACACGACGGTCGACCGCAGCAGGCGAGCAGCGGTCACCTTCGACGACCCCTCCCCCGACCCAACCTGACAGCACCTACCAGCAGCGCAGCTATCCCACTCCTACCACTCACAAGGAGGCTCCATCATGTCCGCACGCATGTCCGCACGTCTTGCCAGCACCATTGCCATCGGCCTGCTGGCCGGCCTGTCCTGCCTGGTCACCGCCTACGTCATCACGGTGCCGATCTGGGTTCTGTTCATCTCCTGGGCTTCGTTCTTCGCCGCCGGCGGCGGCGTCACCGGCGCCAAACGCTCCCTGGTGATGTCACTGCTCGGCATCGCCAGCGCGACGGGCACTCTGCTGGCAATCGCCGCTCTCGGCGGCAGCCCCTGGGCGGTTGCCGGCTGCGTGGTGGTCGGCGCCGGACTCCTTGTCGTCATAGCCACCGACGACGTGCTCAGCTTCACCCCCGCCGGGTTCTTCGGATTCGCCTCCACCGTCGGCACGATCGCGGCCACCGGTCTGCCGATCACCTCGCCGGTATCGATTTCCCATCCGGTCGTGCTGGTCGTGACCGCCACCGTGCTGGGGATCCTGTTCGGGCTGGCATCGGAGTGGCTCGGAACGGCACTCACCTCAGATCGCAGCCCGGCCCTCACCGAGCAGTGAGCCCACACCACCAGCCGGGATCACCGATCCCGTCACAATGGCGGCCAAGTTATCGGCCGACGACGATCTGATTAGGACAAGACCGGATACAACAGCAGCGCAACACCTTTGGCACGCGGCACCCTGAGCAGCGGACATCTGATGGCTGGTACGTTCCGATTGAGGACCGGCCACGAGCTGACCCGCTCATGAGGTCATGGGGTACTTCGTCAACCCAAGAAACGCGGTTGAGAAGCGGGGGCTTCCGGGCGCGTTGGCGGAGATGTACGACTCGGAGACGAGGTGACGATCACGGACGTCGCTGCTACGAGGACCAGCACGGGCTGTGCAGTCGGGCGAACGAAGGGAAGCGGCATCAACCCCAGGCGGTTCACAGTCCCGCCCCGGGCCGTTTGCCGGCCCCGCCAGAATATTCGCGGCGTCCGCTATTCCGCTGAGCGAAAATAGGGCTCGACCGTGCCGCTGAGCTTGACGACCATGGGATTTCCGCGGCGATCCTTCGCGGTTGGGACTTCAACACGCACCCAACCCTCGGCCACGTTGTACTCGTGAACGTTGGTTTTCTCGACGCCGTTGAAGCGAATACCCACGTCGCGGCTGAGCACCTCTTCGCTATAGAAGGCGCTGCGCGGATCGATGGAGAGGTGATTCGGGGGAACGCCGGTGTTCTGATCGTCGGACATGATGGCCTTCGTTTAATGCTGCGTCAGGTGGTCGGATTGCTCCTCGAAGAATCTACGCGACCCTGCAGTAGCGGGAGGAGCGGAGGTCTCGGCGAACGCAGTAACTTAACCGGGTAAGGGGTTGGACCGACAGTCGAGAACTCTCCCCGCGGAGCCGCCTGTGGATACCCGTGCCTTGGTCGCAGCCGCTCTGGAAGTTCTCGAGCGGGATAAGTCTTGTTATCTCACTCCGATGTCCAAAATGACATGCGATGACAGTCCGTTTGAGAGATGACACGGATTTTGAGATTCGACAACAGTGCAGCGTCCTACCGCGCCATGTTCGTGAACCGGGACAGATGCAGCTGATGAGCCACGGTGACGGTACGGGTGGGTCCGGCACGGTGCTTGGCGATGATCAGGTCGGCCTCGCCGCCGCGCGGGTCGTCGCTTTCGAAGGCGTCCGGCCGATGCAGCAGGATCACCATGTCTGCGTCCTGCTCGATCGACCCCGATTCGCGCAGGTCGGCCAGCATCGGCTTCTTGTCGGTGCGCTGCTCCGGACCGCGGTTCAGCTGGCTCATCGCGACCACCGGCACCTCCAGCTCCTTGGCCAGAAGCTTGATCTGGCGGGAGAATTCGGAGACCTCCTGCTGGCGTGACTCGACCTTCTTACCGGAGGTCATCAGCTGCAGGTAGTCGAGCACGATGAGCCGCAGCCCCGCCTTCTGGTGCAGCCGGCGGGCCTTCGCCCGGATCTCCATCATCGTCAGGTTCGGCGAGTCGTCGATGTAGAGGGGCGCCTCGCTGATCTCGCTCATCCGGCGCGCCAGGCGCGTCCAGTCGTCGTCGCTCATCCGGCCTGAACGCATGTCGGCGAGCTTGATCTTGGCCTCCGCCGACAGCAGCCGCATCACGATCTCGGACTTGCTCATCTCCAGCGAGAATACGATGCTGGGCATCCGGTTCTTGATCGAGCACGACCGCAAGAAATCCAGGCCCAGCGTCGATTTCCCCATACCGGGCCGCGCCGCGACGACGATCATCTGCCCCGCGTGCAGCCCGTTGGTGAGCTCGTCGAGTTCGGTGAACCCGGTGGGCACCCCGCGGGCGATCCCGCCGTTGGAGGCGATCGCGTCGATCTCATCCATCGTGGGCTGCAGCAGGCCCTCCAGCGCGACGAAGTCCTCGGCGGTGCGCCGCTCGGTGACGTCGTAGATCTCGGCCTGGGCGCGGTCGACGATCTCGGTGACATCGGCGCCCTCGGCGCCCGCGTAGCCGTACTGCACGACCCGGGTGCCCGCCTCCACCAGGCGGCGCAGCAGCGCCTTCTCCGCGACGATGCCGGCGTAGTAGCCGGCGTTGGCGGCGGTGGGCACCGTGGAGATCAGGGTGTGCAGATAGGGCGCTCCGCCGATGCGCTTGAGCAGCCCGCGCCGGTCCAGCTCGGCGGCCACGGTGACCGCGTCGGCCGGCTCACCGCGGCCGTACAGGTCGAGGATGGCGTCATAGACGCTCTGGTGGGCCGGCCGGTAGAAGTCGCCGGGCCGCAGCTTCTCCAGGACGTCGGCGATGGCGTCCTTGCTCAGCAGCATGCCCCCGAGCACCGACTGTTCGGCGGCCATGTCCTGCGGCGGCTGGCGCCCGAAGTCCTCATTGGGCGGAGGTGCATCCATCCCCGGCTGCCCGCGATCGTCAACGACGGCCATTCGGCGTCCATACCCCCTCACCACTATTGTCGAACAGTCGTTCGATGTCCTTGCGCCGAAGCGTACGGAGCCGCTCCGACATGCCCTGCCTGATCCCCTGCCCGACCCCCGGCCCGATGCCAGCTGCCGCATCGCGCCGGGATGACGGTAGACGTTGCTGGGCCCGTCGCCAACTGGGCCTGTAGATCAACTTGTGGAAGGCATGTGGATATCTGTGTGCGGCGATGTTGGCGCACTGGGGAAAACCTGTGGACAACTGCCGACTTTCCGGGCGTCACTGCTGATAAACGCACGATAAACGGCTACTACCACTGTGGATGGGAAACTCGTCGGCGTGTCGGGTCGGGTTGCCGCCTCGGGCGTGTTGTGTTGCCGGCGATTGTGCGGCGGGTTAACAAACCGTAATTTTCGCTGCATTCACTACTGCAAAGTAGGTTCGCCAGCGCAGACAGCAAAACCCCGGTGGTCGCCACGTCGGGCTCCCACCGGGGTTCTTGCTCACGTCGACGCCCTCCGGGCGACGACTGATGCTATTCGTTCAGGTGTTCGGGCTGTCCGCTCCGGACCTGATCCGCGGACTACTCGGCGACGACGTCCACCGAGACGGTCGCCACGACATCGTGGTGCAGCCGCACCTCGACCGGATGCGTGCCCGTCGACTTGATGTGCGCCTTGGGCAGATGCACGATCCGCTTGTCCAGATTCGGGCCGCCGGCCTTGCGGATGGCCGAGACGATGCCGGCCGCGGTGACGGAGCCGAACAGCTTGCCCGAGTCGCCGGCGGTCTTCACCGGCAGCGGCACCGGCCCCAGCGCGTCGATGGCGGCCTTGATCTCCTGGGCGTGCTCGAGGTCGCGAACCGTCTTGACCTCCTGGGCCCGGCGGATCTCGTCGGCCTGACGCTGCGCGCCGCGGGTGGCCACGATGGCCAGGCCGCGCGGCAGCAGGTAGTTGCGGCCGTAGCCGTCCTTGACCTCGACGGCGTCTCCGGCCGAACCCAGCTTGTCGACCTCAGCGGTGAGAATGAGTTTCATCGGTTGTTCCTCCCGTCCCTCAGCGCGTGCTCGAGGTGAACGGCAGCAGGGCGACCTCACGGGCGTTCTTCACCGCCACGGCGACGTCGCGCTGGTGCTGCACGCAGTTACCGGTCACGCGGCGGGCGCGGATCTTGCCCCGCTCGCTGATGTAGGTGCGCAGCAGTGCGGTGTCCTTGTAGTCGATGATCTGCCCCTTGCCCTTCTTGGAGCAGAACACGCACTTGCGCGTCTTGACGGGCTTCTCCGGCGCAGGGCGCCGCTTGTTGGCCTTGGCCATGGTGTGTCTTTCTCTCTCTTACTTCTTGACGAATGTTCGTGTGTCAGAAGGGGGGCTCGTCGTCGCTGCCACCGAAGGACCCCGAAGCCGGGGCGCTGCCCCACGGGTCCTCCGCCGGAGCGCTGCCGCCGCCACCGCCGGCACCGCCGGACGGGCGGGAGCCACCGCCGCCGCCACCACCACCGAAGCCGCCGCCACCGCCACCGCGGCTGATCTTGTTGACCTTGGCGGTGGCATACCGCAGCGACGGGCCGATCTCGTCGACCTCGACCTCGACGACGGTGCGCTTCTCCCCTTCGCGGGTCTCGAAGGAGCGCTGCTTGAGCCGGCCGGTCACGATCACTCGTGCCCCGCGGGTCAGGCTCTCCGCGACGTTCTCGGCGGCCTCCCGCCAGATGTTGCACCGCAGGAACAGCGCCTCGCCGTCCTTCCACTCCCCGCTCTGCCGGTCGTAGATGCGAGGTGTGGACGCGACCGTGAAATTGGCCACGGCCGCGCCGGACGGGGTGAAGCGCAGTTCCGGGTCGGCGGTCAGATTGCCGACGACGGTGATGGTGGTGTCACCAGCAGCCACGGGAGGTCCTCCTGAGGAATAGGCGGTGTGCTCGATTCAGCGTTCGCAGGCGAGCCTACGGAAGCACGCTGACGTGCAGGCCCCATCTGGCGATTAGTGGATCAGTGCTTGTCGGTCCGCATCACCTTGGTGCGCAGCACCGACTCGTTCAGGCCGAGCTGACGGTCGAGCTCGGACACCGTGGCGGGAGCGGCCTTCACGTCGACGACGGCGTAGATGCCCTCGGCGTGCTTGGCGATCTCGTAGGCCAGCCGGCGCCGGCCCCAGATGTCGACCTTCTCGACAGTGCCACCGTCATTGCGGATGACGTTGAGAAACGTCTCCAGCGACGGGGCTACGGTGCGCTCGTCAAGTGTGGGGTCAAGGATGACCATGATTTCGTATGGACGCATGGGAACCTCATCACCTCCTATGGTCGTCGCGGCCACGGCGTGTTCCGTGGCAGGAGGGTCGCCTGCGTCGGCAACCGGGCCAGGTTACAGGAAAACCCTCTGATCAGGAAAATCGCGCACCCCGGGTGACCGTTTCGGGTCGAGTCCGCACGGTGGCGGGGATATCTTGGCCAGGTGCTGCCGCCCGGCTCGACGATCGCGGGTTACCGCGTCCGACGGGTGCTGGGCAGCGGCCGGATGGGCACCGTGTACCTGGTGCGCAGCCCCGACCTGGCCCGCGACGAGGCACTGAAGGTGCTCAGCGGCGACCTGGGCCACGACCCCGAGTTCCGCGCCCGCTTTCTGCGGGAGGCCGAGGTGGCCGCGGGGCTCAACCACCCCAACATCGTCGCCGTGCACCGCCGCGGCTCGACCCCCGACGGTCAGCTGTGGATCGCGATGCAGTTCGTCGACGGCACCAACGCCGACATCGCCCAGCGCAGCGGCCGGATGACCCCGGAACGCGCCGTGCACATCATCGGCGAGATCGCCGAGGCGCTCGACTACGCACACCGCCACCACGTGGTGCACCGCGACGTCAAACCGGCCAACATCCTGCTCTCCGGTCCTGCGGGCCCCTCCGAGCACGCGCTGCTCGCCGATTTCGGCATCGCCCGGGCTCTCGGGCACGCCGAGCTGACCACCGCCGGTCAGGTCCTGACCACCGTGGCCTATGCCGCCCCGGAGGTCCTGGCCGGTCAGCCGGTCGACGGGCAGGCCGATCTGTATTCGCTGGGCTGCACCCTGTTTCGCCTGTTGACCGGCCGGGTCCCGTTCCCCGGCGACGGCGGGATGGCCGCGACGGTCGGCGCGCATCTGCATCAGGCACCGCCGCGGGTCACCGACCTCGTCCCGACGCTGCCCCCGGCCCTCGACGACGTCATCGCCAAGGCCCTGGCCAAGGACCCCGCCCAGCGCTACCCCACCGGGGCGGCACTGGCGGGCGCCGCCGCCGAGGCAGTACTGGCGGGCGCCGCCGGGACCCTCCGCGCCCCGGCCGCGCCGGCGGTCGAACCCCCGGCGCCGCCCGCCTCCCCGGCCGTCCGACGCCGGCTGGCGTGGGTCGCCGGTGCGCTGGCAGCCCTGGTGGCCGTCACCCTGGGCGTGGTGGTGTTGCGCTCGGGCGGCTCCGACACGGCTACTCCCCCAACCGAGCCCACCGCGACGTCACCGCCGATCGTCGCCGACTCCGGGCTGGACCCGCTGCTGCTGTCCGAGCCCAACATCAGCGCCATCATGGGCACCCCGATGCAGCTGGGCGCCTCGGCCGGCAAGCTCATCGACTACGCCGGCCTGATCCGGGAGGACCAGTGCGGTAGCGCCTACGGGCCGCTGGCGCGTTCCGTCTACGCCGGATCCGGCTACCTCGGCGTCCGGGCCCGCGGCTACCGCACGGTGGAGGCCAGGCCCGCGCAGGGTCCGGCCTCGGCACAGCAGGCCGTCGTCGCCTACCCGTCGCCGGCCGCCGCCGACGACATCGTCGACCGCCAGCTCGCCGACTGGCGTGGGTGCGCCGGCCGAACCGTGACCAGAAGGGTGCCCGCCGAGGACCCCAACGCCCGGGTCACCTTCGGCACGGTCGACACCACCGACACCGACGTCAACGTGGTGACGCAGCGGGTGGGCGCCGGGGGTTTCGTCTGTGCGCGCGGGCTCACCGCGCGCAACAACGTCGTCGTCGACGTGCTGGTGTGCCGGATGAACGACGCCACCCGGCAGGCCCTCGACATCGCCCACGACATCGTCGCCCGGATCGGCTGACCACCGCGCGCGGATACCGCACGCGGTGTCAGTCCCCCGGAGGCGCCGCCGGGACTCCCGCCGGCCGAACCGCCTCCCCGCCATGGGCCGCCCCCGGCGCCACGCCATAGGCCGCCCCCGGCGCCGCGCCCGCAAGCGCCCGGGGCCGCAGCCGGTTCGGCAACCAGGAGGGCGGCGCATCGGGCGCCCGGTCGAACGGCCCGCCGGCCGGGTCGTCGAGGCGGCCTTGCCAGCGCACCAGATCCGTACCGGGCCGGTAGATCTGGCGCAGCACCAGCACGCACAACGCCACCACGGCGATGTCGCGCACCAGCACGGTGGTGGTGAACCACTCCTGGGGCAGACCCATGTTCTGCTCGCCGTAGAGGTACTGCATCCGCGGTATCCACACCAGCGCGTCGATGGTCATCCACGCCAGCAGCACCCGCCGATGCGGCAGCGCCAGCACCGCCAGCGGCACCAGCCACAGCGAGAACTGCGGGCTCCACACCTTGTTGGTGAGCAGGAACGCGGCCACCACCAGGAAAGCCAACTGGGCGATCCGGGGGCGCTGCGGTGCCGTGAGTGCGACGTAGCCGATGCCGGCCAGACACACCACGAACAGCACCGCCACCACGGTGTTGAGGATCACCGGCGGCTCCCACAGGCCCAGGCCGGTGTCGAAACCCGGCCAGCCGGTGAAGGACCGCACGACGTTGTACAGCGAATCCATGTCGTCGCCGCGGCGGGTGTTGAGCCGGAAGAACTCCGACCAGCCGCGCGGGAACAGCACCATGATGGGCAGGTTGACCACCAGCCAGGCCAGCACCGCAGCGATGCCGGTCCGCAGCGCCTCGGCCCACCGCCCGGTCCGCAGCGCCAGCAGCGCGATGGGTACCAGCAGCAGCACCGGATACAGCTTGGCGGCCACCCCCAGGCCGATGAGCACGCCGGCCAGCACCGGTCTTCGGCGCGCCCAGGCCAGCAGCCCGCCCATGGCGAACGCGGTGGCCAACGCGTCGAAATTGGTGAAGATCTGGAAGATCAGGATCGGTGACCCGGCCACCAGGGCCGCGTCCCAGATCCGCCGGCCGGCCAGGGTCGCCGCGGCCCACACGGTCAGCATCCAGGCCAGCGCCAGGCCGAGCGCGGAGATGTTGAAGAACATCACCACCTCGGCGACCACCGGCATGGCGATCGTCTTGGTCAGCGCGGTGTAGGTCTTGGCCAGCGCCATCGAGACGTACTGATAGAGCCCGGTGAGCACCGGATACTCCATGTATCGCACCGCCGGTCGGCCGTTGTACTGCACCTGCGGGGTGCCGGCGTCGTCGGTCTCCACCCAGCTCGACTTGTAGGGGAACTTGCCCTGGCTCAACAGCTCCGCGCCGTAGAGCGGCACGGTGTCGGAGTAGCACATCGCGAAGTAGGCGCGCTGCTGGCCCCAGTTGGCGACCTTCTGGTCGGCGGTGCCGGTGCCGACGGTCTGCAGGCAGGCCGATTTCGTCGTCCAGCCCAGGGCCATGAACACCAGGGCGATGATCAGCATCACCCGCAGCGGGGTCAGGAACCGCTGCCGGCCGATGAGGGCGTGCCGGCCGACCGGTCCACCGATCACCCCCGACAGGGCCGCCCCCAGTTCGTCGTTGCGGCTGGGCAGGTCCCGGTCGTCGGCGCTGCGCAGGTCGGTGGCCACCGGCGCCGGCGACACCGTCACCGGGTCCGGATTCGAGCCACCGGCCTCAGGGTCGCCCCATGTCACGGCACGGGCGCCGGGACGGCGTTGGGATCACCCGGTGGCGGCGCGGCGTTCGGGTCGCCGCCCGGCGGCGGCGGTGGCGGCGGCGGGGCACCCGGCGGCGCCTGGATCGTCGTCGGCGGCCCGATGGGGATGGTGATGCCCGGGGCCACCTCGATGCTGGGCTGGATGACCGTGCCCGGCGGCGGCCCGGGCGGCTCGGTGGGGGTCGGCTCCGGCGGTGGTGGCGGCGGGGCGGGCACACCCGCGTAGCCGCCGACCTCGGTGGGCTTGGGGAACGACTCGTTGTCGGTGCCCTCCAGCGCGCCGTCCATCGTGGCCTTCCAGATGTCCGACGGCAGCCCGGAGCCGTACACCGGCCCGCCCCATTCGTTCTGCAGCGGCTTGGTGCCGTCGGTGGTGCCCACCCACACCGCGGTCGACAGCGACGGCGTGTAGCCCACCATCCAGGCGTCGCGGTTGTCGCCGGTGTCACCGAGCTGAACGGTGCCCGTCTTGGCCGCCGAGGGCCGGCCCCCGGCCAGGTTGTGCCCGCGCGACCAACCGGCGATCGGCTGCATCGCGGCGGTGACGTTGTCGGCGACCGCCTTCTCGATGCGCTGCTCGCCGCTGTCGTCCTGGGTGCTGGCGTCGAAGAGCACCTGGCCGTCGGAGTTGACCACCTTCTGCACGAAGTGCGGGGCGTGGTAGACCCCGGAGTCGGCCAGCGTGGCATACGCCGAGGCCATGTCGATGACCCGGGTCTGGTACTGGCCCAGCACGATCCCGTTGTTGGGCGGACCGCCCTTGCCGTCCTCGCTGAGGGTGTGGTCCACCCCCGGGAAACTCTCGGCGATCCCGGCGCGGTGGGCGGCGTCGGCGACATCGGCGGGCCCGTTCTTGAGCTTCAGCATCAGCCGGTAGTAGCTGGTGTTCAGCGACATCTTCAGCGCCTGGGCGATGTTGCAGGTGCCGCAGCCCTCGCCCCCGACGTTGGTGATCTTGATGCCGTTGACGGTCACCGGCGAGCTGTCCACCTGGTATCCCAGACCCATGCCTTGTTCCAGGGCGGCCACCAGCGCGAACACCTTGAACGAGGATCCGGTCGGCAGTCCGGCCTGAGCGAAGTCGAAGCCGTTGGCGTCCGAGCCGCCGTAGTAGGCCTTGACCCCTCCGGTCTTGGGGTCGATGGACACCACCGCCGCACGCGTGTCCGGGTCCTCGCCGTCCAGGTACTCCGAGACGGCGTCCTGGGCGGCCTGCTGGGCCTGCGGGTCGATGGTCGTGGTGACCTGCAATCCCTCGGTGTTCAGCTGCTGTTCGCTGATGTTGAACAGCTCCAGCAGTTCCTTGATGACCTGGCGCTGGATCAGCCCGTCGGGGCCGGTGGTCTGGTTGGCGTCGCGGGCCTGGTCCGGCGGCACCGTCGCCGGGAAGACCTCCTGGGAGCGGTCCTGCGGCGACAGGGTGCCCATCTCGACCATCCCGTCGAGCACCCAGTTCCAGCGCCGGTCGGCACCCTCGGGGTCGACGGCGGGATCCAGCGTCGACGGGCGCTGGATGAGCGCCGCCAGCAGCGCCCCCTCGGCGACGGTGAGTTCCTCGACCGGTTTGTCGAAGTACGCCCTGGACGCCGCGGCGATGCCGTAGGCCCCGCGGCCGAAATAGATGATGTTCAGGTAGGACTCCATCACCTGGTCCTTGGACCACTGCCGCGACATCTTCGTGGAGATGACGAGTTCCTTGGCCTTGCGCACGAGCCCGCCGATACCGGTGCGCTGGTCGCCCACCAGGGCGTTCTTGACGTACTGCTGGGTGATGGTGGAGCCGCCCTGGGTGTCGCCGCCGAACAGGTTGTTCTTCAGCGCGCGGGCGAAACCGGTCAGCGAGAACCCGGGGTTGGAGTAGAAGTCGCGGTCTTCGGCGGCCATCACCGCGTTGCGCACATGCACCGGGATCTGGTCGATGCTGACGTCGACGCGGTTGCCCTCCGGCGGGACGATCTTGGCGATCTCGGTGCCGTCGGAGGCCAGGATCGTCGACACCTGGTTGGTGCGGATGTCCCCGGGCTTGGGCACGTCGACGATGAAGTAGGCCATCGCGAACGTGACGATCGGCAGCACCAGCAGGAGCACGGCCGCCAGCGCGGTCCCGCGCCGGACCCACCGCCAGTTGATGGCGGGCGTCCGCCGGGGCGGCCGGCCACCGGATGCGCCGCCGCCGCCACCTCCACCGCCGCCCGGCGGCGGGGGTCCCGACGGCGGACGGGGCGGGGGCGCCCCGTCCAGGGCCGCCTTGACGACGTCGATGGGGTCGCGCAGCCGCGGGTCGATCTGTTCGCGCACCGGCGGCAGGATCGCCGTGGGTCGGCCGTCGGGAGCGACGGGCCGGCGCGCACCGGTCCCGTGGCGCGGCCCCTCACCGGGTCGCGCCGCCGGCGCGGCGGGCGGTCTCTGGGCGGGCATCCGGGTGGTCTCGCCGGTGGAGCCCGGAGCGTCCGATCGGGCGTGGCGCGGCGCCGGGGCACCGTCGGACGCCGGCCCGTGCGGGCTGTCGGCGGCCGACCGGTTCTGGCGCTCGTCGCTATTCACTGGCCGTGCGCGCGCCCTTGCGCGCGGTCTGTGCGCGCCGGCCGCGCGTCGGTCCCTTGCGGGGCCGCGGCGTGCCGAGCACATAGGACTTGACCAGGTGATTCCAGCTGCAGGTCCGGCATACCTCCACCACATGTACCGAGAACTCGTCGAAGCGGGTGGCCAGCAGGACGAGTTCCTCTGCCGTGCGCGCCGATCCGGAGACGGCGCCCAGGTGGTCGCCGAACACCCACGACACCAGGGTCAGCTGCTCTTTGCGGCAGATCGGGCAGGGCACCGAACTCTGCTTGCCGTGGAACTTCGCGGCGCGCAGCAGGTAGGGATTGGCGTCGCAGACCTCGCTGACACCGGTGCGGCCCGAGTACACCTCGGCCAGCAGGGACCGGCGCCGCAGCGCATAGTCCACCACCTGTCTCTGCAGTCGCACGTTGACAAGAGTACGTCGGTGATCTGAGCGCGGAGGCGCGACGGGCCACGCGCCGCGTTCCGGCGAACGGTTCTGCCAGCCGAATCGACTCCTGAATCGGCTGGGGATCGACCCCTGGATCGAGCGCCGAAGCGGCGCCGGAGTCCGCACTACTCCCGGAACCGAGTCCGTACCGAGACTGTCGTCCCGTGGCGGCGGGTGCTCTCTTACGATCATCGCGTGGCGACGCGGCAGACGGCGGCTACCCGGGCGAAGGACAGCGACCGCAATGACACCTGCACGGTGCTCGACAGCGCGCTCGCCGACGGCCAGCTGTCCATGGAGGAACACCGGCAACGGGTGGCGGCCGCGACCCGTGCGGCCACGCTCGGGGAACTGCAGACGCTCGTCGCCGATCTGCAGACCACCAACGCCCCGGTCAAGCTGCCCACCCTGAAGTCACCGTCGCCGTTGCGGGCGGCCGGCGGCGGGTGGGGCATCCGGGCGGCGATCGCCGGCGTGCTGGTGGTGCTGGGCATCGCGATCGGCTGGGGCCTGTACGGCAACACACCGTCGCCGCTGAACTTCACCTCCGACCCCGGCGCCAAGCCGGACGGGATCGCCCCGGTGGTGCTGACCCCGCCGCGACAGCTGCACTCGCTGGGCGGGCTGACGGGTCTGCTGGAACAGATGCGCCAGAAGTTCGGCGACACCCTGGGCTACCGGTTGGTGGTCTACCCCGAGTACGCGTCGCTGGACCGTCCCGACCCCGCCGAGGACCGCCGCGAGCTCAGCTACACCTACCGCGGCGGGTGGGGCGACCCGACGAGCGCGCCGCGCAGCGAGAACGCCGTACCGGTGGACCTGAGCGCCTTCGACGCCAAGGCCGTCGTCGGGGTGCTGCGCGGGGCGCCGGAGACCCTGGGCATCAAGCCCGGCGACGTCACCAGCACCTATCTGATCTTCGACCCGAGCGGCGACCCGACCGCCCCCGGCACGCTGGACATCTCGGTGTACGTCTCCAGCGACTACGGCGGGGGCTCCATCGAGCTCGCCCCCGACGGCACGACGAAACGCATCAACTACCCATCCTGACGCCGCTGACCTGCGGTGTGCCCGGTCATCCGGCCGGCTCCGGCGGGGGCAACGGGCGGATGGCCACGGGGTGAAGTAGCGGTAAATATATCGGCGCGATACTATCGTGCGAGGTGTCGGACCGCCGTAACGGCTGTGCAATGAGGAGGTGTTTTCATGCTGGAGCTCGCGATTCTGGGCCTCCTGCTCGAATCACCGATGCACGGCTACGAACTGCGGAAGCGCCTGACGGGCCTGCTGGGAGCGTTTCGCGCGTTCTCCTACGGCTCGCTGTACCCGGCCCTGCGCCGGATGCAGGCCGACGGCCTCATCGTCGAGGACGCGGCCCCGGCGGGAACCCCGAAGCTGCGACGCGCCCGTCGCGTCTACCAGCTCACCGATGCCGGCCGCCAGCGCTTCGCCGAGCTGGTCGCCGACACCGGGCCGCAGAACTACACCGACGACGGGTTCGGTGTACACCTGGCCTTCTTCAACCGCACACCCGCCGAGGCGAGGATGCGGATTCTGGAGGGCCGCCGCCGCCAGGTGGAGGAACGCCGGGAAGGCCTGCGCGAGGCGATCGCACGGGCCAGCAGTTCGTTCGACCGCTACACCAAGCAGCTGCATCAGCTCGGTTTGGAGTCCAGCGAACGAGAAGTCAAGTGGCTCAACGAGCTGATCGCGGCCGAACGGGTGGCCCAGGGTCACCCCGAGCAGAGTTAGCCCGCCTGCTCGATCCGCGAGAGTCACGCCGCAGCACAGCAAGTAGCACAACAGCAGGCAGAACAACAGCAGGCAGCCAAGTAGAGGCAACAAGAGGGAAGTAAAAGGAGAGCCCCCCATGAGTGAGAACCACGCGACTGCGGCCAATATGGCATCCGGGGATGTGCGGGTCGCCATTGTCGGCGTCGGTAACTGTGCGTCCTCGCTGGTGCAGGGTGTGCAGTACTACCACGACGCCGACGAGAACGCCACGGTGCCGGGCCTGATGCACGTCAAGCTCGGCCCGTACCACGTCCGCGACGTTAAGTTCGTCGCCGCGTTCGACGTCGACGCCAAGAAGGTCGGCTTCGACCTGTCCGAGGCCATCTTCGCCTCGGAGAACAACACCATCAAGATCGCCGACGTGCCGCCCACCAACGTCACCGTGCAGCGCGGCCCGACCCTGGACGGCATCGGCAAGTACTACGCCGACACCATCGAGGTCTCCGACGCCGAGCCGGTCGACGTGGTCAAGGTGCTCAAGGACGCCGGCGTCGACGTGCTGGTCTCCTACCTCCCCGTGGGCTCCGAGGAGGCCGACAAGTTCTACGCCCAGTGCGCCATCGACGCCGGCGTGGCCTTCGTCAACGCGCTGCCGGTGTTCATCGCCTCCGACCCCGAGTGGGCCAAGAAGTTCACCGACGCCGGCGTGCCGATCGTCGGTGACGACATCAAGAGCCAGATCGGGGCGACCATCACCCACCGCGTGATGGCCAAGCTCTTCGAGGATCGCGGCGTGCAGCTGGACCGCACCATGCAGCTCAACGTCGGCGGCAACATGGACTTCCTGAACATGCTCGAGCGTGAGCGCCTGGAGAGCAAGAAGATCTCCAAGACCCAGGCCGTCACCTCGAACCTGCAGCGCGAGTTCAAGACCAAGGACGTGCACATCGGCCCGTCCGATCACGTCGGCTGGCTCGACGACCGCAAGTGGGCCTATGTCCGCCTGGAGGGCCGCGCCTTCGGCGATGTGCCGCTGAACCTGGAGTACAAGCTGGAGGTCTGGGACTCGCCGAACTCGGCCGGTGTCATCATCGACGCGGTGCGCGCGGCCAAGATCGCCAAGGACCGCGGCCTCGGCGGCCCGATCATCCCGGCCTCGGCCTACCTGATGAAGAGCCCGCCCAAGCAGCTGCCCGACGATGTCGCCCGCGCCCAGCTGGAGACCTTCATCGAGGGCTGACCTCACCGGAGCTGACTGCGGAAGTCTGCGCACAGACTGCGGCCACCGTGCATCCCGTCACGGTGGCCGCAGTCTCGTCGGTGGGCTCCCCGCGCCGGGCGGCGAGTAGGGTCCGCACTGTGAGCGCACCGGACTTCTCCGACGACCAACTGGTCGGACTCGACGAGTTCGCCCTGCTGCCCGAGAACGCCGAACAGGCCGGCGTCGAGCGGGTTCCACCCGTGCAACGCCTCGAGCGCGGGCCGATCAGCGCGCTGCGGTTCGGTGCCGGGCCACCGCGCGTGGTCTTCCTGCACGGCGGCGGCCAGAACGCCCACACCTGGGACACCGTCGTCCTCGGGCTCGGCGTGCCCGCCCTGGCGGTGGATCTGCCCGGCCACGGCCGCTCGGCCTGGCGGGAGGACGGCGACTACGGGCCCCGGCTCAACGCGCAGACGCTGGTGCCGGTCCTGCGGGAGCTGGCACCCGATGCCGAACTGGTGGTGGGCATGTCGCTGGGTGGGCTGACGGCGTTGCGGATCGCGGCCACCGCCCCCGAGCTGGTGCCGCGCCTGGTCCTGGTCGACGTCACACCCTCGGCACCCGAGCGGCACGAGCAGATGACCAAGGCTCAGCAGGGCGCGGTGGCGCTGGTGCGGGGCGAACGCAGCTTCCCCAGTTTTGCGGCCATCCTCGACGCCGCCGTGGCCGCGTCCCCGCACCGTGACCGGAAATCGTTGCGCCGCGGCGTCTTCCACAATTCCCGACGTCTCGACGACGGCACCTGGACCTGGCGTTACGACTCGTTCCGCAAGGCCGACGGGTTCGAGGGACTGTGGGACGACGTTCCCTCGATCACGATGCCCACCACGCTGGTACGCGGCGCCAACTCGTTCTTCGTCAACGACGAGGACGCCGGCGAATTCGCCCGGACCGCACCCGGTTTCCAGCGCGTGCACGTCGTCGCGGACTCCGGTCACTCGGTGCAGAGCGACCAGCCCGACGCACTCGTGGCGATCCTGCGCGGCGTGCTCGACGGCTGAGGACGCCACCGCTCCTAGGCCGCGCCGGGCGCCCCCGCCCGTCGCCGCCGGCCGAACACGAGGACCCCCACCAACGCGACCGCGTCGGTGGGTGAATGGGGCATCACCCGGTAGCCGAGGTCGGTCAGGATGCCCAGTTCCACGGGGCTCAACACCCGCACGCCGGGTCCCCGGTCGGTGACGGCGCTCATGATCTTGGATACCCACAGTCGTTACCAGGCCTTGCTCAGGACGTAGGCAGCGGTCAGGTCGACTTCGTAGAGGTGCCCATCTCGGCCCAAAGTCTTCGCGACAGTGACGTGGCCAAGTTGGCGCTGGAAAACCGGCTCTTCGGCCCGTGGAGATCAGTAGTGGCTTCGAACGCTCCGCGGCGCGCGAAGGAGCAGGGGGCATCAAGAGAACCTCTTCGGGCGTCCACGGATGCCCAGCGGACTGGCCGCAGCCAACGTGCTGCTGCCTGCGCGGTGACTTCACGGGTCGTACGCAGCGAGATCACCGAGACCGAGGCCATCGAGAGCCGCGAGAATTTCTCCTGCGGGGATACCAATGTAGAAGCCACCGAACTCGCCCGGTCCCATCACCCCCGCGTCCGACGGTTCCTCGCCAAGCGTGTTCTTCGCCGATAGACCTTCCTCGATCACCATTCCGATGACGCGTCCGTCCTGCGCCACGATTGGCCCACCACTGGCGCCTGGCCTCGCTATCGCCGAATAGAGAAATAGCGGACGCCGGTCATATCCCCGCACCTCCGGGTTGACGACCTCGCCCCGCTGAACGATGAGATTCGGACCGTCATCACCATCGGGGAGTTGCCCGGGCGGGTATCCGAAAACGTAGGTCGTGTCACCCCATTGTGGATCGCGAAACCCTATATCGGGGACGGGCTTCATCGGTGCGTGTCCAGGCGCGGGCTCTACTTCGAGAACAGCGAGGTCAATATGCTTGCTCCTGCGCGTATTGGTAATTCTTACTTGCGATGCTGGGCGAGGAGGCGCTTTACTATGCGGCTTCGGACTGCTCGATCTCGGCGGCGCCATTGTGGGAGTTACGAGCACGGTATCGAGCACCATTCCGTCAACGTTGTGTTTGGCGGTCAGGATGTGGTTCTGGCCGATGATTAACCCTGAGCCAATACCGTGCCTACCATCTTTGCGGCGAGTGCCCGTAATTGCGATAGTCACCGACCCATAGGTGGGTATAACGAGGCCAGCACCCAGTAAGCCCGACAGCCAGAGATCGCCACGCCCCTGTACATTGGTGATTTCTCCGCCTGACAAATAGTACCTGTTAATCACGTCCATCTGTTGCGGCTCACCGAAATACGGGTGCCTGATCAGAAATCCGCTTCTCTCCAATTCCGCGCAGAACCGTGAAATTTGAAAGGCGTACTGAAGGTGATCGACTCCAGTGAAAGATTGTAGATAACGGCACAAGTGGTATACGGTGCAGCCTCGCGATAACCCATTACGCATTTCACCCGGATTCGGCAGCTCTAAAGCCTCCTCCACAGACTTGTCCCGTTGTGGATGGAATACAGCCCAGGCGGCACGGGCGATCAGAGCCATATAGCCAACATCGAACGGGCCGCCACTCATGCTCCAAGGCTAGAATACTTGTTCGAGAGTCAACGGGTTGGCGCGCCGCCGACTCTTTTCGCACGTTGAGTGCAACTCAACCCGCGCCAATGGAGATCGTGGCTCAGATTCCCATCCAATCGGTCAATTCAGCCAACGCTGGCTGGCCTACATAGACGACATTACGAACACTGCCTTGTGGTGGCGCTCCATGGGCGCGATGTCCGGGTTGGCGTCGGTGCGCCTGCAAACGTCGAACTGCCTCGCGGTAAGGAACGCAGCCAGCACTGCCCAGCAATCATAATAACGGCGGAATGGTTCCACAAGTATCGCATTGCCCCCATCGCTCCACGGAAGATGACCCATCTCACCAGCGACAAAGCTGGGCAGTTGCAGATCTAGTTAATGTCCAGATGTATCCAAACGAGTCCAAACCGGAAACGTCAAAGTGTAGGGACTGTAGCCGCATAGCGCCCCACCCCGGCAAACCTCCAAGGGCAGGTGGTCCCGACCCGTAACGCCCCCGTCTCCCACGCGCCGGGCAGGCTTCAATCGCCGTTCACTCGCTCCTCGCCTCACGCTCGCGAAGCTGCCGTAACTTCCGGCGCGATCCCGGCCCCAGCCCGGCCGGATGCCCCGTCGGAAGGATTCCCAGCCATGGCGCTTCAGCCGTTGAACCTGTTCGTCAGCCACAACGGAAAGTCCTCCCGCCAGCACGTCACGTGCCGGTACAAGTGCGGCGACGCGTGCTCCCGGCCCGCGCCCAACACCAGCGACAACGAGTACTTCGGCGATGTGGTGCGTCAGTCGGTGTCGCGGCGCTCGGTGCTGCAGGCCGCCGGGGTGACGGTGCTGGCGGTCGGCGCCGGTTCCGCGCTGGCCGCCTGCTCGTCGGATCCGGCCCCACAGAACGGCGCCGCCGGCACGTCGAGCGAGGCACCGAACGCCCCGAGCCCGGGGATGAACTTCGCCTCGGTGGCGCCCAACAGCGAGGATGCCGTGATCATCCCCGACGGCTACAACCAGGCGGTCGTCATCAGCTGGGGCGACCCGGTGCTGCCCGGCGCACCCGCTTTCGACGTCAACGCGCAGTCGGCCGCGGCCCAGCGCCAGCAGTTCGGCTTCAACAACGACTTCGCCGGGCTGCTGCCCATCGAGGGCTCCCCCAACCACTACCTGCTGGTGGTCAACCACGAGTACACCACCGAGCAGTTCATGTACCCGCGCTACGACGCCGACAAGCCGACCCGCGACCAGTTCGACACCAGCGTCGCCGCCCACGGGCTGACCGTCGTCGAGGTCGAACGCACCCCCGACGGACTCCGGCCCGTGATGGGCCGCTACAACCGGCGCGTCACCGCCGACACGCCGTTCACCCTCACCGGGCCCGCCGCCGGCACCGACTTCGTCAAGACCGCGGCCGACCCCACCGGGCGCACCGTGGCAGGCACCGTCAACAACTGCTCCGGCGGTGTCACCCCCTGGGGCACGGTGCTTTCCGGCGAGGAGAACTTCAACAACTACTTCGGCGCCGCCGAGGGTTCCCAGGCCGCCAACCCGGTGGAGGCCGACCGGTTCGACCG
Source organism: Mycolicibacterium palauense (assembly GCF_002592005.1). Taxonomy (GTDB): domain Bacteria; phylum Actinomycetota; class Actinomycetes; order Mycobacteriales; family Mycobacteriaceae; genus Mycobacterium; species Mycobacterium palauense. The sequence goes on along the minus strand of NZ_NVQF01000044.1, from coordinate 10,344 downwards.
CTACGGCATCGAGTTCGAGCCCAGCGAACGACGTTGGGAGAACTTCGATCCCCGGTTCGACCTCACCGCCACACCCAACGAGACCAACCGGTTCGGCTACGTGGTGGAGCTCAACCCGTGGGACCCGGCCTCCACCCCCGTCAAGCACAGCGCCCTGGGCCGGTTCAAACACGAGGCCGCCAACATCTATGTCACCGACGACGGGACCGTGGTGGCCTACTCCGGCGACGACGAGCGGTTCGACTACATGTACAAGTTCGTCTCGTCGAAGAAGGTGCAGCCCGGCCGGGACCCCGCGGCGATGGCCCACAACATGACCATCCTCGACGAGGGCACGCTGTATGTCGCCAAGCTGAGCAGCGACATCCCCGCCGACCAGATCGACGGCTCCGGCACGCTGCCCGCCAGCGGGGCATTCAGCGGAACCGGGACGTGGATCCCGCTGCTGCGCTCGGGCCCCGACGGCGCGGAGTCGCTGATCGACGGAATCTCCCCCGAGGAAGCCGCCGTGTTCACCCGATTCGCCGCCGACAAGGCCGGCGCCACCAAGATGGACCGGCCCGAGGACTTCGAGGCCAACCCCACGACCGGCAAGCTCTACGTCGCCCTGACCAACAACGACAAGCGCGGCGCCAGCGGCAAGCCCGGCCCGGACGCACCCAACCCCCGCAACGACAACAAGAGCGGGCAGGTACTGGAGATCACCGACAACCACGCGGGCACCGACTTCACCTGGGATCTGCTACTGGTCTGCGGCGACCCGGCCGCCGCCGACACCTACTACGGCGGGTTCGACAAGACCCAGGTCAGCCCGATCTCCTGCCCCGACAACGTCGCCTTCGACAGCCACGGCAACCTGTGGATCTCCACCGACGGCAACGCCCTGGACGCCAACGACGGCCTGTTCGCGGTGGCGCTCGACGGCCCCAACCGCGGTGAGACCAAACAGTTCCTCACCGTGCCGATCGGCGCCGAGACCTGCGGCCCGATCATCACCGACGACCTGGTCACCGTCTGCGTCCAGCACCCCGGTGAACACGACGACAACAGCATCGACGACCCGCTGTCGCGGTGGCCCGAAGGCGGCAACGGCACCGCGCGCCCGTCGGTGGTCGCGGTGTGGCGCGACGGCGGTCAGATCGGCATGTGACGAGTCGCTGTGGGTGTCGGCGCCGCCGGTCGGATCGGCGCACCCGAGGGCTACTCTCGGATGAATGACCTTCCCGATCCGCATCGGCGTGCAGCTGCAGCCCCAGCACGCGCCGGACTACAACGACATCCGCGACGCCGTGCGGCGTTGCGAGGACATGGGTGTCGACGTGATCTTCAACTGGGACCACTTCTTCCCGCTCTACGGTGATCCCGACGGTGCCCACTTCGAATGCTGGACCATGCTGGGCGCCTGGGCCGAGCAGACCTCGCGCGTGCAGATCGGCGCCCTGGTCACCTGCAACTCCTACCGCAACCCCGAGCTGCTGGCCGATATGGCCCGCACCGTCGACCACATCTCCGGCGGCCGGCTGATCCTCGGCATCGGGTCGGGCTGGAAGCAGAAGGACTACGACGAGTACGGCTACGAGTTCGGCACGGCCGGCAGTCGGCTGGCCGACCTGGCCGAGGCGCTGCCGCGCATCGAGTCCCGGCTGGCCGCACTCAATCCGCTGCCCACGCGCCATATTCCGCTGCTCATCGGTGGGCAGGGCGAGAAGAAGACCCTGCGTCTGGTCGCCCAGCACGCCGACATCTGGCACGGTTTCACCACCGGAGCCACCTATCCCGGCAAGGCCGAGGTCCTGGCCCGCCACTGCGAGACCGTCGGCCGCGACCCGGACACCGTCGAGCGGTCCTCGGGGGTGGACGCCCGCGACGCCGACGGGCTGATCGCCGAGGCCGAGGCGTTGTCCGCGCTGGGCGTCACGCTGCTCACCGTCGGATGCGACGGCCCCGACTACGACCTCGACGCCGCTCAGACGCTGTGCGCCTGGCGTGACCGCCGCTAGCCTCGGTCTCTCATGCCCAAGAAGTACGGGGCCAAGGAGAAGGACCAGGTCGTCGCGCACGTGGTCAACCTCATCCTGACCGGAAAGCTGCGCACCGGGGACCGCATCGACCGCAACGAACTCGCCCAAGACCTCGGCGTCAGCCGCGTGCCCGTGCAGGAGGCCGTCGTCCAGCTCGAACACGACGGCATCCTGACCACCCGCTACCACCGCGGTGCCTTCGTGGAACGGTTCGACGAGTCCGTGGTGCGCGAGTACCACGAGCTGCACGGGCTGCTGACCGGGCTGGCCTCGGCGCGCGCGGCCGCCGACCGGAATCCGGCGCTGCTGGCCGAACTGGAACGACGGTTGCAGACGATGCGCCGGGCCTCCGAACCCGGAGCATTCCAGGACGCCGCGTTCGAATTCCGGCGCACACTGTGCGAAACCTATGCCGGCCCACGCCTGCTCGCACTGATCCGCGCCTCGCAGAGTTTCCTCCCCCGCCCCTTCTGGGCGGTCTACCAGGCCAGCCGCGAACAACTGCTGCCGTTCCTGGAGGCCGAGGTGACCGCCATCGCCGGGGGCGACCCGGAGGCGGCCCGGGCCGCCAACACCGGCCGGGCCCAGCTGATGGCCGAGATCATGCTCACCGAGCTGGCCCGCCGCGGGATCATCGAGGCGCCGCGCTGACTCCCGCGCTCAGCGCCCGTCGTCGCGCAGCATCCGGGCCAGGTCGTCGGCCTGCTCGGGGGTGAATTCACCGGAGAGCAGCAACGATCCCCCACGGATCTCCCGGGAGATCGACGGCGCCGAGAGCACCACCGCGTCGTGCAACAGCGCGACCTGCTTTCCCACCTGGGTGGCGGTGTAGTCACCGAAGGCCTCGCTGGACTCTGGCGTCAGATCCACCCGCACCGCCAGGGTGCCGTTCTCGGCCGGCGCCGGGTAGACCTCGGCGGCAGTGACGTTCAGCTCCAAGGCCACCGGCCCCAGCGAGAACATCGCCGTCTTCTCGATGTTGCACGCCGACAGCGGTTCGGCGGGGGCCACCGGCCCGACGGTCATGCAGGCCTCCGGCGCGGTGCCACGCACCTCGATCACCGGGCGGACCGCGATCGGGCGGCCGATCACCGGGGCCACCGCCGTGGTGCTGGGGCCGGCCTGCACCGGTGCCGGCGCCATCTTCTGGTACAGCAGCGGCACCAGCACCCCGGCCAATGCCCCGATCACGATGGCCAGGATTCCGATCGTCGCCAGGATGGCCAGCATCGTGGCCTTGGGTCCCCGGCCGCTGAGAGGATTGCGCATCAGTTGGATTATCGACCTCACCGTGGGAAGTGTCGGGCGGTTCGGATCCCCGGTTTGACCCCGCCGCCGCCGGTTGGCCCGGAATTCACAAGCATGTCAGAAATACCCGCGAGCACCGAGAATGACCGGCACTGACACGTTAGACTGTCGAACTATGGCAGAAAGCGACGCCACCCCCGCTGAGGTGACCGCGCTTGCAGAGGGGCTGCACCGGACACTGTCCAAACTGTTCTCGGTGCTGCGCCGAAGCGATGCCGACAACCCGGCGGCCGGGGACCTGACCCTGGCGCAACTGTCCATTCTGGTCACCCTCCTGGAGCAGGGTCCGATGCGGATGACCGACCTGGCCACCCACGAACGGGTCCGTACCCCCACCACCACCGTGGCGATCCGCCGGCTGGAGAAGCTGGGCCTGGTCAAACGCTCCCGCGACCCCTCCGACCTGCGCGCCGTACTCGTCGACATCACCCCCAAGGGCCATGCGTCGCACGCCGAGGCGCTGGCCAACCGGCGGGCGCGGCTGGCCGCGATGCTGCAGCAGCTCACGCCCGGTGACCTGATCACCCTGCAGGACGCCCTGGCCCCGCTGGAGCGGCTCGCCTGCGGGGAGCAGGCCTGCGGGGAGTCCGGCGAGAACGCCGTCCCCGGTGCCACTAACCCTGCCGGTAGCGCTGCCAACGACAGCGCCATCGCCGTCCAGCACTCGGGCTAGTCCGCGAGCGCTCAGCCCAACCAGTCCAACACCGCTGCGGCGGTCCAGGATTGCTGCATGCTGCCCAGCGGCTCCCCGGTGAACGGCTCGTAGTACTCGGCGAAGGTTCCGTCGCTGGCCTGACGCAGGCCCTCCTGCCGCAGCATCCGGGACCGCTCCGCCCAGCCCCGGCGGGCGAAGGCCCAGGAGAACAGCCACGTCATCACCGGCCACACCGGGCCGCGCCAGTATTCGCGGGGCCGGAAATCCCGCGAGACCGGCGAGGTGGACGGGATGAGCGCGTACTTCAGGTCCGGGTGACCGCAGAACCGCGGCCCCTCAAGCAGTTTCAGCAGCGTGCGCTCGCGGTCGTGGGCCAGCCCCCCGCAGAGCAGCGGCGCGAACTGGGCCACCGTCTCGGTGGTGATCAGCCTGTTGGTGCGGACGTCGAAATCACGTGCGGCGCCGGTGCGTTCGTCGGCGGTCTCCACCACGCCGGTACGGAACCGGTCGGCCCACCCGTAGAGATCGCGCACGTCGGCGCGGGGACGCTTGTAGTCCTCACCGATCTCGGCGAGCACGGTGCATGCCAACGAGAACACCGCCGAGACGAACACGTCCTCGACCGCGAAGCTCATCTCCTTGGGCAGCAGGTCGTCGTCGTAGCGGGCGGCCTTCATCTCCTCCAGCAGCCACAGGTACCGGTCGTACTCGCCGTCGGAGGGCCGCTGGCTCGGGTCGGTGATGATGTGGTTGTCCTCGCGCTGGTACTCGGGCACCTCACCGGGAACGACGTTGGCGTAGGCGGTATCCCAGCGCGGGGAGTTGTCCATTCCCGACTCCCAGCCGTGGTACAGCGTGATCCTGCCGTGGGAATTCTGATCGCGACACTCGGCCAGCCAGCGGTGCCAGCGCACCAGATCGCTCCACCGGCGGTCCAGGAACGCCTCGGCGACCGCGCGCGTGGACCGGCCGCGGTTGCGCGCGTGGTCCAGGATGCGCTGCACCGCGATGGCGTGCACCGGCGGTTGGGTGATACCGGAGGTGTGCCGGTTCAGCGGTGCGTGGGCGGACAGGGCCGAGCACGCCCAGCGCGCCGGGCCCGGGAAGTACCCGTCGACGCCGTTGGCGAACACGATGTGGGGAATCATCCCGTTGGCCCACTGCGCCGACAACAGGGTGTCGAGCTCGACGACGGCGCGTTCGACGCTCAACGGCGCCAGTCCCACCGCGACGAACGCCGCGTCCCAGCTCCACATGTGCGGGTACAGCAGCGGTGCCGCCGTGGTCATAACCCCCAGGTCATTGCCGCGCAGCAGATAGGCGGCGCGGGCCGCGAGCTGCGTCGGGGTGAAGGTGGGATCATGGGCCACGCCCTCCATTCTGCGTCGCGTCGCCTGTGCTCGCGCGGTGAGGACCCCGGGTGACCGCTGGCACACCCGCGGCCCGGCTAGGGTGGCCGGTATGCCGACCGCACTGATCACCGGCGCATCCCGGGGGCTGGGCACCGCCATCGCAGAGGCACTGGCCCCCACCCACTCGCTGCTGCTCGGCGGGCGCCCCTCCCCGCAGTTGCAGGCGGTCGCCGACCAGCTCGGGGCCACCGTCGTGCCCCTGGACCTCGCCGACGACGACCCGCTGGGCCCGGTGGCCGAGCCGCCCGCCGAGCTGGACGTTCTGGTGCACAACGCCGGGGTCGCCATCCCCGGCCGGGTCGCCGAGTCGACCGTCGAACAGTGGCGAACAACCATGCAGGTCAATGTGATCGGCGCGGTGGCTTTGACCCTGGCGCTGCTGCCGGCCCTGCGCGCGGCCGCCGGTCAGGTGGTCTTCATCAACTCCGGTTCCGGGCGCAACGCTTCACCCGGGCTGGCCTCCTACTCGGCGAGCAAGTTCGCGCTGCGCGCATTCGCCGACTCGCTGCGCGCCGACGAGCCCCGGCTTCGGGTGTCCTCGGTGCATCCGGGCCGCATCGCCACCGACATGCAACGCACCCTGATCGCCTACGAGGGCAGGGACTACGACCCCGGACAGTTCCTGCGACCGGAGACGGTCGCCGGGATGGTGGCCGAGGTGGTCTCCACCCCCCGCGACGCCGACGTCCACGAGGTGGTCATCCGCCCCGCCTGACCCCGGCCCGACTCCGTCAGGCCCGTCACATCGCCCGACTCCGTCAGGCCGGTCACATTGCCCGACTCCGTCAGGCCGGTCACATTGCCCGACTCCGTCAGGCGACGATATTGACCAGCTTGCCGGGCACCACGATGACCTTCTTCGGGGTCGCGCCGTCCAGGAACGCCAGGACCTTCTCGTCGGCCAGTGCGGCCGCCTCCAGCGTCGCCTTGTCGGCGTCGGCCGGCACCGTGATGCGGCCCCGGACCTTGCCGTTGACCTGGACCGGATACTCCACGGTGTCCTCGGTCAGATAGGCCGGGTCGGCCACCGGGAACGGGCCGTGCGCCAGCGAGGACTCGTGGCCCAGGCGCTGCCACAGTTCCTCGGCCAGATGCGGGGCCAGCGGCGCCAGCATGAGCACCAGCGGTTCGATCGCCGCGGCGGCCGTGACCGCCTCCTTGGTCAGGTGGTTGGTGTACTCGATCAGCTTGGCCGCCGCGGTGTTGTTGCGCAGCTGCGCGTAGTCCTCGGACACCCCGGCGATGGTGCGGTGCAGCGCCTTGAGCGTCGCCTCGTCGGGCTCGGCGTCGGGGGTCACCCTCACCTCGCCGCTCGCCTCGTCGACGACCAGGCGCCACACCCGCTGCAGGAACCGGTGGGCGCCGACGACATCCTTGGTCGCCCAGGGCCGCGAGGCCTCCAGCGGGCCCATCGACATCTCGTAGACGCGCAGGGTGTCGGCGCCGAACTCGTCGCAGATCTCGTCGGGCGAGACCGAGTTCTTCAGGCTCTTACCGATCTTGCCGAACTCCTGGTTGACCTCGATCTCGCCGTCGGGTCCGGGCCAGTAGAACCTGCCGTCGCGTTCGGTCACCTCGGCGGCCGGCACGTAGGTGCCGCGGGCGTCGGTGTAGGCGAAGGCCTGGATGTAGCCCTGGTTGACCAGGCGCCGGTACGGCTCGCGGGAGCTGACGTAGCCGAGGTCGTGGAGGACCTTGTGCCAGAACCGCGAATACAGCAGATGCAGCACGGCGTGTTCGACGCCGCCGACGTACAGATCCACCCCACCGGGGTCTTTGGCCCCGTGCGTCTCCGGCCGCGGCCCCATCCAGTAGGCCTCGTTCTCCTTGGCGCAGAACGAGTCCGGATTGTGCGGATCGCAGTAACGCAGCTCGTACCAGGAGCTGCCCGCCCACTGCGGCATCACGTTCGTGTCCCGGGTGTAGGACCGCAGGCCGTCGCCGAGGTCGAGCTCGACGTGCACCCACTCGGTCGCCTTGGCCAGCGGCGGGGACGGCTCGCTGCCGGCGTCGTCGGGGTCGAAGAGCACCGGCGAGTAGTCGGGGACGTCGGGCAGTTCGACAGGCAGCGCCGATTCGGGCAGCCCGTGGGCGCCGCCGTCGGCGTCGTAGACGACCGGGAACGGCTCGCCCCAGTACCGCTGCCTGGCGAACAGCCAGTCGCGCAGTTTGTACTCGATGCGGGCGCTGCCCCGCCCCGACTCGGCCAGCCGTGCGGTGACCGCCGCCTTGGCCGCCGCGACCTCGGAGCCGTCGAGGTCGCCCGAGTTCACCAGCACGCCGTCACCGGTGTAGGCCCCTTGCGAGACATCGCCCCCGGCAATGACTTCCACGATCGGCAGGCCGAATTCCTGGGCGAATTCCCAGTCCCGGGCGTCGTGGCCCGGTACGGCCATGATCGCGCCGGTGCCGTACCCGACCAGGACGTAGTCGGCGATGAAGACGGGTACCGGGCTCCCGTTGACCGGGTTGACCGCGTAGCCGCCGAGGAACACCCCGGTCTTGGTCTTGTTCTCCTGGCGCTCCAGGTCGGACTTCGCCGCGATCGCCTTGCGGTAGGCCGCGACCGCCTCGGCCGGGGTGGCCGCGCCGTAGGTCCAGCGTTCGTCGGTGCCCTGCGGCCAGGCCTGCTCGGTGAGCCGGTCCACCAGCTCGTGCTCGGGGGCCAGCACCAGATAGGTCGCCCCGAACAGGGTGTCGGGCCTGGTGGTGAAGACCTCGATGTCCACCGGCGCCGAGGAGGCGCCCGCCGAGAACAGCACCGCGGCGCCCGTCGATCGGCCGATCCAGTTTCGTTGCATGGTCTTGACCTTGTCCGGCCAATCCAGCACATCGAGATCCTCCAGCAGCCGCTCGGAGTACGCGGTGATCCGCATCATCCACTGCCGCAGCCGTTTCCGGAACACGGGGAAGTTACCGCGATCACTGCGGCCGTCGGAGGTGACCTCCTCGTTGGCCAGCACCGTGCCCAGGCCCGGGCACCAGTTGACCATCGAGTCGGCCCGGTAGACCAGCCGGTGTCCGTCGACCACCTCGGCCCGCTGGTGGGCCGTCAGTTCCGCCCAATCTCGACCGTCATCGAGTGTTCTTGTACCCGAGTCGAACTCGGCGATCAGCTCGGCGATCGGCCGGGCCTTGCCGGCGGCGGGGTCGAACCAGGAATTGTAGATCTGCAGGAAGATCCACTGAGTCCACTTGTAGTAGTCGACGTCGGTGGTGGAGAAGCTGCGCCGCGAGTCGTGACCCAGACCCAGCCGGCCGAGCTGGCGCCGGAAGTTGACGATATTGGCCTCGGTGCGGGTGCGCGGGTGGGTTCCCGTCTGCACCGCGTACTGCTCGGCGGGCAACCCGAACGAGTCGAAACCCAACGCATGCAGCACATTGCGGCCATGCATCCGGAAATAGCGGGCATAGACGTCGGTGGCGATGTAGCCCAGCGGGTGGCCGACGTGCAGGCCCTCCCCGGACGGGTAGGGGAACATGTCCTGGACGAACATCTTGTCCGCCGGCACCGCGGACCCGTCGGGTGGTGCCAGCGAACCCACCGGGTTGGGCACGTTGAAGGTGCCCAACCGGGCCCAGTTGGTCTGCCAGCTCTGTTCGATCCGGCCCGCCAGCTCTGCGTTGTAGCGGTAACGGGGTGTTTCCTCCACCGGGGTGCCGGCCGGGCCTGCGGTCGGGGTTTCGCTCACCGCACCAGGGTATAAGGGCATGTCCGCGGGTCGGAAAACAGCCGGGCCGTCGCGGCGTGCGCCCCCGCGCCGGCCGGGCCGACAACGACGCCGACAAGGACGCGACAACGACGCCGACAACAACTTGGTCTCGGTTGCGTCGCGGGGGGGTCAGCGGTTGGTTCCAGCTCGGTTCCAGGTGCGCCCGCGGCCTTCAGAACTGCCCCGCGATGTGGATACATTCACCCCCTGAGCTTGGGTGACAGGCGCACCCGCACACATCCGGATACCCGGTCCGGATACCACGCGATCCCGGAAGGATGGCCGTCGATGTTCGCAACTGCCCGTAGCTGGCGGGTACTGGTCGGTGGCGTCGCCACAGGCGTCGCCGGGGTCGTGGGCTTGGCGGGGGCCACCGCCTCCGCCGAGCCGACGCTGCCGCCGGCTCCGCCGGTTCCGGCCCCGGTCACGGTGACCCAGACCGTCGTGGTGCCCGAGACCGTCGGCCCGGTTCCGGCGACCGCGGACGCGGCCACCACCGTCGCGGTCGCCCCGCAGATCGCCGAGCAACAGGCCGCCACCGCCCCCGTCGTGCCCGCGGCGCCGGTCAGCACCCTGGTGCCGGCCAGCTCCGGGACCCTGCGCGAGTACTTCGGTGAGAAGGGCGTGCAGATGGAGCCGCAGAACCCGCGCGACTTCCGTGCCCTGCACATCACGCTGCCGGTCCCGACCGGCTGGACCCAGGTGCCCGATCCCAACGTCCCCGATGCGTTCGCGGTGATCGCCGACCGGGTCGGCGGCGACGGCCTGTACACCTCGAACGCGCAGGTCGTGGTGTACCGGCTGGTCGGCGATTTCAATCCCGAGGAGGCGATCACCCACGGGTTCATCGACAGCCAGCAGCTGACGAACTGGCAGTCCACCGACGCCTCGCTGGCCACCTTCGGCGGGTTCCCGTCCTCGCTGATCGAAGGCACCTACCGGCAGAACGACATGACGCTGAACACCTCGCGCCGCCACGTCATCGCCACCGCCGGCGCGGACCGGTACCTGGTGTCGCTGTCGGTGACCACGGCCGTCAACCAGGCCGTCGCGGCGGCCGGCGCGACCGACGCCATCGTCAACGGTTTCCGGGTCACCGACCCGGCCACAGCTTCCCCGGCTTCCCCGGCCGCCCCGGCCTCGCCCGCGTCGCCGTTGACGTCCGCGACGCCGGCCCTTCCCGCCGCCCCGGCCGCCTCCGCGGCCTCCGCCCCCGCAGGGGCCTCGGCCCGGGG
>NZ_NVQF01000043.1 GCF_002592005.1 Mycolicibacterium palauense | reverse complement strand
CACCGCAGCCGTACCCCGCAGGAGCGCCCCCGAGATGCCCCGCAAGCAGAGCCGCCTGCGCACGTTCCTCAAGGATCCGCTGTCGATCGTCCTGATCGTCGTCATCGTCGTGGCCCTGGTGTTCGCCGGCCTGCTCGCCGGCGAGCTCTACGCCCGCAACCGCGCGGACACGGTGGTCGCCAAGGTCGTCAGCTGCGTCGTGCAGGACAACGCCAGCGTCTCGTTCGCGCCGCTGCCGCCGTTTCTGTGGCAGCACATGAACGGTCACTACACCAACATCTCGGTGGAGACGGCGGGCAACCAGATCCGCGAAGCCAAGGGCATGAAGGTGGACCTGGACATCCGCGACGTGCGGCTCAACGACACCGGGAACTCCGCGGGCACCATCGGCTCGCTGGTCGCCACCATCAACTGGAGCAACGAGGGCATCAAGCAGACCGTCCAGGACGCCATCCCGCTCTTCGGCGGGATCGTCTCGGCTGTGCAGACCAACCCCGCCGACGGCACCATCGAACTCGACGGGGCGCTCGGCAGCGTGATCGCCAAACCCGAGGTCGTCGACGGGGGCCTGTCGCTGCAGGTGCTGAAGGTCACCGGACTGGGCTTCACGCTGCCGCGGGAAACCGTGCAGCCCGCGCTGGACGCCTTCACCTCACAGCTGACCAAGAACTACCCGATGGGCATCAAGGCCGACAGTGTCTCGGTGACCGACACCGGGGTGACCAGCCAGTTCTCCACCCAGAACGCCACCATGCCGGCCGCGCAGGACGATCCCTGCTTCGCCGGGATCGCCTGACGCCGGGCAGCGTCGGGGTCAGGGCAGCCCGTCGAGCACGGCGCGGGTTCCCGACAACCCCAACCGGGTGGCGCCGGCGTCGAGCAGGGCGACCGCGTCGGCGGCGGTGCGGATACCGCCGCTGGCCTTGACCCCCAGCCTGTCCCCCACCGTCTCGGCCATCGCCGCCACGGCAGGCACCGAGGCTCCCCCGGCGGGGTGGAAGCCGGTCGAGGTCTTGACGAAGTCGGCGCCGGCGTCGGCGGCCGCGCGGCACACGGTCACCAGCGTGTCGGCGTCGCCCAGGCTCAGCAGCGCCGCCGACTCCACGATCACCTTGAGCACCGCACCGGGAACCGCCGACCGCACGGCGGCGATGTCGAAGTGCACCGAGGAGAACTGGCGGTCCAGCGCGGCACCGATGTCGATCACCATGTCGATCTCGCCGGCGCCCGCCTCGGCGGCCAGCGCCGCCTCCCGCGCCTTGACCGACGAGAGGTGCTTGCCGGACGGGAAACCGGCCACGGCGGCCAGGGCGAGTCCCGGACCGCACAGCGGTGCCGCGGTGGACACCATCGGCGGCGATACGCAGACGGCGTAGACACCGAGGTCGAGGGCCTCGTCGACGAGCGCGGCGATATCAGCCGCGGTCGCCTCGGGTTTGAGCAGGGTGTGGTCGACCAGGGCGGCGACGCGGGCACGGGTCCATTCGGCCGCCATCAGAAGGGTTCTTCGGAGCCGCCGGGGTTGCAGCCCGCCTCCAGCATGGCGCCGATGTCGACCACCGGCCGCCAGGGCTCGAGGTTCCAGCTGGTCTTGCCGGGCGCACCGAACTCGGCGAGGTACCAGTGGCACTTGAACTGGTCGCGCATGCCGGGCAGGTCGGCCTCGGGGGCCATCGCGAGCACCTCGGTCCATGCCTCGTCACCGAGGCTTCCGGTACCGAAGGTGCCGGCGGCCTCCCGTCCCGTGGGCGTCGGATACACCCGCAGACTCGACAGGTCACCCCACTTGGCCCATTGCGTGTGGTCGATGAACGGGGGTGCGAATTCGTCGTCGGCGCCGGCGGCGGGGGCCATCAGGGTGGCCGCGCACAACAGCGCCGAGGTGGCCGAGACGACCGCCGGCACCGTTCTGGACATCATCGACGGTCGCATCCGGTCAGCGTGACTTTCCTTGCACTTCCAGCAGTTTGGGCCGGACATCGACGAGGTAGACGCCCGAGGCGACGGCACAGATGGCGATCCCGGTGATCCCGAGCACCATGGCCAGCAGGGTGGCCACACCCAGGATCAGCAGCCACACCGGCTTGGTCAGCTTGTCGACGGCGGTGTAGGCGTCGGGACGCTGCATGGCGGCATGCACGAAGGAGTAGACGCCGAGGATCAGCGCGGCAATCGAAAGCAGGAAAACGATGTCGCCCGCTAGACCGGCAAGGAACACCCCACCAGCCTATGCGGGCGACATTGTCAGTGTCGAATTCTCGGTGTCGAACTCTCGATGTCGAATTCTCGGTGTCGAACTCTCGATGTCGAACTCTCGATGTCGAACTCTCGATGTCGAACTCTCGATGCCGAACCCTCAGTGGCAAATTGTTGGACAGGTTTAGTAGCCGGCGGTTGGCACCGGCTACCACCTGCCAGTCGACCTACTTCTGGGTGACCTTCTTGGCCGGGGCCTTCTTGGCCGGAGCCTTCTTGGCCGGAGCCTTCTTGGCGGGGGCCTTCTTGGCCGGAGCCTTCTTGATGGCGCCCTCGGCCCGCTTGCCGGCGTCCTCGACGGCCTCGTCGGCCTCGAGCACGGCCTCGTCGACGCGGCCCGGCAGATCGACGCCGACCAGCTTGGCGGCGCGCTCGCCGACGGCGCGGGTCTGGCTCGCGACGTTGCCCAGCGCATCCTGGGTCAGCTCGACGGCCTGCTCGACGTAACCCTCGGCCCGGTCGGCGGCGTCGCCGAGCGCCGGCTGGCTGCGCAGCCGCTCGATCGCGGCCTCACCGCGCTCGACCAGCTTGCTGTAGGTGCTCTGCGCCGCGTCGGCGTATTCCTCGGCGACCTTGCGCAGCTCGTCGGCGGTCAGCTTGTCCTGCAGCTCGCCGAACTGCTTGGGCAGGTCCTCCTGCAGCTTGGTCAGGCGGTCGCGGGCGTCGTCGACGCGGGTGTTCAGGGCGCTGCGCCGCTCCTCGGCGCGGGCACTGGCATCGGCGCGGGCGTCCTCGGCCCGTTCGCGCAGGGTGGCCACGATCTCGTTGACGGTGGCCAGCGCCAGATCGGCGGCGCCCACGGCGGCCAGCAGCGGGGCCTTCAGGTCTTCGATGGTCGGGTTGGTGTTCTCGGCCATGGTGGTTCCTTTCACACAGATGGTTAACGTTTTTTCGTGGTGAGCCCTCAGGGGCGGAGATCGGACATCAAATCAGTCGTTCGACTCCTTCGGCTCTGGGTCGTTCGGGTCTTCGTGCAGGCCGTCGTTCATGCCCCCGAGCACGTCGGTATGCCCGACTTCATGCTCGACCACATGCCCGACTTCTGCGCCCAGCTCGCCCTCCAGGGCCAGCGTGGCCTCGTTCTGTTGGATGAACGAGGTGTAGATGTCGAGCAACACCTGCTTCTGCCGCTCGGTGATCGCCATGTCGGAGACGATGGCGTCACGGACCTCGTTGCCCTCCCCAGGTTCGAGGATCCCCGCCTGGACGTAGAGCACCTCGGCCGACACCCGTAGCGCCTTGGCGATCTGGTTGAGCACCTCGGCGGACGGTTTGCGCAACCCGCGTTCGATCTGACTCAGGTACGGGTTGCTCACCCCCGCCTTCTCGGCCAGCTGCCGGATCGACACCTGCGCCGCCTCACGCTGCGTCTTGATGAAGTCTCCGATATCGGACGCGGCATGGGTCACCACGGCGGCAAGATTCTCGTCCTGCTGCATGGGTTTCCCCCTTCGGCGGATTGGATAACCAACCTGGCAACCAACGCGGATCACCAACATGGTGTCGTCGGGTGACAAAATCCACCGTACGCCCGAGTGCTAACTTTTGCAAGCACTTGTTAGCGCAGGTCAGAATAATATTTGCGCCACTGAATAGATAATCAGGCCGGCCAGTGCACCCACCACGGTGCCGTTGATCCGGATGAACTGCAGGTCGCGGCCGACGTGCAGTTCGATACGCCGGCTGGCCTCGTCGGCGTCCCAGCGCTCGATCGTCTCGGTGATGATCGCGGTGATCTCCACCCCGTACTGGGCCACCAGATGCTGGGCCCCCCGCACGATCCAGGCGTCCACCTTGGCCCGCAGGTCGGGGTCGTCGCGCAGCGACTTGCCGATGCGCATCACCGAGTCGGCGACCCGGGTACGCAACGCGCTGGAGGGGTCGTCGACCCCATCCAGGACCAACCGCTTGAGGGTCGTCCACGCCGTCTCGGCAGCCCTCGTCACCTCGTCGCGGGCCATCAGCTGCTCCTTGACGGCCTCGGCCTTGGCGATCGTCGCGGAATCGTTCTGCAGGTCGTCGGCGAACTCGAACAGGAACCGCGTCGCGGACTGCCGCAGTTCGTGGTTGGGGTTGCGCCGCACCTTGTCGGTGAAATCCATCAGCTCGCGGTGGATCCGGTCGCCCACCAGCTGGTCGACGAACCGCGGGGACCAGCTCGGCGAATCCCGGGTCACCACCCGCTCGATCGTCTCGCCGGCGTTCAGCGACCATTCGAAGGCCCGATCGCACAGCAGTTGGATCAATGCCTCCTGCCGGTTCTCGGCCAGCAGCGTCGCCAGCACCCTGCCGACCGGTGGCCCCCACTGGGGTTCGGCGACCCGACGCACGATCATCCGGTCGATGAGCTGCTGAATGTCGTCGTCGTTGAGCAGGGCCACCAGCACCCGCAGCACCGTGGCGGTCTCGCTGGCCACGCGGTCGGCGTGCGCGCGCTCGGCCAGCCAGTGGCCCAGCCGGGCCGAGATCTGGGCGTCGTTGAGCTTGGTGGCCACCACCGGTGGCGCCAGGAAGTTCTCCCGCACGAACGTGCCCAGCCCCTCACCGAGCTGATCCTTCTTGCGTTTGATGATCGCGGTGTGCGGGATCGGCACCCCCAGCGGGTGCTTGAACAGCGCGGTGACGGCGAACCAGTCGGCGAGCGCGCCCACCATGCCGGCCTCGGCCGAGGCCCGGACGTACCCCACCCAGGCCGGCGCGCCGGTCTTCTGCGCCCACGTGCAGACGAGGAAGATCACCGTGGCGCCGAGCAGGAAGCTCAGGGCCACCACCTTCATGCGCCGCAGCGAGCGGCGCCGGACCGCGTCGGCCTCGGGGTCCGCGCCCGCGAACGACTCCGCGAAGGACCCCCGCGTCATCGCCGCGCCCGCCAGCAACGAAGGCAGGTCCGAGCCCGCTGGCGAAACCCGCGAGTTCTGTCGAAGTGCCACTTCACCATCATCCGCTATCACCACGCGAAGGGTGCCCCGCACGCGCCGCCAGTTACTGTGACTCCATCCCCGGCGCGGCGCCACGAAGCCCGTATTATTACGTGTAACTAGCGAAATAGGACGCGAGACAGTGGCACCTCAATCCAAGCCCGGGGCCGTCAAGGTGGACGGACGCAAACGTCGTTGGCACCAGCACAAGGTGGAGCGGCGAAACGAGTTGGTCGACGGAACCCTGGAGGCCATCCGGACCCGCGGCCGTGACGTCAGCATGGACGAGATCGCGGCCGAAATCGGCGTGTCCAAGACGGTGTTGTATCGCTACTTCATCGACAAGAACGATCTCACCACGGCAGTGATGATGCGATTCGCTCAGACGACGCTCATTCCCAACATGGCCGCGGCGCTGTCGTCGAATCTCGACGGTTACCACCTGGCCCGCGAGATCATCCGGGTGTACGTCGACACCGTCGCCGCCGAACCCGAGATCTATCCGTTCGTCTTCGCCAACAGCTCGGCCAGCAAAAGCAAGGTGATCGCCGACAGCGAACGGATCATCGCCGGGATGCTGGCCGTGATGTTCCGCCGGCGCATGCAGGAGGTCGGCATGGACACCAAGGGCGTCGAGCCGTGGGCCTACATGATCGTCGGTGGTGTCCAGCTGGCCACCCACTCGTGGATGTCGCATCGCCGGATGTCCGCCGAGGAGTTGACCGACTACCTGACCATGCTGTCGTGGAGCGCGTTGTGCGGCATCGTCGAGGTGGGCGGGTCGCTGGAGCGGTTCAACGGGCAGGCCCATCCCTCTCCGATCCTTCCGCCCCCGATGAGCGGGGACTGACCACCGGGCCGCACTAGGCTCCCGGGTATGTCCGATCTCCCGTCGCTGTGGTCCCACGAGCCGCACACCGTCCTGCAGTTCCGGCCCGGGCAGTCGGTGTTGGACATCGACTACGACGCCACCCCGGGGTTCAAGGGTGACAAGGAGCACGCCCCGGTGCTGCAGGCCGAACGCAACGAACGCCTCGCCGGGCTGCAGGAGATGCTCTACGCCAACAGCCGTGAGGGCGACACCCGCTCGGTGCTGCTGGTCCTGCAGGGCATGGACACCGCGGGCAAGGGCGGCATCGTCAAACACGTCGTCGGCGCGGCCAATCCCCAGGGCATCCGCTACACCAGCTTCGGTGTGCCCACCGAGCAGGAACGCAAGCATCACTACCTGTGGCGGGTCCGCAGGGCCCTGCCCGGGCCGGGAAAGATCGGTGTGTTCGACCGCTCGCACTACGAGGACGTGCTGGTGGTGCGGGTACACAATCTGGTCCCGCCCGAGGTGTGGGGGGCGCGCTACAACGAGATCAACGAGTTCGAGCGCGAGCTGGTCGAGGCCGGCACCACGATCGTCAAGGTGGCGATGTTCCTGTCCCTCAAGGAGCAGAAGGAGCGGCTGGCCGAGCGACTGGAACGTCCGGACAAGTACTGGAAATTCAATCCGGGCGATATCACCGAGCGCGAGTTCTGGCCCGCCTACCAGCGGGCCTACCAGGCGATGCTGGACAAGACGTCCACCAGTTACGCGCCCTGGTACATCGTGCCCTGCGACAAGAAGTGGTACAGCAGGCTGGCCATCACCGAGCTGCTGATCGAGGCGCTCAAGTCGCTGAACATGTCCTGGCCGCCGGCCAAATTCGATATCGAGGCGGAGCGGAAACGGCTGGCCGAGGCGTGAGTCACGCCAATGCGGACCGGCGTGAGTCACGCCAATGCGGACCGGCGTGAGTCACGCCAATGCGGACCGGCGTGAGTCACGCCAATGCGGACCGGCGTGAGTCACGCCCATTAAGACCGCGTGGCCGTCCTACTTGACCAGGGTGAACTGTCCGACGTTGGTGATGCCGCGCTGGAAGAAGTCGGCGCAGCCGGTCAAGTAGTGCATGTACTTGTCGTAGACCGCCTCGGACTGCATCGCGATCGCCTCGTCGCGGCGCTTCTCCAGGTTCTCGGCCCACATATCCAGGGTGCGTGCGTAGTGCGGCCGCAACAGGTGGACGCGCTCGAGGGTGAACCCGGAGTTCGCGGCCAGGGTCTCGATGTCCTCGACCGCGGGCAGCTGGCCGCCGGGGAAGATCTCCTGCCCGATGAACCGCATGAACTTCAGGTCGCTGATGGTCAGCTTGATGCCGTTCTCGCGGAAGAACTTCTGCGTGTGCGCCAGGATGGTGTGCAGCAGCATGCGGCCGTCGTCGGGCAGGATGTCGTAGGCCCGCTCGAAGAACAGCGGGTAGCGCTCGGCCTTGAAGGCCTCGAACGCGCCGATGCTGACGATCCGGTCGACCTTGTCGGTGAACTCCTCCCAGCCCTGCATGCGCACCTCGACGGTGCGCGAGGTGTCGATCCCGGCCATCAGCCGGCGGGTGTACTCGCTCTGGTTACGGCTGAGCGTGATGCCGATGACGTTGACGTCGTATTTCTCCACGGCGCGCTTGAGGGCACCGCCCCAGCCGCAGCCGACGTCGAGCAGCGTCATCCCGGGTTCCAGGTTCAGCTTGCCCAGGGCGAGGTCGAACTTCGCCAGCTGCGCTTCCTCCAGGGTCATGTCGTCGCGCTCGAAGTACGCGCACGTGTAGCCCATCGTCGAGTCCAGGAACAGCGCGAAGAACTCATCGGAGACGTCGTAGATCGACTGCGATTCCTCGTAGAACGGTTCCAATTCGGTTTCCGCACCGGACATGCGTACACAACCCCTTGCCTATTTTGAGTACTACAGATCGGAACCTACGCCCCGCCCGAGGAGGAAGACACCTCTCAGGGCGAGCCAGGTAGTCACGTTGCGACCCGACCGGAACCTATCGTTCCATCGCAGGAGAGGCTAGCTAACCGAATCCCGCAATGCCAATGGCGGTCCCTCCAATAAGTCGGCCCCCAGCTTTTCACCAGGTTTTCGGGTCAGATCCCCAGTAGGTGGTCACTGGTAGGTGTAGAAGCCGCGACCGGCTTTCTTTCCGAGCAGGCCCGCCTCGACCATCCGCTGCAGCAACGGCGGCGGCGCGTAGAGCGGTTCCTTGAACTCGTCGAACATCTTGTCGGCGATGAGCTTGAGGGTGTCCAGCCCGATCAGGTCGGACAGCCGCAGCGGCCCCATGGGGTGCGACAACCCCGCCACGACCGCGGTGTCGATGTCCTCGACCTCGGCGATCCCGGCCTCGGCCATCCGCATCGCCGACAGCAGGTAGGGCACCAGCAGGGCGTTGACCACGAAACCGGAACGGTCCGCACAGCGCACCACCTGCTTGCCGAGCGCCTCCGAGGCGAACGCCTCGACCCGCGCGGCGGCGTCCTCGCTGGTCACGAGCGTGCTGACCAGCTCGACGAGCGGCAGCACCGGAACCGGGTTGAAGAAGTGCAGGCCCAGCACCCGGCTCGGATTCTGTGTGGCGGCGGCGATCTTCATGATCGGGATGCTCGAGGTGTTGGAGGCCAGGACGGCGTCGGGATCGGAGACGATCCGGTCCAGCTCGGCGAAGACCGTCGTCTTGACCGTCTCGTCCTCGATGATCGCCTCGATCACCAGCTGACGGTCGGCCAGGTCGGCCATGTCGGTGGTGAAGGTCAGACGCGCGGCGGCCGCGTCGCGATCGGATTCGGAGAGCTTGCCCTTCGCCGCGGCGCGGTCCAGCGACCCGGTGATGCGCGCGCGGCCCGCGGTGATCAGCTCCTCGGTCGGCTCGTAGACCAGCACCTGGGCACCGGCCTTGGCGCAGACCTCGGCGATGCCGGCGCCCATCTGCCCGGCGCCGACGACGCCGACCCGCTCAATACTCACCTGGATGCTCACCTGGATCTCCTCACAGCGGTCAGGCCCCGCCCGCGGCGTGCGGACGGGGCCTGACGCTATCAACTCGGTCGCTGTCGACTCGGCTCAGTGGCCGGGTGACCGCAGGCTCAGTGGAACTGGCCCTCTTCGGTCGAGCCGGTCAGCGCGGTGGTCGAGCTGGTCGGGTCGACGGTGGTGGCGATCCGGTCGAAGTAGCCGGCACCCACCTCACGCTGGTGCTTGGTGGCGGTGTAGCCGCGCTCCTCGGCGGCGAACTCGCGTTCCTGCAGCTCCACGTAGGCGCTCATCTGGTTGCGGGCGTAGCCGTAGGCCAGGTCGAACATCGAGTAGTTCAGGGCGTGGAAGCCGGCCAGCGTGATGAACTGGAACTTGAAGCCCATCGCGCCGAGTTCCTTCTGGAACTTCGCGATGGTGTCGTCGTCGAGGTGCTTGCGCCAGTTGAACGACGGCGAGCAGTTGTAGGCCAGCATCTGGTCGGGGAACTCGCTCTTGACGCCCTCGGCGAACTTCTTGGCCAGCTCCAGGTCCGGGGTGCCGGTCTCCATCCAGATCAGGTCGGAGTACGGCGCGTAGGCCTTGGCGCGGGCGATGCAGGGCTCCAGGCCGTTCTTGATCCGGTAGAAGCCCTCGGCGGTGCGCTCGCCGGTGATGAACGGGCGGTCGCGCTCGTCGACATCGGAGGTGATCAGCGTCGCGGCCTCGGCATCGGTGCGCGCGATCACCACGGTCGGGACGTCGGCCACGTCGGCCGCCAGCCGCGCCGAGGTCAGCGTGCGGATGTGCTGCTGGGTGGGGATGAGCACCTTGCCACCGAGGTGACCGCACTTCTTCTCCGAGGCCAGCTGGTCCTCCCAGTGCGAACCGGCGACACCGGCGGCGATCATCGCCTTCTGCAGCTCGTAGACGTTCAGCGCGCCGCCGAAGCCGGCCTCGCCGTCGGCGACGATCGGGGCCAGCCAGTTCTCCACCGAGCGGTCACCCTCG
The DNA here is from genome assembly GCF_002592005.1 of Mycolicibacterium palauense. Lineage (GTDB taxonomy): Bacteria > Actinomycetota > Actinomycetes > Mycobacteriales > Mycobacteriaceae > Mycobacterium > Mycobacterium palauense. Next base: position 35,920 of record NZ_NVQF01000043.1, on the reverse strand, counting down.
ACCTTGGCGATCTCGTCGGCGCGCAGCAGTGCGTTGTTGATGCGACGCACCACCTGCGGCACCGAGTTTGCCGGGTACAGGCTCTGGTCGGGGTAGGTGTGGCCGGACAGGTTCGCATCACCGGCGACCTGCCAGCCCGACAGGTAGATGGCCTTCAGCCCGGCGCGGACCTGCTGGACCGCCATGTTGCCGGTCAGCGCGCCGAGCGCGTTGACGAAGTCCATCTCGTGCAGCTGCTCCCAGAGAACCTCGGCGCCGCGGCGGGCCAGGGTGGCCTCCTCGACGACGTGGCCCTGCAGCGCGACGACGTCCTGCGGGGTGTAGGTACGGGTGATGCCCTTCCAGCGGGGGTTGTGGTCCCAGTCGTGCTGGATCTGTTCGGGGGATTTCGGGGTGCCAACGGTGGACATGTGGACGTGCTCCTCCACGGATGAGAATGACGAGAACTCGGTAACTTGCAAGCGCTTCAGGCGTCGCCGGGATCACCGGTTTGTTAACGCCGAAGCAACTTCACTGGTGTGTTAACAACAGCTTGCCATCGGCCATATACGCAGGTCCACCCGTTTCACTTGCCAATTTTGGCAACATCACCGCGTGAATTTGCAAATGTTGCGAAGGTTACGAAGAGCTGAACCGTTTCAGAAGCTACCGGCAAGTAACGTCGTTGGCGCAGGTCAGCGCCGACAAATAACGGACAACCGTACTGTTAAAGCGGGAAGATCGCCGCGATGGCTTTCGTCTCGTCGCCGACGGCATATGTGAGCGTTGTAACAGTGCGGTCGACGAGGTCCGGCCCGAACCTGTCGGTCGAGCCGGGCGGGTAGACGTGGGTCAGCAGCTCCAGCTTGTCACCCAGCGCCACGGCGGCGTCGTGCTCGATGGCCACCCGCACGGGGCCGGCCAGCAGATGCGGATTCGTGAAGAGGAAGTCCTCGATGACGGTCCAGTAGACGGCGTTGTTCATGTGGTCGAACAGGTCGATATCCGACACCCGGACCGGATACTCCCGGATCTCCTGGGCGTCGTCGCGGCTGCCGGCCTTCAAATAGGCCTTCCACCGCAACCGGTCCACGTCGGTGGTGCGTTGCAGCCCCTCCAGGAAGTCGTCGGAGATGCGCGCCGGCCCCTGGGTCTCGCGGCTGATGTTGATCCAGAACGCCTCCGATTCCATCAGCCCGCCCTTGCGCCCGTCGATGCGCACCCGCATCTGGCACCAGCGGTTCGACGTGCCCGAACACCAGCGGCGCAACCGCAGCATGTCCTGGAACTCGATCGGACGGATCAGGTCGATCACGGTGCGTCGCACGATCCAGAGCGGATGGGTCTCCTCGAAACCCAGTTCACGCAGATGGTCCTGGCCGATGTCCTGGATGTGCCGGCAAGCCGCGTCGAACCGGAGTCTGCCGGTGCGGTCGATGTCGCCGACCCGTAGCGGCCAGTTCCGGTCGAACACATCGGGATGCGGGTCCGGCACGGCCATCATCGCCGATGTCAGTCCCGCGGTCGCCTTGTCGGCTGCCATGCCTGCCTCTTCCCCGTCCTGCCCTTCCCCGGGCGATCATGCCAAAGGTGCTCGTCCCGCTGCCACCTGCCCGGTCTGCCAAGGCTGCGAAGACCCTCTTCACACCCGGGTAGCCTGGCAACGTGGCTAAGACGTTCGTCGGCTCGCGGGTGCGCCAACTACGCAGCGAACGGGGCTTCAGCCAGGCCGCGCTGGCGCAGATGCTCGACATCTCACCCAGCTATCTCAACCAGATCGAGCACGACGTCCGGCCGCTGACGGTGGCGGTGCTGTTGCGCATCACCGAGCTGTTCGGGGTCGACGCGACGTTCTTCTCGTCGCAGGACGACACCCGGCTGGTGGCCGAGCTGCGCGAGGTGACGCTGGATCGCGATCTGGACGCCGAGGTCGATCCGGCCGAGATCGCCGATTGCGTCAGCGCCCACCCCGCGCTGGCCCGGGCGATGGTCAACCTGCACCGGCGGTACCGGATCACCGCCGCCCGGCTGGCCGCGGCCACCGAGGACCGCTTCAACGAGGGCAGCGGAAGCGCCTCGATCAGCATGCCGCACGAAGAGGTCCGCGACTACTTCTACCAGCGGCAGAACTATCTGCACGAGCTCGACACCGCCGCGGAGGACCTGACGATCCGGATGCGCCTGCACCGCGGTGAGCTGGCCGGGGACCTGACCCAGCGTCTCAACCAGGTACACGGCGTCCGGGTGGTGCGGCGCACCGACCTCGGCGACACGTTGCTGCACCGCTACGACCCGGACACCAGGACCCTGGAGATCAGCAGCCAGCTCTCCGGCGGCCAGCAGGTGTTCCGGCTCGCCGCCGAGCTGGCCTACCTGGAGTTCGGCGACCTGATCGACCAGCTCGTCGAGGAGGGCAAGTTCACCAGCGACGAGTCGCGCACACTGGCCCGGCTGGGACTGGCCAACTACTTCGCCGCCGCGACGGTCCTGCCCTACCGGCAGTTCCACGAGGTCGCCGAGCGCTTCCGCTACGACGTCGAGCGGCTCTCGGCGTTCTACTCGATCAGTTACGAGACCATCTGCCACCGGCTCTCGACGCTGCAACGGCCCTCGATGCGGGGGGTGCCGTTCTCGTTCGTCCGGGTCGACCGGGCCGGGAACATGTCGAAACGGCAGTCGGCCACGGGTTTTCACTTCTCCTCCACGGGTGGGACCTGCCCCCTGTGGAACGTCTACGAGACGTTCGCCAACCCCGGCAAGATCGGGGTGCAGATCGCCCAGATGCCCGACGGGCGCAACTACATGTGGGTGGCCCGCACCATCGAGCGCCGGGCAGCGCGCTACGGGCAACCCGGCAAGACCTTCGCCATCGGGCTGGGTTGCGAACTGCGCCATGCCCACCGGCTGGTCTACTCCGAGGGGCTCGACCTCTCCGGCGATGTCGCCACCCCGATCGGCGCGGGCTGCCGGGTCTGCGAACGCGACATCTGCCCGCAGCGGGCGTTCCCGGCATTGGGCCGCGCCCTGGACCTCAACGAGCACCGCAGCACCGTCTCCCCCTACCTTGTGAAAAAGTGAGCCGACGGCAGGAAGCGCCCGGAGCCGTCCACGTCGAGAACCGAGGAACATGACCGCCGAACCCGCCCGCGTCCCCGTCTCCAGTGACCTGCGCCAGATCGGCCCGATCAACTGGGTGATCTGCCGGATGGGCGCCCGCCGCATCCGAGCACAACAGTTTCACCTGTTCAACGCCCTGTCCCGGCACAGTGCGCTGTTCTGGACCTGGCTGCCGTTCAGCGGTGTGCAGCTGTACTGGGGCCGGCTCTCCCGCAAGGACGCCGAGGTGGTAATCCTGCGGGTCGGGCACCTGCGCAACTGCGAATACGAACTGCAGCAGCACCGCAGGCTGGCACGCTCCCGCGGCCTCGACCCCGCGCTGCAGCAGAGAATCTTCGAGGGACCCACCGCGCAGGGCCTCAGCGACCGGCAGCGGACCCTGCTCACCGCCACCGACGAGTACGTGCTGGAACGCGGCGTCAGCCCGGAGACCTGGACGGCGCTGACGACCCATCTGGACAGTCGGCAGCTGATCGAATTCTGTTTCCTGGCAGGCCAGTACGACTCCCTGGCGGCGACCATGAACTCACTGCGACTGCCGCTGGACTTCCCGGACTAGCTTCCGGGACTAGCCTCCGGGTCTAGAAGGTGGCGGTATCCTCGGCGCTCACCCGGAAGCCCTGCGCCTTCCCGTCGACCATCCCGAAGCACGCCACCCCGCCGTCGTCGGTGGCCATGCAGGTGGCGCCGAACGAATCGATGCGGTGGCCGGCGGGCAGTTCCAGGATCGGCCCCGGGTAGGCGGGGGTGGAGAACGGCGGGTGTCCCGCCCTGCGGGTGCCCACCGCTCCGGGGAACTGGGCGAACACCTCGTCGTCACCGTTCTCGACTCCGGGAAGCGGCCCGTCGCAACCGATCTCGCCGCCGCGCGACATCTGGATCTTGCACTGCAGACCGCCGGAGGTGGTGAACACCGGGAACAGGTTCTTCGGTCCGATGCCCACCAGGTAGCTCTGGTCACCCACCACGAAATCGTTGGGGTCGGGGAAGCCCGACGGCAGCCCCGGGGTCGCGGGGCCCACCGCGGTGCCCTCCGGCCCGATCACCATCCACTGCGCGGCCGGGGTTCCCTGCGTGCACAGCGTGAGCGCGTCCTCGCCGGTGGCGCACGCGAAGTCCTCGAAGAGGATCTTGTCGCCGGCGGCCAGCACGGGGGCAGCCCGTCCGGTGGGCTTGACGAACTGCGGCGTCGGGGTGATCCGCAGCCCCCGGGCGGCGGGATCGGCGGACATCACGATTTCGTTGGCGCCCGTCGTCGTGCCCGGCAGCGCGCCGTCACATCCCGCCCGGCCCTGCGCCGGGCGGATGCCGCAGAGCAGGCCGTCGGGCGTCTGGAAGTACACCTCGCCGCCATTGGTGGCGCCGTCGAGGAACGGTCCGACCGGAGCCTCGCGATAGTCGCCGAGGTCCGGCGCCTCGGGGGCGGCCCCCGCCGGTCCGGCTGCCGGTCCGGCCACGGCCAGTGCCGCGCCCAGCGCCGCCGAGAGGATCGCCGCAACTCGCATCGATCAGAAGTTGATCATGTGGCCGGTGAGGCCGTGGAAACACTCCTGCAGCGCCTCGGACAGGGTCGGGTGGGTGTGCACGTTGCGGGCCAGCTCGTTGGCGGTCAGGTCCCACTTCTGTGCCAGTGTGAGCTCGGGCAGCAACTCCGAGACGTCGGGTCCGATCAGGTGCCCGCCCAGCAGCTCGCCGTACTTGGCGTCGGCGACCAGCTTGACGAACCCGGTCGGGTCGCCCAGGCCGTGCGCCTTGCCGTTGGCGGTGAACGGGAACTTGGCGACCTTGACGTCGTATCCCTCGTCGCGGGCCTGCTGCTCGGTCAGACCGAAGCTGGCCACCTGCGGCTGGCAGAAGGTCGCGCGCGGCAGCATCCGGTAGTCGCCCAGGGCCAGGGTCTCCGCACCGGCGATGGTCTCGGAGGCCACCACCCCCATCGCCTCGGCGACGTGGGCCAGCATCAGCTTGCCGGTGACGTCGCCGATCGCGTAGATGTGGCCCACGCTGGTGCGCATGTAGTCGTCGATGCCGATGGCCTTGCGGTCGGTGAGCTGCACGCCGGCGGCGTCGAGTCCGTAGCCCTCGACGTTGGGTGAGAAACCGATCGCCTGCAGCACCTTGTCGGCCTTCAACGTGTCGGACTTGCCGTCCTTGCTGACGGTGACCGTCACCGTGGACCCGTCGTCGTCGATGGACTCCACCTTGGTGCCGGTCAGGATCTTCACGCCGAGCTTCTTGTACTGCTTCTCGATCTCCTTGGAGACCTCGGCGTCCTCGTTGGGCAGTGCCCGGGGCAGGAACTCGACGATGGTGACGTCGACGCCGTAGTTCTTCATCACGTAGGCGAATTCCATGCCGATGGCGCCGGCCCCGGCGATGATGATCGACCCGGGCAGCTCGCGGGACAGGATCTGCTTCTCGTAGGTGACCACGTTCTCGCTCAGCGAGGTGCCCGGCACCAGGCGGGTGCTGCTGCCGGTGGCGATGATGGCGTTGTCGAAGGTGAGGGTCTCGGTGCCGCCCTCGTTGAGATCCACGCTCAGCGTGTGGGCATCGGTGAACTTCCCGTAGCCGTGGATCTCGGTGATCTTGTTCTTCTTCATCAGGAAGTGCACACCGGCGACCCGCCCGTCGGCGACCTTGCGGCTGCGGTCGAAGGCCGCCCCGTAGTCGAAGGTGGCCTCGCCGCTGATCCCGAAGGTCTTGGCTTCCTTGTTGAACAGGTGCGCGAGCTCGGCGTTGCGCAGCAGGGCCTTCGAGGGGATGCAGCCGACGTTGAGGCACACCCCGCCCCAGTACTTCGGCTCGACGATGGCGGTCTTGAGCCCGAGTTGGGCAGCACGAATGGCCGCGACGTAACCGCCGGGACCGGCTCCGACAACAACGACGTCATAGTGGGTCACGGGTCCACCCTAGTGGGGCGGCCATGGCGGCGCGGAACCTCGGGGATGGAGCGCTCCGAAAATCGGTCCCCTCGGCTAGGGCGCCAGCCAGCCGAAGACGTAGCTGCCGTAGAGCGCGGCGGCCGACATCCCCGAGGCGAACGGCGCCGAGATCAGCCCCAGGCTCATCGCGGTCACCGTCGGCCTGCGGTCCCCCATCGCCACCAGCATGGCCGTGACCACGCAGACCACGACGTAGAACAGCGCCCCGAAATCCGGCCAGGTCTTGTCCAGCGCGTGAAACCACCAGTAGTACAGGGCCAGGCCCACCGCGGCGGCGGGGATCCAGATAGCGAGGACCACCAGCGCGAACTTCCACCGCTTCAGGAACTGCAGCTGCCCTGGCAGCACCACCGAGGCGGCCGGGATGGGGGTCGGGCCCGACTTCGGCGCGCCCCGGTCCGGCCGTCGGATCCGGTAGGGGTTGTGGTCCTCGGCCCCGGTCTGCTCCGGCGGTGACTCCGGCGATGATGACTCCGGCGATGGTGACTCCGGCGCCCCCGCCGAACGCAGCGGTTCCGGGTGCGGGCCGGTGTCGAAGATCGGCGACGCCTGCGGTTCGGTCTCCGGCAGCGCCTCGGTGTCGATGACCCCGGTGTCGAGATAGTCCTGCAAGGAGTCAGCCACCGGACATCACCTGCATCAGCACGAGGGCCACGAACCACCCGGGACCCAGGGCCAGCAGAAACGCACCGAAGGCGGTCACCCAGCGGTAGGCGGAGAACAGCACGGCGGCCAGACCCGCCACGCCGGGCACACCCAGCGCCAGGGCGATGGCCACGTCGGGCCGCACGGGCGCGGTGACCAGGAGGGTCGCGACGATGCCAGCCATGAGCCCCGTCGCCCAGCCGACCAGCATCGCGCTGGTCAGCCACCAAGGCCGTGGAAGGGGAATCACACCCATGACATTACGTGGCCGAACCCCGTCGGCCCGAGGCTCGTATGAGGCCGTGGCCGTGCTGTTATCGGATCGGAATCGCGCAGGCGTCGGCGGCCTCGGCCACCACCTCGCCACGCGGAACCGCCGGCCGCCTGCCGCCCTCGTAGTCCTTGCCGGTCAACGGCGGCACCCCGGCCAGCTGCTCGTTCTCCGCGTCGGTGAAGGCCCGCCCGCGGGACAGGAAACGGACCCCGTCGGGGGCCTCCAGGCTGAACCCGCTGCCGCGTCCGGGCACCAGGTCGATGACCAGCTGAGTGTGCTTCCACGCCTCGAACTGCGGGCCGGAGATCCACACCGGGACCCCGGCGTCGCCGACGTCGAGCAGCCCCAACAGCACATCACGATCGCCGACGACGAAATCACCGTCCGGATAACACATCGGGGAGGACCCGTCGCAGCACCCACCGGACTGGTGGAACATCACCGGGCCGTGCTGCTGGTGCAGGCGGGTCAACTGCGCGGCCGCCGCACTGGTCACCAGCACTCGGGAAGGAGGGGTCATCGGTTCGTCCTGGGTCCGGTGTCGATGTCGGTTTTGCAGGTCGTAATACAGCTCACACTACGCCCGAGGACACAATGGTGGGGTGACGGACGACCCCCACCTGTGGCTCGAGGACATCACCGGCGACGACGCGCTGGACTGGGTGCGCGCACACAACGAGCCGACCCTGGCCGAATTGTGCGACGACCGGTTCGAACAGATGCGCCGTGAAGCCCTGGAGGTGCTCGACACCGACAGCCGAATCCCCTACGTGCGCCGCCGGGGTGAGTACCTCTACAACTTCTGGCGCGACGCCGCCAATCCGCGCGGCCTGTGGCGGCGCACCACCCTGGACAGTTACCGGTCCGAGGAACCCGACTGGGACGTGCTCGTCGACGTCGACGCCCTGGCCCGCGACGACGACGCGAACTGGGTGTGGGCCGGCGCCGACGTCATCGAACCCGACTTCACCCGCGCGCTGATCAGCCTGTCCCGGGGCGGCTCCGACGCCGCGGTGGTCCGGGAATTCGACATGGAATCACGGCGATTCGTCGCCGACGGGTTCGAGGTCGGCGAGGCCAAGACCCACGTCACCTGGCAGGACCCCGACACGGTGCTCATCGGCACGGACTTCGGCCCGGACTCGCTGACCGAGTCCGGCTACCCGCGCATCGTCAAACGCTGGCGGCGCGGGCAGCCACTCGCCGACGCCGAAACCGTGTTCACCGGCCCCGCCACCGATGTGATCGTCGCCGCCGGGGTGGACCGCACACCCGGCTATGAACGGACCTTCCTGCGCCGGGCCACCGACTTCTTCAACGACGAGGTCTACCTGTTGCGCTCAGGCGAACTCGTCCGGATCGACGCCCCCACCGACGCCACGGTCTCCGCGCATCGCGACTGGCTGCTGATCGAGCTGCGCACCGAGTGGAACACCGGGCGGGCCAGCTATCCCGCCGGGGCGCTGCTGGCCGCCGACTTCGACGAGTTCCTCGACGGCACCGCGGAGCTGACCGTGGTCTTCGAACCCGACGCGCACACCGCGCTGCACCAATTCGTCTGGACCCGTGAGCGGCTGATCCTGGTCACCTTGTCCGACGTCGCCAGCCGCCTGCACGTCGTGACCCCCGGACAGTGGACCACAGAGCCGATGCCCGGCATTCCGCCGAACACCAACACCGTCGTGATCGCCGCCGACGACCAGGGCGACGAGGTCTTCCTGGACTCCAGCAGTTTCACCGCACCGTCGCAGCTGCTGCGCCAGTTCGGCACCGAACCCCCGGAGCGCGTCAAGGCCGCGCCGTCGTTCTTCGACGCCGAGGGCATCACCGTCGATCAGCATTTCGCGACCTCCGAGGACGGCACCCAGATCCCGTACTTCGTGGTCGGGCCGCGCGGTTCGTCCGGGCCCCGCCCCACGCTGTTGGGCGGCTACGGCGGATTCGAGGTTGCCCGCACGCCGGGATACGAGGGCGTGCTGGGCCGGCTGTGGCTCGCTCGCGGCGGCACCTACGTGCTGGCCAACATCCGCGGCGGGGGCGAGTACGGGCCGAACTGGCACACGCAGGCGATGCGGGAGAACCGCCACCTGGTGGCCGAGGACTTCGCCGCGGTGGCCGCCGATCTGGTCAAGCGCGGCATCACCACCGTCGAACAGCTTGGCGCACAGGGCGGCAGCAACGGAGGCCTGCTGATGGGCATCATGCTGACCAAGTACCCGGAGCGTTTCGGCGCCCTGGTGTGCCAGGTGCCGCTGCTGGACATGAAGCGCTTCCACCTGCTGCTCGCCGGCGCCTCCTGGGTGGCCGAGTACGGCGACCCGGACAATCCCGACGACTGGGCCTTCATTTCCGAATACTCGCCCTACCAGAACATTTCACCCGACCGGACCTATCCGCCGCTGCTCATGACCACCTCCACCCGCGATGACCGGGTGCACCCCGGCCACGCCCGCAAGATGACCGCGGCCCTGGAAGCCGTGGGACACCGGGTGCGCTACTACGAGAACATCGAGGGCGGCCATGCCGGCGCCGCCGACAACGCCCAGACCGCCTTCAAGTCGGCGTTGAGCTACTCGTTCCTGTGGCGGGTGCTGGGCGGGACGTGACCTATCTGGGCGTCTGCTTCCACCGAAGTGTGGCCGCATAGGCCGCCAGGTAGCAGAGGCCGAAGATGCCCACGGTCATCAGCACGATGACGGTAAAGGGCACGTACTGGCCACGGGCTACCCGCTGGGCGCTGCTCGCGTCGCCGAAGCCGAACAGCGCACCGACCGCCACGATGATCCCGAGGCCGAGGAGGCCGTAACGTAGGTCCTCCCGATCGACGACATAGATCAACAGGTTCGCGGCGCCGATCCCCACCCCGAAAACCATGAGCCACCACATCTTCGCGGCGGAAACCTTCGAGCTGTAGGGCTCGTCACCGAGGGGTTCGCCGGAGTCTGTGCGGCCGGCGGTGAGGTCCGTCGCGCTCCGGAAGGCGATGACCCACCTTCCGATCTTGATGTACTGGGTGGAGAAATATGCGGGCAGCGCCATCAGAAAAATCGCGAACGCGGCAAGAAGGATTCCTGTGAACACGCTCGGAAGCGATGCGATGAACGCACAGGTGGCAGCACCGAACGTGCTGCTCCAGTACACTTTGCGCTGCCAGCTCAGGCTGCGCCCGTCGCCCCACGGAATGAAGGTGGGTACCAGGCACAACATCGCCGCAATCGAGAATATGAGTGTGTGCGGATCACTGAACGAGAGCGTCGCTGCTGCTTGCGTCGTCATCACGGCCTAGCTCACGAGCTCATCGTCGTATGGGCGCCGTCTATTTCTCGTGGAAGTGTGAATGCGCACGGTATTCCAGCGATTTCTTGTTGCGCAGTGGCCAGCGGCGCCCCGTTGCGTAAGCCAGCAGGTAGAACACCGCGAAGACGCCCGCGGAGAGGATCGACACGAGCGCGAATTGCACGTACTGGCCCCGCGCCGGCGGATATCCCCAGCTGCCGTCGGTGAAATACCCGAATCCCAGGGCCAGCAGCACAATAGCTGCCACTGCAGCGATCACCAGCCCGGTTCCGGCAGAGTCGGCGAACTGGGTGACGGCCGTAAAGGTGCACAGCGCTGAACACGGGACCAGCAACCACCACATCTTTGCCGCCGTCACACCGGTGCCGTACGCATCCGGATAGCCCTCGGGCAGCCTCCACGGGTCGGCATCGGAGTCCTTGCGCTGGGACCGGTCACGCTGAATGTGGAAGGTGTAGACCTTGCCGGCAATCTTGATGTAGTGGGTGGCGAAGTAGGCCGTCAGCGTCATCGCAAACAGGGTGACCGCCGAGAAGACAATGCCACCGACCCAGTCCGGGATCGCAGCGATCAAGGCGCATACGGCCGCTCCCGCCGTACCGCCCCAGTAGCAGAAGCGGGCGAAACTCTCACCCCTGCGGACGATAAGTGGAAGCTGCGTCAACGCCAAGAAGAGGAACGCCGCCGCAATGAAATATGGCGTCTGGGGTGAATGAACAGCATGGCTGTTCGACTCGAATACCTGCATGCTCACCTCCTATCACTGCCCACGGCTCCGCCTGGACATCCGCAGAGGGACTCCCAGGGTGCACCGACTTTCGTGCCTTACACGAGTCGAATCCCGCACCACCTCAACGCTCATCCTCATGAAACCGTGGATGGGCCCGGTACTCCATCGACCGCTTCGGACGGAGCGGCCAGCGGCGGCCCGCGCGGTAGGCGACGAGATACACAACGGCGAATACACCTGCACTGATGAGAGTGATGATGCCAAATTGCACATACTGGCCACGCGCAACCGCATAGCCCCAACTCGCATCGCCATGACCAAAGGCCAAGGCAATCAACACCAGTGCGACAGCGGTGACTATCCACAGCCACGGCTTGTCAGTGTCTTCATCGATGAAGTGCACACCGACGTTGAATGAACAGATGCCGACTGCGAAGATCAACAGCCACCACATCTTGGCCGCGGTGACGCGCCCGGCATAGGAATCGGGTTCCGAATCGACCTCAGCCCCGGTTCGCGGTGTTGCGTCAGCTCCACGTTGCGGTGATTCAGCTTGGCTGTCGTCGATGTGAAATGCGACGACCTTGCCACCAACCTTGATGTACGGCGAGCTGAAGTAGGCGGGGATCACCATCACAACCCACACCGTCAAGAACAGAACGATCGCGGACGTCCAATCAGGCAAAGCCGCGAGAAACGCGAACACGGACGCGCCACCGACGCCACTCCAGTACGCGTATCGCTGCGAACGCAAGTCAAAACGACTAGGTAGCGGCGCGACCGCGACCGCGAGACAGAGCATCGACAACACGAAAAAGACGACCGTGTGCGGATCGTCGAATGTGGGCATCGCGACTGCGCTTGGGTTCGTCACCTAGGTTCCTCACCACCCCTTCGCCCCGTGCGGACACTCCGCGGCCTCGTCCGCACACCCTCCTCTTCTCCTCCCCAAGGACTCCTCTTCCCCAAGTATTCTTGCCACCCTGAGATCGGCGCGCGGCGAACGAGGGGGTAGCCCCGCGTGTACACCGATCACTACATCCGCCTCATCAGTGCACAGCAGGCCACGGCTCATCTGGAAGAGTCCTTCCACCGAAGTGCGGCCGAGTAGGCCACGAGATAGCTCACCGCAAAGATGCCGGCCGAGATCACAGCCACGATCGCGAACTGAAGGTACTGCCCGCGGGCGACGCGCTGTCGCCATAGACCGTCGCCACAGCCGATGAGGAGTCCTGTCGCGACCAAGATGCCCAGCCCGAGCAGCCCGTAAACCAGTCCGTCGTTGTCGTAGAGGTAGCCGAACAAGTTGACCGACCCGATTCCGACAGACGGTACGGCCAACCACCACATCTTCGCGGCAGAAACTCGAGAACCGTATGGTTCGTCGTCGGTCAGTTCGCCACTTCCGCCAGCACGATCAGTCAGGTCGGTCGCGCTCTGGAAGGCGATTACTCGGCTACCGATCTTGATGTACTGACTCGTGAAGTACGCAGAAACCGTCATGAGGAAGACCGCGAAAGCCGCGAGGAGGGCACCCGTGGTGAAGTTGGGAATCGATGCGATGAAGGCGCACACGGCGGCACCGAAAGTCCCGCTCCAGTACACCTTTCGCTGCCAGCTCAGGCTTCGCTTGTTGCCCTTGGGGATGAAGGTCAGCGCCAAGGACAGTAGAGCCGCAACGAAGAAGACCAGCGTGTGCGGGTTGTCGACTGACGGCCCCGCTGCGATAGGCAGCGTGCTCACACGGCCCCCCCTGCTTTGGTCAATTTCTGATCCAATCCACTATTCTCTCTGCAGCTTTCTCACCACCAAAGGCACCCGCTGTCCCGAACACCAGCCCTCCCACGAATGCGCCCGGAGGACCTGCCACGGCCCCCCCGCCCCATGCTCCAAACTGTCCGAGAGCGACGGCCCCGGCGAACCCGCCGCCGGCTTTCGCTATAACGTCGACCGGTGAGGCGTCGTTGACGGCGATGTCGTACACGCCTACGCCGAATTCGAGGGCGCTACCTACGGCACCAAGGCGTCCTCCGAGTTTGGACAACGCCTCAATGTCGGCTTCCGTGAAAGCAATGCCCGGTTTCCAGTGACGCCCTTGAGGCAACCTGTCGCTGAATGCATCGACTGCGTCTTTCCCGTTGTCGAACACTGTGCCGGCGGCCGCTGCGGCATCAAGGTACTCCTGTGGCATAACCCCTTGGGAGATGCCGTCCACCACTGCGGCAGCACCACTCGGGGACATCCCGCAGTCCTGGAGCTGCTCGTGCAGCCGCGTCAGGGTGCGCGCCCTGTCCTGCACCTCGAGCTGGTTCATTTTCCGCGTCGCGTCGTCGGCGGACATCGGAGTCGGGCTCCACGGGAGCTGGGCGTCCTGAAGCTGGCGCTGCATCAGCAGGCGCTGTCTTGCGCGGTCTCGCATGTCTCCACCGAGGACGGGGTCCTTGGCCACCGGACCCGTCGAGCTGGCCAGATTGAAGTCGCCCAACCGGCTTCCCGCCAGGCGCGCCGCCTCATCCTGCTCATGCGCATCGCCATAGCGGGCCGCGCCGTTGGCGGGGTCGGTCACGATGGCGTAGTCATCGAGACGCCGGGCGGCCGCAATCTCATCCATCTCCCAATGGAGGTGACCGATTCGGCCGCCACCGTGGCGGCGGACGGCTTCCTCGACGGTCGCCCGGTCCTTGGCCAGCTGGCCCGACTTCGCGTACTGGTCCGCCGCCTCCTGCGGTGAGTCCCCGGGAGTTCCGTCCGACTCGTCGACGGCGTCGGGAACGTAGCCGGACTCCATCATCGCCGTCTCGCCGCTCTGCAGCTGGGTGATGTAGGCGCCCCGGATGTACTCGATGTTGTCCAGTACCGCCTTCGTCAGCTGCTGCGCTTCGCCGATGAGCTCGGAGGCCCGATACGGCAGCTCCTGCATCACCTGGGTGATCTCGTTGTCGATGTCGTGCAGGTCGGCATTGAGATCGGTTATCTGCGCCGCGCTGTCCCGCTGCGCGGTGGCCAGCGCGGCCGCGATCTGCTGCAACGACACGGCGATCTTGGCGAGTTCATCCGGCTGACCACCGAGCGCGGCGCTGACCCTCTTCACCTCGGCCGCGTCGTTGATCGGGTGTTCGACCGTGTCCTCCCGATCCCAGGACGCCGTGAACTGGTCCTTGGCCGCGTTGAACTGGTCATCGGCATCCTTGAGATGGCTGCCGGCCTCGTGAAACGCGTCGGCGAGCCCGCTGATCTCACCCGGGTCCCCCGCTTGAAGCTCGTCGTCAACCTGCCAGGGGTCTCCACCGGCGGCGGCAGCCAGTGATGCGGCAGTGAACCAGCGAAAAGTCGGCGCAGTCATGGTCTGCGCACTCCCATCCTCCCCGCCACGACCCGTAATCTACAGTTTGCCGACCCCACCGCAAGCCACCCTCGCAGCGGTGACTTGCCCTGTGCTGGCAAACCCGAATAATGGAGTAAGCACCACATCAAGGGGGTTACTTCGTGTTCGTCGACTTCGCTGGTCTTCGCGCCGGCGCCAACACGTCCTACACCGCAGCCGACAGCGCCGATCAGGCTTCCGGGCGGCTGTCCCGCGCCGGAGTCGGCTCCGGCATCTTTGGTGAGTTCGCCGAAGCCAGGTCCTTCCATCGGGCACTCAGCGACGCACACACCCGGCATGCACAGCTGGCGAACGATCACTGCACGTCGCTCGGAAGCATCGGCGACAAGGCGCACATTGCCACGTCGGAGTTCGCGGACACGGAGGAGAGGAACTCGGCGGCCGTTCGCGACGTCTACCAGACGTGATACTTGGCCGGCGCGCTGACGTCACTGCACCGTGACCTACCTCGCGCAGTCGACCGACGTCCCCCCTTGGTCGACATTCGCCCTGGTCTGCGGCGCCGTCGTGGGAGGCTTGGCCCTCCTGGCATCCGCATTCGTCAAGAACGACCTCCGGCTCGAGCGCCGGCTCTATTGGGGTGGATGGCTCGGCGCCGCCGCCTTCTTCACCGCCGCCCTGTGGCACCTACGCCCCGGAGGCGTCATTGCGGTGTGGATCGGCTGCTCTCTCATCTCAGTCTTCCGCGCCTACATGTCGACGCCCTACATCAAGATCGGTGGTCGCATCATCGCGTTCACCATTCCCAACACCGAAGCCGAACGCGCCCCGGCCGAACGCCGCGCACCTCCACCGGACAGCTACATGGGCACGGTGACCGCCACCAACCTGTGGTGGTTGATGGCGGTGTGGATCGCGACCACGGGGCTGGCCGTGTTCGTCGCCGGTTGGAACCTCGCCGTCCTGGGATCCGTGGCCGTGCTGGTGGTGATTCTCGGCCTCGGCGGGGTCGGCGACGCCACCCGCAAACTTCCACATGTTCGAGGTCAATACCTGCCCGGTTTCGTCATCCTCGTGACATCGGTGCCGCTGTGGCTGCTACCGCCGGCGGCCTATCTGCTCGGCTACGAAATCGGAAGACGCAAGCCGATGGGCAGGGGCGCGCCCACGGGCCGGCACGCAAAGACCGACTGAGGAGGCGACCCCGATCAGGAGAACAGGGGAGCAACGGGCCGGCCACCACGAGCGGTGAATTGACCACCGGCCGATCTCCGCTAACGTGATTGTTAGCTGGAGGGAGGAAACGTGTTCGTCGACGTCGAAGAGATGCGGGCCGGGGCCGCAAAGTCGTACAACGCCGCCTGGCTGGCCATGGAAGGTGCCGACAACCTCTCCCGGGCCAGGGTCACCTCGGGGATCTTCGGAGGGTTTGCTGACGCGGAGTCGTTCCAGTCCGCGCTCAGCGGTGCCCACACCCAGCACGTCGCTCGGCTACGGCACCACGAGAATCGTCTCGGAGTGCTCGGCGACAAGGCCCACACCACTGCATCGGCCTTCGTCGACATGGAGGAGCGCAACGCCGAAGCGTTGCGGACGGTGCTGTGCCCGAATACCCAAACCTGACCCACATCGGTGTCGGCGAACTCATCGCCGCCGCCGGCGATCCATGGGTCGTCGACGAGACTCTGCAAAGCGGCGATCCCGGCGAGATCAATGAGCTGGCCCGCGCTTTCTACAACGCCGGCGCCTGCACCTCCGAGACCTACACCGAATTCGTCAACGCGCAACAGCGGTTCCAGGCTTCGTGGAACCGTGAAGACGGTGAGTACCCGATCAACGACAGCGCCGAGGTGCAGCGCGCGACGACCAAGCTGTTCGTGCAGCGTGACCAGCTACCCGCGATCGGAGCCGATCTCGCCAACATCGCCGCCACCCTGGCCGAGACACAGCGGTTCTCCGCGATGCAGATCGACACCCTCAACGGCCAGTTGCACTACATCGATGCACTGATCGGCCGGGCTCTCGCCAACGACCAGGACACCTCGGCACTGGAAGACAACGCGATCACGTCGACCGCCAATGTCCTGAAAACGGTAGAGGGCCTTCGCGATCACTACTCGTCGGAACTCAACCGGTCGCTGACCGAACTGCGGCGAGAACACGGCTACGACCCAGCAGCGATCGAAGACGTCGACGGAGACGCCGAACTCGGTCAGCAACAGCGGGGGCGTTCGGGCACCGAACACTACGAGGCGACCCAACGGGCCAAAGACGAAGAACTCGTGGCAGAGCCGGGTCCGATGACTCCGGAGAAGGCCGCCGCCGAAGCTCGCCTGCGGGACTTCGCGACCGCAACGGATCCCAATGCCACCCTCGACGCTCGCCAACTCGCCGGTGAGCGTCTCGACGACTTCAGGATGGCCAACTACGTTGGCCCGCTACCGACCGACCCCGTCCTGGGCGGCGATGCACGGAGCCGCGCGCAAAACCGGCTGAGACTGCAGAGCCAGCTCGAGCAAGGCTACGCCGGTATCCCACCGATGACCCCGGACCAAGCCACCCAGACGCTCGACGACGGCGAGGCATTCGGTCGGGTGACGACCACCAAACAGGCGTACTTCGCCTTGACCGCCGCCGGCGTCTCCGAGGAAGGGGCCAAGCAGTACATCAGCGGCCTCATCGGCGGCGCGAGTCCTTGGCTCGCCGGGACGGAGGCTTATGCAGGATCCATACCGCAAGGCAAGCATGCGCTGCCGGTGGACCTCCTTTCGGCCGCCGACGCGAAAACGATCCAGAAGATCGCCGGCAGGGCAGGCAACATCGGAAACCTCGTCCAACTGACGATGGCTTCCTACGACTGGTACCAGGGTGGCGAGGGACGAAATGAAGATCTCGGCAACGCGGTCGGCAGCGTGCTCGGCGGGGCAGGGGCTGCCTGGGGCGCCGCCGCCGTTGCCGGCTCGGTGACCGGGCCGTGGACGACAGCGGCCATCGTCGTCGCCGCCTCACTCATAGGCGGCGAAGCAGGTGGGAGCCTCGGGGGCGGCGTCGGGTCGATGTTCGACGTCAAACCCTCTGCCGGAGGAAGTTGGTAGCCCGTGTCCAAAGTGCTCTTCTGGCTGGGTATAAGCGCGATCGGTCTAGCAACGCTGTCCGGCTGGTTTCCGCTGTGGAAGTCGGCCACCCTGTCCCCTGACACGGTCCAGCGGATCACGTACTGGACCGGCTGCGGCTTGGGGCTGGTCCTGCTATTCCTGTCACAAGCGCCCGACTGGCGGTCCGGGGCATTCCTGTCGGTTGCCTTCGGCCTGGGTCTGGTGGGTGTCGCTTTCAACTGGACCAATCACATCAAGATCAGGGGGCGGATTTTCGCCGCATTCGCCAACCTCCGCGAACCGGACAGACCGCCCGCGCTCAACCAGTCGGACAGCGAGAAGTGAGGCGAGGAAGCAGACCCAGGAATGCTCCTCATGGCCGGCCCGATTGTGGGCACGGGGCAGCCCCTTGCGCTGTGGACCGGCATCGCCTGCATCGGTGCAGGCTCACTGCTCAGCACCTTCCCTCTGTGGCGTTCGTCGCGACTGTCCCCCGACTCGATCGAGCGTCGCGTCTACTGGTCAGGTTGTGCGACCGGCACTCCGCTACTATTCGCTTCCCAGCTACCTCATTGGTGTGCAGGACTTTTCGTCGCAGTCCTGACGGCTCTGTGCCTAGTGGCAATCGCGTTTCTGCGGACATCGCACATCAAGATCGGCGGACAAACCTACGCGGCGTTTCACTACCTGCGCCGACCAGATCGACCGCCCGCCCTGCGAGATCGATAAGACACCAGACATGTTCGCAGCGCGAGATCGGTGATTCCCAGATCTAAAACTGGCTGCCGGGCGGCCGCCGATGCGCCCCAAGATCAGCTCTGTCACCACAGCGCCGCCGGCACTGTCGTCTTCTGGTCGCGCCGCACGATCTGCCTCTGACTACTTCTGCCATCCGAGTCGCCCGACTGTCCCTCTGCGGCAGTTCTGATGGTGGCGGCGGCGATCTCGGTGGTCGACATTGAGTCCCGTTGAACCTCCCACATCAAGATCAAGGCGCCACGACTGTGTGGGCTTCGTTACCCGACCGAGGCATCTAGTCCCGGCTGCGCAACCCACCGAGCATCGCCACCACCACACCGAGCGCCACCAGGCCGCCGCCGACGATCAGCGACCAGTTCAGCCACTGGTGCATCGACGAGATCGCCTGGGTGACCACGGAATCCGCCAGCGTCCGGATGTCGCCGGAGGTCTGGTTCAGTGCGTTGTCGACGTAGCGACGGCCGACCTCCAGTCCGGCCCAGCCGGCCCCACCCACCAGCAGCGCCGAGACCCCAAGCGCAGCAAGGGTCTTTCCGCGCGAGCGCGCCGCGGCAAGGGTGAGCAGCGCCAGCACACCGGTCAGGACAGCGGCGCCGACACTGACCCACGGCCCCCACGCTGCCCACTGCTGCAGCCCACCCGGCCGTAGCACGTCCGGGAGATCCTCGGTCAACGGCACCGGGAACGACGTCGGCACGTCGATGTTGTAGCTGTCCAGCGTCTGGCCCAACGAGTTGTTCGACAGCATCGGCGCCAGGTCGATCACCCAGCGCCCCTGCCCGTCGACGCTGGAGGTCACGGAGTCGGTGAACAGCCACCGGTGGGCGAAGCGGTTCGCCTCGGCGAACTGCTCGGGGAACGCCGAGCTTCTGGTGTAGGAGTTGGCCGCCGCCCGCACCACCGCCGGGGTCAGTGACAGGCCGTCGTCATCGGCGAGCGCCAGCACCTGGGTGGTCAGTTCACCGGCCATCGCCTGCTGCAGACCCGGATCGGTGGCCGCCTTCTGCGTGAACGCCGCGTACCCGTCGGCATCGATGACGTTGACCTGCAACCATGCCGCGGGGACCGCGACGGCCAGCACGACCGTCGTCATCAGCCACAGCAGCACCGTCAGGATGAACCGCACGGCGCCTCCTCTGCCGACCGGGCCGGCGCGGGTCAGTCGGTCAGCGCACGTCCCACAATCAACGGGTCGGCCTGGCCGACCACCTCGTAGTCCTTGTTGTCGTACTCGAACTTACCCAGCACATAGCGCATGGCGTTGACACGGGCCCGCTTCTTGTCGTTGCTCTTGACCACGATCCACGGCGCCACGTCGGTGTCGGTCTTGGCGAACATGTCTTCCTTGGCCGCGGTGTAGTCGTCCCACTTGTCCAGCGAGGCAAGGTCGGTGGGCGAGAGCTTCCACTGCCGCACCGGGTCGACCATCCGGATGGTGAAGCGGGTCCGCTGCTCGGCCGGCGAGACCGAGAACCACAGCTTGATCAGGTCGACGCCGTCGTTGACCAGCATCTCCTCGAACAGCGGCGCCTGGCGCATGAACTCGTCGTGCTGCTTGGGCGTGCAGAAGCCCATCACCCGCTCGACCCCGGCGCGGTTGTACCAGGATCGGTCGAACAGCACGATCTCCCCGGCGGCCGGGAAATGCTCGACGTAGCGCTGGAAGTACCACTGGGTGCGTTCCCGCTCGGTGGGCTTCTCCAGCGCGACGACGCGGGCACCGCGGGGGTTGAGGTGCTCCATGAACCGTTTGATGGTCCCACCCTTGCCGGCGGCGTCGCGGCCCTCGAACACGATGATGTGCCGCAGCCCGTTGGACTGGCTCCACTTCTGCAGCTTGAGCAGCTCGATCTGCAGCAGCCGCTTGTCTTCCTCGTAGTCCTTGCGGCTCATCCGCTCGTCGTACGGGTAGTTCTCCCGCCAGGTGTCGACGACCTGGTCGCCCGGCTGCAGCAGCAGCACCGGGTCGTCGTCATCGTCGTCGCGAACCGAGTACGTGATGGAGGGGTCTGCGTGCAGCACGGCCAAAACGTATCGGCGCGCAGGTACCGGACGGTGACGTGCGGGTGAACAACCGGTGTGCTACTTGAGCAGCTTGCGGGGCCGGGCCAGCGCCATCTTGGCCAGCAACTTGTTGGTCCGCTTGGCCATCTTCAGCGAGCCGTTGTAGTAGGTCAGCCCGCCGCCGACGCTGGTACGCGGGGCGACCACCGTCTCCTGGCGGCAGAACTTGCGCATGCCGTCGGCACCGCCGAACCGGGCACCGATCCCCGACATCTTCCAGCCGCCCATCGGCGCGGTGGTGCACATCAGGTTGGTGATCACGTCGTTGATGTTGACCGCCCCGCAATCCAGCTGCAGCGCGATGTCGCGGGCACGGTCGACGTCCCTGGAGAACACCGACGCGCTCAGGCCGTAGGGACTGTCATTGGCCAGCCGGACCGCCTCGGCCACGTTCGGCACCTTCATGATCGGCAGGGTGGGCCCGAAGGTCTCCTCGGTCATGCACAGCATCGAGTGATCGACGTCGACCAGCACCGTCGCGGGGTAGAAGTTGCCCGAGCCGGCCGGCCGCGAGCCGCCCGTGAGCGCCTTGGCGCCCTTGGCCAGCGCGTCGGCCACGTGCCGCTCGGTGACGGCGACCTGGCTCTCGTCGATCAGCGAACCGAAGTGGTGCCCCTCCCCGGCACCCATCTCCAGGTTGTTCACCGCCTGCACGACGGCCTCGACGAACTGGTCGTACACCGACTCCAGGACGTAGACGCGTTCCACCGACACACAGGTCTGCCCCGCGTTGAACATCGCACCCCACACCGCGGCGTTGGCGGCCAGCGCGATATCGGCGTCCTCGCAGACGATCATCGGGTCCTTGCCGCCCAGTTCCAGACTGACGGGAGTCAGGCGGCGCGCGGCGCGCTCCATGACCTTGACACCGGTGGCCGACGAGCCGGTGAACTGGATGAAATCGGCGACGTCGATGACCGCTTCGGAGACCGCGCGGGCGCCCTGGGCCAGCGCCAACACGTCGGGGCCGCCGCTCTCGCGCCAGCCGCGCAGCAACACCTCGGCGGTCAATGGGGTGCGCTCGGAGGGCTTCAACAGCACCGAACAACCGGCGGCCAGGGCCCCGATGGCGTCCATGAGCGCGTTGGCCACCGGGTAGTTCCACGGCGCGATGATCCCGACCAGTGCCCGCGGCCGGAAGTGCACGGTGACCTTCTTCATCGACAGGAACGGCAGCGAGGCCGGCCGGGTCTCGGGCTGCAGCGCCTTGGCCATGGTCTTGACGTAGTAGGAGGTGATCATGGCGATCAGCGGCACCTCCTGGGCCGCGTCGACGGCCGACTTGCCGGTCTCGGCGATCAGCAGGCGTTCGATCTCCTCGCGGTGCTCACCCATCCACACCGCGAACCGCGCCAGCACCTTGGCGCGACCCTCCGGCCCGCGCTGCTCCCACTCGCGCTGGGCCTCACGCAGTCTCGCGGCGATCGCGGGAACCTCGCCCGGGTCGGTCCAGGCGACCTCACCGGCCACCGCGCCGGTGGCGGGGTTGCGGATCGTGGTGGACAGCTCCGGAGCGCCCGGACGGTCTTCGACGGTGGGACGTGTCGCGGTCATGGGGCCCATGGTAGCCCCGGGCTGTGACCTGAGTCGCACCGGGGTTGACACCTGTCAACTCAGGGCGCGATGCCCCGCACGTAGGCGGCCTGTCCGAGGTGCTGGGCGCAGTCGTCGACCACGCTGACCAGCCGCACGCTCGCGGTCACCGGCGGGTCCCAGCGGCTGTCGACGATGCGGGCCAGCTCCTCGGCGGACACCGTGGTCACATAGTCCAGGGTCATGGCGTGCACGGCGTGGTAGTAGCCGGCCAACAGCTCCGCCGGTGCCCGCACCTTGCCGACCTCCGCGGCCGTGTGCCCGTATCCCATGGAGTTGCGCGGCAGGTCCAGCCCGAACCGCTCCACCCATCCCTCGTCGGTCCACACCTGCGGAACCCCGGCGATCTCGGCGACCTGCAGGTCCTGCACCCGGGCGCTGTGCCAGATCAGCCAGGCGATGCTGTTGGCCTCGGGGGTGGGGCGGTAGAACGACACGTCGTCGGCCAGCCCCTCGGTCAGCGAGTCGACATGCTCGATCAGACGGGTGAACGCGTCACGCAGCAGTTCCTGAGCGGCGGTCGAGTCGGCCATGCCCCGACGTTACGCCCCGCCGTGGAAGACGGCCTCGACGTTGTTGCCGTCGGGATCCCGCACGAAGGCGCCGTAGTAGTTCTCGTGGTACTCCGGCCACAGCCGCGGCGCGTGCAGCGGCTCGGCGCCCAGCGCCAGCGCCTCGTGGTAGAACGCCTGCACCTCCTCGGGGCTGCGGGCCGCGAAGGCGATGTGCACCTCCCGATTGGGACCGTCGACGCCCCCGGCGGAGGCGTCGGCGATCCAGAAGCTCGGCCGGTCGCGGCCGTAGCCGACGGCGGGGCCGAACTCCATCTGGCGGGAGTAGCCCAGCACATGCAGCACCTTGTCGTAGAACTCCTGGGACTTCGCCCAGTCGGAACAGTTGATGCTCAGGTGATCGATCACGAATCCATCGTAGATTTCCGCCGTAGATTCGGGATATGACCTACGACCTGATACTGCGCAACGGCACCGTCGTCGACGGCCTCGGCGGCGAGCCGTTCCTCGGCGACGTCGCGGTGCGCGACGGCCGCATCGCCGCGGTCGGTGCGGTGACCGGGCCCGCCGCCCGGGAGATCGACGCGACCGGCCTGCTGGTCACCCCGGGTTTCGTCGACCTGCACACCCACTACGACGGTCAGGCCGTGTGGTCGGACCGGCTGACCCCGTCGTCGGCGCACGGGGTCACCACCGCGGTGATGGGCAACTGCGGCGTGGGCTTCGCCCCCTGCCGCGCCGAGGACCACGATGTGCTGGTCGACGTCATGGCCGGGGTCGAGGACATCCCCGGTGTCGTGATGGTCGACGGCCTGCCCTGGACGTGGGAGACCTTCCCCGAGTTCCTCGACGCGGTGTCGTCGCGGCGGCGCGACATCGACGTCGCCGCGCTGCTGCCGCACTCGCCGCTGCGGGTCTACGTGATGGGCCGGCGCGGCGTCGAACGCGAACCGGCCACCGCCGAGGACCTGGCCATGATGCGCAAGCTGGCCGCCGAGGCCGTCGCCGTCGGCGCGCTCGGTTTCGCCTCCTCGCGGCTGACCCTGCACAAGACCGAGAGTGGCCTGCCGATCCCCAGCTACGACGCCGCCCGCGAGGAGATCGAGGCCATCGCGCGCGGGGTCGAGGACGCCGGTGGCGGGCTGATCCAGTTCGTGCCCGACCTGGTCGCCGGCGACTACCAGCCGGCGCTGCAGACGGTGTTCGACGTGGCCGCCGAGGTGGGCCTGCCGGTGACGTTCACCCTGGCGATCGGCAACCGCGGCGAGCCGTACTACCTCGACGCGCTGACCATGGTGGAGAAGGCCAACGCCGCCGGCGGCGACATCTCCGCCCAGATCTTCCCGCGCCCCATCGGCCTGGTGATCGGTCTCGAGCTGACCGGCAACCCGTTCGTGCTGTACCCCAGCTACCGCGAGATCGCCGAGTTCCCCCTGGCCGAGCGAGTCGCCGAGATGCGCAGACCCGAAGTGCGGCAACGAATCCTGTCGGATTCACCCAGCGGCGACGGCCATCCGCTGTTGTTCATGGCCCAGGCCTGGGACTACATGTACCCCCTCGGCGACCCGCCGGACTACGAACCGTCCCCCTCGCAATCCGTGGGCGCGCGCGCCCGCGCCCGGGGAGTCAGCCCGCTGGAGGAGGCTTACGACCTGTTGCTGGCCGAAGACGGGCATGCCATGCTGCTGGTGGCACTCGCCAACTTCCGCGACGACTCCCTGGACACCGTCGCCGAGCTGCTGCCCCGCGAGGACGTGGTGCTCGGCCTGGGCGACGGCGGCGCGCACTACGGCATGATCTGCGACGCGTCGTTCCCCACCTACCTGCTCACCCACTGGGTGCGCGACCGTGCCTCGGGACGGCTCTCGGTGGCACAGGCGGTGCGCGAGCTGACCTCGGTGCCCGCGCGGGTCGCCGGGCTGGCCGACCGCGGGCGCATCGCCGTCGGCTACAAGGCGGACCTGAACGTGATCGACTCCGCGGCGCTGACGCTGCACAAACCGGTGGTCGCCTACGACCTGCCCGCCGGCGGCCGCCGCCTCGACCAGACCGCCGAGGGCTACGTGGCCACGATCGTCTCCGGCGAGGTGATCGCCGAGAACGGCGTGCCCACCGAGGCGCGCCCCGGCCGGTTGGTGCGCGGACGCCAGCGTCCGCCGACTCCGTCATGAGCGTCCCGGTGGACCTCGATCGGCTGGCCGCCACGCTGGCCGACTTCCGGGGCGCGTACCTGATCACGGTCGGCGACGACTTCCGCGCGCACACCGTGGCGGTGTCCGCCGTACTCGCCGACGGACGGTTCACCGTCGGGCCCGTCGGCAACAGCTCACGCAGGAACGCCTCCCGCCACGCTGAGGTCACGTTGCTGTGGCCGCCACACCAACCGGGCGGATACACGCTGATCGTCGACGGTCGGGAAGGCGGCCTCACCGAGGACGGTCGGCTTGTGGTCATCCCCGGCCGCGCGGTGCTGCATCGCAGGGCGAGCGCGGAATCGCCACCGACGCGTCCCGGTTGTTCGGACGACTGCATGCCCCTGGCCTAGAGTTCGGCGGCGATCGGGGTCGGGCGCCGGGAGATGTGCTGGCGCCCACCTCCGCTCGACGGGCGCGGACCCGGCTACCGCTCTACGATCACGGAGCATGACGCAGTCCAGCTATCGCATCGATCCGGTCGGCGACCTGCCCTTCGCCCGCGAGTTCATGGCGGAGCCGGTCGGTGCGCACAGCCCGGGTCTGCAACGCGTGCTCAACGTGCTCCGCGGCGAACCACTTACCGGGAAGTACGTTCTCGTCGAGGTTTCCGCACACCGGAAATGGCGGTTGGCACAGTTGAGTGGGCACCGCGGAAAGCCCGTGCAGCTGCTCGAGACGACGTTCACCGACCTGCTGACGGCCGAGCGGGAGGTCTTTCGATTGCGCTGGAAGGAACAAACCGGCCACGACCTGGTCGTCGAGTGAAACCTGATGCTCACTCTCACCGGCTACAGCGATCGTCTCTACTGCCGCCCCGGCGACACGATCGAGTTCAAGGTCAACTGCGAGGCGGCCGAGCAGTACCGCGCCGAGATCGTCCGGATCATCTGTGGCGATACCTCACCGGCGGGGCCGGGCGTCACGGAGGCGGTCATCGACACGTCCGCCAATGGCATGTACGCGGGGCGAACGCAATACGCCCAGGCCGGCTCCTATGTGGAGGTACCGAGTCGGGCGGTGCTGGAGGAGCTGGAGAGCTTCTCGCTGCAGGCGGCCGTGTGGCCGACGACCCCGCGCAAGGGTGAACAGGCACTGATTGCGAAGTGGTCGGAGGGCACCGGATTCGCTCTCATCGTCGACGACACGGGCTCGGTGGCCCTGCGGATCGGTGACGGAACCACCGATTCGGTTGTCGCCGTGGGAAAGACGATGCATCAGCGACGTTGGTATCGCGTCGGCGCGAGCTACGATGCCGTCGGCGGCACCGTTCGCGTGTTCCAGACACCCCTGCACCCGACGCCCGGGATCGATGACGGCGGCGCGGTGGAGACACGGTTGAGTTTCCGGCCGCAGCACACCGGAAGCCCGCTGTTCTTCGCGTCGTTCTCCGGGCTGCGGCCCGGAGAACGACAGGGACCCACCGGGGTGTTCAACGGCAAGATCGACAGCCCACGCATCTGCGATCGACCCGTCACCGAGGCCGAAAGTGTGGCACTGGCAATGCCGCGGGTGGATCCGCACATGCCGGGCCTGATCGGCGCCTGGGACTTCGGCGCGGACATCGGCTCCCAGCGGGCCGCCGACCTCTCACCGCACGGGCTGCACGGTACCGTCGTCAACTTCCCCGCGCGAGCGATGACCGGGTGGAACTGGACCGGCGAGGTGATGGATTTCAAACAGGACCCGTCGCAGTGGGGCGCCATCCACTTCCACGACGACGACATCTACGACGCCTGCTGGGAAACCGATTTCACGCTGACGATTCCCGAGACGATGGAAAGCGGCCTCTACGCCGCGCGGCTTCGCACCGCGGACGCCGAGGAGTACATCCCGTTCACCGTCGGTGCCGCACCGGGCCGGGAACGCCGCATCGCCCTCGTTCTCCCGACCGCGAGCTACATGGCCTACGGGAACGACCACCTCGGAACCGACGGAGGGAATTCCGAGCTGCTCAACAACGTCCTCAATGTCCTGACCCCACCCGATCTCTACCTCAACGAGCACTGGGAGTACGGCGGCTCGCTCTACGACGAGCATTCCGACGGCAGTGGGATCTGCTATTCCTCGCGGATGCGGCCACTGCTGCAGATGCGCCCGAAGGTGCAGTGCCTGCTGGGCGGCTTCGGATCCTCGAAGTTGTGGCAGTTCAACGCCGATACCCATATCGTGAACTGGCTGCACGCCAAGGGATTCGACGTCGACATCTATACCGACGAAGAACTGCACTACGTGGGCTACCCCCTGCTGGAGCCGTACCAGGTCGTGCTCACCGGGTCGCACCCCGAGTACACGTCTACCGAGATGTGGGACGCCTATGCCGCCTATCAGAACCACGGCGGCAGGCTGATGTACCTGGGCGGGGACGGGTTCTATTGGCGCATTGCCTACCATCCGGAGGTCCCGGGCATCATCGAACTGCGCCGGGCCGAGACCGGGGTGCGGGCCTGGGCGGCCGAACCCGGTGAGTACTACCAGGGTTTCGACGGGCGTTACGGCGGCCTGTGGTTACGCCAGGGCCGGGCGCCTCAGACCCTCGTCGGCGTCGGGTTCTCGGCCCAGGGTTTCGACCTCTCGTCCTACTACCGCCGCAAGCCGGACAGCTTCAAGCCCGAGGTGGCGTTCATCTTCGACGGTGTCGGTCCCGATGAGCTGATCGGCGACTTCGGGCTGGTCGGCGGCGGCGCCGCGGGACTCGAACTCGACCGCGCGGCATCGGATCTGGGCACCCCACCCAACGCCTATGTGCTTGCCTCCTCGGAGCGGCACACCAATGCCTACTACCTGGTTCCGGAGGAGTTCCTCGAGACCGGACCCGCGCTGGGGGCCGACGAGAATCCCGACGCCCGAGCCGATCTGGTTTTCTTCGAGACGCCGAATGCCGGCGCGGTCTTCTCCGTCGGGTCGATCTCCTGGGCGGGTAGCCTGTTCAACGCTGGATACGACAACAACGTCTCGCGAATCACGGAGAACGTCCTGCGCCGGTTTCTGGATCCCGCCCCGTTCACCGCCTGAGGCGCACGGCGCGGCCCGAACACCCGGAATCCCCGTTGCGCCGGGTTTGGCCCCGCACTCGTCGGAACGACGAAAAAGCCCGGCTCCCAGAGGAGCCGGGCTTTCCCGTGTGTGTGAGGGCTGGACTCAGAAGTCCATGCCGCCCATGCCACCGGTCGGGTCGCCGGCGGGAGCGGCGGCCTTCTCCGGCTTGTCGGCGACGACGGCCTCGGTGGTGAGGAACAGCGCCGCGATGGACGCCGCGTTCTGCAGCGCCGAGCGGGTGACCTTCACCGGGTCGGCGACGCCGGCCTTGAGCAGGTCCTCGTAATCGTTGGTCTGGGCGTTGAGCCCGGTACCGATCGGCGAGTTGCGCACCTTCTCGGCCACAACGCCCGGCTCCAGCCCGGCGTTGAAGGCGATCTGCTTCAGCGGAGCTTCCAGCGCCACCTTGACGATGTTGGCGCCGGTGGCCTCGTCACCGGTGACCTTCAGGTCCTCCAGGGCCGGGGCCGACTGCAGCAGGGCCACGCCACCACCGGCGACGATGCCCTCCTCGACGGCGGCCTTGGCGTTGCGCACCGCGTCCTCGATGCGATGCTTGCGCTCCTTGAGCTCCACCTCGGTGGCAGCGCCGGCCTTGATCACCGCAACACCGCCGGCCAGCTTGGCCAGGCGCTCCTGCAGCTTCTCACGGTCGTAGTCGGAGTCGCTGTTCTCGATCTCGGCGCGGATCTGAGCCACCCGGCCGGCGATGGCGTCGGAGTCACCGGCGCCCTCGACGATGGTGGTCTCGTCCTTGGTCACGACGACCTTGCGGGCCTTGCCCAGCAGGGAGACGTCGGCGGTCTCCAGGGACAGGCCGACCTCCTCGCTGACGACCTGGCCACCGGTGAGGATCGCCATGTCCTGCAGCATCGCCTTGCGGCGGTCACCGAAGCCCGGGGCCTTGACGGCGACGGACTTGAAGGTGCCGCGGATCTTGTTGACCACCAGGGTCGACAGGGCCTCGCCCTCGACGTCCTCGGCGATGATCAGCAGCGGCTTGCCGGACTGGATGACCTTCTCCAGCAGGGGCAGCAGGTCCTTGACCGTGGAGATCTTGGAGCTGACCAGCAGGATGTAGGGCTCCTCCAGGACAGCTTCCTGGCGCTCGGCGTCGGTCACGAAGTAACCGGAGATGTAGCCCTTGTCGAAGCGCATACCCTCGGTGAGCTCGAGCTGCAGGCCGAAGGTGTTGGACTCCTCGACGGTGATGACACCCTCGTTGCCGACCTTGTCCATGGCCTCGGCGATCAGGTCGCCGATGGTCTGGTCGCCCGCGGAGATCCCGGCGGTGGCCGCGATCTGGTCCTTGGTCTCGACCTCCTTGGCGCTCTTCAGCAGGTGCTCGGTGACCGACTCGACGGCCTTCTCGATACCACGCTTGAGACCCAGCGGGTTGGCACCGGCGGCCACGTTGCGCAGACCCTCGCGAACGAGCGCCTGGGCGAGCACGGTGGCGGTGGTGGTGCCGTCGCCGGCGACGTCGTCGGTCTTCTTGGCGACTTCCTTGACCAGCTCAGCGCCGATCTTCTCGTAGGGATCCTCCAGCTCGATCTCCTTGGCGATGGACACACCATCGTTGGTGATCGTGGGGGCGCCCCACTTCTTCTCCAGGACGACGTTGCGACCCTTGGGGCCCAGCGTCACCTTTACCGCGTCGGCGAGGCTGTTCAGGCCCCGCTCGAGGCCGCGACGGGCCTCTTCGTCATACGCAATTGTCTTAGCCATTGCGAAGTGATTCCTCCGGATCGGGGATGACACGTTCGGGGCCGGGTGCAGTGCCCGCGACGGACGACCTCGGCTGTCAGGGCCTCGATCTCACCGTCCCGACCTAGCACTCACCCATCGCGAGTGCCAACTGCATTCTTAGCACTCGGGACCTCCGAGTGCAAGAAGATCGCTCAGCGCTTAACCCGGTGGTCGCAAGCCGTCGACGATGACGGCGGCGATCCGCTCGGCGACGTCGCTCCCGTGGTCCTGACCGGACTTGCCCACCGTCATCAACGCCTTCAGTTCGGCGACACCGACATCGGCGCGCACCGTGCCCGCGCGCTGCGCGGCGGACAGCAGCGACTCCAGGACCCCCAGGAACGCCGCTTCGGCGCCGGGTGCCGCCGTGGCCACGTCGATTCCGTACCCGGTCAGCGCGTCGACCATGCCGTGGTCGGCCGCACCGGCGCGCACCATCTCGCGCAGAAAACCGAACAGGGCGGTGCCCGGGTCGGCGGCCAGGAGTTCCCGCGCATGCTCCACGATCTGACGCACCCGGTCGTCGACGACCGCCCGGAAGAGGGCCTCCTTGGTCGGGAAATGGCGGTAGACGGTACCCGCCCCGACACCGGCGCGGCGCGCGATGTCGTCGATCGGCACCGATGGGCCCTGCTCGGCGAACAGCTCGTAGGCGACTTTGAGGACGCGGTCGCGGTTGCGCGCCGCGTCGGCGCGCAGGGGCCGTGCCGACGGGCGGCCCTCGCGGCCGGGTCGGGCGCCGGGTTGGCTCACGCGCACACCACCTCGTGACGGGCCCGAGCGGGGCATTGACAAAGCGGGGCGTGCGTTCCGTATATTCGAAGGCAACCGGGGCGCACGCTCCGTTTAACCATTCTATTGCAGGAGATGTCATGCCCGGATGGAGCACCGCCGACATTCCCGACCAGCGCGGCCGCACCGCGGTCATCACCGGCGCCAACACCGGCCTGGGCTACGAGACCGCCAAGGCCCTCGCCGGCGCCGGGGCCCGCGTCGTGCTGGCGGTTCGCAACCCCGACAAGGGCAAGGCGGCCGCCGACCTGATCTCCCGGCGCACCGCGGGTGCCGAGGTCTCGGTACAGGAACTCGACCTCACCTCGCTGGCCTCGGTCCACGCGGCGGCCGACGCACTGCTGGCCGGGCACGACCGGATCGACCTGTTGATCAACAACGCCGGGGTGATGTATCCCTCGCCCCGGCAGAGCACCTCCGACGGCTTCGAACTGCAGTTCGGCACCAATCACCTGGGCCATTTCGCGCTCACCGGGCTCCTGCTCGGCCGGTTGTTGACCACCCCCGGCTCGCGCGTGGTCACGGTCAGCAGCATCGGGCATCGGTTTGGCCGCATCCGGTTCGACGACCTGCAGTGGGAACGGAGCTACAACCGCTTCTCCGCCTACGCCCAGTCGAAGCTGGCCAACCTGCTGTTCACCTATGAGTTGCAGCGCCGACTGGCAGGAACCGACACCATCGCCGTGGCCGCCCACCCCGGCGGATCGAACACCGAACTCATCCGTCACGTGCCTGCGGTCCTGGTTCCACTGAGCAGGCTCATCTCGCAGAACGCGGACAAGGGCGCGCTGCCGCAGCTTCGGGCGGCGGTCGACCCGAGTGCGCTGGGCGGCCAGTACTACGGGCCCGACGGCGCCTTCGAGATACAGGGCGACCCCAAGGTGGTGGCCTCCAATGACCGGTCGCACGACGTGGCGGCGCAACGTCGGCTGTGGGCGGTCTCCGAGGAACTGACCGCAGTGACCTTCCCCCGGTAGACGGCGGAGCAGACTTGGCGGCATGTCACAGGTCATGCCGCCAGGTTCCCCGTATCCCCCGCCCCGCTACACCGCCGACGACCCGAAGATCAGCGCCCGGTTACGCCGCCACGACACCGGGGCGGAGCTGACGTCGCGCTCCGGCTTGCGGTATCACTACCTGGTCACCGGCGCCGGCACCGGCGGCGATTACGGCCTCTACCGGGTGGACCTGCCACCGGCCTCCGGCGGCCCGGGCCCGCACTTCCACCGCACGATGTCGGAGGCATTCTTCGTCCTCGAGGGCCGCATGAGACTGCACGACGGAAACGGCTGGGTCGACGGCGACACCGGCGACTTCCTCTACGTCCCGCCCGGGGGCATCCACGGATTCGCCAACGAGGCCGATGCCCCGGCATCGATCCTGATCCTGTTCGCACCGGGCGCCCCCAGAGAGGGCTACTTCGAGGGGCTCCAGCGGCTGGCGGAGATGACCGACGCCGAGCGGACCCAGTTCTTTGTCGACCACGACAATTTCTTCGTCATCTGAGCGCCCCCAGATGCGCCGGCTGAGCCGGCCCCGAATTCACCACGGACCGCGCCGAAATTAATTCGGCGCATTTTTTGATATCTCAATACCGCATATACACGCGTAAATACGACGGCGGTCGAGTTTCTCTTTTCCGTCGCGGTGCCGCAAGACACGGCGGCCGGCCGGTGTCCACACCGTTGACAAACCGCACTTGTCCAGCAGGTTTACACCAACGCTCACAGCGTCTTCGGAGACTACACACAGCTGGCTCCAATGTCGGACATAGATTCGGGGCCGCCAGCGAGAATACATTGAATAGCTTAGCTAGGTTACGGCCTTAATGGCGGTCCCGGACGTATCGGAAAATGGCATATTGGCTTTAACAATGCGCATCTTTGTCCTATAGTCATGCAACACATTCCCCTCGCCGCCCGCGAGAGGACCGCCTAAAAACCCCCAACCAGCGATCGGGCGCTGGAAGTTCACTCATGGATACATACGCATCGCCTGACAACCGCGCCGCTCGCATCGTTGCCGCAGAACTGCTCAGCAACGTCGAGACGGCCCGTGTCACCCGCGCCCTCGGCCGCCCCGCCGACGACACCGGCGTCGCCGATGCCCTCCCGACCCACCACGCGACGGGCCACCCGGACGGATCCGCGACACCGACTCACGCCGCGGCGGACCGGGACGCCCAGCCTCGGCGGCGACCGAATCCGTGCAGTTACCCGGCCTACTACCCGGCCGGCAACCCCGAATCCCGAGCGTCGGCCGCCCTCCCGACGGATGCCGCGGACCGCACGGCCGGAGCGCGACCGCCGATTCCACGGCGCCGCCCGACGCATGCGCGCCGACAGTCGACCGATTCTGTGCGGATCCGACAGAGCGACCGGTCAGCAATTCCGGAGGAGTTCTCGTCGGTCTCGCTCCTTTATCGGCGGGTGTCCGTCGCGATATCTGTTCGTGATCTTTTTTTGCGTCAGTTCGTCAGTTATTCGAATTCATTCCCGGACAAATACCGGGATTGAACAAACAGGAAGGTCGGGGACATGGGGCACGCGCGCTACATCGGACGCGTCGGAACGCTGGCGGTGGCACTGGGGATCGGGGTGGCCGCACCGGCGGTCGGTAATGCCGACACCGGCGACGGCGGGACCGGCGACGGCGGCGCGGCGGGCGCACGGTCCTCGACCAGCAGCGGGGCGGCCCAGTCGACGGGGTCGGGGACCTCCGGGACGTCCGGGGCCTCGGGCGTCACCGGGTCCTCCGGCAGCGCGGCATCCGAGCGCGCGGCCACCAGGGCGGAGAAGAAGGCCGAGCGGGAGGCCAAACGGGCCGAACGACAGGCCGAGCGGGAGGCCAAACGGGCCGAACGTCAGGCGAAGCGGGAGGCCAGGCAGGCGGCCCGGGCAGCCGCCGTCGAGGAGGCCCTGCAGAATGCCCGGGAGCGAGCCCAGGAACGCGCCCAGGAGCGGGCCCAGCGCCGGGCCCAGGCCGGCAGCCGGGCCGGGGACCCGCCCACCGAGCAGGCAACCGGCCCGGCGACCGACCGTGCCCCCGAGGCCGCGGCGGTCGGCGATCCCGAGATCGACGCACCCGCCGCCACCGACCAGGCGGAGCCGGCCGACACCGCAACCTCCGGGCAGTCGCAGCCGGATACGGCCTCGACAGCCACCGAGGTCACCGACACGGTCGAGGCGGTGGACACCTCGGCAGCGACCGAACCGTCGGGCGAATCCTCGGGCGAGTCGTCGGGCCAGTCGTCGGGCGAGGAGGCCGTGGCAGTACAGGACGCGGTGACCGACCTCGGCGCGTTGCCGACCGACCCGTCGACACCGGTGGGCACTCCGCTGTTCGACCTGATGGTGGCCGCCTACCGGCGCACCGAAGAGCAGCAGCTCCAGGCCGAACCGGACGCGGTGGCCACTACAGACACGTCGGAATCCACCTCCGAGCCGACGGCCGAATCCACGGCCGAAGAGACCGTGCCCGCCGACACCTCCGCCCAGACGGTCTCGCTGGCGGCGGCCACGACGGCGCTGACCGCCGAGGAGGCCGCGGCGGTGCAGACGGGGGCGGCCTTCTTCGCGCCCTATGTCGACATGGGTGACTACCCGGTGCCCGACCTGCTGGCGATCTCCCAGACCTATGGGGTGTCCTTCCTGAACCTGGGCTTCATGCAGGCGGACCCGAACGGCAAGCTCGCCTGGGCCGCACTCGCGGCGCTGGAACCCGACTCGACACACGAGCAGGCGGTGGCGATCAACCAGTCCATCGCGGAGTTCCAGGCCGCCGGCGGGGAGGTCGCCGTCTCGCTGGGCGGTGTCGCGAACACCACGATCGCGCAGGTCTACGCCGGCCAGGGGCTCGACGCCCGGGCACTGGCAGACGCCTACGGCGCGGTGATCGACACCTACTCCCTGGATCGCCTCGACTTCGACATCGAGGGCGCCGCCGTGGCCGATCAGGCCTCGGTCGACCTGCGCAGCGACGCGCTGGTGCTGCTGCAGCAGGACCGGCCCGACCTGAAGGTCTGGTACACCCTGCCGGTCCTGCCCAGCGGTCTGACCTCCGACGGCCTGTCCGTCGTCGACTCGGCGCTGGCGGCCGGCGTGCGACTCGACGGGGTCAACATCATGGCGATGGACTACGGCGAGTCCGCGGCACCCACCAGCGGACCCGACGCCCAGTCCATGGGCGCCTACGCCATCGAATCCGCCGAGTCGACCTACACCCAGCTGGCGCAGCTCTACGCCCAGCACGGCGAGGAATTCGGCTACGGCCAGCTCGGCGTCACCCCGATGATCGGCGTCAACGACATCACCACCGAGGTGTTCACCGTCGCCGACGCCCAGGCGCTGCTCGACTACGCCAACACCAAGGGCCTGGGGATGCTGTCGATGTGGTCGGTGCAGCGGGACAATCCCGGCACCCTGGGCCAGTCCACCAACGACGCCTCGGGGCTGTCCGACCCCACGGCCGCCTTCAGCGACGTCTTCAACGACTTCGGGGTGGCCAACCCGGTGGATCCCGGCACCGGAACCGGCACGGGTGGGGACCCGGTGGAGGGCGGCACCACCACCGTCATCGGCTGGCACTGGGGCACCGACACCGTGCTCGACTTCGACCCGGCCACCGACAAGCTCGACTTCGGCTGGTTCCACCCCGACGAGTTCGACGTCAGCGAGCAGACCGGTTCCACCCGGATCGCGATCGTCGGCAACCAGCAGACCTACACCCTCGACGGGGTGGCGATCGGCGATCTGCAGATCGGCAACGTGATCGCACTCGACGCCGCGACGGTGCAGAAGTGGCAGGGCATCCTCGACAACGCGGGCGAGCCGACCGTGTCGGTGCCGGTGGTGTCGGTGTCGGGTGGGTCGGCGGCCGAGGACGACGGGGCGGTTGTGTTCACCGTGGCACTGTCGAAGGCCGCCACCGACACCGTCACCGTGGCCTACGCCACCACCGACGGCACCGCCACCGCCGGCGAGGACTACACCGCCACCACCGGCACCCTGACCTTCACCCCCGGCCAAACCAGCCAACAGGTCACCATCACCACCACCGCCGACACCACCGTCGAACCCAACGAAACCCTGTCCCTGACCCTGACCAACCCCGCCGGGGCCACCCTGGGCACCGCGACGGCCACCGCCACCATCACCAACGACGACACCGCCACCGAACCGCCACCCCCCGCCGACACCGACGCCTCGGTGCTCTACCAGGTCGGCAGCGACTGGGGCTCGGGCTACGTCGCCTCGGTGACCCTGACCGCCGGCGACACCGCCCTCAACGGCTGGACCGTCGAATTCGACACCCCCTCCCAGATCACCAACCTGTGGAGCGGCGAGATCACCAGCCACGAGGGCACCCACTACGTCGTCGACAACGCCGCCTGGAACGCCGCGCTGGCCGCCGGCCAAAGCGTCACCTTCGGCTTCCAAGCCACCGGCGACTCCACCACCGTCACCAACTTCACCGTCAACGGCACCAGCGTTGACGATGGAGGCGGCGACCCCGAACCCACCACCCCACCGGCACTGACGATCACCGGCGGCTCCGCGGCCGAAGACACCGGCACCGTGGCCTTCACCGTCACCCTCTCCGAGGCCGCCACCGACACCGTCACCGTCGACTACACCACCACCGACGGCACCGCCACCGCCGGCGAGGACTACACCCCCACCACCGGCACCCTGACCTTCACCCCCGGCCAAACCAGCCAACAGGTCACCATCACCACCACCGCCGACACCACCGTCGAACCCAACGAAACCCTCACCCTGACCCTGACCAACCCCACCGGCGCCACCCTGACC
>NZ_NVQF01000042.1 GCF_002592005.1 Mycolicibacterium palauense | reverse complement strand
GGTACTGGTTGGCATGCTCGAGCTCACGCACACTCGGGCGGACCTCCCGATCGACAAACAAGCGCACGGTCTCGACCAGCAGGGTCTCTTCCTCGCTGAGCTCACACGACATACCCCGCACCCTACCCAGATTTTTATTTCATGTTAAATTTACCTGCGGACGGCTCACCTCAACGACGAAGGGCTGCGGAATCGTGCAACGGTCCATGGGCGGGACAGGAAACTGCGAAGGCGGCGCCGGTGGCGGCCGCGCGACCCGCACAGCGGAAGGATGAGTACCGCGGGGGCGGGTAGCCCGGTATCCGCGAGGGCGGCGACACCGCCGGAACGCCGCATTCCCGGTGAAGAAGGCGTGTGGGTCTTCATCTTCGGTGACATGACCGTGTTCGCGATCCTGTTCGGGGTCTATCTCTACTACCGCGGAGAAGACCCGGGCCTGTTCAACGAGTCCCAGCTCAGGCTCAACCAGACGTTCGGTGTGATCAACACCTTCGTCCTGCTGACCAGCTCGCTGCTCGTGGTGACTGCGGTTCGCGCAGTGCGCAGGGGGGCACACGTGCTGGCACGTCGACTCGTCTATGCGGCCATGGCATGCGGTGTCGTCTTCGTGGCCAATAAGGCCATCGAGTACGGCCAGAAGATCTCGCACGACATCGTGCCGGGCACCAACCAGTTCTTCATGTACTTCTACGTGATGACCGGCCTCCACCTTCTCCATGTCGTGATCGGTATGGCCCTGCTCGGGCTGATCGTCAAGCTGACTCGACGGCCGGCCCTCACGGGCCGCGAAGAGGGCTACATGGAGGGGGCCGCGAGCTTCTGGCACATGGTCGATCTCCTCTGGATCGTGATCTTCCCACTTCTCTACCTGGTGAAATGATGCTGGTATCACTTCTGCGCGATCGTATTTCGTTGGTGTGGCTGGCACTCGTGGTCGCCACGCTGGCCTCTTGGACCCTGGGTGTCGGACACGAACTGCCGGACCACTACGCGGCGATCAGCATCATCGTCATCGCGTTCGCCAAGGTGCACTTCGTGGGCAGGTACTTCATGGAACTACGCCACGCGCCGTTGGCTCTCACGGCGGTCTTCGCCGCCTGGAATGTCGCTGTGGCCGCGGTGTTGATCGGACTGTATCTCTTCGCGTGAACCGCGTGATCTCTGGGCGTGATCCGCGTGCCGCTCCGCCGCTCACCCGAGCTTGCGGAAATCCCAACTGCTGATCTTGGTCGGCGACACCCGGAGCCAGCCGTGTCGCCCGTCGCTGACGAATCCGGCGCCATCGAAGTACTTCTCGGCAAACAGCCGCTCCGGCTCGACCAGGGCCTCGTGGGGTTGGCCGACGCGCGGAACCTCACCGACGACCGCCGCGGTGCCCAGTATCTCCGCACCGCGTAGTTCGCCGTAGTCTTCGCCGGCGTCGACGGAGACCGATATCAGCGGGTTGTGGGACAGATCGGTCCAGCGCTGGCTGCTCACGATGGAATACAGCCACAGCGAGGTGCCGTCCCAGGCGAACCACAGGGGTGTCACGTGCGGTTGCCCGGACCGGGTGACCGTGCCTACCCGGCACGTGCGCTGGTGCGCCAGAAAATCGTTGAGCTCCTCCGTCGTCATCGAGATGGAGCGACGCCTGCGCTGGCTCTTCACCGCAACATTCTATTCCAGATTAAGTTCATCGGCGAGCCGGCCTCACCTCGGTTGAGGAACGCGGGCACCGGCCAGGGCGTCTTCGCTGAGGAATCGGAGTGACCACTCGCGCCGGTCGAATGGTCGATCCCCGTGGGTCGGCGTGTCGATGAGTTCGTCGCGTACGCCGTATTATCTGTGGATGGCCAGACAAGGTACCCGGCTCCCGGCCGCGGCCGAGGAAGCTGTTTCGGGTGGGTCGGAGTCGGAATCTAAGTCGGCGTTGACACGTTCGCGGATCCTGGATGCCGCGGCTCGCGTCTTGTCCGAACGTGGTTATGCCGGTCTGCGCCTCACGGATGTGGCGGCCGAGGCCGACCTTCAGGCCCCCGCGATCTACTACTACTTCCCCTCGCGCGACGAACTGATCGAAGAGGTGATGTGGGCCGGAATCGCCGACATGCGGGCGCATGTGGCGAAGGTGCTCGATCAGGTTCCGGACGGGACGGCGGCCCTGGACAGGTTGCTCGTCGCCGCGGAGGCGCACCTGCGGCACGAACTGGAGATATCCCACTACACCACCGCAGCCATCCGGAATGCCGGCCAGGTGCCGGAAGGCATCCGGAAGCGACAGGTTCTCGAAGAGGAGCGCTACGGCGAAATCTGGCGCAGGCTGATCAACGATGTCGCCCGGGACGGGGTGTTGCGGCCGGAGCTTGATCTCTACATCGCCCAAATGCTGGTTCTGGGAGCGCTGAACTGGGCCGTGGAATGGTGGAACCCACGCCGAGGCTCGGTGGAATCGGTCGTGCGCAACGCGCAATCCGTGATTCGGCACGGTCTTGCCGAGGTGCCCGAGGAGTGACGGCACTCACCCGGTACGTGCGAGATGCGTCGCCGCCGACGCCAGTAGCACGCCGATCGAGTGCTCGAGGTGCTCGGGCTCGATGGACGCATGCGTGCCCATCGCTCCGGCGATTCGGCGGGCGCGTACGCCCTCCAGCAGGCTGGCCGCGCGCCATTGCGAGAACGCCCGATAGTAGTCGAGATCGGCCGTCCCGAACCCGGTGATCTGTTGGTAGACGGCGACCATCTCATCGCGGTCGGGAAACTCGCCGGCCCGCGTGGGGCTGGGCATCACGATCGCGGGTTCGTCGGCAGGACGCCAATCGTCCAGTAGCCATGCGAGATCGGCGAACGGGTCGCCGATGGTGCACAGTTCCCAGTCGAGCACCGCCGTGATGCGTCCCTCCGATACCAGGAGATTGGACAGTCGATAGTCACCGTGCATGATCACCGGCGGCGCGGGTTCGGGCATCCGATCCGACAACCCGGCGTAAACGGCACGCCAGGCGCGGTCGTGTCTGCTCTCGGCGCCGACCCGTTCCCAGGCCGCGCTGACCCGCCGCAGCTGCCGCACCACATACGGTGTGTTCGAGGCGGTGATGCCGAGTGTGGAAACGTCGAGCCGATGCAGTCGGCCGAGAGTTTCGGCCACGGAGATGCCGAGTTCCCTGCGCTGTGCCGGGCTCAGGGTGCGGGCCTCGTCCTCGGTTTCCAGCGGGGTCCCCTGAACGCGTTCCATCATCAGGAACGGCGATCCGGCGGGACTCTTGCCGGTACCGACGACACGGGGCACGGGAACGTCGGTGGTCGCCAGTGCCGTCAGGATGTGGGCCTCACGCTCCACGTCATGGGCGTTGCCGTTGGCCGAGCCGGGCGGGGGTTCGCGCATCACCCACTCGTGCCCGGCCTCGTCGACGACGAGCGTGGTGATGTTCGACTGGCCGATCCCGACCCGGGAGACCGTGAGGGGAGGGTTGACCTCGGGCGCGTGCCCGGCCAGCCAGGCGGCGACGTCGTCGGGGCATGCCCACATCCCCGCAGCGGGATCGGTTCCGGTTCCCCCGGTCGGCTTGCTCATGCTGCGCTCCTTCGCCGTTCGTGGCACGCGATCGGCAGACCGGAGCCGCCGTAATTTACTACAGATTAGATAATTCCATGGCCGCGGTGTCGTCCATTCGGCGGGTTGCGCCGGTCGGGCGAACCCGGCGCGCCCGCGATCGGCGCGGCGCCGGTCGTATGCCGGTTCGGGGGAATCTGCCGAAACCGCTCGTATCTCTATTCTATGTTCGATTTAATGATCGGGATACCGCCCCGCGCGGCCCCGAAGAGGCCGGCGCACGGAGTTGCTGGAGGGAAGACCATGGCCACTGCGCTCGATCAGTCCGCGACCGGGCGGGGGACGCCCGCGACGCACACCGACTACCGGCTGCTCAGGGTCGCGCTGTGGACGGTCTGCCTCTATGTCGGTTTCGGGCTGCTGGGCTTCGCGGTCTTCGCGGGTTTCTGGCCGCCGCCGAGCCAGGATCTCGACGCCGCGAGCATCGCGGCCTACTTCAGGGAGCACGAGACCGCGATCCGGGTGGGCATGGTCTTCATGGTCGTCGGTGCGCCGTGCTACTACACATGGAGCATTGCACTGTCCAAGATCATCTCCCGGATGGAAGGCCCGATGGGGCCGCTGTCCATGACGGAGTTGATCGGCGGGCTGATGACCGCGGTGGTGACCGCCGTGCCGGCAGTGGTCTGGCAGACGGCTGCCTTCCGCTCCGAGGCGCGCTCGCCCGAGACCGTCCAGACGTTGTACGACTTCGGGTGGCTGTTCTTCGATCTGACCTTCATGTTCTCGTTCCTGCAGAGCGTCGCACTCGGCATCGCGATCTTGATGGACCGGCGCCCGGTTCCGCTCTTCCCGCGGTGGGTCGGCTATGTCTGCTTCCTCACCGCGGCGGTCTACGTCCCCCTGACCCTGGTGCCGTTCGCCCGCACCGGTCCGTTCGCGTGGCACGGGGTGCTGAACTTCTGGGCGGTGTTCGTGATGTTCTTCGTCCTCATCGCCGTGCTCACTCCGTATGCGTTCCGCGCCCTGAGGCGGCTCGAGGCGGAGTGATCCGCTCGCCTCTCGGGCGATGAACTCGGGCCAGGACGTCGGGGCGCCGCGGCACGCGGCTGACGACGTTGCGCGCCAACGCGGCCGGGCTGCTGATCGCGGGAGGGTGCCGGCCCGCGGGCTACCGTGGTGGGGTGGCCGACAACGAGGTGATGGACTTCGACGGCGACCCGGAGCGCGGTCCGCGCTCCCCGCGCGGGGTCTACGACGTGGGCCGGGAGCCCGACCCGCTCTACACCCTGGCCAACGAGCGCACCTACCTGTCGTGGCTGCGCCTGGCGGTGACGCTGCTCGCCGGTGCCGTCGCCATCGACCGGCTCTTTCTCGAGCACCCCACGTTCGGAAGCCAGATACTCGCCCTGGGGCTCGTGGCCATCGCCTTCGGCACCTGCGGTCTCGGTGTCCGGCGGTGGTGGGCGACCGAGCGCGCATTGCGCCTGCGCCTGCCGCTGCCCGGTTTCAGCGCGCCCCTGCTCGGCATCGTGGCCATCCTCCTCGTCGGAGCCGGCGTCATCGTCCTCATCCTCACGCCGCGGGGTTGAGCCGCGATGACGGCGAAGCCGGGGAAGCTGTGGGGGAACCAATACCCGTTCGAGCGCAATCATCTGCAGCGCGCGATGGCGTTGCTCGGGTTGGGCGGCGTGTTCGCCGTCACCGTCATCATTCTCGTCCACACAACCATCACCGGCGTACTCGGGATCTTCCTCATCTGCGCGGGTGTGGTGGCCGCATTCGCGGCGGCGTCACGGCACCGATACGTCCGGGAGACCGAAGCCGGGTTCGCCATCCTGCGGGCCCGCGGTGGGCTGTTCGTCCTGAGTACGGCGCTGGCCTTTGCCGTCGTCGGCGTGCTCGTGGCCGTTCTCGTCCTCCTCGGGTAGGGGCTCGGGACCGGAATCGAGGATCGCCGGCACCACGCCCCCACCACGAGGTGTACTGCCAGTACGCGGATAGCCGGACCCTGGCGCCGCGCCGGTGCGCGGTGTTCAGTGGGAGTAGACGAGCACACCGTGCCGGCCGGGGCCGCAAGGTGTCGGCCGGGAATCCGGCGGAGTGCACGCGGAGCCACACGTGTCAGCGTCATCGAAAGGAGACGAGTGGTGATACTGCAAGAGAACTACACCTTGTCCAACGGGGTGCAGATCCCCAAGCTCGGTTTGGGCACCTGGATGATCGACAACGGCGACGTCGCGCGAGCCGTGCGGGACGCGCTCGAGATCGGCTATCGCCACATCGACACCGCACAGGCCTACGGCAACGAACAGGGTGTCGGCGAGGGCCTGCGGAGCAGCGGTGCGACACGCGAGGACATCTTCGTCACGACGAAGGTCGACGCCGGTGCGAAGTCCTACGAGGCGGCCGCCGAGAGCATCGATCAGTCGCTGGCGACGTTGGGCCTGGACCACGTCGACCTGATGATCATCCACAGCCCCCAGCCGTGGGGCGAGTTCGGCGGTGACGAGCGCTTCTTCGCGGAGAACCGGGAGGTGTGGCGGGCGCTCGAGGAGGCCTATCGGGCCGGCAAACTGCGGGCCATCGGATTGTCGAACTTCCAGCGGACCGACATCGACAACATCCTCGAATCCGCGGCGGTGCGGCCAATGGTCAACCAGATCCTGGCCCACATCAGCAACACCCCGCACGAGCTGATCGGCTACACCCAGGAGCAGGGCATGCTCGTCGAGGCGTACTCGCCGGTGGCGCACGGCGAGCTGCTGAAGAACGAAGGGGTCGCAGCGCTCGCCGACAAGTACGGTGTCTCGGTGCCGCAGCTTTCGATCCGCTATGACCTGCAGCTCGGCACGCTTCCGCTGCCGAAGACGGCGAATCCCGAGCACATGAGGAACAACGCGGATGTGGACTTCGAGATCTCCGAGGAGGACATGGAGACCCTGAAGCACGTCAAGGACATCGAGGACTACGGCGACGCCAGCGTGATGCCCGTCTTTGCCAAGCACTGACGGGTGCAGCGGTTCGCCCGCGGTGGCGGACGGTGACTCTGCGATGGGACGCTGATCGGGGCCGACCGGCGCGCGGTCGGACCGATTGTCCGGACGGGAGGCCATCGGTGTCGGATCGGCAGCAGGACCACGGCGCACCGGCCGGGCCTGGCGGCGGGCCCCTGCTGGTCCCCGGCCGGACGTGCTGGCGCACCGCGCGGGCCGACCGGTTCGCCCCCGTCCTCGACGGTGCCGACTACCTGGCGCACGTGAAGGCCGCGATGCTGCGGGCGCGGCGCCGGATCATCCTGATCGGCTGGGACTTCGACGCCCGCACGACGTTCGAACAGGGCGGTACGACGTTGGCGGGGCCGAACAGCCTGGGCCTGTTCCTGCACTGGCTGCTGTGGCGCCGACCCGATCTGCAGGTGTATCTCCTCAAGTCCAACCTGCGACTGCTGCCGGCGCTCGACGGCTTCTGGTTCGGTCTGGCTCCGGTCGCCGTCCTCAATCAACTCACCTCCAGGCGACTGCATCTGGCGGTCGACGGGGCCCATCCACCCGGTGCGGTACATCACCAGAAGATCGTGGCGATCGACGACGCGGTGGCCTTCTGCGGCGGCATCGACATCACCCTGGAGCGCTGGGACACCCGCGCGCACGCACCCGACGATCCCCGGCGCCGGACCTCCGGGCAGCCGTACGGACCACGCCACGAGGTGGCCGCCGTGGTCGACGGCGATGCCGCCCGCGCGCTGGCGGACGTCGCCCGCGACCGGTGGCAGGCCGCGACCGGGGAGACCCTGGCCGCTCTGCAGCCGAGTACGACGGCCTGGCCGGCCCGGCTGGCGCCGTCGCTGCGGCGCGTGCAGGTGGGGATCGCGCGCACCCTGCCGGTGCTGCCCGACCGCGAGGAGGTCCGGGAGATCGAGGCGCTGAACCTGGCGGCCATCGCGTCGGCCCGCGATGTCGTCTACCTGGAGAACCAGTACCTGGCCGCGCGCAGCCTGGCCGAGGCGATCGCCGTTCGGTTGCGGGAGTCCGACGGCCCCGAGGTGGTGATCGTGCTGCCGCGCAGCGGCGAGAGTCCCCTCGAACAGCAGGCGATGGACAGCGCGCGCGAACTCCTGCTGAGGCTGTTGTGGGACGCCGACGAACACGGCAGGCTCGGCGTG
This sequence comes from Mycolicibacterium palauense, assembly GCF_002592005.1. Taxonomy (GTDB): domain Bacteria; phylum Actinomycetota; class Actinomycetes; order Mycobacteriales; family Mycobacteriaceae; genus Mycobacterium; species Mycobacterium palauense. The sequence goes on along the minus strand of NZ_NVQF01000042.1, from coordinate 39,529 downwards.
TTCTGGCCGGCCGTCAAGGGTGGGTCCTCGGTCTATGTGCACTCCAAGGTGATGGTGATCGACGACCGGCTGCTGCGGATCGGCTCGTCCAACCTCAACAATCGGTCCCTGGGCTTCGACAGCGAGTGTGACCTCGCGCTGGAGGCACCGGCCTCGGCCGGCGAGGATGTGCGCCGACACATCCTCGGTACGCGCGACGACCTGGTGGCCGAGCACCTGGGCGTGACGCCGGCGGTGTTTCGGGATGAGCTCGCGCGCACCGGGTCGTTCCTGCTGGCGGTGCACGCGCTGCGCGGCACCGGCCGCTCGCTGCGTGAGTTCACGCCGTTCATGGTCGCCGCGGACGCGGGCCCGTTGGCCGAGAACGATCTGATGGACCCCGACCATGTGCCGCCCTCGGTGGCCCAGAGCCTGTGCAGCCTGGTCACCGCGGTGCTCACCTGGCCGCTGACCAGGGTCGCTCCGGGGCTCAGATCGTTTCCCGGCATCCCCGGGCGTGGTGGGGTCAGCGGAAGCGAACGTCCATAGTGGCCAGACCGAAGATCTTCTTGCCGGCCGATTTCGCGGCGACGAGGACGACCCCGGTGCGGGTTTCCGGGTCCAGCGACTTGATCCGGCCGCTGAACTCGATGTCGGCGCCCTCGGTCGCCGAGACGATCGCCGGTGCCGACAGCCGCACCGCGTAGCGGGTGACCGCCCCGGGGTCACCCGACCACGCGGAGGCGAATCCGGCGCCCAGGCCCATGGTGAGCATCCCGTGGGCGATCACGTCAGGCAGTCCGGCCAGCTTGGCGATGTCCTCGTCCCAGTGGATCGGATTGGCGTCGCCGGCCACCCCGGAGTAGTTGACCAGGTCACCGCGGGAAAGCCGAGTGTGGCGCGTCGGCAGCTCATCGCCGACCGAGACGTCGTCGAACGACGGAGTTCCCGGGGCGCGGGTCCACCCTCCCTCAGAGATGCGAACCTCACCCTCGGGGCGCACGGTCTTGCGGTAGCCGGCTTCGGATTCGCCGATTCCGAGGATGTTGACGTCGTGCATCATCGCGTTGTGCACCGCCGTCTTGATCGCCGGGTCGACGTCCTCGGCGGTCACGCCGACCACGGTGGTGTGCAGGGTGTGCACCCGCTCGCCGGCGGTGTCGGTGAACGTGTTGGTGACGGTGATCAGGTCCCGGCCGGCGATCCGGCGCAGCGAGGTCAGTTCGACGTCGATGTGCAGTTCATCGCCGGCCACGATCGGGCGGTGCTGCTCGAAGACCTCCTCGGTCTGCATATAGGTGTCATAGCCGACGACCACCGACTCGAACATGCGGCGATTGCAGGCCATGGCCGGGGTCGAGGTGAACGTCAGGGGGGCCACCAGGCCCGAATAGCCCAGCTCGGCGGCAGCGGCGGAATCCCAGTGCGCGGGGTGGTAGTCCTGCACGGCGCGCGCGTACTCGCGGACCTTCTCGCGGCCGACCAGGTAGGTGTCGTCCGCCTCGTAGTAGTGGCCGAGTCGCGCTTCGAGCGCCGATGCTTCCGGTGCTGCGGTCATGGAATATGCCCAACTTTCCTATCGGCTGGTTCGTGGAAGCCGACCACAGCACATTAACGCGCCGGTGGCGCGGCACTGCACTGCGATGTGCGTCGCCAGTCGACCGCCGCGTGAGAGGCGGAGGTACCCGGCGGACCGCGCGAGGCCCCGTGACCTCCTGGTGGGCGTCGACGCCCGGAACTGTCGGTGGGCGGCTGCAGGCTTGTCCGTAACCACTACGGAAGGGGACCGGATGTGCTGGCAGTGTGATCACCCCGACGGCACGATCGAGGAGTACCTGGATATCCTGCGCAGCACGATCAGACGTCACGGGTGGGCAGTCCAATTCGTCGAAAGTGAACGCCGACCGTTCGCGTACACGATCGGCCTGCACAGTAGGGGTCTGCCCGAGCTCTTGATAACGGGGTTGCAGCCGCAGACCTCGGCGCGCCTGCTGAACTCGATGGCACATCAGATCGTGGACGACGGCATTGACCTGCAACCCGCCATGCGCATCGACTTCCAGGGGGAGTTTCTCCTCGAGGTGGTCGAGGTGGAGCATCCCGACGTCCACTTGACCTTCGCGGTGGCGCTCTGCGGCGAGCAGGTGAGCGCGCACCAACTGGTGTGGACCGACGATAACCGCCGCTGGCCGTGGGACAGGGGATGGAGTCACGGTCGACGCCGGCAGCCGGTACTGGGTGTTCGCAGTCCGCCCTCTCCGAAACCGATCGGCCAATGATCGCCCACGGAAACGCCGAACGTCTCCGGCACTCTTGAACCTTGTGGAGCGCTGGCCCCGCTCGCCCGTCAGATGCGCTGCGCAAGCTCCATGCCCACGGCGGCCAGCCTGCGGTACCGGTCGCGAAAAGTACCGGCACGAGAGTCCGAGGCGTTGCCGTCCAGTCCGCGGCGGTAGACCCCGGCCCCGATGGATGCCAGCCGGAACAGGGAGAACACCAGGAAGATATCGAGAGAAGCGGGTCTCTCCCGGCCCAGGTGGCGGCAGTAGCTCGCCACGAAGGCACGCTCGTCGGGGATCCCGGTGCCCGTCAGGTCCTCACCGGCCACCCCCGCCGCGCTGTCGGGCCCCTCGGAAAAGTGGTAGGTCAGACAGGCGTATCCGAGATCGGCCAGCGGTTGTCCGATGGTGGACAGTTCCCAGTCCAGCACCCCGACGATCCGCGGCTCGGTGGGATGGATCAGGACGTTGCCCAACCGGTAGTCGCCGTGGGCGATCGTCGCCGGCTCGTCCGGGGGCAGATGCTCGGGCAGCCAGCGGGCCAGCCACTCCATGGCAGGCATCTCCTCGACGCTGGCGGCCTCCCACTGCCGGGTCCACAGGGCTACCTGGCGCGCCAGGTAGTTCTCGGGTCTACCGAAGTCTGCGAGACCCGCTGCGTGCCAGTCGACTCGGTGCAGGACGGCGAGCACACGCGCCAGGTCCTCGTAGATCGCGGATCGCTCGGCGGGGGTTCCGGTTCGCATGACGCGGTCGGGGAACACGCGCCCGCCGATGTGGTCCATGACGAAAAATGGCGTCCCGATGACCGATTCGTCCGCGCACAGCAGCCGCACCGGCGGTACGGGAACGTCGGTCTGGGCGAGCGCGGCGAGAATGCGGTACTCGCGTTCCACGGCGTGCGCGCGCGGAAGCAGAATCCCCGGCGGTTTCTTGCGCAGGACGTAGGTTCCGCTCGTGGCCTGCAGGTGATAGGTGGGGTTGCTCTGGCCACCCTGGAACTGCCGGATCGTCAGCGGGCCGGTGAAGCCCTCCAATGCTGAGGACAAGTAGGTCGTCAGCGCCTCGTTGTCGATGCGGTGCGCCGCCAGCACCGGCACCAATTCCGGCTCACCGGCGGGCTGGGGCTGGTAGGCATCGGCCATGGCTGCCTTTCGAGAGGGTCCTGGCATGCGGCACTCCATTGTCCCGCGTGAGTCGGAGCCGTGTGATCAATCCGGTGCACGAAGGCCGTCGCGCTCAGTTATTGCAGCCGGCGACGCGTCTCGAAAGCCAGATTTGTGTAGCCCACCCGGTACGAATCGCCTCGTGGTCGACACCGGCTTCCGAGTTCGGCTGGAGTCCAGCGACGTGCACCCAGTGGCGTTCAGCCCACCTTGCTCCGTGATCGACGGGAGGCCACGGGAAGCCGACGAATGGTGGCGAGAAGTTCGGCCTCTTCTTCGTTTAGCCCGGGCCCGGCTTGGGCAAGGGTGGCAACGATCGCGTCGAAACGCTTATGCAGCTGCGCTGGGGTGAGTCCGAAACGGGGGAGGATGTCCTCGTCCGGCGGTCCTCCGAAGGGAGCCCATCGGATGACGAACTGCACGATCTGGTGGTCAAACCAGTCCATCGGACCTACCTCCTGGGAACTGGCGGCGCTACAGCGTCTGCGGGGTCCTGGTCGAGTTGCGTTTCCTGTGCAGTTTGTCGGAGGCAAATGACCTGTAAAGTGCGTCGGCGGAGATGATTTCGGCCTGTCGTGGAAATATGCGCCCCATCAGAAGCCGATGGATTTCGGTGTCTGGATCAGCGCAGCTGTCTTGAAGGACAATCAGGCGGTAGTCGCGATCGGCGGCTTCGCGAACGGTGGACAGCAGGGCGCCGCTGGTGTGTGCTCCACACAGGATTAGGGTGGTAACCCCGAGATTCGTGAGCCGCTCATCAAGGTCGGTCGTCGAGAACGCTCCCAACCGCCTGGCCCGGACGGCTACGTCGTTGGGCTGAACCGTTAGTGCGGGGTGGACGGCGGTCTCCGAGGTGTCGTTCTGGAAGCGCCGGTCACGGGACAGCATCGAGAATTCCTTGTTCGTGGTCGGCATGAACTGGTAATCGAGGTCGTCCAGGGCAATCCGTACGAGGTAGACATGGCCGCCGTGTATGCGAACGATGTCCTCGGCGGCGTTGATCTTCATGAGCAGGGCATCCGAATCCGGCAGAGCATCGAGGATGCCGTTCTGGCAACCCAAGACGAGAAGTGCGCACTCATTCGCGTTGATATCCGGAAGCGCCCGGGTAGCCGTTCTTACTCGTGCGGGAACCGTTCCTTCCTGCACAGACGGGACTCTCCGTAACCACGACAACAAGTTCGCAGACTGTCGCCATACCGACCTGCTGCTCATCGAGTTCCCTTTCCGCTCGCCTGGGTGTGGATTTTCAAATCGTCGTTGCTGGAGGGGATCAGCGATGTGCGCGACCGCCGCCCGCTGGTAGGTTGCCATTGCAGATTTCCGAACGAACCAGCGGACATCATGAGAGCCTTCTGAGCCGTGCCATCGGTCGACAAGGTTCTGTGTGTCAGACCCCCACAACACACCAATTCAATTGCGCGACGTGCTCAGCTGCAATCCAGTGAACTTCAGATAGTGACTGGTAGACGGCGGCTGGACCGCGCGCTGCCTAGCGCGCGGTCCAGCCGCCGTCTACCGCGAGGACCTGACCGGTGATGAACGAACCGGCGCCGCTGGCCAGCAGAAGCAAAGCACCGCAAAGCTCCCCGGCACGGCCGGCACGCGCCATCGGAGTATTTCGTCGGATGTAGGCCCCGCCGGCTTCATCGTCGAGTAGCTCGGTGGTGAGTTCGCTGGGAAAGAAGCCTGGCGCCAGAGCATTGACGCGTACGTTATAGCGGGCCCACTGGACGGCCAACTCTCGAGTGAGATTGATCAGCCCGCCCTTTGATGCGCAGTATGCCGCCTGCCGATTCGGCGCCGCGGCAACCATGCCGAGAATTGATGCGACGTTGATGATGCTGCCGTGGCCACGCTGGATCATCTGCCGCCCAACCAGCTGTGTAAGCCGGAATGCGCCAACCAGGTTCACACCCATTACGTACTGGAAATCAGACAGGGACTCTTCTTCGGCGCGTGCCGGGATGCTGGTGCCGGCGTTGTTCACCAGCACGTCAACCGGGCCGACCCGCTGTTCCAGTTCGCGGTGGGCGGCCTCGACAGAGGCGGGGTCTGCGACATCGCATGCGACTGCCGTAAGCCCCTCATGGGCGGCGCATAACGCGGCCAGACGGTCAGCGCGGCGTGCGGCCACGACGACCTCGGCTCCGGCGGAGCGCAGAGCGAGTGCAAACTGGACCCCTAGACCGCTTGACGCGCCCGTCACCAACGCGGTCTGGCCGGTGAGGTCGAACATCTGATTGGGAGCCGGTGCCGTCGCGTATTCACCCGGTATGGCGTCGGTGGTCACTGCTCGGCCGCCTTCTCCGACGCGACGATATCGACCCAGGCCTGGATCGGCAGTCCCGCCAGGGCAACGCCCGGCTCCCCGGGTGAGGTTGCGAGGGCGGCGCGGCCCATGATCAGTGCTCGTGTGGCACACGCGGCATTGTCTGCGGCGATGGCGAGAGCGTCGGGGGCGTCGCTGAAGGTGCCGGCAGGTAGGAAGGCGGCGTAACCGTGCGCGACAGCGGCGGAACTGACCGCCAGACTGCTGGCCTGCGCCGGGGTCATGCCGGGAATCTCGAATGCGGGGAGGAGGAACGCCTCCACCAGGGGGCGCACAGGTTGGGTGAGCTTGGCGTTGCCGCCGACGAAGACCTCTTTGGTGTAGAGCACCTCGAACAGCGGGGGATGTTGCGCCGCAAATTCCACGTAAGCTCGGGCGGCGCGGACAAGCTGTTCGACGGGGTCCGTGGCGTCCCCGACGACTTGCGCTATGTGGTCGACGAGGATCTGACACCCGCGAATCGCGATCTCGGTCAGCAGGTCTTCCCGGTCAGCGAAGTGCCGATAGGGCGCACCCGGGCTCACGTTCAGTCGCCGGCAGGCCTCGGAGATCGAAAAGGTGGCTACGCCGTCGCGGTCGATGAGCTCGATCGCGATGTCGATCAGAGCGTCACGGAGATTCCCATGGTGGTACGAGGTCCGTTTCGTTTCGCCACCGCGCACGGTGTCATGCCTGGTCACCCGGCAATGTTAACGGGTATTACATTGCCTTGGCAAGCCCGGGTGGTCTGCATTCTGGCGGGTGTCTTGCGTCACATGTGAAAGGTACTTACACTGACTCGCTGCAGGCAATGTGAGAGCCCATTACATTTTGGGCGGAGCCGGAGGTTGCGGTGGTCAGTCAAGAGAAATCACTCGTTCGCTCACTACAGCGCGGATTGCAGATCATCAACGTCGTAGCCGGCGAGGGCCCGTTGCACGCCAAGCGGATCGCCCGGGTGGTGACGCTGCCACTCCCCACGGCCTACCACCTCCTGCGCACGCTGGTGCATGACGGCTACCTGGTACGACTCGATGACGGCACGTATGTGCTGGGAGACCGGTTCCGCGTCGAGCTGTCGGAGATCCAGGGCGGGCGCCGATCCGAGTGCGTGCCGGGACGCGGCTGACTCGTGTTGGACCCCACGGCGACGGCGCCGACCTTGATCCAAAGTCTCCAGCGTGGCATGCACCTTGTCGCGATAGTGACCGAGCGAGGGCCCCAGACGGCGCGCGCCCTCAGCGACATGACCGGAATCGTTCTTCCGACGACCTACCACCTGCTGCGTACGTTGGTGCATGAGGGTTACCTGCAGCGCGACGATGAGGGTCGCTACCGGCTTGGCGATCAGTTGACATTTGTCACCCAACTCGAATGCCGGGCACGTAGTCTGCGTCGAATCCGCGAAGAGGTGACTGAACTCGCCGCTGAGGCGCGCGTCAGTGTGAGTGTCGGGGTGCTGTGCGGCGATGAGATCGTGATCTCGCAGTTCGCCCCGAACACGTGCACCCCGCGGTTCGATTGTTGGCCGGGCATGGTCATCCCGGGCCACGCCACGGCCATCGGGAAGTGCATCCTCGCGCGAATGCAACCGCAGCAACGTCGCAACTACCTGTCAGCACATCCCCTCGACGCCATCACGTCGCAGACGGTGTCGATGGAGTGGCGTCTGGAGGACGAACTCACCCAGCCCGGTCCGATGTACAGCGATCAGCAATATCAGTATGGCATCTCCTGCTCCGCAACCACTTTGGACGCAGACGGAAGCCTGTCAGCGCTGGGCGCAGCTTACGGGTCCGATCACGCCCATCGGCGCCGGGACCGGATCGACGCCCTTCTTGTCGGTGCTGCCGAACGAATATCGGATGCGATCAACCTGGCGGCGACGTAGCGGGTCTTTCAAGAGTTGGGTGCCCAGTGTGGAATGGATCGTCATCTGAAAACCAGTGGCTTCTCACCGCAGCCGAGCTGCAGTGCACTGATGTGAGTCACCCGTGCTGCCGACGGCAGAAAAGCGTTGCCTCATCAGCCGGTGACCGGGATACGAGTTCCAGCGCGGCACAATCCAAGGCAAGCAATCGTAATGAGAGACAACAAAATCAAATCTGAAACATCGATAGTCGGCCTACTCCGGAAGTGTGTCGAAGAGCATCCCGAAGCCATTTTCGTGGATCTCGCCGGCGACACCTACAGCTATGCGCAGGTCTGGCAGCGTTCATGTGACTTCGCTGGGATGCTGCGCGCTCGCGGCGTCGGTGCGGGACAGGCCGTCGTGAGTCTGCAGGACACACAGGTCGACGCGATCGCCTCGTGGTTCGGCGTCAACATGCTCGGCGCCATCTGGGTCGGGACCAACACCGCGTTGCGGGGCGAATTCCTGCGCCACGTCGTGGCCGATACCGGTGCTCGCGTGGTCATAGCCGAGGCAGATCTGGTCGACCGGTTGACTGCGATAGCCGGACAGCTTCCTGATGTGGAGTGTGTTCTCCAACGGGGACCGGGAGGATCCGAAACGAACGCGCACCTTAGCGTCGAACGTCTCGGCGAGATGGCTTCAGATACAACGTTCCAGCCGCGTATCGGTACCGCTGACGACCTCACGTGTCTGACCTACACCGGTGGTACGACCGGTCCATCGAAGGGCTGCATGATCAGCAACGGATATGCCATCAACATCGCACGGCGTGGACTTGCTCAGACGGGGCGAACCGGGGATGAGCTCAACTGGAGTCCGCTACCGATGTTTCACCTCAACGTCCTCGCGATGACGCTGATCGGGACGATGCTGGTGGGCGGGAGCGCTGCGCTTGCCAAGCGCTTCTCGGCATCACGGTTCTGGCCCGAGATCGAACGTACCGGCGCACGGGTCGTCAACCTGATCGGGGGGTTGCCGGCGATCATCGCCCAGCAGCCGGACAGCCCGGCGATGTCGCGATGCTTCGGCCAGATCCGCATGGTGCACGCCGTGCCCTTTCCCGGGGCATTGCAGGATGTCTGGCGCAACCGATTCGGTGTGAAGGTCCCGGGATCCAAAGGCTATGGCATGACCGAGGTCTTTCCCATCACCTATCAGGGGCCCGACGAACAGTCACCGGCGGAGTCAGCGGGCCGGATCAATAGCGACGACCTCGAGGTACGCATCGTAGACGAGCGAGACGACGATGTGGCGCCTGGACAGGTGGGTGAGGTCGTCTGTCGGCCAAGGCGATCCAATGTGATGTTCCAGGGCTACTGGCGTCGGCCCCAAGCCATGGTCGATTCCTGCAAGAACCTGTGGTTCCACACCGGAGATCTGGGCAGGATCAACGATGCCGGTTACTTCTACTTCGCCGACCGCAAGCACGACTACCTCCGGCGCCGCGGCGAGAACATCTCAAGCCAGGAGCTCGAGATCACCTACATGACGCACCCGGACATCGTTGGAGTGGCGGTGCACGCCATCCCCTCCGAACTCACCGAGGACGATGTGAAAGTCACCGCTGTGTTGAGGACAGGCGCAGAGCTCACGCCGGGAGCTCTGTTCGAATGGTCGAAGGAACGCGTGCCCTACTTCGCGCTGCCCCGCTATATCGAGTTCCGCGACGAGTTACCAACCAGCCCGCTGGGTAGGGTGCACAAATATCTGCTCCGCGAGCAGGGCTGCACGGGGAGTACCTGGGACCGTGAGATCGCCGGGGTTTCCTGGGAGCGACGGTGACCCGCGATCGGTGCGCCGTGGTCGGCGTGGGTAACACCGATTACAGCTTCAACTCGGGAAGGTCCGCTCTAACCCTGGCGGCCCAGGCCAGTATGGCTGCTCTGACCGATGCGGGTCTTGAGGCCGCAGACATCGACGGCATCGTCCGGTGCGAGATGGACGAGGTGTTGCACGCCGACCTCGCCGCCACGCTGGGGATGCCGAACGTGGGGTTCTGGGCGGCGGGTAGCTGGGCAGGGGCAGCGCCCTGCGGGATGGTGGGCCTGGCGGTCAACGCGATCTGCTCCGGCCAGGCGACCAACGTGCTGGTGTTCCGATCGCTTAATGGGCGTTCCGGCCGTCGGTTCGGCCGGGAATGGTCCAGCGGGCAGTCCGTAGGCGGCAACGGCAGTTACCTGGAGTTCCTGGCACCTTACGGGCTGCAATCGCCCGGAATGGCCTACGCGCTCTTCGCGCGCAAACACATGATCGACTACGGCACCACCAGCGAACAACTCGGCCACATCGCGGTGACGTGCCATAGCCGCGCCAACCAGAACCCCACGGCACAACGATATGGTCATCCGCTCACCATGGAGGGCTACCTCGAATCCAGGATGATCGCTGATCCGCTGCGCCGCTTCGACTTCTGCCTGGAGACTGACGGTGCAGCGGCCGTGATCGTGTCCGCGGCCGAGCGTGCGCGCGACGGCGCGACGAGCCCCATTCTGATACGCGCGGTGGCGCAAGGCGATGAATCGGTTCCACGCCACGGCGGACTGTGGGGCAACCTGCTGACCGGACCGCTCACAAACGCCAGCAGCGCCCTGGCCCGCCGGTTGTACAGCCTAGCCGGAATGGGGCCGGAGGAGATCGACGTCGCCCAGTTCTACGACTGCTTCACCATCACCGTTCTGATGCAACTCGAGGACTACGGGTTCTGCGCACGGGGTGAGGGCGGCCCGTTCGCTGCTAGTGGCGCGCTGGACCTCGATGGCGCCCTGCCCATCAACACCTCGGGCGGCAACCTCGCGGACGGCTACATCCATGGCCTGAGCCACATCGTCGAGGGCGTCCGACAGCTCCGGGGCCAATCGACCGCACCGGTGGACAACTCCGCCACCTGCCTGGTGACCTCCGGGATGCCCGGTCCGGGGTCGAGCGCGCTGATCCTGCGCACCGATAGTTGACCAGTGCTTCAGTGCCGAATCTTGGGAGAGGAGAACCACAATGAGCGACACGGTGTACATTCTCGGTGGCTGGCAGTCGGACTTCGCGCAGAAAGCACCTGACGCGCAGTTCTTCCCGTTGCTGCAAGCCGCCACCGAAGGGGCCCTCGACGATGCCCGTGTCGAAGCCGACGACATCGACGTGATCCACGTCGGGAACTTCGCCGGGGAGATGTTCACCGGACAGGGGCAGCTAGGTGGCATGGTGGTCGCAGTCGACCAGGGCCTGGTGGCCAAGCCCGCCTCCCGTCACGAGGCAGCGTGCGCCTCCGGCAGCATGGCAGTGCTGGCCGCGATGGCGGACCTCGAAAGTGGCCGGTACGGCTGCGCCCTGGTAGTCGGCGCCGAGGTCCTGCGCAACGTCGGCGGGAAGGAAGCCGGCCTACGGTTGGGAAGCGCGGCGTGGATCGGCAGGGAGATCGTCGATGAACCTTTTCCGTGGCCGGCGATGTTCGGCCGCATCGGCGAGGAATATGAGCGGCGCTACGGACTCGATCACGCCCACCTCGGCCGCATCGCCGAAATCAACATCACCAATGCGCGTCAAAACCCGCGGGCCCAAACTCGTGACTGGGAACTCCCCCCGGAGTCGTTCTACGAAGACGACGAGCGGAACCCGATCGTGGCGGGACCACTTCGCCGGCACGACTGCAGCCGGATCACCGACGGCTCGGCCGCGGTGGTCCTGGCCACCGCCGACTTCACCGAAAGCTGGGCCCGCGAACGCGGCATGAACCTGCACGAGGTACCACGCATCCTCGGCTGGGGACACCGGACCGGGACGATGCTGCTGGAGGACAAGTTGGCGGCCAGCAGGGGGGCCGAATACGTCTTCCCGCACATGCGGCAGGCGATCCTCGACGCCTACCGCAGGTCACGCTGCCACGGGCCAAACGAACTTGATGCGATCGAAACCCACGACTGCTTCTCGATCTCGGAGTACGCGGCCATCGACCATTTCGGTATCACACCGCCCGGAAAGTCCTGGCAGGCCATCGACGACGGGATCATCGAGATGGGCGGAGCGATTCCGATCAACCCCAGCGGCGGCCTGCTCGGGCTCGGACACCCTGTCGGGGCGACAGGAGTCCGGATGATTCTCGACGGGGCCAGGCAGGTCACCGGACGCGCCGGCGGCTATCAGGTGGCCGACGCCAAGCGTGTCGGTCTGCTGAACATCGGTGGATCGGCGACGACGGTCGCAAGCTTCGTTGTGGGTCGCACGTAGCACGCAGCGGTCTCATCATCTGAATATCGCTGCGTTGTGCCGATCGATGGTCGGCGGGAATCGTTGTTGTAGAGAAACCATTTCGCCGAGCATCGCTACAACTTGGAGTAAACATGGGCGCCCCCTTGATTATTGACACCGACACCCACATCACCGAGCCCCCCGATCTATGGACCAGCAGGATGTCGAAGAGCCGGTGGGGCAAACTCATCCCCGAGGTCAAGTGGATCGAGGAGAAGCAGGGCGAGTACTGGTGCATGAACGACCAGCCGGTGTTCACAGTCGGCACGTGCATCATGGTGCCGGGGGAGGATGGCAAGCCCGTCCGGTCTCCACGTTTCCCCGACTACGCTGACCGGTTCTCGACGATGCATCCGTCGGCCTTCGACGCCAAGGCGCGCCTTGAGGTCATGGATGCTTACGGAATACAGGCGGCTGCGGTCTTCCCCAACCTGGGGTTCGTCGGGCCCAATATCTTCGCGGCAGCCGGTGCAGATGCACTGGAGTTCCAGACCGCCGCGCTGCAGGCCTACAACGACTTCCTGCTGGACTGGAGTTCCGTCGCACCCGACCGGCTGCTCTCCCTGGCGCTGATCCCGTACTGGGATGTCGACGCGGCAGTGGCCGAGATCGAGCGGTGCGCCGCAGCCGGGCACAAGGGTCTGGTGTCGACCGGCAAGCCCCATGAGCACGGATACAAGCTGCTCGCCGACCGCGCCTGGGACCCGATGTGGGCGGCAGCCCAAGACGCCAACCTGTCCATCAGTTTCCACGTGGGCGGTGGCAATCTGAGCAGGCACCTCAACGATGAACGCACCGCGGTTGAAGGCTGGCGCGCCACCCTGGCGCGGCTGACGACGGCGTTCTTCCTGGAGAGCGGGATCACTCTGGCCGATCTGTTGATGTCCGGCGTGCTGGCGCGCTTTCCCAGGCTGCGGTTTGTCTCTGTGGAAAGCGCCGTCGGGTGGATTCCGTTTCTGCTGGAATCGCTGGACTTCCACTACAAGAAGTACGAACCCTGGCTGGAACGCCCCGAGTTCGCCGGAAGCGACATGCTGCCCAGCGACTACTTTCACCGGCAGGTTTACGCAAACTACTGGTTCGAAGACCTCAAGCCGTGGCACATCGAGGCCATCGGAGAGGACAACCTGATGTTCGAAACGGACTACCCGCATCAGACCTGCTTGGACAAGCAGGAGATCGAGTTCTCCATCAACGAGGGACTCAAGGGCGTCGGCGAGACCACCAAGGAGAAGATCCTGTGGCGTAACGCGGCATCGCTGTTCAACATGGACATCGCCAAGCTCGAGAAGCTCACGTGACGGTGGGCACAGCCGCGGTGCCGCTGCCGGTTACCAGTGACCCCGACACGGCGGGGTTCTGGATGGCGGCGCAAGACCATCAGGTCGCCGTATGTGCTTGTGCGAAGTGCGGTGCGGTACTCCATCTTCCCCGCTCCTATTGCCCGGGCTGCCGATCCTGGACCGTGGAGTGGAAGCGGGTGTCGCCCAGCGGCCACCTGGTGTCTTGGACGGTCGCCGAACATCAGGTACACCCAGCCTTTCCGGTGCCCTACACCGTGGTCCTGGTGGCACTGGACGACGCTCCCGGTGTGCGTTTCGCGGGGTGCCTGCCGGGCCGTCCCGACCTGCAGGCGGGCATGGCGATGCGCGCCGACTTCCAGTCTCAGCAAGGCAGCGTCACTTTGGTGAACTGGGTGCCGCAGGACTCACCGCGCACTATCTGAACTTGTGGCGGGTTCCGCCGAGCTAACCACGCCAAATAGGCTCAATACTGCTTGAAAGCAACGACATTCAACACTATAGGAGTACACGACATGAGCAATGAGGCCGTCGTCCGCGCGTTCCTCAAAGGAATGGAGCAACCTATCTCGAAGGTGCCGGAGCATCTCCGGAACTCCATGACAGAAGACGCCGTGTGGGGAAACTCGGGCTTTCCACCCTGTGTGGGAATCGAGGACATCATGTCCAAGCACGAGATGAGCGCGCAGGTGTTCGGGGACTATGTGCTCACCGCAGAAATCCTCAACGCCGCCGAGGGGCCGGGCAATGTGGTGTTCACCGAGCGCATCGATGTGGGCCGAACAGGGGCGGGCGAGCATATTCTCACCGTGCCGGTGGTAGGGGTTTTCGAGGTGCGCGACGGCAAGATATCGCGGTGGACAGACTACTTCGATCCGCGTGGGCTCCTGGAGAACCTGGCGAAGTTGCCCGATATCGAGGCGTTCTTCACTGGCAAGAAGTAGCCGATCTCAAGGTACTCGACCCCGTTCGGCGGAGCTGTCGCACCGCGGCAGCTCCGCTGGACGCCGATCTCCGCACCGCGCACCGCATTGTGCTCCGTTCGCTACCGATTGGGATACTTATGCAGCAGAACGAAACTAGGACTGAGACACGTTGGGGCGTGGTCGATCTGAATGGACGATGATGGCGGGCATGCTGATTGACGGAGCTCTTCGCGGTGGATTGAAGGGTCGAACGTACCCGAATGTCAATCCCGCTACCGCGCAATGCATCGGCGAGGCACCTGACGCCGATCGCACGGACGTCGACGAAGCCATCGGTGCCGCGCGGCGTTCCTTCGACGAGTCGTCGTGGTCACGCGACCACCACTTCCGGGCGCACTGCCTGCGTCAGCTGCACGAGGCGCTGTGCACTGAACAGGAACTCCTTCGCGACGTCCTCGTGCGGGAGGCGGGTGTCCCTATCGCGCTCACCCACTCGATCTGGCTCGACACCATTCTCGATTCGGTCTCCTACTGGGCGGAGCTCGCCACCAACTATCCGTACGAGACGCAGATCGCCGCCAGAGACACCCTTGCCGCAGTGACGTCGCATCGGACCGTTGTTCGCGAGCCGGTGGGCGTCGTCGCGGCGATCACTCCCTGGAACTACCCGCTGCCACTGAATATCTTCAAGGTGGCGGCGGCCGTGGCTGCAGGGTGCACCGTCGTGCTCAAGCCGGCACCAGACACTCCCTGGTGCGGTACAGAGTTCGGCCGGATCATCGCGGAGCGCACCGATATCCCCCCGGGCGTCGTCAACGTCATCACTGCAGCGGATCCGCTGATCGGAGAAGCGCTCGTAAAGGACCCCCGAGTCGACATGATCACCTTCACCGGCTCCACCGCAGTCGGCAAGCGCATCATGGCCGGAGCAGCCGACCACCTCACGCGGGTATGCCTGGAGCTCGGCGGGAAGTCTGCGAACATCGTTCTGGACGACGCGGATCTGCCCGCACTGGCCGCGGACTTCGCCGGCGTGTGTGCACACGCCGGTCAGGGATGCGCACTGACCACCCGGTTGCTGCTGCCGCGGCGTCGCTACGACGAGGGTGTCGCCGTCGCGCGGGCAGCATTCGAACAGCTCAGCTGCGGCGACCCGACGGATCCGGCGGTGGTGGTGGGGCCGGTGATCAACGCACGCCAACGTGAGCGAATCCTTGCCATGATCGAGGCCGGCAAGCGGGAAGCGCGGCTCCTCGTCGGAGGAGGCGTCCCCGATTCGCCCGCAGTCGGCTACTACGTCGAACCCACCCTGTTCTGCGATGTCGACCCGAACGCGGTGATCGCGCAAGAGGAGATCTTCGGTCCGGTTCTGTCGGTCATCCCTTATGAGGATGACGACGAGGCAGTGCGGATCGCCAACAGCAGCATCTACGGCCTGTCGGCAGCCGTGCACAGTGCCGACGCGGAGCGCGCCATGTCCATCGCGCGCAGACTGCGCACTGGCACCGTGGGTGTCAATGGCGGTGTGTGGCTGGCTGCGGACACCCCGTTCGGGGGTTACAAGCAGAGTGGGCTGGGCCGTGAACTCGGACACGACGGATTCGCAGAGTTCCTGGAGACCAAATCCATTGCGCTGCCCGCTTAATGTCGGACCAGCGTTCTGTCGGAAAGGATTGTCGTGCAAGGATTAATGCAGAACCGCCCCCTTGCAATACCGCACATCTTCCATCGGGCGGAACGGCATTTCGGCCACAAGAAGGTCGTCACCGGCACTGCTGCAGGGACGGTATCGGAGTCCACGGTCGCCGACGTGTGTGCCGAAGTGCGGCGGCTGGCGACGGTGTTCGATGACCTGCGTATCGGTCAGGGATCTCGGGTAGCGACCTTCTGCTGGAATACCCGGCAGCATCTGGCGCTCTACCTGGCCGCACCGTGCACTGGTCGGGTACTGCATACCGTAAACGTTCGGCTGTTCGCCGATCAGATCGTGTTCATCGTCAACCATGCGCGCGACGAGGTCGTGTTCGTCGACCGCTCACTGATCGCCGTGCTTTGGCCGCTCGCGGAACAGATGCCGGACGTGAGATACTTCGTCGTCATCGACGACGGATCAGATGACGAGGTTCCGGACCATCCTGGCGTGCTGCGCTATGAACAGCTGCTCGACGACAGTGTGCCCTATGAGGGGGCCTTCGAGATCGACGATGAAAATGCCGCTGCGGCGATGTGCTACACGTCCGGAACGACGGGACATCCTAAGGGCGTGGTGTATTCGCACCGCTCCATCCTGCTGCACTCCGTGACGGCATTGACGGCGGATGTACTGGGGCTCTGTGAGCGTGATGTAGTGATGCCGATCGTGCCGATGTTCCACGTCAACTCGTGGGGACTGCCCTACGCGGCTCTTCTCACCGGGGCAAGTCTTGTGCTGCCCGGACCGAACTCGAGCCCCAGATCACTGCTCGGGCTGCTCGCCGATCACCGGGTCACCGTGGCAGCTGCGGTTCCCACGATCTGGATGGGGGCCGCCCCCCTTCTCGAAGAGTACGACCTCACGATGCTGCGCCTCGTCCTCAGCGGCGGGTCCGCCGCTCCAAAGTCCCTCTTGCAGACCTACCGGCAGGCCCTTGGCTTGCCGCTGACCCAGGCGTGGGGCATGACCGAGACCAGCCCCCTTGCCACGGTGTCCTATATCCGTAGCCACCACGACGACCTCAGCGCCGAGGAGAGGATCGAAGTGCTGGCTCGGCAGGGCCTGCCCATACCCCTCGTTGAGCTGCGCTTGGTGGATCCGGACACGGGCGCAGAAGCGCCCTGGGACGCCAGCAGCAGCGGAGAGGTGCAAGCTGCCGGCCCTTGGATCGCAAGCTCGTACTACCACAGCGCGGATCACAGTTCCTCGTTCACCGATGACGGTTGGCTGCGGACCGGTGACGTCGGTGTGTGTGACCAGTACGGCTCCCTGCTTCTGGTCGACCGGACCAAGGATCTTGTGAAATCCGGCGGCGAGTGGATCAGCTCGGTGGAGCTGGAGAACGAAATCATGGCTCATCCCAAGGTCTCCGAAGCTGCGGTGATCGCCATCCGCCATGAGCGGTGGGTCGAACGGCCACTGGCATGCGTGGTTGTCAAAGCGGGAGAGTCGTTGACTGTCGATGAGATCATCGAGCATCTCAAACCTCGCGTAGCCAAATGGTGGCTGCCCGACGCCGTCGAATTCATCGATGCCGTGCCCAAAACAAGCGTCGGGAAGTTCAGTAAGAAGACACTGCGGTCACGGTTCGAGCACTATCGATTTCCCGGCGATAATCAAGCGCCGAATGACGTCGGCGGAGAATGCCGAGAGCCCGCGGGCACCTAACCCTAGGAACACACCGATCACAACGGTGCTGAGCATGCCCGTGCGCCGGCCTAACGGCCTCGCATTCCGTTGCCGCCGCTTCGAAAAGGAAACCGTTGAAAAGAAACATCTTCGAGATCGAACATGAACAGCTGCGCGAAACCGCCAAGCAGTTTGTCGCCCGTGAAGTGGCACCGAACGCCGAGACGTGGGAAAGGGCGGGCATCGTCGACCGGTCCGCCTACTTGGCGGCAGGTCGTTACGGTCTTGTCGGTTTCAACATGCCCGAGGAATACGGTGGGGGAGGATCCGACGACTTCCGGTTCAACGCGGTCGTCGTCGAGGAGCTGGCCAGGTTCGGCTTCCTCACCCCCGCGTTGAGCGTGCACAATGACATCGTCGGCCCTTATCTGAAGGACCTCTCGACGCCCGATCAGAAGCAACGATGGTTACCGGGCTATGCAACCGGAGAATTGATTGGGGCCATCGCGATGAGCGAGCCCGGGGCTGGCAGCGACTTGGCCGGGATCCGGACGACCGCAGTGCGCGCTGGTGACGATTGGATTCTGAACGGGTCAAAAACATTCATCTCAGCCGGCATAAACAGTGACCTCGTCATCGTCGTCGCGCGCACCGATCCCGGCGCCGGGCACAAGGGATTCACGCTACTGGTCGTGGAACGAGGTATGCCCGGTTTCGAACGGGGCCGCAAACTGGACAAGATGGGCCAGCCCGCACAGGACACTGCCGAACTGCACTTCGACGATGTTCGGGTGCCCGCCACCAACGTGCTCGGCGAGGTCAATCGGGGTTTCTACCATTTGATGGCAAACCTGCCGGCTGAGCGGCTGTCGATTGCCATCGCCGCGGTGGCCGGGGCGCGGGAAACATTCGATCAGACACTTCAATACGCCAAGGATCGTCGTGCGTTCGGTCAGAGTATCGGTAGTTTTCAGCACAACCGATTCGTGCTCGCCGAACTCGACACAGAACTGGATATCGCCGAGCAGTACGTGGACCGCTGCCTGAGAGCAGTGTTGGACAGGCAGTTCACGGCGGTCGATGCTGCCAAAGCCAAGTGGTGGTGTACCGAACTGGCCAAGCGCGTCGTCGATGCGTGCCTCCAGCTCCACGGCGGATACGGCTACATGAACGAGTACAAGGTTGCCAAGGACTACGTCGACATGCGCATCCAGACCATTTACGGCGGGACCACCGAGATCATGAAGGATCTCATCGGGCGGAGCATCGGGTTGTGAGGCCAGATTCACGGTGCCCGAAAACTGCACTGCTGAAGGCAGAAACGGCGCGTCAAAGTCACGAAACGCGGCGAGCGCGGAACAGCAGGCCTAAATCGCGCTATCTGAACTCTCGCCCGTTTTGAACACACCTGCGCGCAGCTAGCTTGACAACAGCAGCCAACAATCCCGGCTACCCGGCGCAAGCGACACCTGGAGGGCATCGTGATCTTCGACTTCGATCAGCACCTATTCGAGTATCCGAACATGTGGATGGATCATTGCGATCCCGACAAAAAGGATCTCGCCCTGGAGATGACTCGGGACGAACTCGGCTATCCATGGCTGTGGTCCAGGGCGACGAACCAGCTCATGTTCATCTACGCCAAGACCGTCCCAGAGGACGGCTTCGTGTCGTTCTTCGGGCCGTGGCAGAACTGGAAGGACAGAAAGCCGGCCGAGATCGACTATGTCGTCGATATGCCAGCGGCTTGCACTGAGCCCAAGGCTCGGGTCGAGCAACTGGATGAACTCGGAATCGACAAGACGATCCTACTCCCGCACTTCGGCGCAGTGTGGGGGCGATACGTCTACGACCGTCTGGATATCATCCGGGCCAACCTGACCGCTTGGAACCGGTGGGCGGTCGCCGTCCGGCAGGAGGGCGGGGGACGTCTGGAGCCGTCGGGACATGTCACATTACGGGGCGGCAACCTGGACTGGCTGGAGAACGAACTGGCTTACCTGGGCAAGAACGGTATCAAGTCCGCATTCGTGTCGTACGGCCTCGTGGACGGACGTCGGATGTCACATCCAGACCACGACCGAGCGTGGCGGGCGTTCGTGGACAACGGTATTGTCCCCGTCTTCCATATTCAGGATGCCGACGTGCGCGCCAGCGGTCTGGAAGAGGGCTGGTTTGTCGACGCCGGCGACCCCTTGTTCACCGCGCTCGACATGACCTTCTCCCACCTGGGCGTCCAAGTCGCGGCCGCAGACTTGATCCTCAACGGCGTGTTTGACAGGTTTCCTTCACTGAAGTTCGCCACGGTCGAGCTGACCGCTGGGTGGATCGCTCCGCTGATCGGCGCCAGCGAAGGTATCCCCGGCAGCACGGGCAACGTGGTCAACGGCCCGGGCCTGGACATATCCTACGGTTACGAGGCGATCGCGCGAAGGCACACGGTGCAGCTCAAGCGCCAGCCGAGCGAGTACCTGCTGGACCATTTTCGCAGCACGGTAAATCCGATGGAGCCCATCACGGCCTACTTCGACACCGCGTTCGGTAAGAACCTGATGTTCGGTAGCGATTGGCCGCACAGTGAGGGCTGGAATAAGCCGTTGACGACATTCCGCGCAAGTATGAATGGGGTCGCTCCCGAACAAGATGCCAAGTTTTTCGGTGGTACTGCGGCAGAACTGCTGGGCGTTTCCTGACAGCAGAACTCGATCCCGAGTCGGCGCGATGATGTCGATCGGCGGTCGGTGGCCCTCGGGTGCCGGAAATGTGAGATGGTCATTGCCCACGAGCGTCGCGGCGGGTGATCCATGAGTGACCGCACGCGCATCGCGGTCACATATATGAAACCCACTTATTTGCAGCAGGATCCGTGCAGGGGTGCACTGGGTATCGACCCACCTTCGAGCTGTCGCATTCTGGCGGCGGGCAACGGTAATCCAACGAGGAGGACAGATTCGATGACATCAACCGCACAGCCGAGGATGCGCAACGACGAGTACCGCAGCAAGGGAGCAGAACTCGGGATCAGGGATCGATACATTTCAGCCGACTTCGCCGGTCTGGAAGCCGAGAAACTGTGGACCCGGGTTTGGCAGGTCGCCTGCCGCGTCGAAGAGGTCGAGAAGCCCGGCGATTTCTGCGAATACGAAATCGGCGACCAGTCGATCCTGATCGTTCGCAGTACTGACGGTCAGATCAAGGCGCTCCACAATGCCTGTCAACACCGAGGGATGAGGTTGAAGGAGGGCAGAGGAACGTGCTCGGAAATCCGTTGTCGCTCCCACTCGTGGTGCTGGAACCTCGACGGCTCGCTGAAAGAGGTCACTGACCCCCACGACTTCGACTCGAAGGCCGTCGCACCGGACGGACTGCATCTTCCCGAGTGCAAGGTCGAGACATGGGCCGGCTTCGTCTTCATCAACATGGATCCGGGGGCTATCCCGCTGGACCAATATCTGGGCCCCGTACGCGCACACGTCGAGCACTACGGGATCGACAAGATGGTGTGCACGCGCTTGCGCACCACCGTCATCGACGCGAACTGGAAACTCTGCCATGAGGCGTTCATCGAGACCTATCACGCGGTGGGCACCCATCCGCAGGCACTGCAGTACCTCGACGACACCGGGATGATCTACGAGCAGCACGGTGACCATGGGATGCACCGGATCAAGCCGGGCAACATGGGTAAGCCCAGCGCACGGCTCGGTGAGGGTGCCGGAGACCGGGAGGAAGTCCTGATGGCGCTGATGGCCGACCTCGCTGAGGCCGACTACTACAACGAAGAGGACGTGTCACTGGCAAACTCACTTCTGGACACACTGAAGTCGTTGCCCGAGGACGTCACCATGGGTACATTTTTCGCGAGCATCCGGCGACAGCAGGCCGAGGCAGAAGGGATTGACCTCAATCCCTATGACGACTCGGAGCTTCTTGCCGGCGAGCTGTGGAATGTTTTTCCCAACTTCACGATTCCCTGCAATGCCGGGAACGCACTGATCCTCAGGATGCGGCCGAACGGACTCAACCATGAGCAGTGCCTCTTCGACGTGTACTACCTCAAATTGCTTCCCGAGGGTGCTGAGCGTCCACCGATGGAAACCGAGTTCTACGAGGATTGGCGGGACACCAAGGCGTGGGGCACGGTTCTGACCCAGGACTTCACGAATCTGCCCGTGTGGCAGCGCGGCGTGCACTCCCGCGGCTACCGAGGCCCGGTCTGGGGCCGGCCGGATGGGAATGTCAGCAATCTGCACAGGGCGATTTCGGACTACTTGTCGCGGTGATCGGGCGCGCGGAACGTGCAGCGAGGCAGAGCGTCTCGGTGGTGATCGAACCGGTCGGGCTAGTGCTGGAGGTGGCGGCCGACGAGACGGTGATGGGAGCCGCGGAGCGACGCGGCTACCGATGGCCGACGCTCTGCCATGGTGAAGGTACTTGCTCCGTTTGCTGGGCCGAGGTTCTATCGGGTGGTCAGAACCTCTCGGCGATGCGAGACAAGGAGCGGAACACGCTCGAGTTGCTGTCGCCCCACCTGCGCGCACGCCGACAGGTTCGGCTCGCTTGCCAGGCACGGGTTCACGGAGACGTTGCGGTACGAAAGCCCGGTGTGCGGCCCGCGTAGCCACACCCGCGGCGGGTTCACCATCGGCTGCACTGCCTGCGGAAAGGAGAAAGTTGGTACACAACGATCAGGAGGGCTGGGACCCGGCAGCCGGTGTCGGTCTCACCGCTACTGAGGCGGCCGCCGCACGGGCCGTGGCGGGCCGAAGGAATGAGCCACTGGTCAGCGATCCCTTCGCCGAGCCCCTGGTGCACGCTGTCGGTGTCGAGTTCCTCACCCGCCTCGCTCAACAGAGCGGTATGGACGATGAATCCGGCTTCGCCATACCGCGGATGGTGGACTGGGTCGCCGCGCGCAGCCGGTTCTTCGACGATTACTTCATCACCGGTCAAGCGGCCGGCGTCCGGCAAGCGGTGATCCTGGGAGCCGGACTGGACTCGCGAGCCTACCGGCTGCCGTGGTTGAGCGGCGTAACCGTGTACGAAGTCGATCGGCAAGGGGTCGTCGAGTTCAAGAACCGGGCGATGCTCCGACTACGGGTGGAGCCGCGAGTAGACCGGCGTACCGTCGGAGTCGATCTGCGCGGTGACTGGACCTCGCCACTCCGCCGGCGTGGCCTCGATCCGACCCGGCCCACAATGTGGTGTGCTGAAGGGCTATTGCCCTATCTGCCTGCGACCGTTCAGATGCGGATACTGGACGAGGTCGCCGCGCTCAGCTCACGGGGAAGTAGGTTTGCCGCGGATGTGGTCGAGGACGTGGGCCAAATCGCCGCCCGGGTGGCGACGGTACGGGGCGAGAACAACCCGGTTTCCGCGAGTCGGGTTGATTCTGCCGCGACAGGCCCCATGCGGCCTAGCAGCGCGGCAGCCCAGCGCCTGCGTTCGCATGGCTGGAGCTCACTGAAACAAACCGCGGCAGAACTCTTCGCCATGTACGCACTCGCCCCGTTGGATGAGGGCGAATCGCTGTACCGGCAGATAACGGTGGTGACCGCGGCCTCGGCATGAGGGCGAGCGCCGACAGTGCTGTGCTGCATGCCCTGCCAGCCATTTGAAATCACCGGGTTTGCGGCTGCGTGGGGCCATCCCGAATCTGAAAGAAGACACAATCCAAAGGAGAGCCAGATCATGGACGAGGCGGTACGACTCGAGCTCTATCGGATGATGCATTTGATCCGTACGTACGAGGAGGCGATCCTCCGCGAGTATCACGCTGACAAGAAACCCAGCTTTGATATCGCAAAGGGCCAGATCCCCGGTGAGATGCACCTGTGCACGGGCCAGGAACCCGTTCCAGCCGGCTTCGGTCCGCACCTGCGTCGCGACGACGCAGTGACGGGACCGCACCGTCCACACGGTTGGGCGCTGGCCAAGGGAGTCGACCTCGAGAGGATGACGGCCGAGATCTTCGGCCGTGTCGACGGCCTGGGTAGGGGCCGCGGCGGCCACATGCACCTCTTCGATGAAGAGACACATTTCTCCTGCTCGGGCATCATTGCCGAGGGACTGCCGACCGCCGTCGGTATGGCGCTCGCATTCAAACGAGAGGGCGCAGGCCGCGTCGCGATCGCGGTGACCGGTGAAGGTGCGGCCAACCAGGGCGCGTTCCACGAATCACTCAACCTGGCAGCGTTGTGGAAACTACCGGTCGTATTCATCATCGAGGACAACGGCTGGGGTGTCTCGGTGCCCAAGACACAGTCCACCTGTGTGGACTCCAACGCCGATCGTGCGGTGGCATACGGGATCCCGGGTGTGCTGGTCAAGGACAACGATGTGGAGGCGATCCACGCGGCCGCCGGAGAGGCCATCGCCCGGGCCCGCAATGGCGAGGGACCAACCCTGATCGAAGCAGAGACACTGCGGTTGTGGGGCCACTTCGAAGGCGATCCGCAGGTCTACCGTCCCGACTTGGAGGGGGTCGCTGCCCTCGACCCCATACCGGCGTACGAACGCACCCTGCGTGACGCCCTGATTCTGACCGATGACGTCGTCAACGACATCACCGACTGGGCGGTCAACCGTGTGGAGGGTGCAATCGCGTTCGCCAAGAGTTCTCCCGAGCCCGAACCAACCACCGCGCTCGACTATCAATTCGCCTAGATCCCGGCCACCCCGTACAGGAAGTCGATCATGACCACTACCGAACGCTCGACCCGAAAGCTCACCGTCTCGAAGGCAATAGCCGAGGCCATCGCCTCCGAGATGGAACGTGACCCGACCGTGTTCGCCTTGGGCGAGGACATCGGCAAATACGGCGGTGTCTTCGGACAGACCACCGGACTGCTGGACCGTTTCGGTCCGGAGAGGATCATCGACACCCCCATTTCAGAGACTGGATTCATCGGGGCGGCCGTCGGGGCGGCGATCGAGGGTCTTCGTCCGATTGCGGAGCTGATGTTCGTTGATTTCTTCGGCGTCTGTATGGATCAGATCTACAACCACATGGCGAAGATCCACTTCTTCTCCGGTGGCAACGTGCGGGTCCCGATGGTGCTGACCACGGCGGTCGGCGGCGGCTACTCCGACGGCGGACAGCACTCACAATGCCTGTGGGGCACCTTCGCCCACCTGCCGGGAATGAAGGTCGTCGTCCCGAGCTCACCTGCGGATGCCAAAGGCATGATGATCGCGGCGATCCGTGACGACAACCCGGTGGTGTACATGTTCCACAAGGGCATCATGGGCCTGTCCTGGATGTCGAAGACCACCCGAGCCCTCGGTCCGGTGCCCCGCGAGTCATATGAGACGCCCCTGGGCAAAGCCAATGTCGTCCGACCGGGACGTGACGTCTCCATCGTCACATTGTCGTTGTCCGTGCACCACGCCCTCGACGTGGCCGATGAGTTGGCCAACGACGGAATCGATTGCGAAGTCGTCGATCTACGCAGCCTTGTACCCCTGGACACCCAGACTGTCCTTGAGTCGGTCAGCAAGACCGGAAGGTTGCTGGTCGTCGACGAGGACTACGAGTCGTTCGGGCTCTCCGGAGAGATCATCAGCCGGATCAGCGAACGCGACCCGTCGTTGTTCAAGGCACCCCCGGTACGGGTCTGTGTCCCGGACGGTTCGCTGCCGTATGCACGGTCCCTGGAGATGGCCGTATTGCCTACACCTGAGCGCATCCGCGCCGCGATCATCGAGATGCTGAGGAAATAACATGGCCGAGGTTCTGTTCCCTGCGATGTCCGAGAACGATCCAGACGCCGAAGGGGTGGTCTCGACGTGGTTCGTCACCGACGGTGATGAGGTAGCCGAGGGCGACCTGATTGCCGAAGTCGCCGTCGACAAGGCCGATATGGAGATCGTCGCACCCGAATCGGGCACGATCACGCTGCTGGTGGCCGAAGATCAGGGCATCACCCAGAACAGTCCGATCGCGAAGATCACCTAGGCGGCAATGACTGTCTCTCGTAACTCCGATGTCGGTGGCGCCGCGGCTCCCGAAGGCAGGAAGTTGTTGCGTCTGGAGGTGCGCAACGCCCGAACACCGATCGAGCGCAAACCACCCTGGATCAGAACCCGGGTACGGATGGGCCCGAACTACGGTGAGCTGAAGGCGCTCGTGCGGCAGGAGGGCCTGCACACGGTGTGCGAGGAGGCGGGCTGCCCGAACATCTATGAATGTTGGGAGGACCGCGAGGCCACGTTCCTGATCGGGGGGCAGCAGTGCACCCGGCGTTGTGACTTCTGTCAGATCGACACCGGCCGGCCCGCCGAGGTGGACCGCGACGAGCCCCGCCGGGTGGCGCGGAGCGTGGCCTCGATGGGGTTGCGTTACGCCACGGTCACCGGGGTGGCCCGCGACGACCTACCCGACGGCGGGGCATGGTTGTACGCCGAAACGGTACGTGCGATCCATCGGCTCAACCCCGGCACCGGGGTGGAGCTATTGATCCCCGACTTCAATGGCAGGCCCGACCTGCTGGCCACGGTGGTCGCAACACGCCCACAGGTGTTGGCGCACAACGTTGAGACGGTGCCCCGAATCTTCAGACGGATCCGCCCGGGCTTTGACTATCAGCGAAGCCTGTCGGTCCTCACCGCCGCCCGCGAGGAAGGCCTGGTGACCAAGAGCAACCTGATACTGGGTCTCGGCGAGACGCCCGGGGAGGTGCGCGCCACGCTTGCTGATCTGCGGCAGGCGGGCTGTGACATCGTCACCATTACCCAGTATCTGCGTCCCACGCCCAGGCACCATCCGGTGTCACGTTGGGTCGATCCGGAGGAGTTCCGCGAGCACGGGACCTACGCTGAGGAGCTTGGCTTTGCCGCGGTGCTGTCGGGACCGCTGGTGCGCTCCTCTTACCAGGCCGGCCGGCTCTACGCGCAGGCGCGGCCGTCGACGTGACCGCGTCGGCTCGCCCGGCAATTGGAAACGCGACCCGGTCTTCAGTCCGACACCACGACACCTAATCTAATCCCCGAGCCGCCGCGGGCGGATTGTCGGCTCCGGTCGAATCGTGAGCAGGTTCTTCCGCGGACTGTCCTGCTCAGTTTTCGACCGGAACCGACACGGATGCCGTCGGGGAGAGAGCCGACGTGTTGCTGGCGGTGACCTGAGCCTCCCCGTGGCCTCTTTGGTGCCGTTGGGCACTCGGAATTCACCGCGAAGTAGCCAGGATCAACGGCGTCAACCTCAACAGCGTCAACCTCAACAGCGGTAGCGGAGAGTAGTCATGGGCTGCTGCCACCAGCGCCGCTCACCATCTGAAATCTGAGGCATCGTCGCTTTGCTCGCAGCCGTGCTGAACTCGGCTCCACGATGAGATCAGATCGAATCAATTCGACCAACGGGGTTGCCCGGCAAAGGAGGGGAGACGTTGGCCGCGACAGACAGCTTCACTAATCCGATGCGGGCGGTCGGCGGATTCTTTGCCACAGCTGTCGACACCGCGATCATAGCGCCGCAACCCCCTTTCGCCTGGCGTGAGTTCATTTTTCAGATGTGGTTCGTGGCTCGGGTCTCGATCTTCCCGACCATCATGTTGTCGATCCCGTTCACCGTGTTGTCAGTCTTCATCTTCAACATCTTGCTGATCGAATTCGGTGCTGCCGACTTCTCCGGTGCGGGTGCGGCATTCGGCGCGGTCACTCAGATCGGCCCGCTGGTGACGGTGCTCGTGGTCGCGGGAGCCGCCGCGACCGCGATGTGCGCGGATCTCGGTGCCCGCACCATCCGCGACGAGCTCGACGCCATGCGAGTGATGGGCATCGACCCCCTGCAGGCGCTGGTGGTGCCCAGAGTGCTGGCGACCGTGGTTGTCGCGCTGCTGCTGAATTCTTTGGTCGCGGTGGTCGGCGTGGTTGGCGGGTTCTTCTTCTCGGTGTTCATTCAGCACGTCACCCCGGGTGCCTTCGTGGCCGGCATGACGTTGTTCACGGGTCTGCCAGAGATCGCCATATCGCTGACCAAGGCGGGGATGTTTGGTCTCGTAGCGGCGCTTATCGGTTGCTACAAGGGGATTTCCGTCGGTGGCGGACCGGCTGGGGTCGGCACCGCGGTAAACGAGACCGTGGTCTTCTCGTTCATGGCGCTGTTCGTGATCAACGTGGTGATAACCGCTATCGGCGTGAAGGCGACGATGTGACCCTGAGTATTCCGAGTAGTCGTATGCCCCGGTTGCGACGGGCTGCGATCAGTTTCGCCGAAGGCTGGAACCGGATCGGGACCCAGACCGAGTTCTACGGAAGGACCATTCGGTCGATCGGTGATGCGGTCATGCACTATCGAACCGAGGTCGCCGTCCAGATAGCCCAGATGAGCCTGGGTACCGGCGCCCTGGCTGTCGTCGGCGGCACCATCGTGATCGTCGGATTCCTGACCATGTCCGCCGGAGCACTCATTGCCGTGCAGGGATACAACATGCTCGCCGGAGTGGGTGTGGAGGCGCTGACCGGATTCACCTCCGCATACCTCAACGTGCGAATTATCGGCCCGTTGACGACCGGTATCGGATTGGCTGCGACCATCGGAGCAGGTGCCACCGCCCAGCTGGGCGCGATGCGTATCGCAGAGGAGATCGACGCACTCGAGGTCATGGGAGTCCGGTCCGTCGCGTACCTGGCCTCGACCCGGCTGCTGGCGGGCATGATCGTGGTCATCCCCTTGTACTGCGTGGCGGTGCTGATGTCATTCACTGCGGCCCGGGTAGGGACGACGGCGATCTACGGACAGTCGACGGGTGTCTACGACCACTACTTCACCACCTTCCTGAACCCCCTTGACCTGGTGTGGTCCTTCATCCAGGCAATCGCGATGGCGGTAACGGTGATGGTGATCCACACCTACTACGGTTTCACCGCCTCCGGGGGGCCGGCCGGTGTCGGCGAGGCGGTCGGTCGAGCTGTCCGCGCCTCGCTGATTCTCGTCGTGTTCGTGACACTGGTCATCTCTCTGTCCGTGTACGGGCAGTCCGGCAACTTCAACCTGTCGGGATGACGACCGTGCCCACAAATCACGCCTCCCGAATTCACCCGGCCTGGTGGACCGCTGCGATGCTGGTAGGCCTTGTCGCCGTGGTGTTCACCACGGCGGCGCTGTTCAGCGGCTGGTATAGGTCGTCGGTTCCGATCGTTCTGACTTCCGATCGCGCCGGGTTGGTCATGGAACCCGGTGCCAAGGTCAAGATGCGTGGGCTTGAGGTGGGCCGCGTCGCCAGCGTCAATTCCGGCGCGGACTCCGTCGCGCTGGAACTGGAGCTGGACCCCGAATACGTCAAGTACATCCCGGCAAACGTGGGGGCTCAGATCGCCGAAAACACGGTTTTCGGCGCCAAGTTCGTCGATTTGATCGACCCGGAAAATCCATCCCCGCAACGTATCAGAGCGGGACAGGTGGTGGCGTCACGCAATGTGACGACCGAGGTGAATACGGTGTTCCAGAACCTTGTCGACCTGCTCGACAAGGTCGATCCGGCCAAGCTCAACGCCATCCTGTCGGCGTGGGCCGACGGGCTGCGAGGCCGGGGCCCGGTCATCGGGCAAGCCGTCAGCGCTGCCAACAACGTTCTGCTGGCCGTCAACCCCCGTAGCGAGACGCTGCGGCGCGACTGGCAATCGCTGAAAGGCTTCAGCGATGCCTACGGCGCCGCTGCCCAGGACATCCTCGCGGCACTGAACTCTTTGACTACAACGGCGAGCAGCCTGAACGAGAATGCGAAGAACCTGGATGCCCTGCTGCTCAACGTGACCGGTCTGGCGCGAAGCGGAGTCGAATTGGTTGGTGCCAGCAAGGACAATCTCGTCCATACGGTGGATGCGCTCCAGCCGACCACCGCGCTGCTCAAGGAGTACAGCTCGTCACTAACCTGCCTGCTGGTAGGCGCCAATTGGTTCTTGGATAATGGCGGACGGCAGTACGTCGGCGGGAACGGGTACTCCATCGTCCTCGACGCCGCACTGACGTGGGGACAGGATCCCTACCGCTACCCCAGGAATCTGCCGATCGTCGGCGCCAAGGGAGGACCCGACGGCAAGCCTGGGTGCGGTTCGTTGCCCGACGTCACCAAACAATTCCCAGTACGTCAGCTGATCACCAACACCGGCTGGGGCACCGGGAATGATATCCGGGTCAACCCCGGCATCGGCTTTCCGGGTTGGGCCAATTACTTCCCGGTGACACGCGGGATACCCAAGCCACCCAGCGTCCGCAACATCGGTCCTAGCGCGCCCGGGCCGATCCCCTACCCCGGCGCGCCGCCCCACGGCGCACAGCTGTATGCACCCGATGGCACGCCCCTCTATCCGGGTCTTCCACCGGCACCGCCGCCGGGGGCGCCGCGCGAGCCCGGCGCCACTCCGGGCTCGGAACCGTTCAACCCTGCGGTACCCGCACGGATGCAGCCGACACCCCTGCCGAGACCGCCGGAACCGGCAGGTGCACCGTGACCGACCAATCAGCTTGACCGTAGAACGACCTAGGGACGGAGGACCCTGTGCACCGGCGACGGATAGTGCAATGAGAGATAGCCTGAGCGGGACGATTTGGCGACTCGTCGCATTCGCGTCGGTATGCCTCCTGGGCCTGTTTATGCTCGTGGCGGTCTTCGGACATCTGCGTTTCGACAGGAACTATAGCTACACCGCCGAGTTCACCAATGTCGGCGGACTCAAGGGCGGTGACTTCGTCCGCATTGCCGGTGTGGAGGTCGGTCAGGTCGAGACGCTGGCGATGCAACCAAATGCGACGGTGAATGTCGTTTTCAGCGTCGATGATTCCGTGCGCCTCGATGATGCCAGCCGTGCCGTTATCCGATACGACAATCTCTACGGCGAACGCTATCTTGCACTGGAGGAGGGACCCACCGGAGGGCAAACT
The DNA here is from genome assembly GCF_002592005.1 of Mycolicibacterium palauense. Taxonomy (GTDB): domain Bacteria; phylum Actinomycetota; class Actinomycetes; order Mycobacteriales; family Mycobacteriaceae; genus Mycobacterium; species Mycobacterium palauense. Next base: position 9,208 of record NZ_NVQF01000042.1, on the reverse strand, counting down.
CTCGCGCCGGGGGGTGTCATACCGCTCTCGCGTACCGAACCCGCGCTGGATCTCGATACGTTGATCGGCGGATTCCGTCCACTTTTCCGTGCGTTGGATCCCGACCAGGTGAACTTGTTGGCATCGCAGTTGATCCAGGCCTTTCAGGGGCAGGGTGCCACCATCGGCTCCTTCCTGACGCACACTGCCGATCTGACCAACACACTGGCCGAGCATGACGAGCTGATCGGGCAGGCCATCACCAACCTCAATGTGGTGTTCGGATCGTTCGCCGACGGTAATGCCGAGTTCGGTCAAGCGGTCGATGCACTCGCGGCCCTCACCGGCAAGCTGGCCGAACGAAAGGAGGATGTCGTCAACTCGGTTGCATACTCGAACGCCGCGGCTGGGGCGCTCGCCGACCTGCTGAAGCGATCACGGCCGGCGCTGCAGAAGATCACCGACCAGACCGACCGAGCCGCAGGCATCGTCCTCAACGAACGCGACTACGTCGACGACCTGCTCAACACCCTTCCCGACGCCTACCAGAAACTGGGACGCCAGGGACTCTACGGCGATTGGTTCTCCTTTTACGTCTGCGAAGTGATCTTCAAGGTGAATGGCAAAGGCGGTCAGCCGGTCTATATCAAGGCTGCTGGTCAATCCTCGGGGAGGTGTACACCCAAATGAGACCCATGACCGAACGCAATCCCGTTTTCGTCGGCGTCGTCGGTACAGCGACGGTGGGCGCAATGCTGTTAGCAACCCTCAACTTCGACAACCTGCCCTTCATCGATGGGGGCAAGGACTACTCGGCATATTTCGCCGACGCCGCAGGGCTGGAGCCGGACGCTCCGGTGCAGATCGCCGGCCTGAGAGTGGGCCAGGTATCGAGCATCTCTCTGGACGGCGCGCGAGTACTCGTAACCTTCGATGTCGACGAGGATCTTCCCCTCGGAGATCGAACCGAAGCGGCGATCAAGACGAAGACCATCCTGGGTGCAAAGTTCATCGAAGTGGAGCCACGCGGTGAAGGTAGGTTGACCGGTCCCATCCCCATTGAGCGCACGACTTCGCCCTACCAGCTGGCCGACGCGCTCGGCGACCTCTCCACGACCATCAACGGACTCGACACCGGCGAGTTGTCCAAGTCCCTGGCGACCCTCGCCCAGACCTTCTCCGACACACCGTCTGAACTGCGCGTCGCGGTGCAGGGCGTTTCGCGTTTCGTCGAGACCCTCAACCGACGCGATGAACAGCTACGCTCGCTGCTCTCGAATGTCAGCAAGGTCTCCGGGGTGCTCTCGGAACGAAGCGACCAGATCGTCCAACTGATCGCCGATACCAACGTACTGCTCGCGCAGCTACGCCAGCAAAGCCAGTCACTGGACCAGATCTCCGGGAACATCTCCGCCGTCGCGCGGCAGATCAAGGGATTCATCGACGAGAACCGGCCGCGGTTCAAACCCGCGCTGGACAAGCTCAACGGCGTCCTTGCGATCGTCGACAATCGCAAAGGAAAGGTGCAGGAGTCGATCAGGAAGCTCAACGGCTACTCGATGTCGTTGGGGGAGTCAATCGCTTCCGGGCCGTTCTTCAAGGGTCATGTCGCCAATCTGCCTCCGGGGCAGTTTATTCAACCCTTCGTCGACGCCGCCTTTTCCGACCTTGGTTTGGATCCCAACGTCCTCATGCCTTCACAGTTGACCGACCCGCCGGAAGGTCAGCCGGGCACTCCGGGGCTTCCGGTGCCCTATCCGCGTACCGGTCAGGGCGGCGATCCGCGCTTGACGTTGCCCGATGCCATCACCGGGAAGCCTGGTGATCCCCGCTATCCCTACCGCGAGCCGTTGCCCGCGCCTCCGCCGGGTGGGCCGCCGCCGGGGCCGCCCGCCGACGTGCAGTCTCCGCCGACGCACGCCCCGGTCCTGGTCCCGGGGCCCTCCACGCCGAAACCGGAGCCGCCCCGGGCCGGCGGACAGGACCGTACGGGCGACCAGCAATGACAAAGGGAAGATGGACGCTAGGTGTGGCCGTCGCGCTGGTCGCGGTGCTGATCGGGGGACTTGTGACGGCCGTCCGTATCTCGGATGCCACCAACAGAACTCACCTCACTGCATACTTTTCGAACAGCACCGGGATCTATCCTGGTGACGACGTCCGGGTGCTCGGCGTGCGGGTCGGGCAGATCGATACGATCGAGGCCCAGCCGGAGCGGGTCAAGATCACCTTCTGGGTCGACGACAGTGTCAAGATTCCCGCCGAGGCCAAGGCCGTCATCCTCTCGCCATCCCTGGTCTCCGCACGAGCGATCCAGCTGGTGCCGGCCTACGAAGGCGGACCGGCCATGGCGGACGGAGCGGTGATCCCCCTGGTGCGTACGGCAGTTCCCGTCGAGTGGGACGACCTGCGCGGACAGTTGCAGAAACTCGTTGAGGCCCTGCAACCCACCGAGCCGGGCGGTGTCAGCACCGTTGGTGCATTCGTTAACACGGCCGCTGACAACCTGCGTGGTGAGGGCGCGAACATCCGCGAGACGATCATCAAACTGTCGCAGGCGTTCTCAGCGCTGGGTGACCATAGTGACGACTTGTTCGAGACGATCAACGACCTTTCGCTCATCGTGTCGGCGTTGCGGGACAGCAGGGACGTGATGCGGGCTCTGAACAACAACCTGGCGGAAACCACTGCACTGCTGGATAATCAATCCGGTGAGGTGGGCCAGGCAGTGGCCGATATCAATGACGCCGTCACCGATGTGAACGCCTTCGTCGTCGAGAACCGCGAACCGATCGGTATCGCCTCGGAGAGGCTTGCCTCGATCAGCGACGCGTTACACGAAAGCATCGACGACATCAAACAGACCTTGCACGTGGCGCCCACACAGTTGGCCAACTTCGTCAACATCTATCCACCCGCGGTCGGCGGATTCGCCGGTGCCTTCAGTCTGAACAACTTCGCCAACCCAATCCAGTTCCTCTGCGGTGCCATTGAGGCGGCATCTCGGCTGGGCGCCGAACAGTCGGCCAAGTTGTGCGTGCAGTACCTCGCTCCGATCGTGAAAAACCGCCAGTACAATTTTCCCCCGCTCGGTGTCAACCCCGTCGTCGGCGCCTTCGCTCGCCCGAACGAGATCACCTACAGCGAAGATTGGTTGCGGCCCGATTACGTTCCTCCGGGTCAGTCGACGGACGAGCAGACGACCGCGCCTGCTCCGGTCGCGCCGCCCGCACCACCCGCCGAGGAGATGCCGGGCGGCCCGAATCTGCAAGACATGATGATGCCGCAAGGAGGCGGGTCATGAACCGGCAGCGGCTGGCAGCGGTCGCGCTCATGGTAGGGTGCGTCACTACTGGAGCTGCCGGATGTGACTGGCGCGGAGCAAATTCCATGCCCCTTCCCGGAACCGAGGGTGGGGGCCCGCATTCCTACACGATTTCGGCTCAGCTGGCCGACGTCGGCAACATCCAACGGAACTCACGCGTGCGTGTTGGCGACGTCAACGTCGGGACGGTCACCGGTATCGAACGCCAAGGTTGGCATGCGTTGCTGACGATGACGATCAACGGCGACGTGGAACTGCCGGCGAATGCGACGGCGACTATCGGCCAAACCAGCCTGCTGGGATCGCTACACGTCGAGCTGGCCACCCCGAAAGACGCTCCACCGCGAGGGAAGCTCCACGACGGTTCCCTCATTTCGCTATCCGAAGGCCGCGCATACCCGTCGACGGAGCAGACCCTTGCCACGCTCTCGCTCGTTCTCAACGGTGGGGGGATCGGGCAGCTCCAAGACATCACTGAATCGTTGAGCACCGCCTTCGGCGGTCGCGAGGACGACCTGCGAAGCTTGATAGGCCAGCTGAACGTCTTTATCGGCAATGTCGAATCCCAGACCCAGGAGATCATCAACGCCACGGACAGCGTCAACGAACTCGCCGGCCAGATCGCGGCACAGAAGACCGTCGTGGACAAGGCCCTGGAAACCATCCCGCAGGCCTTGGCAGTGCTCAGCGATCAACGCCAGATACTGGTCGACGCCCTCGATCAACTTGGTCGATTCAGTGCTCTCACCGCAGACACCGTGAACCACACTAGAGAGAATCTGGCGCGGGAACTGGACGATATCGGACCCGTGCTGGAGTCGCTGGCCAACGCCGGCCCGGCTATGGTCCGCTCCCTGAGCTTTCTGACGACATTCCCGTTCGTCAAGGAAAATGTCGGCAACTTCTTCCGCGGGGATTACGTCAACCTGACCGGTGTTTTCGACCTGACCCTCAGCCGTCTGGACGCAGGATTCTTCACCGGGACCCGCTGGGAGGGCGACCTGACCGAACTCGAGATGCAATGGGGACGGACCTTGGGGCAGATGCCGAGCCCATACACCGCGGGCAACCCGCTGACTGTGCCGTATCAGACACACCAGGGCGGCTGACATGAGGCTGACAAGACGACTGAAGTTGCAGCTGCTGGTCTTCACGGTGGTGTCGCTGATCGCGGGAATCGTGATGAGCATCGGCTACATCGGTGTGCCCAGCCTGCTGTTTGGCATCGGCCGCTACCAGGTGGTGATGGAGTTGTCCACCACTGGCGGGCTCTACGAATCGAGCAACGTGACCTATCGCGGCCAGGAGGTGGGACGTGTCACCGACGTGCGGATGACCGACACGGGTGTCGAGGCCGTTCTTTCGCTGAACGCTCGAATCCGCATCCCGGCGGATTTGAATGCCCAGGTGCACAGCCGTTCGGCGATCGGTGAGCAGTACGTGGAATTGGTCCCCCGAAACGGGGCGGATACAGCGCCGCTGAGCAACGGCGACGTCATCCCCCTCGACCGGACCTCGGTACCTCCGGACGTCAACTCGCTGCTGGACAAGACCAACCGGGGACTGGAAGCGATCCCTCCCGAAAACCTCCAGACAGTGATGGATGAGGGCGCCGAGGCATTCGCTGGCCTCGGGCCGGACTTGGCGCGGCTTGTGAAGGGGGCGACCACCCTGGCCATCGACGCCGATGCAAACCTTCCGGCTCTGACAAAGTTGATCGACCAGGCCAAGCCGGTCCTCGACACCCAAAGCGACACATCGGATTCCATTCGCGCCTGGGCGGCTCACGTGGCCAGCATCGCCGGTCAACTCAAGACCCAGGACGCAGCGGTGCGTGGGGTGTTGCAGAACGGACCGGAGGCGGCCGACCAAGGCCGCCAACTGTTCGAACGACTGCAACCAACCCTGCCGATCCTGCTGGCCAACCTGACGAGCATCGCCGACGTCGGTGTCGTCTACCACCCCAGCATCGAACAGCTCCTGGTTCTGCTTCCGCAGGCGGTGGCCATCCTGGATAGTGCGCTCGTCCCCAACCTGAGCAACCCGAGCCCCTACGCGGGGGTTTTCACCTCGTTCGCTCTGAATCTCAACATTCCGCCGCCGTGCCTTACCGGGTACCTGCCGCCCAGCCAACAACGTGCCTTCGCCTTCGAAGACTCCCCGGACCGCCCTGAGGGCGATCTGTACTGCCGGGTGCCTCAGGACAGTCCGTTCAATGTCCGCGGTGCGCGGAACCTTCCTTGCGTGGGCAAGCCCGGCAAACGCGCACCGACAGCGAAGATGTGCGAAAGCGACGAGGAGTACGTGCCACTCAACGACGGCTATAACTGGAAGGGGGATCCGAACGCCACGTTGTCCGGCCAAGGCATTCCACAACTTCGTCTTCCTTCGGGGTCGGCGCCGAGCGCGCCGCCCCCCCACACCGGTGCCGCGCCGTCGGCAGACCCGCATCCTGAGGCTGCGCCGCCGGTGGCGATCGCCGAATACGATCCCGCCACCGGCTCCTACGTCGGTCCCGACGGCCACCTCTACACACAGTCCAACCTGGCGCGCGACGCCCGAGACAAGACCTGGCAGTCGATGCTGGTCCCACCGGGTCGGTGAGCTGCCGCGCTCAGGGTGTGAGAAGACGATTCACACGTGTCCGAGACTCGTCATCGTCGAGCACGTGGACCAGCAACAGCAGGTTGGGATGATCAAGTGGTCGTAGTTTGACGACACGAAAACGTACTTCGCCGACCTCGGGATGCTCGAGCGCCTTCACCTCGTCGCCGAAATCGTGGACCTCGTGACGCTCCCAGACGCTCCTGAAGAAGCCGCTTTCACGACTGAGCCTGTCGATGACGTGGCGGAAACGCGGATCTCCCGGATACTTGGCGGCCTCTACCCGGAACCGTCCGGTCGCCAGCTGTGTCTCGGCTTCCCAGTTCGCAAGGCGGTGCCGCATCTCGGGGCGCATCACTTGAATCCACAGGGCATTGCGGTCTTCGGCCGCCAACGTCGACGGGTCCACGAAAAGATCGGCGTAGGCTCGGTTCCAGGCAAGCAAATCCGTTGCGGGAAGCATGATTTGAGCGGGGTTCGGCATCAGAGCGTCCACCAGGGTGAGCAGACTGTCGCCGACGTGCGGCCGGCCGAACCGAATCGTCTTCGGCGTGACACCGGCCAAGCGGCGCAGATAGTTGCGCCCGCTCTCATCGAGCTTCAGGGCACGCGCGAGGGCCTCGACGACCTGCGGGGTCGCCCGGATGTCACGTCCCTGCTCAAGCCAGGTGTACCAGGTGAGACTCACGGCCGCGGCATCGGCGACCTCGTGGCGGCGCAGCCCCTTGACACGCCGACGGCCGCGGCGGGGGATGCCGATGTCTTCCGGCTGGAGGGACTCCCGGCGCGCACGAAGAAACTCCGCGAGGGCGTCGCGCCGGGCCTGGTCCTCTGACGAGGGCGAGCGACCGGGGTCGCTCAGGGTGACCGCGCCGTCGCGCATGGTCATCTCCCGGTGTCCCTCAGTGCGAAGGCGGCATCGAGAAGATGGCGGAGGTGAGCAGGACGCGCGCCAGCGCGCACTCTCGGGTGCTGCGGCGAGTCCACGTCACAGGCCGTCTTCACGACCGGAGCAGCTCTGCTCATGGCGGCAGACTACACTGCACCGAGTAGTTTAGTTTAGGGTTTGTGTAATGGTCGAGAGGATTGCGTGCATGACGACAACGGCCAACGGCGCGCGCCGGCGAGGCCGCTCGATGCAGAAGCGGGTCGCCATCCTCGATGCGGCACGGGATCTTTTCGTGCGAGACGGCTACGAACTCACGAGTGTCGATGCCATCGCGGCGCGGGCCGAGGTCTCCAAGAGGACCGTGTACGACCACTTCGGCGACAAGGAGCGGATTCATTCGGCGGTACTGGAGAGGGTGGCCGAGAATCTGACGATCACCATCGAGGCCGCACTGGAAGAAGAGTTGACCGCAGGGTGTGATTTGCGTGCGGGACTGCTGGCGTTTGCGCGCCGGGTGGCCACGGAGGCGTTTCCTTCCTCGGATTACGCCGACTACCGGCATCTGACGACCCGGTGCACGCCTTGGCGGCGGAATCCCCGTTCGTTGGCGAACGCGCCCAGGGAGCTCTTCGTGCGGCGCATGCAGGCCTTCGCCGACGAGGGGGCCATCAGGACCGACCGTCCGCATCGCGCCGCACAGCATTTCGTCGCGCTGACGTTTCAACTGGCGCTCGACAGCCTGGATCCCACGGAGACCGGAGCGTGGGACGCGGTCGATGAGATCCTGGTCGACGGTGTGGACGCGTTCGTTCGCAGCTACACCTGACGGGGTGACCCTGCCCTGAACAGACACGCTCCGCGCAGCGGCAGCAGCGCAGACGATGCCCGCACCCCTCCGAGAGGAGCGCGGGCATCCGTCGTGGATCACCGCTGAGCAGCGGTTACTGCGTCGTGGCCGGAACTGGCACCTCAAACGCGTTCAGCAGTGCCGATGCACCCAGGTAGGTGCTCGCCAGGTTGACCATGTCGACCAGACCCGTCTGCCCGAATGCCGCCTCGGCGGCGTGGTAGAGCTCGTTGCTGACATGGTGGGTGGAGATGAGCTGCTGCACGAACTGGGCGGCGGCCAGCTGGTCCCCGGTCAGTCCCACGGGTGCCTGCCCGCTCGCCAACGATGCGATCGCCTCCTCGGGGACACCGTAGAGGCGGGCGACCTTTTCGTGGGCGTAGAGCTCGTAGTCCGAGCCCCACTGTCCGCCGACCGAGAGGATCACGATCTCACGGACCGCGGGGGACAGCGTCGAGGACGAGAAGGTATTGCCGACCTCGAAGACCGCCCCGCCGGTCACGGGGTTGTAGAGGTAGGCGTTCAGGGGGCCGATGAGTCGTCCCTGGGAGTCCACGATCTCGATGCCCGTGGCCTGCTGGATCGGAAGACCGATCGCCTTCATCTGCGCCGCCAGGTCCAACTGCGCGGGGGCCGCTGAATCCAAATCGATCAACGGCAACCGACCACCCAGCCCGTTCCCACCGTCGGGTGACGGTGGTGTCGGCACGGGTGCAACCCCCGGCCCGTACTGGGTTGGCCCCTGGGCCTCGAACGCGTTGAGCGTCGCGGACACCCCGAGGTACACACCGGCGAGGTTCACCATGTCGACGACGCCCGCCCGGCCGAATGCGGCTTCCGCGGCGGTGTAAAGAGCATCGTCAACGTGATAGGTGGACACCAGTTGCTGCACGAACTGGGCGGCGATCAATTGGTCGCCGGTCAGTCCTACGGGTGCCTGCCCGCTTGTCAAGGATGCGATCGCGTCCTCGGGCACCCCGTAGAGGCGCGCCGCAATCTCGTGGGCGTAGAGCTCGTAGTCCGAGCCCCATTGGCCCCCCACCGAGAGGATCACGATCTCGCGGACCGGGGCGGGCAGGGTCGAGGACGAGAAGGTGTTGCCGACGTCGAAGATGGCCGATCCGATCACCGTGTTGTAGAGATAATCGTTGAGGGGGCCGACCAGCCGTCCCTGCGCGTCCTCGAGCTGGATGCCTGTGGCCTCCTGGATCGGAAGCCCGAGCATTTTCATCAGGGCGGCCAGTTCTGCCTGGGCGGGGCTTGCGGAGTTCAGATCGATCAGCGGCAGCCGGCCGCCCAGTCCCCCGTCTCCGCCGTCGCCGCCCTCGCCACCGTCGTCGCCGGAGACACCGCTTGCGCCGTGGGCGCCGGTCCGGCCGAACACCCCTCCGGCGCCGCCGGATCCGCCGAGGCCGGCTTGGCCGGCCGCCCCTCCGGCCCCTCCAGCCCCACCGACGCCATCGCTGTTGCTGAGCTTGCCGCCGGCCAGTGTCACGACGGTGGCGCCGCCCGTGCCGCCGAAGCCACCGGAACCCCCGGTGCCGGCTGCCCCGCCGGCGCCGCC
>NZ_NVQF01000041.1 GCF_002592005.1 Mycolicibacterium palauense | reverse complement strand
GCAACGGTAGGTTTTGTTTAAGGACCGGTTACCGGCACCGACGGATTCGGTACTCAGAGCGCAATCCGCGCGCCGAGGTGGATCTGAGTACCGGATCGTTAGGTGCGGGGGCAACCTGGAACTGCGGGTGCGGGGGTGGGCTGGACTACAGCTCGTCCCAGACCGGTGCCCGCTTCTCCCGCAGCGCCATCGCGGCCTCCCGCGGGTTGTTGGTGAACCCCGACAGGATCTGCGTGCGGTTCTCCAGTTCCTTGGCGTGCCGCAGGCTGGTCGCGTCCAGCGCGACGTTGAGCCCCGTCTTGGTCTGCCACACCCCGTACGGGTTGTTGGCGGTGATCTCGCGGGCCTTGGCCAGGGCGGCCCCGATCAGCCGGTCGCCGGGCACCACGTCGAAGACGAGGTTGATCCGGTGCGCCTCCGCGGCGTCGATGATGCGGCCGGTGAGCATCAGTTCCCGCGCGACGCCGGCGCCGACGATCTTGGGCAGCAGGTAACTGGTGCCCATGTCCAGCGACGAGAATCCGGCCTTGATGAACACCGATCCGAAACGCGCCGTCTCCGAGGCGATCCGGATGTCACAGTGCAACGCGTAGGCCAGTCCGCCGCCGACGGCGACACCGTTGACGGCCGCGATCACCGGCACCGGAAGTTCGTAGAGCCGGGTCAGCTGGTCGGCCAGCCGGACCTGGCCGTCGTAGCTGGTCTTGAAGGGGGCCTTGGCGGGCTTCACCCAGGGCTGCCCGGTGCCGCTGAGGTCCGCGCCGGCGCAGAAGCCCCGGCCGGCCCCGGTCAGCACCACGGCCCGGCACGCCCCGGCCTCGACGTCGTCCATCGCCGCGTCCAGACCGTCGAGCAGGGCACCGTCGATGGCGTTGAGCTTGTCCGGCCGGTTCAGCGTCAGGATCGAGATGCCGTCGTCGGTGACCTCGGCGTGCACAGCGGGCATGGCCCGACACTAGCGGCCCGGCCAACCGGATAGGAGCCGCCGATCTCCTACGCGTCGTAGTTCCCGCTGCGATAGGTTTCCCCATATGGGTGCATACCGGGAGTTGTTCGAGGCCAGCATCGCCGACCCGGCCGCGTTCTGGCGCCAGGCGGCCCGCGAGGTCCAGTGGACTCGCGCGCCCGAGCGGATCCTCGACGACGACAATCCGCCGTTCTACCGGTGGTTTCCCGACGCCGAGCTCAACACGTGCGCCAACGCGCTCGACCGGCATGTGCAGGCCGGCCGCGGCGAGCAGGCGGCGCTGATCTACGACTCCCCGGTGACCGACACCAAGCGCACCTATACCTACAACGAGCTGCTGGAGGAGACGGCGCGGTTCGCCGGGGCCCTGCGCGGGCTGGGCGTCGGCAAGGGCGACCGGGTGGTGCTCTACATGCCGATGATCCCGCAGGCCGTCATCGCGATGCTGGCCTGCGCCCGGCTGGGTGCGGTGCACTCGGTGGTGTTCGGCGGTTTCGCGCCGCACGAGCTCGCGGTGCGCATCGACGACGTGCGGCCCCACGTGGTGGTGACCGCGTCCTGCGGTATCGAACCCACCCGCATCGTCGAGTACATGCCGATGCTGGAGGACGCCATCGGGATGGCCGCCCACCCGCCCGAGCATTGCGTCGTGGTTCAGCGCGAGCAGCACCACTGTGACGTGGTCAGGGGCCGCGACCTCGACTGGGACGAGCTGATGTCCACGGCCGAACCGGTCGACCCGGTCCCGGTGGCGGCCACCGACCCCCTCTATGTGCTCTACACCTCGGGCACCACCGGCAAGCCCAAGGGCATCGTCCGCGACAACGGCGGACACGCGGTGGCACTGCTGTGGACCATGCGCCACATCTACGACATGGCCCCCGGCGAGGTGTTCTGGGCGGCCTCGGACGTCGGCTGGGTCGTCGGCCACTCCTACATCGTGTACGCGCCGCTGCTGCTGGGGGCCACCACCGTGCTCTTCGAGGGCAAGCCGGTCGGCACCCCCGATCCGGGCACGTTCTGGCGGGTCGTCACCGAGCACGGCGTCAAGGCCCTGTTCACCGCCCCGACCGCGATCCGGGTGATCCGCAAGGAGGATCCCGAGGCCACCTACGTCACCAAGTACGACCGCTCGACGTTGCGCTACCTGTTCGTCGCCGGCGAGCGTCTCGATCCCGACACCTACCACTGGGCCAGCGAACATCTGGGCATCCCGGTGATCGACCACTGGTGGCAGACCGAGACCGGCTGGGCGATCGCCGCCAACCCGATGGGCGTCGAGCCGATGCCCATCAAGGCCGGATCGCCCACGGTGCCGATGCCCGGCTACGACGTGCAGATCCTGCACGACGACGGCTACGGGTGCGATCCCGGCCAGGAGGGGGCGATCTGCATCCAGCTGCCGCTGCCACCGGGCACGCTGCCCACGTTGTGGCACGCCGACGAGCGGTTCGAGGCCTCCTACCTCTCCGAGCACCCCGGCTACTACCTCACCGGGGACGGCGGCCACTTCGACACCGACGGCTACCTGTTCGTGATGGGCCGCATCGACGACGTGATCAACGTGGCGGGCCACCGGTTGTCCACCGGTGCGATCGAGGAGGTGCTGGCCACCCACCCGGCGGTCGCCGAGTGCGCGGTGATCGGCGTGACCGACCCGATCAAGGGGCAGGCCCCGCGCGGACTGGTGGTGCTCAAGGCGGGGGCCTCGCCCGAGGGCCTGGCCGCCGATCTGATCCAGCTGGTGCGCGACGAGATCGGCGCGGTGGCGGCGTTCAAGCTGGTCGACGTGGTGCCGGCGCTGCCCAAGACCCGCTCGGGCAAGATCCTGCGGAAGACGTTGCGCGGCATCGCCGCCGGCCGCGACGAGCCGGTGCCGTCGACGATCGAGGACGCTTCGGTGCTGGACGCGTTGCGCCCCATTCTGGCCGCCGACTCCTGATCCGCCCCCGCCCGGTGCGCCGCCCATGACCGTCGCCGTCGACGAGCTGGTGGTCGCCGATCCGGCCGCGGCCTGGCGGCGGGCCGGCTTCAGCATCGACAGCATCGACGGGGATACCGGCTCGGATGCCGTCGGCCGCATCGGCGGCGTACGCGTGCGGCTGGTCGGACGCGACCGCGGCACCGGCATCCTCGGATGGTCCCTGCGCGGCCTGCCGCCGCGGCCGCCCCGCGACGACCTCGACGGGGTCCCGACGACGCGCTCGGCGGCCCTCGCCTGCGCACCGGCCGAGCACCCCAACGGGGTCATTTCGATCGACCACATCGTGCTGCTGTCACCGGACCTGGCCCGCACGGTCGCGGCCCTGGCCGACATCGGCGTGCGACCGCGGCGGGAACGCGACGGCACACTCGGCGGGCGGCCCATGCGACAGGTCTTCTTCCGCTTCGACGACGTGATCATCGAGGTCGTCGGCTCACCGGGGCGCACCGACGAGGGCCCGGCGACACTGTGGGGGATCACCTATGTCGTCGCCGACATCGACGCCACCGCGGCCTTCTTCGGCGAGCACGCCACCCCGGTCAAGGACGCGGTGCAACCCGGCCGCCGGATCACCACGCTGCGCCATGACCGGTTGGGCATGTCGGTGCACTCGGCGATGATCTCGGCGCAAGTGCGTCGCTGAGCCGGTTGCCCGGACCCCGTGACTATCCTCGCTGCATGACCGAGCCCGGGCTGCGCCGCGTGGACATCCACGGACAAACCACGCTCGACACCGTGGTTATCCACACCGACGGCGGGTGCCGGCCCAACCCCGGGCCCGGCGGGTGGGGCGCGGTCCTGCGCCAGCGGGAGCATGTCCGGGAGATGTGCGGCGGCGAGGCCGGTGACACGAGCAACAACCGGATGGAGCTGACGGCACCGATCATGGCGCTGGAGGCGCTGACCAGACCCGTGGTCGTGCACCTGTACACCGACAGCACCTACGTCCGCAACGGCATCACCAAGTGGGTTCTCGGCTGGGAACGCAACGGATGGCTGACCGCCGCCAAGCAGCCGGTGAAGAACGTCGACCTGTGGAAGCGGCTGCGGCTGGCCTGTGCGCGGCACACCGTCGAATGGTTCTGGGTCAAGGGGCATTCCGGTATCGACGACAACGAGCTGGCCGACCGGCTGGCGACCCGCGGTCTGCAGCAGGCGCTCAGCGGCCGGTGAACGGCGGCTCGCAGTCAACTGGCACGAAGGCGCGTTATTCGAGGTGTAGTTTCGCTGACCGGCCGACACCCGGACGGACGCCGACTCAGCCCGGGCTCATTCACCCGGCTACTTGAGCAGGCTGCCGGCGTCGACGGGCAGCGGGACGCCGGTGATGTATCGCGCTTCGTCGGAGGCCAGGAACAGTACGGCGTTGCTGATGTCGACCGGTTCGACCCAGCCGATGGGCAGGGTGTGCATGAACTGGGCGGCGACCTTAAGGTCGGCTGGGCCGGGGTGCTCCAGATCCGGACGGAACAACCTCATCGTGCCGTCGTTCATGAACATCGGGGTGTCGACGTTGGTGGGACATACGGCGTTGACGCGGATGAAGTGCTGGCCGAGTTCGACGGCGAAGGTGCGCATGAGGCCGATGACGCCGTGTTTGGCGGCGATGTAGTGCCCGGTGTTGGGGTAGGCCTTCAGACCACCGACCGAACTGGTGAGGACGATCGATCCTCCGGTGCCACTAGAAATCAGGTATGGGACAGCGGCTTTGACGCTCTTCCAGACGCCCGAGAGGTTGACTCCGATCATATCGTCCCAGTCTTCCTGGCTGGTTTTGTCCAGTGTCTGTCCGCCGTTGCCGATGCCGGCGTTGGCGACGACGATGTCGAGGCGCCCGAGCTGTTCGACGGCGTTGTCCAGTGCCGATTTGACGGCGTCGTAGTCTCGGACGTCGACCTGGGCGGTGGCGATGCGCCGGTCGAGATTCTTGACCAGTTCCGCGGTCTGAGCGAGATCGTCGGGGTTCGACGGCGCGATCTGACTGTCGGGACTGATCGGACCGCAGATGTCGACCGCGATGATGTCGGCGCCTTCTTCAGCCAACCGCACCGCGTGGCTGCGGCCCTGGCCGCGAGCCGCGCCCGTGACGAACGCGACCTTGCCTGCTACCCGCCCACCCATGGGACCACCTCGTTTCTCTGACCGCCCAAGACCGACCTGGCCGGCATGTCCATGTCCACTTGACGATCGAACTGGTCGATCGATCAGGAAGGATCGCAGTCCACAGACCGGCTGTCAACACCCGCAGGAAACCACGATGGCCTGACGGGCGGCCGGCTACGGCCCGGCGCCCGTCGCATTCGGCGCCGATTCGGCCAGCAACTGCAGTTGCCGCTCGACGAAATCGCGGAGTTCTTGATGCCCGAGAGTGACGCCGACAGCGTCTTCGTTGCACAGACTGCGCGCGGTCTGCGCGATCAGCATGGCGACCGCGACCGGCGGGTATGCCTGAAGGTCAACCCCCCTAGCGTGCAGCGCAACCGTCACGGCAGCGGTTTCGATATCACGCACCCGTTCGGCGAAGGCCTTCAGTTCCGCGCGAATGGCCTTCCGATGGTTGGCCAACGCCATGAACTCGGTGTTCAGGACTGACATCCGCGCGTCGTTGTTCAGCTTCCACAACGTGAACAACGGGTCGTCGTCGGCGAGGGCGACACGCATGTGCTCCAGAGAGGCCTCGGCGCCGGCGCGCAACACCTCGACGAACAAATCGTCCATCGAGGGGAAGTAATAGTAGACGAGCGCCTGCTTGACGCCGGCCTCAGCGGCCACCCGCCGCGAGGTTGCCGCCGCATATCCCTCATCGCGCATGATCTTCGCGGTTGCCTCGATCAGGCGTTGACGCGCACCGTTGTCCGCGGATCGGGTCTTGCGGGGTGCAGCCATTCAGTGCGCTCCTGGTGTTCGATTGCTTGACCCTCGATCCTGCGCCGTGGTAAGCATGCAGCATTCTAGCAATTTGGTCAGTCGATCAGCATTTGCGAAGTGCAGACGACAGGAACGGCGGATGGCGATGTCGAACAGCAGTAGACGGGTGATCATCGATCCACAGCTGTGCGAGGGCCACGCACTGTGCATCGAGTCGGGTCCCGAACTCTTCGACCTCTCCGACGACGATGTGGCCACGTGCATCCGGCAACCGTCCGAGGAGCAATGGCAACTCGTCCGGGCGGCCGTCGACGCATGCCCGCGCGGTGCCATCAGCATCGTCGAAGCCTGACAGTGCAGCCCATGCCGACCCCAACAGAATTCCCATGAAAGGACAACCGAGGCCATGACCGATCTGGCATCCGTCGACTTCTTCTCCGACCCGGCTCTCGCGCAAGACCCCTATGCGTACTTCGACGCCCTGCGTGAGCAGAATCCGGTCTTCCGCGAGCCGCATCAGGGAGTCGTCGCGGTCACCGGCTATCAGGAGGTGATGGCCGCATTCAAGGACCATGCGAGCTTCTCGGCGGTCAATGCCATCGGCGGGCCGTTCCCGCCGATGCCGTTCACGCCTGAGGGCGACGACATCAGCGAGCAGATCGAGGCCCACCGCCACCTGTTCCCGATCCATGAACACATGGTGGTGATGGATCCCCCGGCGCACGAGAAGGCCCGCTCGCTGCTGAGCAAGCTGTTGACGCCGCGACGTCTGAAGGAGAACGAGGACTTCATGTGGCAGCTGGTCGACCAACAGATCGATCAGTTCATCGAGAATGGCCGCTGCGAGTTTCTGTCGGAGTATGCCAAACCATTCGCCACCTCGGCGATCATCGATCTGCTCGGCGTTCCGGACCAGGACCGGCCGGAGTTTCTGGCAGCGCTCGGCGCCGAGCGTCCGGGCGGCAACAGGGTCGGTGCTCTCGACGGCGAACCGGTCGGGCTGGACCCATTGCAGTACCTCGACGACAAGTTCCTCGGGTACCTGGCCGCCCGGCGCGCCGATCCGCGTGACGACGTCCTGTCAGGAATGGCAGCTGCACTTTATCCCGACGGCTCAACACCGGAACTGATCGAACTCGTCAAACCCGCGACATTCCTATTCGCCGCGGGACAGGAAACCGTGACCAAACTGCTGTCTGCCGCGGTGCAGGTGCTCGGCGACCGTCCCGAGTACCAACAGAGCCTGCGCGAAGACCCAGATCGCATACCAACATTCATCGAGGAAGCGCTGCGGATGCACTCCCCTACGAAGGTCGACTTCCGCCTGGTCCGCAAGACCACCGAGCTGGGCGGCGTGCTGCTGCCTGCCGGCACGGTCGTCATGCTGTGCCTGGGTGCGGCAAACCGCGATCCGCGCAAGTTCGACGATCCGCATGAGTTTCAGCCCGACCGCAGGAACGTCCGCGAGCACATCGCGTTCGGCCGCGGCATCCACACCTGCGCCGGTGCACCGCTGGCGCGCGTCGAGGGGCAGATCACCGTGCGACGACTGCTCGACCGGATGAGCGGAATCCGCATCGACCAGAACTTTCACGGCCCCGCCGGGGCGCGCACCTACGCCTATGAGCCGACATTTCTCTTGCGCGGGCTGACCGAACTGCACATCGATTTCGACCGTGCGGAGTGACGCAGCCCTCGATCGGCAAGGGCGTGTCCCGGGCCCGAGACGTTCCCCAGAAACCGCATCGAACCTCGATGAACCTTCAGGCTCAGACGATTTCGGGCCCACGGTTCCAAGTCTGTGAAACGGTTTGTTGAGCAGACGCGCGAAGTGCTGTCCCTGCACGCATCTACTCGCGGACCACCTCGGCCGGCTTCTTGTCGGGGCGCAGCCCGCGCCAGCTCGGATGCCGTAACCGGCCGTCGGAGGTCCACTCGCCGTAGCGGACCTCACCGACCAGGCGCGGCTGCACGAAGCTGACCCCCTTGGCGTCGGGCCCGGTCAGCTCGGTGGTGAACGGCGAGGTGTCGGTGCGCAGCGGTTCCAGTGCCTCCTTGAGTTCGGTGAGCTGCCGTTCGCTGAAGCCGGTGCCCACCCGGCCGACGAAGTCCAGGCCACCGTCGCCGGGGATGCCCATCAGCAGCGCACCGATTCCTCCCGACCGGCCACCCTCCCCCTGCCGCCAGCCGCCGATCACCACCTCCTGGGTGTTCCAGTTCTTGTCCTTGATCCACGAGCTCGACCGGCGACCGGGTTGGTAGGTCGAATCCCATTTCTTGGCCACGACGCCCTCCCACTTCCGCGTGCGGGAGTGGGCCAGTGCGTCGGCGCCGTCGCCGGGGATCCGGGCGGGCACCACCAGATCGGTGCCCTCGGTCAGCGTTTCCAGCAGGCGCCGGCGGTCGCGATAGGCGGCGTTGAGCAGCGAGCGGCCGTCCAGATAGAGCAGGTCGAACGCCCAGAACTCGAGATGGCTGGTGCGGGTGCGGTTCTGGATCGCCCCGAAGCTGGGCACTCCCTCCTCGCCGAACGCGACCACCTCGCCGTCGAGCAGCGCGTGGTGTTCGTCGATGTCGGCGGCCAGCGCGCCGAGTTGGGGATACTCCGCGGTAACGTCGCGGCCGCTGCGCGAGCGCAGCCGGACCCTGCCGTGGTCGGCGTCGACGAGCAGTCGGTAACCGTCCCACTTGCCCTCGAAGGCCCACCCCGCGGCGGTCAGGCGTGCCACCGAACCGGGGGTGGCCAGCATCGGAGCCAGATCCGCAAAGGCCAGCTCGGGTTGCTCCTTGGTGCGGTGGGCCAGCCAGTTCTTGCCGTCGGTGCGGATCAGCGCGTAGCGGCCGGAGACCCGGGAGCCGTGCAGGGTGACGATGACCTCTCCCCTCTCGGGAGTGTCGATGAATTTCTCGGTGTCGTAGGTGCCGGAGTCCCAGATGCTGACCTCGCCGCCGCCGTACTCGCCCTGGGGAATCGAGCCGGCGAAGGTCGCGTACTCCAGGGGGTGGTCCTCGGTGTGCACCGCCAGGTGGTTCACCGCGGGGCTCTCGGGCAGGTTCTTCGGGATGGCCCAGGAGACCAGCACCCCGTCCCGTTCGAGCCGGAAGTCGTAGTGCAGCCGGCGGGCGTGGTGTTCCTGGATGACGAAGGTGTTGTCCTGGCCGACAGCAGGTCTGGCCTCCGGTACCGGCTCGGGGGTGCGGGCGGCGTCGCGCATGCTGCGGTAGGTGCTCAGCCGGTCCCCGTCGGGAAGCGGCGGGTCCAGTTCGGCGAGCAGATCGCCGTCGCGGGACAGCCTTTCCAGGACCTCGCGGTACTGCAGCTGGCGCAGATCCGGGTCGTCGAGTTCGTCCCAGCCGCGGGGCGCGGCCACCGTGGGCTCCTCGCGGCCCCGCAGCGAGTAGGGCGCGATCGTCGTCTTGGACGCGCTGTTCTGGCTCCAGTCGACGAACACCTTGCCCGCGCGCAGGCTCCTGGTCATCGTCGAGGTGACCAGCTCGGGCAGGGACTGTTCGAGCTGCTGGGCAACGCGTTTGGCCAGCGTCACCGCCCCGCGCGAGCTGACCGGTTCGGGGAACCGGGCGTACAGGTGCAATCCCTTGCTCCCGCTGGTCAACGGGTAGGTCGGCAGGCCGATGTCGTCCATCAGGTCGCGCACCGCGCGGGCCACCCAGCACAGCTGGTCCATGCCGACGTCCTCGCCGGGGTCCAGGTCGAACACCAGGCGGGTGGCCGGTCCCGGCTTCCCGTCGACGAAACGCCACTGCGGCACATGGACTTCCAGTGCGGCCTGCTGACCGATCCAGGCCAGCGCGTCGGCGCTGTCGATGATCGGGTAGGTGGTGGTGCCGGAGCGGTGGGTGACGCGGCCGCGGTGCAGCCAGCCCGGAGCCGAGGTGGCCAGCTGCTTTTCGAAGAACGCCGGCTCGCGCACGCCGTTGGGCCAGCGCTTGCGCGTCGCGGGCCGCCCGGCGGTGTGCGGCAGCATGGCCTCGGCGACCGCGGTGTAGTAGTCGAAGACGTCGGCCTTCACGGTGCCCGTCTGCGGGTAGAGCACCTTGTCGGCGTTGGTCAGCGTGACCCGCGGCTGTCTCGACTCCATCGGGGTCAACGTATACCCCGAGACCGGCCGGGCACCGGCTAAGAGATGCGCTCTCCGGTCTTCGGGTGGAACAGGTGCACCACGCCGTCGGGAGTCTTGCGCAGCCGGATGGTGTCGGCCAGCCGGGCCGGCGTGCGGGCCAGGGTCCGGGCCACCAGGTCGATCCCCGGGGCGGCGTGGGCGTAGATGTAGGCCTCGCTGCCGAGATCCTCGACCAGATCGACGACCACCTCGATCCCGCTGCCGGAGTCGGAGACCTGCAGCTGTTCGGGTCGCACGCCGACGGTCACCTCGTCGACGCCGGCGTCGTGCAGCTTGCTCAACTGGTCGCGCTCGAGCTCCAGTGTCGAGTTCTCCCCTACGCGCACACCCTCGGCGACCACCGGCGCGGTCAGCAGGTTCATCGCCGGTGAACCGATGAAGCCAGCGACGAACGCGTTGGCGGGGTTGTCGTAGAGCTCGGTGGGCGAGGCGAACTGCTGCAGTTTGCCGTTGCGCAACACCGCCACCCGGTCGCCCATCGTCATGGCCTCCACCTGGTCGTGGGTGACGTAGACGGTGGTGGTGCCCAGCCGCCGCTGCAGCGCGGCGATCTGCGTGCGGGTCTGCACCCGCAGTTTGGCGTCGAGGTTGCTCAGCGGCTCGTCCATGCAGAACACCTGCGGCTCCCGCACGATGGCACGGCCCATGGCCACGCGCTGACGCTGCCCGCCGGACAGCTTGGCGGGCTTGCGATCCAGGAAGTCGGACAGATCGAGCAGCTTGGCGGCCTCCTCGACCTTGTGGCGCCGCTCGGATTCGGAGACTCCGCGCAGTTTCAGCGCGAAGCCCATGTTCTCGGCGACCGTCTTGTTCGGATACAGCGCGTAGTTCTGGAACACCATGGCGATGTCGCGGTCCTTCGACGGCACCCCCCTCATGTTCCTGCCGCCGATCTCGATGGCGCCCTCGTCGATGTCCTCGAGCCCGGCGAGCATGCGCAACGCGGTGCTCTTGCCGGAGCCCGACGGCCCGACCAGGACGACGAACTCGCCGTCGGCGATATCGAGGTTCAGCGAGTCGACGGCCAGTTTGTCGGAGCCCTCGTAGATGCACGAGGCGTTGCGGTAGGTGATGGTGGCCATGGGTTGTGCCTTTCTGGACGGGTGGAGGAGAGACGGGCGGAGGGTTACTTGATGGCTCCGAAGGACAGCCCCCGGACCAGCTTGTTCTGCGCGATCCAGCCGGCCAGAACCACCGGCAGGGCGGCCATCGTGGCCGCCGCGCACAACTTGGCCCAGTACAGCCCCTCGCCGGTGATGAAGCCGACCAGGAACACCGGCATCGTCTGCGCCTGCACCGCGGTCAGGTTCACCGCGAAGAAGAATTCGTTCCACGCGAAGATCACACAGATCAGCGCCGTCGCGGCGATACCGGGCGAGACCAGCGGCAGGATGACCTCGCGCACCGAGCGCCACAGGCTGGCGCCGTCGAGGCTTGCGGCCTCCAGCAGCTCGCCCGGGACCTCCAGGAAGAACGAACGCATCATCCACACCGCGATCGGCAGGTTCATCGCGGTGTAGAGCACCACCAGCACCCAGATGTTGTCCAGCAGGCCGATATTCGACACGATCACATACAGCGGGACGATCACGGCGACGATCGGCAGCATCTTGGTGCTGATGAAGAAGAACAACGCGTCCTGGGTCTTGCGGACCGGTCGCAGCGACAGCGCGAACGCCGCGGGCACCCCGAGCGCGAGCACCAGGATCGTCGACATCACGGTGGCGAACAGCGAGTTGAGGAACGCCGTCCCCATCCCCTGGTCGAACACCGCCCGGAACTCGTCGAGGGTGGGCACGAAGAAGAACTTCGGTGTCGTGGTGTAGGCGTCGACCTCCTGCTTGAAGGCGGTGAGCACCATCCAGAACACCGGGAAGAAGAACCCCAGCCCGGCGATCCAGGCCACCACCCCCCAGGGGTCGAACCTGCGGTGCTTGACTTTCTTGGCATGGCCCGCCGAAGCGGTTTCCTCGGTGGGGGTTTCGGCTACAGCGGTCATCAGGCTGCCTCTTCCTTGCCGGTGAACGTCTTGAAGATCATGCGAAGCGCGAAGCTGGCGATGACGATCGTGAACAGCACGACGATCACGCCCATCGCGGCCGCCTGCCCGATGTCGAAGCCCAGGAAGGCGCGCTGGTAGATGTAGAACGGCAGGTTCGAACTGGCCGTGCCCGGCCCGCCCTGGGTCATCATGTAGATCTGGTCGAACGTGTTGACCAGATAGATCGCGCCCAGTACCACGCCGAGTTCGATGAACCGGCGCAGGTGCGGCAGGGTCAGCTCGCGGAACAACTGGAATGCGCCGGCTCCGTCGACGCGGCCGGCCTCCAGGATGTCGCGGGGCATCGACTGCAGCCCGGCCAGGATCAGCAGCATCATGAACGGTGTCCACTGCCAGACCAGGGCGATGATCACCGAGGTCAGCGGGAACCGGCTGACCCAGTCGACGTGGTGCACGCCGAACGGGGACAGCACCCAGTTGACGATGCCGAAGACCGGGTCGAGCATCGCGGTCTTCCACATCAGTGCCCCGGCGACGGGGGTCACCAGGAACGGTGTGATCAGCAGCGTGCGCACCACGCCGCGACCGAGGAACACCCGGTCCAGCAGCAGCGCCAGCCCCAGTCCCAGGAGCACCGAGATCAGCACCGTGGCCACGATCAGGAACACGGTGTTGAACGCCACCTGCCAGAACGTGCCGTCCTGCACGACGTCGACGTAGTTCTGTATGCCGATGAAGTGCCGCGAGCCGGGCCGGACCAGGTTCCACGACAGGGTCGAGTAGTACAGCGTGAACAGGAACGGGATCTGGGTGACGACGATCATGAAGATCAGCGCCGGCAGCAGGGGCCCCCGCCGCCGCCAGCCCTCGGCCCGGGAGACCCCGGGGTCCTGGTCCTTCTTGATCCGGGCGACGTGGGCTTCCTCGGTCTCGGAAACCGGAGGCGCGGTGGCTGTCATGGCTGCTCCTGGTAGGTCTTGCCGACGACCTCGGCGTACTTCTGCGACTGGGCCAGCGCGTCGGTCACCGATTTCTGTCCGGCGATGGCCGCGCTGATCTGCTGGGACACCCGGGTGCCCAGATCCTGGAACTCGGGGATGGCCAGGAACTGCACGCCGGTGTAGGGCACCGGCTGCACCGTCGGGTGCAGCGGGTCAGCACCCTCGATGGAGTCCAGGGTCAGCTGCCCGAAGGCCTTCGATGCCTCCTTGTACTGCGGGATCTGGTAGGTCGAGAGCCGACTGCCCGGCGGGACCCGCTCCCAGCCCAGTTCGTTGCCGACGAGCTTGATGTAGTTCTTGTCGGTCATCCACGAGATGAACTTCCAGGCGGCGTCCTTGTTCTTGGCCGCCTGAGGGATTCCCAGTGACCAGGTGTAGAGCCAGCCGGAGTCGGGCTTGATCATCGTCGGCGCCATGGCGTACCCGACCTTGCCGACCACCTTGGACGAGGCCGGGTCCTCCAGCACCGACACCGCCGAGGTGGCGTCGTACCACATGGCCGCGCGGCCCTGGGCGAACTGCGTGGCGCATTCGCTGAATCCGCTCGTGGCCGCTCCGGGCTCGCCGTGGGCGCGGACCAGATCGACGTAGAACTGCACGGCCTTCTCCACCTCGGGGGTGGTCAGCTGGGCGTTCCAGTCCATGTCGTACCACCGGCCGCCGGCGGTGTTGATCACCGTGTCCAGCGGGGCGAGCACCTCACCCCAGCCGGGCTTGCCGCGCAGGCAGATGCCCACCATGTCGGGACCGTCGAGCTTGGCGGCGGCCTCGGCGACCTGCTGCCAGCTGGGGTTGCGCGGCATGTCGATCCCGGCCTGCTCGAAGAGGTCCTTGCGGTACATCAGGAACGAGGACTCGCCGTAGAACGGGACCGAGTACATGTCGCCCTGGTAGGACAGCGACTCCCGCAGCGAGGGAATGAAGTCGTCCTGGTCGTAACCCGGTGTGTTGGCGATGTAGTCGGACAGGTTGACCAGCCAGCCGTTCTCGGCCCACTGCGGGGTCTCGTAGTTGCTGATCATCACGACGTCGAACTCGCCGCCGCCCATCGCCGTGGAGGCGGTGATCTTGGCCCGCGCCTGGTTCTCCGACAGCGTGATGAACTTCAGTTTAATGTCGGGGTTGGCCTGTTCGAAGTTGTCGGCCAGCGACCGTGCGTCGGTCATCTGCGAGTTCGACACCATGGCGATGGTGACGGTGTCCTCGGACGTACCGATGCTGCCGGCACCCGCACACCCGGAGGTGAACAACAGTCCGACCGCGGCGACCATCAGGGCCAGCCGGTGTAGCGCTCTTCGTTGGGACTTCACCTTCACCTCACTCTGTTGAAATCTCGGCTGTTGAACTCTTGACGGCCGAAACCTTGGCCGCCGAAACCTTGGCCGCCGAAATCTTGGCCGCCGAAACCTTGGCCGCCGAAACTCCGGTGTCGAACCTTCATCGAGACGGTCTTCACTGTCCCGCCCCCTCGGATTGGCTCAGAAGCCATCGGGCGCAGTCGATGTCGCATACCAGGAGCCGGGCCAGCTTGCCGCGCAGGGCACCCAGCACGGCGCGGTGCTTGACCGCGCCGCTGGCGACCAGGATCGTCGTCGGGCAGTCCCGGATGTCGGACAGCTCCACCGAGACCGTCCGGCTCTGCAGGTCGGAATCCACCGGGACTCCCGAGGCGTCGAAGAAGCGCCCGCCGATCTCTCCGACGGCGCCCAGCGCCACCAGTTCGTCGAGCATCGAAGTGTCGAGGAAGCTGCCCTCGAACAGCGTGGTGGAGGCCGAGACGGCGCCGATCCCGAAGACCATCACCGCCGCGCCGCGACCGGCCTGCAGGGTGCGCGACATCCCGGAGTCGGCACGGATCGAGGCGACGGTGGCGGGATCGGCGTACAGCGGTGCCGGCAGCCGGTACGTGTCGGCGTGCAACAGCTCGCCGCATCGGCTGAGGATGTACTCGGCGCCGGTCTGGTAGGCCGCCGTCGACATCGAGCCGTCCAGCTGGACCACCGCGCGGCAGGTGCTCACGCCGGGGGTCAGGGCGCGCGCCATGGCGACCGTCTCGGGCCCCCAGGTGAACCCCAGGGTGTCGCCGGCCGCGAGGCGGCGCAGCAGCAGTGTGGCCGCCGCCCGCCCCAGACTGGCGTAGGCCTCGGGCCGCACGGTGGCCTCGGCGGCGACGCCGTGGCCGGCCACCACCGCCTCGGTCAACCCGAACCGGTGCTCGAGGGCGCGTTCCTCCTCGGCGTGCAGGTCGTCACGCAGGGCGGGCGGCACCACGATCTCGATCCGCACCAGGCCGCGGGCCTTGGCGCGGGCGACGAGCCGGCCGGCGGTGGGCCGTGAGACGCCGAGCCGCTGGGCGATCTCGGCCTGGGTCATGCCGTCGACGTAGTACATGGTGGCGGCACGCAAAGCCAGGCGCAGGTCCTCGGCCCGCGCCCCGTCGGTCTGCGCCGCAGTGACGTTCGCCGTGTCCCGACCGCTGTCCGCAAGCGTCACGCCAGGCCGCCTTTCTCGTGAGCATTTGCTCACGGGTGCGAGTAGATGCTCATCACGCTAACATGGACACTGTGACGTACACAACATTCCCGTTTTTTGGTTTTTGTATTGCTCGTGTGCAGGCGGTGGCGTCATGGAGCTGAACGACTCGACACTGGCCGACCTGCCGGTATCCGCTCCGACCTACGACCGTGGCGAAATCACGGTCGGCATCGTCCATTTCGGCGTCGGCGGGTTCCACCGCGCCCACCAGGCGATGTACATCGACAAGCTGTTGGAGCAGGGGCGCGCGCTCGACTGGGGGATCTGCGGGATCGGGGTCATGCCCGCCGACCGCCGCATGAAGGAGGCGCTGGACGCCCAGGACGGGCTGTACACGCTGATCCTGGAGAAACCCGACGGCTCCCGTGACGTGCGGGTCATCGGCTCCATCGTCGACTACCGCTACGCCCCCGACGACCCGGAGGCGGTCATCGAGCTGCTGGCCGCACCGAGCACCCGGATCGTGTCGATGACCATCACCGAGGGCGGCTACCAGATCGACAAGGCCATCGAGAAGCCCGATGAGGTTTCGGTGTTCGGGCTGGTCACCGCGGCGCTGGAGCGCCGACGCCAACGCGGGGTGGCCTCCCCGACCATCGTGTCCTGCGACAACATCGAGGGCAACGGCGACGTCGCGCGCGCGGCGTTCACCTCCTACGCCGAACGCGTCCACCCCGACCTGGTGGCCTGGATGGGCGAGCACACGACGTTCCCGAACTCGATGGTGGACCGCATCACCCCGGTGACCACGCCGGACGTCATCGAGAGGCTGGCCGCGGAGTACGGCGTCGAGGACCGCTGGCCGGTGGTCGCCGAACCGTTCACGGCGTGGGTCCTGGAGGACGACTTCGTGCAGGGCCGAGTCGAGGGCCGGCCCCCCTACGAGGACGTCGGCGTGCTGATGGTCGGCGACGTCACACCCTACGAGCTGATGAAGCTGCGCCTGCTCAACGCCAGCCACCAGGGCCTGTGCTACTTCGCGTACCTGGCCGGGTACCGGCTGGTGCACGACGCCGCCGCCGATCCACTGTTCGCGGAGTTTCTGCTGGCCTACATGGATTCGGAGGCCACCCCGACCCTCAAACCGGTGCCGGGCATCGACCTGCCGGACTACAAACGCACCCTGCTCGAACGGTTCGCCAACCCCGGCGTCCGCGACACCGTCGCGCGGTTGTGCGCCGACTCCTCCGACCGGATCCCGAAGTGGCTGCTGCCCGTCGTGCGGGCCAACCTGGCCGCCGACCGACCCGTTCGGCTCTCCGCGGCGATCGTGGCCAGCTGGGCGCGCTACGCCGAAGGGATCGACGAGGAGGGGCGGCCGATCGAGGTGGTCGACCAGCTGGCCGACACGCTGGTCCCACTGGCCCGCACCCAGCGCGACGATCCCCTGGCCCCGCTGGCCTTCGTGAAGAACACCTCGCTGTTCGGGGATCTGGCCGAGTCGCCCCGGTTCGTCGAGGCCTACCGCTGGGCCCTGGACTCGCTGCACCGCGACGGCGCCCGGGCGACACTGGAGGCGCTACGCAAGGAGGAGTGGTGAACCGTGCCCTGGTGATCGGTGAGGCCCTGATCGACATCGTCGAACGCGAGGGGCGGGTGACCGGGGAGCACGTGGGCGGCAGCCCGCTCAACGTCGCGGTCGGTCTCGGACGGCTCGGGCACGGGGTCGACTTCCTGACCCATATCGGCACCGACGAGCGTGGCCGGCGCATCGCCGAATACCTCGCCGCGGCCGGGGTCGGGCTCGCCGAGGGCAGCACCACCGCCCAGCGCACACCGGTGGCGAGGGCGGTGCTGGACGCCGCCGGTTCGGCGACCTACCGGTTCGACATCGAGTGGCAACTCGCCGGCACCACGACGGTGGAGCCGCCGTTGGTCGTACACACCGGGTCGATCGCGGCGGTGCTCGAACCCGGGTGCCGCGCCGTCGCCGCCCTGTTGGACACCTACCGGGTCTCGGCCACCGTCACGTTCGACCCGAATGTGCGGCCCAGCCTGATCCCCGACGCCGAACAGGCGCGCGCCCGCCTGGAGCGGGCCATCGGCCGCAGCGACGTGGTCAAGGCCTCCGACGAGGACCTGCGGTGGCTGTTTCCCGACGTCGCGCCCGAGGAGGTGGCCCGCCGCTGGCTCGAGCACCGGGGGCCCGCCGTCGTCGCAGTGACCACCGGCGCCGACGGCGCCTTCGCGGTGTGCGCCCAGGGCACCGTGCACGTCCCGGCGCTGACGACCGACGTCGTCGACACGGTGGGCGCCGGCGACTCGTTCATGACCGGCCTGATCGACGGGTTGTGGTCGCAGGGTCTGCTGGGTGCCGAGCACCGCGCCCGGCTGCACGCCATCGACGCCGCTACCCTGCAGACGGTGCTCGACTCGGCGGCGCTGAACTCCGCGCTGACCGTCTCCCGCGCCGGCGCCGACCTGCCGGACCGGGCGGCCCGCGACGCCGCCGCGCCGCGTCTGCTGCCTCACGGACACGGGTAGACCTGCTGGTCCATACTGGCTTTATGCGCTCCATCTGGAAGGGATCGATCGCCTTCGGGCTCGTCAACGTGCCCGTCAAGGTGTACAGCGCCACCGAGGACCACGACATCAAGTTCCATCAGGTGCACGCCAAGGACAACGGGCGCATCCGCTACAAGCGCGTCTGCGAGGTGTGCGGCGAGGTCGTCGAGTACCGCGACATCGCCCGCGCCTACGAGTCCGACGACGGCCGCAGCGTGGTCATCACCGACGACGATATCGCGACGCTGCCCGAGGAGCGCAGCCGCGAGATCGAGGTGCTCGAATTCGTGCCCGCCGAGCAGATCGACCCCATCATGTACGACCGCAGCTACTTTCTGGAGCCGGATTCGAAGTCCTCGAAGTCCTATGTGCTGCTGGCGAAGACGCTGATGGAGACCGACCGGATCGCGATCGTGCATTTCGCGCTGCGCAGCAAGACCCGGCTGGCGGCCCTGCGGGTCAAGGACTTCAGCAAGCGCGAAGTGATGGTGGTGCACACCCTGCTGTGGCCCGACGAGATCCGCGACCCCGACTTCCCCGTCCTGGACCAGAAGGTGGAGCTCAAGCCCTCGGAGTTGAAGATGGCCGGTCAGGTCGTCGACTCGATGGCCGAGGACTTCAACCCCGACCAGTTCCACGACGACTATCAGGAGCAGCTCCGCGAGCTGGTCGAGGCGAAACTCGAGGGCGGCGAGGCGTTCACCGTCGAGGAGCAACCGACCGAACTCGACGAGACCGAGGACGTCTCGGACCTGCTGGCCAAACTGGAGGCCAGCGTGAAGAAGCGGCAGGCCTCCGGAGAGTCGGGCGCCTCGCCGGACGCGAAGGCACCGGCCCGAAAGACACCGGCCAAGAAAGCACCGGCCAAGAAGACACCGGCCAAGGAGGCTGCCAGGAAATGACCACCGACGCCGGCAAGGCCGCCGGGCCCCGGGAGCGCCTCATCGCCAACGCCATCGCCATGGTCCAGGAGCGCGGGGTGCACGCGACCGGCCTGGCGGACCTGCTGCGGCGCAGCGCGGCGGCGCGCAACTCGATCTACCAGCATTTTCCGGGTGGCAAGACCGAACTGATGGTCGCGGTCACCCAGGCCGCCGGAGCCTCGACGGCCCGGCGCATCGACACCTACGCCGAGTCGGCCGCGCCCGCGGAGATGGTGCGCGCCATGATCGCGATGTGGGTGCGGGCGCTCGACGCCGCCGACTACGACACCGGATGCCCCATCGCGGCGGCGGCGCTGGCGGGGCCCGACGAACCGGAGATCACCGAGGCGGCCGCGCACGCGTTCGCGCTGCTGCGGGAACGCATCGAGGTCTCGCTGCGCCGCCATCCCGAGATTCCGGGCGACCCGGCGGCGCTGGCCTCGTTCTGCGTCAGCGCGATCGAGGGCGGCCTGTTGCAGGCCCGCGCGCAGCGTTCGCCGCAGCCACTGCGCGACGTGGAGGCCGAACTGGCGCGGCGGCTCGCGGTCACCCGGCCAGCAGGTTGACCGCCCGGCCGAAAACACCCGGCAGGGCGCGGCAGACCGGCACCACGGCTCGCCGCCCGCCGGTGGTCGCGGTCCCCACCACCAATCCCCTGGTGAGCAACCGGTAGCGGCGGGTCACCCGGCGCCATTCGCGCTCATAGGATTCCGGCCGGCCGGCACTGAGCGCGCAGACGGCGACGCCGGCCTGCTTGACCGCCAGGCTGACACCTTCCCCGGTCAGGGCGTCCTCGTAGCCGGCGGCGTCACCGACGAGCAGCACCCGGCCCGCCACGCGCCGTGACACCACCTGCCGCAGCGGTCCGCAGCCGCGTTCGGCGGTGTGCGCGGCGCCGGCCAGCCGCCGGGCCAACCCCGGAAACCAGTCGAGGTCGGGACGGTGGCGGCTCAGGATCGCCACCCCCACCAGATCGGGTTCCACGGGCGTCACGTAGGCCTCGCCCCACGGCGACCAGTAGACCTCGACGAACTCCGACCACGGTGCGATCCGGTAGTGCCGGCGCACGCCGAACCGGCGCGGTGTGCCGACCACCGTGGGAATGCCGACCGCCCGGCGCACCGCGGAATGCAGACCGTCGGCTCCGATCAGATAGCGGGCCCGCACGCCCGCCGCACGCACGCCGGTGGGGTCCTGGACGACCTCGGTCACCTTCTGCGGGATCCACTCGGTGTCCAGTTCTTTGGCGCGGGAAGCCAGGGCCGCGTGCAGCGTCGTACGCCGGACCCCACGACCGGGGCCGGCGTCGAAACACGCCTCGGCACGTCGTTCGCCATCGAGATAGGCGATGCCCCGCAACGGCACTCCCGCCGGATCCACCCCCAGCGCCGTCAGCGCCCGCAGGCCCCCCGGCATCAACCCCTCGCCGCACGCCTTGTCGATCGGGCTGTCCCGGGGTTCGATCACCACCACCGAGAGGCCCCGCGCCCGCGCCGCCAGCGCGGCGGCCAGACCCGCCGGGCCGCCCCCGACGACGAGCAGGTCGACATCGTGCCCGGTCATGGCCCGCTGGTTCCGGATGGCGTGGGGTCGATCGTGGGGTCGGTCGTGGAGTCGGTGTAGCCCAGCGCCGCGTTCTCCACCCGGATCCGCACCGCCAGCAGCGCCGCGTTGGCCACCGTGAAGCACACCGCGGTGACCCAGGCGGTGTGCACCAGCGGCAGGGCGATGCCCTCGATCACCACCGCCACGTAGTTGGGGTGGTGCAGCAGCCGGTAGGGCCCGCGACGCACCAACGGCGCACCGGGCACCACGATCACCAGCGTGTTCCACCGCCGCCCCAGCGTCGCGATGCACCACCAGCGCAGCACCTGGGCCAGTAGCACCACCGCGAGCATCGGCCAGCCCAACCACGGCAGGAACGGCCGCTGGCCCAGCCAGACCTCGAGCACACAGCCCAGCAACAGCGCGGCGTGCAGCGCGACCATGACCGGGTAGTGGCCACGTCCGAACTCCCGGCCACCCCGGGCGAACGCCCAGGCGGCGTTGCGCCGCGAGACGACGAGTTCGGCCACCCGCTCCAGGGCGACCACGACGATCAGCAGGTAGTACACGGGCTCACCACCGCAGCAACACCAGTTCGGAGCAGAAGCCCGGGCCCATCGCAATCATCAACCCGTAGGAGCCCGGCTCCGGCGGCTCGGCCAAGTTGGCGCGCAGCACGTCGAGCACCGAGACCGAGGAGAGGTTACCGTTCTGCCGCAACGACTCCCGGGTCCGGTCCAGGGTGCCGGCCGGCAGCTCCAGCGTGTCCTCGACGGCCTCGATCACCTTGGGGCCGCCGGGGTGGCACACCCAGGTGGCGATGTCGTCCGGGGTCAGTCCGAACTCGTCGAGGAACAGCCGCACGTCTTCGCCGAGGTACTTCTCGGCCACCGTGGGCACGTCCGCCGACAGCACGATCCGGAAACCCTCGGTACCGATCCGCCATCCCATGACGTTCTCGCTGTCGGGGTAGAGCCTGCTGCGGGTGCCCAATACGCGGGGCCCGCCGGTGGCGCGGGCCGCGCCGGTGGCGACGACGGCACCCGCGCCGTCACCGAACAGGCTGGAGGCCACCAGGTTCGCCACCGAGGTGTCGTCACGCTGGATGGTCAGCGAACACAGCTCGACGGCCAGCAGCACGGCCACCTGATCGGGGTAGGCCAGCAGGTAGTCGGTCATCCGGGCCACGCCGGCGGCACCTGCGACGCAGCCCAGCCCGAACAGCGGCACCCGCTTGACATCGGGGCGCAGGCCGATCCGGTTGGCCAGCCGCGCCTCCAATGTCGGCACGGCCAGGCCGGTGACGGTGGTGGAGAACACGATGTCGACGTCGGCGGGATGCAGCGCGGCGCGGTCCAGCGCGGAGAGCAGGGCCCGCTCGGAAAGATCAAGCGCCACTTCGTTGTAGGCCGCGTTGGCCTCGGTGAAGCCGGTCAGTTCCGGGTAGCGCTCCAACGGCAGCGCCAGGTGGCGCGACGCCACTCCGCTCGCCTCCGCGAAGCGTCCGAACTCCTGGCCGGCCAGGCCGGACAGCGCGGAGATCAGTTCCTCCTGGCCGTAGCGGTGCGGCGGAAGCTCCACGACGGCCGATCTGATCGCCGGCTCCGCTGGGGTCGGATTCATCGGCTCACGCTATGGGGTTCGGCGTTCATATGGTCGTCCACCTTTGTCGGCCTCCCCTGCTGCCATGCTATGCCTATCGCGCCACCGGCGACCGCCGCTCAGCACTAGAACCTGTTCTAAAAACCTTGCGCAATGCGGTCCGCGGAGGACCGCGGAGTTGTTAGCGTGGCTTCCCGTGATCCTTGACAGATTCCGCCTCGACGATCAGGTGGCGGTGGTCACCGGCGCCGGCCGGGGCCTGGGCGCGGCGATCGCGATCGCCTTCGCCGAGGCCGGTGCCGACGTCGTGATCGCCTCGCGCACAGCGACAGAACTCGACGCCGTGGCCGAGCAGATCCGTGGCACCGGCCGGCGTGCCCACGTCGTCGTCGGCGACCTGGCCCATCCGGAGGCGACGGCCGGACTGGCGGGCACCGCGGCGGAGGTGTTCGGCCGACTAGACATCGTCGTCAACAACGTCGGCGGGACGATGCCGGGGGCGCTGCTGGACACCTCCGCGAAGGACCTTCGCAACGCGTTCACCTTCAACGTCTCCACCGCGCACGCCCTGCTCACCGCGGCCGTCCCGATCATGCTCGAGCACTCCGGCGGCGGCAGCGCCATCAACATCACCTCGACGATGGGCCGGCTGGCCGGGCGCGGGTTCGCCGCCTACGGCACCGCCAAGGCCGCCCTGGCGCACTACACCCGGCTGGCAGCGCTGGACCTGTGCCCGCGCATCCGCGTCAACGCCATCGCCCCCGGCTCGATCCTGACCTCGGCGCTCGACGTCGTCGCCGCCAACGAGGAGCTGCGCACCCCGATGGAGAGGGCGACACCGCTGCGCCGCCTGGGCGACCCGGCCGACATCGCCGCCGCGGCGGTCTACCTGGCCTCCCCCGCCGGCAGCTACCTCACAGGAAAGACCCTGGAGGTCGACGGCGGCATCACGTTCCCCAACCTGGACCTACCCCTTCCCGACCTGTAAAGGACATCGGCAGATGGCGATTCGCGTTGCACAGATTGGCACCGGAAACGTGGGCAGGCACGCCCTGACCGCGCTGATCACCAATCCCGACTTCGAGCTCACCGGGGTGTGGGTGTCCTCCCCGGCGAAGGTGGGCCTCGACGCCGGCGAATTGGCCGGCCTCGACGTCACCACCGGGGTCACGGCCACCGACGATCTGGCCGCGGTGCTGGCCGGCGGCCCGCAGTGCGCGGTCTACACCGCGATGGCCGACAACCGGCTGCCCGAGGCGCTGGAGGACTACCGCCGCATCCTGGCCGCCGGGGTCAATGTCGTGGGGAGCGGCCCGGTGTTCCTGCAGTACCCCTACCAGGTGATCCCCGACGAGCTGATCCAGCCGCTGGCCGACGCCGCCCGCGACGGCGGCGCCAGCCTGTTCGTCAACGGGATCGACCCCGGTTTCGCCAATGACCTGTTGCCGCTGGCGCTGACCGGGACCTGTCAGCGGGTAGAGCAGGTCCGTTGCATGGAGATCGTCGACTACGCCACCTACGACAGCGCGACGGTGATGTTCGACGTGATGGGTTTCGGCAGGCCGCTCGACGAGATTCCGCTGCTGCTGCAGACCGGGGTGCTGAGCATGGCGTGGGGTTCGGTGGTGCGGCAGCTGGCGGCGGGGCTGGGCATCACCCTCGACGCGGTCGAGGAGATCTATGTCCGGGAACCGGCCCCGGAGGCGTTCGACATCGCCGCCGGGCATATCGACAAGGGCACCGCGGCGGCGTTGCGCTTCGAGGTGCGCGGCATGGTGGACGGGCAGGCCGCCGTCGTCCTCGAGCATGTGACCCGGCTGCGCGAGGACCTGTGCCCGGACTGGCCGCAACCGGCCCAACCCGGCGGCTCCTACCGGGTCGAGATCACCGGCGAGCCCTCGTACGCGTTGGACCTGTGCCTGGGCAGTCCCCACGGCGACCACAACCATGCGGGCCTGGTTGCGACGGCGATGCGGGTGGTCAACGCCATCCCGGCGGTGGTCGCCGCGCCGCCCGGCATCACCAGCATGCTCGACTTACCATTGGTGACGGGCAAAGGGTTATACGCTGCTCAGTGATGCGCTGTAATCGTGCGGTGTGAAATCGGCTGAAAGGGAATCCGATGATGAAGAGAACTGCGGGCGCGCTGGCCGGGCTGCTGTTCGCCGGCGGGGTTGCGATGGCAGTTGCTCCCGTCGCCGCGGCGGAACCAGGGGCCAACGAGCCGCTGATGCCGAGCTGTGAAGGAACCGAGAGCGGCGGAGGCGGCGAGCAGGGCGGCGCCACCACCGAATGCACCGACCCGGGCAATGCACAGCTGTCCTCCACTCCGTCGGTCTACGCCTTCCCGTGGGAGGGCTGGGGCGGCGGCATGTGGTTCATGTGATCCACGGCTGACCCGAACGGGAACGGCGCGGCGACATCGCGTGATGTCGCCGCGCCGTTTCCGTCTGCGCTCCTCACGCAGCGCCCGGGGGTTGCCACCGGCATATTTTCGTTTATCCTAACTTTTTGATTCGACGTGCAGGAACGAAAGCGGGGGCGGGTTGACACAGCGCGTGCGTTCACCGCGCCGGATGCCCCGCCGGATGCCGTCGATCTACCTGCTCGGGCCGGCCTTCGTCGCGGCCATCGCCTACGTCGACCCCGGCAACGTCGCCGCGAATGTCAGCGCCGGTGCGCAATTCGGCTTCCTGCTGCTGTGGGTGATCGTGCTGGCCAACCTGATGGCCAGCCTGATTCAGTACCTGTCGGCCAAGCTGGGCCTGGTCACCGGCCGCTCGCTGCCCGAAACCGTCGCCGAACGCACCGGTCGCCCGACCCGCATCCTGTACTGGCTGCAGGCCGAACTGGTGGCGATGGCCACCGATCTGGCCGAGGTGGTCGGCGGAGCGCTGGCCCTGTACCTGTTGTTCGATCTGCCGCTGCTGCTCGGCGGCATCATCACCGGCGCGGTGTCGCTGATGCTGCTGGCCGTTCAGAGCCGCCGCGGCCAGCGGACTTTCGAAACCGTCGTCGTCGGGCTACTGGCCGTCATCGCGATCGGCTTCCTCAGCAGCCTCGTCGTCGCGCCGCCGCCCGTCGACGAGATGGTCGCCGGCCTGGTGCCGCGCTTCGAGGGCGCCGAGAGCGTCCTGTTGGCCTCGGCGATGCTGGGGGCGACCCTGATGCCGCACGCGGTCTACCTGCATTCCGGGTTGACCCGCGACCGGCACGGCCACCCCGAGCCCGGGCCGCAGCGGCGGCGCCTGTTGCGCGCCACCCGCTGGGACGTCGCGTTGGCGATGGTGCTGGCCGGGGCGGTGAACATCGGGATGCTGCTGGTGGCCGCGACCAACCTGCGCGGCCGGGAGAACACCGATTCCATCGAGGGCGCCTACGACGCGGTGCGCGACAGCCTGGGACCGACGGTCGCGCTGTTGTTCGCCGTCGGCCTGCTGGCCTCGGGGCTGGCCTCCACCTCGGTGGGGGCCTACGCGGGCGCGATGATCATGCAGGGCCTGCTGAAGGTCTCGGTGCCGATGCTGCTGCGCCGGCTGGTGACGCTGCTGCCGGCCCTGGTGGTCCTGGCGGTGGGATTCGACCCCAGTCGCGCCCTGGTGCTCTCGCAGGTGGTGCTGTCCTTCGGGATCCCGTTCGCGCTGATTCCGCTGGTGCGGATGACCAACGACGCGACCCTGATGGGCGAGGACGTCAACCGTCGTGTGACCACCACGCTCGGCTGGGTGATCGCCGCGGTGATTAGTCTGCTGAACATGCTGTTGATCTATCTGACGGTGACCGGTAGCTAGGAATTGGGTTCCGACCTGGGGATTCGGCGCATATTCGCTGTTCCCTGTAACCGGACAGCGCTCCATGTCAAGATAGATGCATGGAGAAGAGTTTGCTGGATCTGCCCGAGATGTTGAAGTCGTGGCGCCTGGCGCTGCGCGCCGAGCGCAAGTCGCCTGCCACCGTCAAGTCCTACTCCGAGGGCGTCACCGCATTCCTCAGGTGGTGCGACCGAACCGGCACCCCCGCCGAACTGACCAAGGCGAACGTTCAGACGTTCGTGACCGACCTCCTCGACAGCGGCCAGCAGCCCAGGACGGCCACGGCACGCCTAACCGGAATCCGGCGGTTCTCGGCGTGGCTGACTGAGGAAGGCGAGCTGAGCGCTGACCCCCTGCTCGGTGTGAAGCAGCCGAAACTGGACCGACCGGTGGTCGAGCCCTTGAGTGATGATGAACTTCGAGCGCTCATCAAGGCCTGCCAGGGCAAGAACTTCACCGACCGCCGCGATGAGGCCATCGTGCGGCTGATGGCAGAAACGGGGATGCGCGCCAGCGAGGTCACGGGGATGGATATCGCGGACCTCGATCTGGATCGCGGCCAGGCCCTCGTTCGGCGTGGAAAGGGTGGCAAAGGCCGGATAGTGTCGTTCGGCCCCCAGACCGGCCAGGCCATCGACCGGTATCTACGTATGCGCCGCAGCCACCGCATGGCCGACGGGGGCAAGCTGTGGCTCGGCGCCGACAATTGGCGGGACTTCCGTTACTACGGCCTGCGGCACGCACTCGTTGGGCGAGCAGAGCGGGCCGGGATCAAGGACTTCTATCCGCACAAAATGAGGCACACGGCCGCGACCCGATGGCTTCGTGCCGGTGGCTCGGAGGGCGGACTGATGACCACCGCTGGATGGTCGTCACGGGCGATGCTCGACCGCTACACCGCTGCCAGCGCAGCCGAGCGGGCCGCCGCCGAGGCGCAGAAGTTGGGCCTGGGCGACATCTAGGCCCGGCGCCGCCGCGCCTGGGCGGACTTCAGCGCCAAGCGCTTGTAGTAGGCGCTCTTGGCATTCTCTGCCCGGCGAGCGCGTTCCCACGGGGTGAGCACGCCCTGTGGGTCCACCTCACGTTCAAACTTCGCCATCATCGCCGCCCGCGCAGGGGCGGTGCGGGCGGCCCGGTCGTGAGTCTTTGCCCATGACTGGTGCGAGGCGATGCTCGCGAGCGTGGCTCGCTCCCGGGTCCGCTGCGCGGTGAACTCTTTGTCGCTCATAGCCGTAAACGTATGGCCTCCCTGTAACCCCTGGTCAGGGCACGTTTACCCGCCAGTGCGCACTCCCTGTAACCCCCTTTGCCGGGCGTCTAATCTGGAAACGGTTGACCGGCGGGTGCAGCTCGCCGACGATCTGGGAAGTTTGCTGCTATACTGAGGGTGAGGGCAAATGCAGCGCATGTTGGAGACGCGCATCGTTGCTGGCAGGGAGTACGCGGTGTACTCGCTGCCCACTGTCCCGCCACCTCCGCACCGCGACCGCATACGTAAGCGTCGCCGTCGCGGATTCAGGGGAATTAACAAGTAAGCACCAAATCGACTGGTGCACAACTTAAAATCCCACGGCTAGCAGCCGGGGAGTGTGCAGGGGCTGCCATCGTCGGGATGACAGAAGGCCATCACCTTGCCGATACATCCGTCAGACGGGGACAGTTCCCTGTGCCCTGAAGAGCCTTGCATGTGTGCGGCCCTCCGTTGAATCGGAGTCGAACCGGGAACCGGAGCACGGAGCGATCCGTGAGGGCACGGCCAGGACGATGTGAGGTACCTGGATACATCCGATTGGTGACACCAGGAACGCCCAAGCTGGAGCCGGAGCGTTCATCAAGAGCTGGCGCCCAAGTGCCCGCCCCAGCCCCATGGGGGGCAAGGGTCTATTCCCCTCCGGGATCGGTGCAACCAGACATTGAGTGCATGGAGGGGATGTTCGGGTTCTTCTCAGTATCTCCATGACTAAAACGTGTTGTACGCCAATGACTTTAGGAGCAGAGCATGGCACATGACGAGATGATGAATGTTCAGCAGGTCGCCGAAGCGTTGGGCGTGCGGGTCGAGACGATTCACAAGATGCGGGTCGCCGGTAAGGGCCCACTTGGACATCGTCGGGGCGCACGGCTGGTCTTTCGGGCCGCTGATGTTGAGGCGTTCCTGGAGCGTGAACGTGGCCGCACCCTGCGCGGCGAGGGACTGCCCGAGTGACGGACTGGCAGACGGGGACCGCTCGGGTGCTCAACGTTCGCGGCGGCTACGTGATCGTTAGCTGCCCGCACTGCCGGGCTCGCCACGCCCACAAGACCACAGCCATCGGCAGCCGTGAGATTGTCGCCGCATGCCACACCCCGGCCCGGCCACGCAGCTACGCGATTCCCGCGAACGGCAGCAGTTGAGCGTCGATCCACCACCCTGGCTGGCCACCGTCCCCGCACTGGGGCCCGAGATCGGGCCCGGCGTTCCCCGGGCCCGGGGACACCGCGGCCTGGCCGGGCTGGCCATGGCGCACACCGGAACCACCCGGGCGGTCGAACTCGATGCAAAACACGTCGACCCCGCTACCCAGGTCACCTGGACCCAGCCACCACCACCTGAGACGGGCACGATCAAAGCGGCGCCCTCGGTCGGGTCGATGGCAGCCCGACACCGGTGCCCATACACATCAGTCGGCGACGCCGCCGCTCACCTGAAAAGGACATGAAGTTGACCAACATCGACACCGATGAATACCAGGCTTCGCCCCGCAGCACAGACCCAGCCGACCTTCTCATCGAAGCGCGCATCGCAATCCGCTACCTCAAGGAGATGCTGGCCGCGCGGGACCGTGAAGTCGAACGCCTCCAAGCCGAGGTCAACGCGATGTACCGCGAGGCGGCACTCGCCCAGTGATCCCGCGTCCCTGCATCTCATGTGGTGAACTCATCGAGTCCGGTAGCCGCTGCCCTGCCTGCACACCCAAACGGGCCTGGGACGGCAAAACCCGGGCTGAGCGACACCGCCCAGCAGCATGGGACCGGCTCAGCAAGCGCCTGCGGCGCGAGTCCCCCTTCTGCGAATCATGCGGCGCTACCGCAGATCTCGTCGTTGATCACGTGATCCCCGTGTCCGTGGCGCCGGAACTCGCACTGGCACCAGAAAACTGCCGCGTCCTCTGCCGATCCGAGAACGCCTCTCGCCGTGCAACATACACGCAGGACGAGGCACGACAAGTAATCGACAGGCTCGAGGCCAGTCAACAGCGGCGACCGACCCGAGCCGGACGGCAACGCATCGAAGCCGCACGCCGAGCCGCAGCCACCAGCGCAAACGCCGACACGCACGCCTGACAGCCACACAGGCGGACGCAAACACCCTCACTGGTGTATCCCATCAGGACCGCCAGCAAACACCGCTCAGCATGGCAGATGGACGGCAAAGACCAGGGGAGGGCCCCTGCGGCTGCCCTCCCGGCACAGATCGTGCAAAGCGCGGAGGGCGTCGTTAGCACTTTTCCCAGCTCACACCACAAATCCTGATTTGGAGTTTTACCGATGGCGCGACCCAGGGCCGTGGACGACAGTTCGCTGCCGTGGCGCCCTCCAAAGGGCCCGAAGTCGGAGCAGTTCGCCTACTTCGCCCGGCGGTTTCTGAAAGTCGGCAAGGGAGACCAAAAGCTCAAGCCTCTGGAGCTGCGGGACTGGCAGATGGCCATCGTCCGCGACATCCTGGATTCTCCAACACGTCTGGCGTGCTTGATGATTGGCCGCGGTAACGGCAAGTCGTCGTTGCTGGCAGCCATCGCGACCTACGAGTTCTTCACCTACGGCGAGTCGGCCAACGTCGTGATCTGCGCCAGTGACCAGCGGCAGGCTGGCATCATCTTCGGTATTGCGCGCCGGTTCATCGAGCTGGCTCCCGAGCTGGAGGCCCGCTGCCAGATCGCGGCCGAGAAGATCTTCATCCCGCATTCGAACTCATCCATGGTGTGCCTCCCAGCAGATCCGAAATCGCTTGAGGGCCTCGACTATTCGAGCTGCTACTTGGACGAGTGCGGCGTCGTGTCACGCGACACCTACGAAGTGCTATTGCTCGCACAGGGAAAGCGCCCATCCTCCCGCCTGGTCGCTGCCGGTACCCCGCCGCCGAACCCCCGGGATTCGGTGCTGACCGATCTGCGGGGCCTGCACCGTGACCTGGGCGACGAAGCGCTTGTTTACCGCGAGTTCAGCTCCGATGACTTCCAGCACCACCCGGTCGGATGCCTGCACTGCGCGCAGTTGGCCAACCCTGCGCTCGGGGACTTCCTGGCGCCGGATGCGCTCAAGCTGTCGCGAGGCACCCGGGAAAACACGTTCAGGCGCCAGAGATTGGCACAGTTCGTGGAGGATAACGAGTCGCCATTCCTCGACGCGGAGACATGGGACGGCCTGGGTACCGGCAGGGGCATCCCCGACGGCGCCGAAGTGGTCCTGGCCGTCGACGCCAGCCTGAAGGACGACAGCACGGCCATCGTGGTGGGAACGCCGACTCCGCGCCCGCACTTCGACGCCTACCGGGTATGGCAGCGGCCCGCCGGTCACGACGGCTGGCGCGTCGACGTCCTCGCCGTGGAGGACGCGATCAGAGAGGCCGCGAAGCGGTGGAAGATCCGCGAGGTCGCCTACGACCCAGCGTATTTCACTCGTTCGGCGCAGGTGCTCGCCAACGAGGGGTTGCCGATGGTGGAGTTCACCCAGAACCCGGCGCGACTCACCCCGGCCACCAACGATCTGCACGCAGCCGCGATGAACGGCCTGTTCACACATTCCGGCGATGAGGATCTGCGCCGCCACGTCCTGGCCGCGACCGTGCGCGAGTCTGACAAGGGCATCAGACTGGCCAAGGCGTCACGGTCGAAGCATGCCCCGAAGATTGATCTTGCTGCGGCCCTGGTGTTCTGCCATTCGCGGTGTTCGTGGCTGGCGACCCGCCCCACCCGCAAGCGACGACGTGTGATTGGAACTCGATGAACTCGAAGCTACTGGACACCCTGCTCAAGGAACTGGACGCACCCCGGGCCCGGTTTGAGGAGCTGTATCGCTACTCCACGGGCACCCAGCGTCAGGCGTTCCTGTCCGAGGACAGCCGCAAGGCCCTCGACTCGCACCTGTACCGGCTGGCGATCAACATCCCAAGCCTTGCCGTGTCGAGTCTAGTGGAGCGGCTGCGCATCTCGGGCTTCAGCGACCAGCGCGCCACCGAACTGTTCCGCTCCACTGACCTAGACCAGACCTCTGCCGAGGCGATGGCCGACGCCCTCACCTACGGGTCAGGGTACGTGCTGGTGTGGTCGCAGGACGGCAGGCCGACCGCCACCGTGGAAGACCCCCGCCAGTGCGCCGTCATCCGCGACCCCGCCAACCGCACCGTGGTGGCCGGAATCAAGCGGTACCACACCGCGACGACCACCGAGGCCTACATCTACGGGCCGACCACCGTCGAGCACTGGTCGGCGCCCACGACCGGGGGCACCACCTACGCGCTGGTGGAAACCATCGACCACGATCTGGGCCGAGTCCCGCTGGTGCCCATCGGCACCGGGCGCAGCGAAATCGATGACCTGAAGGGTCCGGTCGACGCGCTCAACAAAGTCATCCTCTCCATGCTCGTCGGCGTGCACCGTGCAGGATTCGGACGTTCATGGTCCACCGGCCTAGAACTGACCGAGAAGCCGATCCTGAACTCCGAGGGAGATCCGATCCTCGACTCTGACGGCCAGCCGATGGTGGAAGTCGTGAGCCCGATTGAGGACATCTCGACGTTGCCGATGGCCATCTCCGAGAGCAGCGAAACGAAGTTCGGCAACTTCACCGAGCCCACCCTCTCGGGCTTCGAAACCGCGGTACGGGTGATTGTTTCGCAGATCATGGCGGTATCGGCACTGCCAAGCCACTACCTGGGAATCCTGACCTCACAGCCCACATCCGCCGACGCGCTGCGCGCCAGCGAAGCATCCCTGGTCGCCCGTGTCGAGCAGCGGCAGCAGGCGTTTGGAAGATCCTGGGAGCAAATAGGTCGGCTACTCGTTGCGGTAGACACCGGGGCCGACCCCGCTAGCATTCCGCTTCGTGTGAATTGGGCACCCGCCGACACCCGCAGCGAAGCTCAGGTCTCCGACAGCGTCACGAAGCTGGTCCAGGCGGGGATTCTGCCGGTGTCCCACGCCCTGCGCCGCCTGGGCTACTCCGACGCCGAGGTCGCCGACATCCTCGCCGACCGGGAGAACGACATCGCCAGCGGCATCCGGGCTGATGTCGACCGATACACCCGAACCATCACTGAACGTGGATAACGGAAGGAACAACGTGCCCAAGACTGATGATGCCCCAGACGCCCCGCAGGCCGACGAACAGACCGACCCCGAGGTCGTCACACCGGGGGACGACCCGGATGGCGCAGCGGGCGACTCAGAGCCCGACGACGCCGAGCAGACCTACCCCGCCGACGTGGTGCGCAAGCTGCGCGACGAGAACGCCAAGCACCGCACCCGCGCCAAGGAGGCCGAGGAACGCGCCGACGAGCTGGCCCGCGCCCTGTTCACGGCCCGCGTCCAGGCCACCGGGAAGCTGGCCGACGCAGGGGATCTCGAGTTCGACGCCGACCTACTCGATGATGCAGATGCCCTCGACGCGGCTATCGATGAGCTGATCGAGAGGCGGCCCCACTACGCGAAGCGCCGCGTCGGTGGAGCTGTCGGGCAGGGGAATCGGGGTAACGCGCCAGCCGCCCCGACGTTCTCGGATCTTCTGCGCACCCACGGATGATAAACTTAGGGTGGCTATATTCGTCCTGGTGGCGAGCGGCTGCTCAAACGGACCCGGCGTCCAACTTCCCACACCCTGCCCCGGCGGCAGTAGTGAAAAGCTCACCACCATAAGGATATTCAACACATGGCAACCCTGAACTCCAATCTCGCCGCAGCGTGGACCCCGGAAGATTACGGCGCCCTGGTCGACACCGTCGTCGCCGCGAAAAGCGTTGCATTTCAGGCCGCGACCGTCATCGGAACGCAGCGCCAATCGATCCGCGTGCCGATTCTGACCGCCGATCCGGCGACCGCCTGGTTCGCTGAGAACTCCACGATCACCCTGGCCGACCCGAGCGCCGGTGAGGTCGAGATCACCCCCACCAAGGTCGCGGGCCGCACGCAGATCTCCAACGAGGCGGCATCCGACTCCGAGCCCGCGGTGGCCGAGCAGATCGGAAACAGCCTGGCCCGCAGCATCGCTAAGGGTGTCGATGCGGCGTTCTTCGCCAACACCACCGTGAACGGGCCCAGCGGTCTGCTGTCGGTGACGACTGAGGTCGTAGACACCGGCGGCGCATGGACCACCCTGGATCACGTCCACGACGCCAAGGCCGCAGCCCTGGCCGAGGGTGCCGAGCTGACCCACATTGTACTCGCCCCGGACGTGGCCCTGGCTCTGGCCAAGGCCAAGCAGGGCACCGACAGCAACGTCGGCCTGTTCGACAACGTCGCCGACGGTGTGCAGCTTGCAGGCATCACCGCGCTGGTGTCGCCACACGTCGCTGCAGGCAACGCCTGGGCAGTCGATTCGTCGCAGGTGCTCGTCGTGCGCCGCACAGGCACTACCGTGGTGACCTCAACCGACGCCGCGTTCGCCGAGGACGCAGTACAGGTTCGTGCCACCTCGCGGGTGGGCTTCGGATTCCCGAACCCAGCGGGCATCGTCCGCCTCTACGAAGCAAGCTGATCATGACCGCGCCCACCCCTGACGACCTGGGCCTGCTGCTCGGGCAGAACTTCGACGGAGCGGACGAGTTCTCCCGAGCAGCAACGGCTCTGAGCATCGTGACCGTGATGGCGAGGTCGTACACGCGGGGCGCTGGCTTCACCGAGGACGGTCCTGCACCCGAAATCCGGGCGGTGATCCTCACGGCCGCTGCCCGGCTGCTGTCGAACTCGAAGGGGTTGCTCTACGACGAATCCGTTGGCCCCGAGAGTGTTTCATTCCGAAGCGCGTTCACTGGGTGGACGACCGTCGAGCGGATGGCGCTCGACCGCCACCGGGTCCGGGCACTCTGATGGCCACGGGAATCCTCTACTCGCCCGGCGCACCGCGCACCGTCGCTGTGGGCCGCGACGCCTTCGGTGATCTTGTAGACGCCGACGGCAACGTGTTGCACGGTGTCGGCGGCGATGGCATCAAGCTGTCAGGTCTCGTGATGGGCGGGCCGAAGTGGAACCTCGCGCCGTCTCGAGGCGGTGACGTGGTCTCGGCCGAGGGCAGCCCCGTGGGCGTGCCAGTGACGGCCAAGCGCCTGCCGAACCACGGCGACACGCTGGTGATCGGAACCGTCAAGTATCGAGTGCACGGGCCCGCGCAGTGGGCAGAGCCTGGCGGCTTGACGGGTCGCCGCAATCGCTTTGTGTGGTATGCGATTACCGCGCTAGCAAACTGATACCAACCGCGTCGTGAGGGCGGGCGATGGCCCCCTCGACGCGGCTTACGGCGGGCCCCTCAGTCCCGCCACCGCCCCCGACCCCTGGCACTGGTCCGCCAAGGGGTCGGGGGCACCCCCAATCGTGTGTGGGCGGGCTTGGTCCCTTCACCGCCCACCGTGCGCCGTAACTGGCTGCACCCGAAACCCCTTGCTGCGCTTGCTCTACACAGGCCGCAAGGGGTTTTTTGGTGCCCATCGCACACATCGGCGTA
Source organism: Mycolicibacterium palauense (assembly GCF_002592005.1). GTDB lineage: Bacteria > Actinomycetota > Actinomycetes > Mycobacteriales > Mycobacteriaceae > Mycobacterium > Mycobacterium palauense. The sequence goes on along the minus strand of NZ_NVQF01000041.1, from coordinate 14,550 downwards.
AGTCGAGTTATGGCACCCAAACACATTGCGGCCCTTGCGAATGCGGCATCGACGGCCTACCGTCTGCGGGCATGACACCCAGCGAAATTGACCGCGAACTCGTCGCTCTGATGGCCGAAAGATCTGCGCTGATGAGGCGGCAACGACGAGGCGAGGGCGGTCTAGATGACGAACTGCAGAACCTGGCCGACTGCATCCACTACGCCGAGTCGAGGTGGACCCGACACCGCTGGGCACGCTACTTCCAGCCTCCCGGCGGTGCGATCCACACCCGGGCGCTATGCAGCGGGCTCACCCGCCCGGCACGGCTTCTTCCGGCACTGTCGGGCGCACCCCGAGACGTTGCGGCCCGGCACGGGAAGATGTGCAGCCACTGCTCGATGGCCCCAGCCTGAATGCGGCAGCCTGGCGTCTTGCAGCAATCGCACACGGGGGACGGTGAGGATGACCTTCAAGGCTCAAGCCCGGCAATCATGTCGGGCGGGCCTACGAAGCGGTCGGCAATGTTGTGCCGCGGGGAATCGCTCCACCACCGGTCCAGACGCTCGTCGTAGTGCTCGAAGTTGTTACGCATGTCCACGTCTTTCAGTGGTGACGTGTCATCCACCTCGAGCGACTGACGTAGCGGTGCTCGCTGGACAGACAGCCTCCCCTTCTGCCCCCACATCGCCTTGGCCGCGTTCGCAGCGCCGGTGAGAAGGATCGGCACCCCTACCCAGATGGCGTCCTGATCAGTGGCACCGAGGCCGTGATTGATGATATGTACACCGTGGATACCGACCTTGCAGCTGTCGGCCACCTGTTTCTGGAACTGACGCAGCAACATGGTGTCCACCCCCTGAAGTGTACGAGGGCGACGCATCCTGTGGCCTGATTCTGTCGGGGCTGGCTGGCACACCACGCGGACCCCTAGTTCGGTCCGATCCCCTTCCCACGGGGTATCCTGCGCTAGGGTGACCTGTCTCACGGCAGCCCCGTCGGCATTTGCCACCTCAAAGATATTTGGCAGCACAGCGTATGAAGAATCTCCAGTTTGCGCAGGTCACGGACAGCGCACAGGCATGTCTAGTGCTGATCTATCTGACGGTGACCGGCTGAATGACCCGCGGGCGCCATCTCTACTTCGCATACGGATCCAACCTGTGCGTGGAACAGATGGGGCGCCGATGCCCCGACGCGCTGCGCCCGCGGGCGGCCACGCTGGCCGACCATGACTGGCTGATCAACGAGCGCGGCGTGGCCACCATCGAACCCTTCCCGGGGTCGCTGGTGCACGGCGTGTTGTGGGATGTCTCGGACGCCGACCTCGCGACGCTGGACAGTGCCGAGGGGGTGCCGGTGCGGTACCGGCGCGACCGGATGATGGTGCACACCGTCGACGGCCCGCTGGATGCCTGGGTCTACATCGATCACCGCGTCGACGCGGGCCCACCCCGGCCCGGCTACCTGGAGCGGGTGCTCAGCGGGGCCCGGCATCACCGGCTGCCGCACCACTGGCTGGAATTCCTGGGCCGCTGGGACCCGCTGACCTGGCCACGGCCCCGCCCGGGCCCGGATTCGACTGCACCCCAGACTCTCTCGGAGCTGCTCTCGGAACCCGGCGTGGTCGAAGCGAGCGTGCTGCGCTCCCGGATCGGGTTCATGGCCGTCCACGGCGGCGGCCTGGAGAAGATGACCGACGTCATCGCCGAGCGCGCCGCCGCGCGGGCCGGGGCGTCGTTGTATGTGGTCCGGCATCCCGAGGACTACCCGCACCACCTGCCCTCGGCGCGGTACCGACCGGGTGAGTCGGCGCTGCTGGATGACTTCCTCGACCACGTCGACACGGTGATCTCGCTGCACGGCTACGGCCGGCAGGGGCGCGAGACCGACCTGCTGGCCGGCGGGCCCAACCGGAACCTGGCGGCCCAGTTGGCGGGCGCGGTCCGCCTGCCGGGCTACCGGGTGGTCACCGATCTCGACGCGATCCCGCGCGAACTGCGGGGACTGCATCCGGACAACCCCGTCAACCGGGTTCGCCGCGGCGGGACCCAACTGGAACTGCCGGCACGGGTGCGGGGAATCAGCCCGCGCAGTCCGCTTCCCGGCCCCGACGGGCTGTCCCCGGTGACCTCGGAGCTGATCGCCGCGCTGTCGCGCGGGGCCCAGCGATTCGCCGCGGCCCGCGAGACGTCCCGCTAGTTCCCTACACAACTCCCGACACAGTTCTCTACACAGCGGCCCCGCCCGGTGTCACCATGGACCCGTGGCTTCGGCAGGACCACCGCAGGCCGAGTCTGCCTCGCGGGTGGACAAGAGACTCGCCCATATCGCGTTGCAGACGGCTCAGCTGCCGGTGCTCAGGGACTGGTATCTGGAGGTTCTCGACGCCCACGTGGTGTTCGAGAACGACATGCTGTGCCTGATGACCTTCGACGAGGCGCATCACCGCATCGCCATGCGCCAGCTACCCCAACCCTCGCCGCGCACCTCCAGGACGGTGGGGCTCGGACACCACTCGTACACCTTCGCCGGCCTGACCGGTCTGCTCGCCAAGTATGAGGCCCTCAAGGAGGCGGGCATCCACCCGTACCTGCCGGTACAACACGGCATCACCACCTCGATCTACTACCGCGACCCCGACGGCAACCTGGCGGAGCTCCAGATCGAGAACATGCCCGCCGACGAGGCCACCCGGTATCTGCACGGACCGGAATGCCGTGTCGACCCGGTCGGCCCGTCCTTCGATCCCGACGCCATGGTGGCCGCGTTACGTTCGGGCACACCCGAATCGGAGTTGATCACCAGATCCTGGGCCAGGACGTGCCCACAACTGGACGTCACCGAACTGCTGCTGTCCTGAGGCCCGCGCACACCTCGGTCGCCGGCCCGCCGGAGGTGGCGGATTCGCCGGTGCGAGAACCACAACCGCGCAAACACCCGGGGCGAAGGCCGCGGCAAAACTAGACTGCGACGAGTGACGGAACTCGCGCCCTCGCTGCCCCCTGTCCTCGACGACGTGCCCTCCGCGGACGGTCCGCTTCCCGACCGGGGGCTGCTGGCCGGCCGCCCCTCCGCGCTGCCCGTCGACCTCCTCGGGGAGTTGCACGGGCCGTTGTTCTACGCCGACTACAGCGGCGCCCGCAAGCTCTACGCGTGCTCGGCGGAGCTCGTCGAGGAACTGTGCGACGAGGACCGCTTCGCCAAGAACCTGACGCAGTCCCTGGCCCGGATCCGGCCGCTCGCCGGCGACGGGCTGTTCACCAGCTTCTACGGTGAGCCGAACTGGAAACGGGCCCACGACGTACTGCTGCCCGGGTTCAGCTACGCCGGACTGCGCAACTACCACTCCGCGATGCTGGACATCAACTGTCAGCTCATCGACCGGTGGGATGCCAGCGCCGGCCACCGGCCGGTGGACGTCTCCACCGACCTGCAGAAACTGGCGATGGACACCGTCGCGCTGGCCGGGTTCGGCGCCCGGTTCAACTCCTATGACGTCGAGGGCCTGGCCCCGATCCCGACCAGCTTCACCCACGCGCTGAACGAGGTCGTCACGCGCGGAACCACGCCGGAGTTCACCGCCGAGCTGAACACGCTGCACGCCTACTTCGACGATCTGGTGGCCGCCCACCAGTCCGGTGACGCCGACGGCGTGGACGATCTGCTGTTCACGATGCTCGCCCGCGACGCCAACGGTGCGCCGGTGCTCGAGCCCGACAACGTCAAGAACCAGATCATGACGTTCCTGATCGCCGGCCAGCTGACCACCTCCGAGCTGATGCCCAATGCGCTGTATCACCTCGTGCACAACCCGGCGGCGCTGGCACGGGCACGCGCCGAGGTGGACGAGGTGTTCGGCACCGACGACGACTACCTGCCCACCTACGACGACATCGGCAAGTTCGACTATCTGCGCCGGGTCATCAACGAGACCCTTCGACTGTCTCCACCGGTGCTCGGATTCGACCGGATGGCACTGTCGGACACCGTCATCGGCGGGAAATACCCGATCCGCCGGGGCGAGGCCGTCACCGTGCTCACCGGGGCGCTGCACCGCCAGCCGCAGTGGGGCGACAACGTCGAGCTGTTCGACCCCGACCGGTTCTCCCCGGAACGCTCGGAGGGCAGGCCGGCCAGCGTGTTCAAGCCGTTCGGCACTGGCGCGCGGTCCTGCATCGGACGCCAGTTCGCCCTGCACGAGGCCACCATGGCGATCGCACGATTGGTGCACCGGTACCGGCTGATCGACTCGCGACACTACGTCCTGCAGTTCGACAGCGCGCAAAGCCGCCGCCCGGTGGGCTTCGAACTCGACCTCGTCCGACGCACCCCCGACGAGCGCCGGGCCCGCGGCACCACCGCGGCGGCCGCCGCGCCCCAGGTGCCGGCAGCCCCCGTCTCGGCGGTCAAGGCCGGGACCACGCTGGCCGTGCTGCACGGGTCCAATCTGGGGACCTGCCGGGCGCTGGCCGCCCAGCTGGCCGAGGAGGCCACCGACAAGGGCTGCCGGGCCTCGGTGGCGCCACTGGACGACGCGGCCGGCGGCCTGCCGGAGGCGGACGTCACGCTGATCGTCGCCTCGTCCTACAACGGTCAGCCCACCGACGACGCCCGCGCGTTCCTGACCTGGCTGAGCGGGCCCGAGGCCGCCGTGCAGGGCGCACCGTACTTCGCGGTCCTCGGGGTCGGAGACCACAACTGGACCGACACCTACCAGGCGGTGCCCAAGCGGATCGACGAACGCCTGACCGAACTCGGCGCCACCGCCCTGGTCCCGCGCGCCTCGGCAGACACCTCGGGTGACCTCGCCGGGACGGTCGAGGAGTTCTCGTCGGCCCTGTGGGCGGCGCTGTCCCAGCACTACGGCGACCCGAACGCCGTCCCGACCAGCGATGCCGACGAGCCGCTCTACGAACTGCAGCCGATTCTGGGCCCGGTGACCGCCGCGATCGACACCCGCTTCGCGGTCACCCCGATGACGGTGCTGGAGAACACCGAACTGGTCAGCGAGGAGGCCTTCGGACAGGCGAAACGCTATGTGCGCATCGCCCTTCCGGAAGGGGTCGAGTATCAGACCGGAGACCATCTGACCGTTCTGGCCGACAATCCCCCCGAGCTCGTCGACACGGTGATCGGGCTGCTCGAGATCGAGCCCGATCTGCGGCTGTCGATCAATCCCCGGCGCAGCTCGCGGCGGGCGATCGCCCTGGACCGCGAGGTCAGCGTGCGCGAATTGCTCAGTCACTTCGTGGAACTGCGCAAGCCCGCCTCACGCAGTCAACTCAAACGGCTTGCGGCGGCCAATCCGTGCACGCCGGAACGGCAACGCCTCGAGGAGCTCGCCGCGGCCGAGGAGCCCACCGCGCTGAGCCCGCTGGAATGTCTGCTGGAGTTCCCCGCGTGCGACGTGGACGGGGCCGAACTGCTCGAACTACTCGACCCGATGACGCCGCGGCACTACTCGATCGCGACATCGTCGCGGCTCTCGCCGCAGGTCGTCGGCCTGGTGATCAGTGTGCTCGACGCGCCCGCGCGCTCCGGTTACGGCCCGTTCCAGGGAGTGGCGTCCAACTACCTGGCCGGGATCGGGGCCGGGGACTGCATCCGGGCCCGGGTGGATCAGGCCCGCCAGGCCTTCCGGTCGGGCGCGGACCCCACCCGCAACGTGATCCTGGTCAGCGCGGGCACCGGCGTCGCCCCGTTCTGCGGTTTCCTGCTGGATCGTCTGGCCGCCAAACAGGCCGGGGAGCCGATCGCCCCGGCGTTGTGCTTCTTCGGTGTCCGCGACCCCGACATCGACTACATCTTCCGCGAGGAGTTCGAGCGGGGCGAGCAACTCGGCGTCGTACGGATGCGTCCCGCCTTCTCGCGGGCGCCGCAGGACGGGGTGCGCTATGTCCAGGACAGGATCGCCGCCGACGGCGACGAGGTGTGGGACCTGCTCGGCGATCCCGCCAAGGACACCTACGTGTACGTCTGCGGCGATGGCGCGAAAATGGCGCCCGCCGTGCGGCGGGCATTCCTCGACATCTACCGGGCACACACCGGCGCCGGTGAGGACGACGCCGGCGCCTGGCTCAACGCGCTGGTGGAATCGGACCGCTACGTCGAAGACGTCTGGGCGGGATGAGCCACCGGGCCGGGCCGGCCCGGCCGGGCGGGGGACCCACGGTGGGCAGCACCGACGTCACCAAGCCAGCGTTGCCGAGCCAACGTTAACGAGAAAGCAATCCGACCACCGTGTGAACGTCACCCATCCGGCGCCCGGTTGGCCACGAATTGAGGGTGTGCAGGAACACGGACAGCAATTCAGCGATTCGGCGCGCTCGGTCGCGGTCATCGGTAGCGGTGTCGCGGGGCTGACGGCGGCATATGTGCTCTCGGCCCGGCACCGGGTCACCCTGTATGAGGCCGACTCCCGGTTGGGCGGGCATGCCCACACCCACCTGCTCGACGACGGCGCCGGCAACACCGTCGGCGTGGACTCGGCCTTCCTCGTGCACAACGACCGCACCTACCCCACGCTGTGCCGGCTGTTCGACGAGCTCGGGATCGCCACCCGCGAGACGGACATGTCGATGTCGGTGCGCGCCGAGGCCGGCGGCCTGGAATACGCCGGGGCGCGCGGGCTGGGCGGCCTGTTCCCCACCCCCGCCAACCTGCTCCGGCCGCGCTACCTGGCGATGCTCGCCGAGGTCAAGCGTTTCCACCGGGCGGCCACCGGGCTGCTGCGGGACGCCGAGAGCGGGTACGCCGACGAGCACGAGACCGTCGGCGGCTTTCTGCGCCGCCACCGGTTCTCCGACTATTTCGCCGAGCATTTCATGAAGCCGCTGGTGGCGGCGGTGTGGTCGTGCGCGCCCGGCTGCGCGCTGGACTACCCGGCCCGGTATTTGTTCGTCTTCCTCGAGCACCACGGGATGCTGACGGTGTTCGGGTCGCCGACCTGGCGCACCGTGGTCGGCGGTTCGGCGACCTATGTGCGGGCCATCGCGGCGCTGCTCGACGAGGTGCAGACCGGGCGGCGTGTCCGCGCGGTGCGGCGGGTACCCGAGGGCGTGTACGTATCGGCCGAGGGACAACCCGCGCGCACCTTCGATGCGGCGGTGATCGCGACACACCCCGACCAGGCCCTGGGCCTGCTCGCCGAGCCGACCCGCGCCGAGCGCGCGGTCCTGGGCGCCCTGCCCTATTCCACCAACCACGCGCTGCTGCACACCGACGCCTCGGTGCTGCCGCGACACCGGCGGGCCCGCGCGTCCTGGAACTACCTGATGGCCGACGGCACCGACGAGACAGTGGTGACCTACGACGTCACCCGGCTCATGCGCCTGTCCGGGCCGCGGCGATTTCTGGTCAGCCTGGGCGGCCGCGGGCGGGTGGACCCGAGCACCGTCCTGGCCGAGATGACCTATCACCACCCGCTCTACACACCGGACTCCGTGGCGGCCCAGCGGCTGCTGCCGACCATCAACGACACCCGGGTGGTCTTCGCCGGCGCCTATCACGGCTGGGGCTTCCACGAGGACGGAGCCGCCTCGGGACTGCGGGCGGCGCGGCTGCTGGGCGCCGACTGGCCGCAACTGAGTCCGTTCAGTCCGTCTTCGCCCCCGCCGCTCCCGCCGCGCGAGGAGGCGCCGGTATGAGCCCGCCCGCCATCTACCGCACGCGCATCACACATCTGCGGCGCGCGCCGGTGCACCACCATTTCGAATACCGCAGCTACAGCTGGTACGTCGACATCGACGACCTGCCCCGGCTGCCCCGATGGCTGCGCCCCTTCGCGCGTTTCGAGGCGCGCGACCATCTGCAGGCACCCGCCGAGGGTCCCGACACCCTGCGCGGCAGGGTGGATGCCTTCCTGGCATCGCATCACCTCTCGCTGCCCGGCGGGCGGGTCACCGCGCTGATGCAGGCCCGGGTGCTGGGCTACGTCTTCAACCCGCTCAGCCTGTTCTGGTGCCACGACGCCGCGGGCAACCTGCGCGCGGTGATCGCCGAGGTGCACAACACCTACGGCGGGCGGCACGCATATCTGCTTCCGCCCGACCAGGACCGGCCCAATCTGGTCGTCAAGCAGTTCTATGTGTCCCCCTTCAACGACGTCAGCGGCCACTACCTGGTGCGCGCGCCGCGGCCGGACCGGCGACTGGACGTCACCATCTCGCTGCACCGGGAACACCAGCCGGCGTTCGTGGCGACGTTGCGCGGTCAGCGGCGTCGCGCCACTGCCGCCCAGGTGGCCCGGCTGCAGCTCAGCGCGCCGCTGGCGCCGTTGATGGCGGCGCTGGGAATCCGGGTGCAGGGCGTCGCCCTGTGGCTGCGGCGAGTACCGATCGTTCCCCGCGAGCACGGGCACCACCCCGCCCACCGTGAGGAGAGGGTGACATTGTCATGAGGCTGGAGGATATCGGAACAGATTCCGGCGCAATAGATTCGCGGCTGTGGCCGGGGGTGGCCCGGATACCGCGGGGCCCGCTGGCGATCGCCTCCGGCAAGGTCGCCGCCGGGCTGCTGCGGCGCGCGGCCCAGCGGCTGCCGCTGCGACTGGCCTATCCCGACGGGTCGGTGATCGGCGCCGCCGATCCGACCTTGCCGACGCTGGTGCTACACGCACCCGACGCGCTCGCACGCCGCGTCGGGCGCAGCGGCCTGATCGGTTTCGGCGAATCGTATATGGCCGGAGAGTGGAGCTCCGACGATCTGGCCGGCGTGCTGACGGCCTTCGCCACCTCCATGGCCGACCTGGTTCCGCGCACCCTGCAACGGATGCGCCCGATCGCCCTGGCGCGCCAGCCCCGCTCCCAGCACAACAGCCGAGACCAGGCCCGCCGCAACATCTCCGAGCACTACGACCTGTCCAACGACCTGTTCGCGCAGTTCCTCGACGAGACCATGACCTACTCCAGCGCGCTGTTCGACACGCTGCCGGCGACACCGGCGCGGCTGGCCGACGCCCAACGCCGCAAGATCGACCGGCTGCTGGACTGCGCCAACGTGGGGCCGGGCAGCCGGGTGCTCGAGATCGGCACCGGGTGGGGGGAACTGTGCATCCGGGCCGCGTCACGCGGAGCCACGGTGCGCTCGGTGACCCTGTCCGAGGAGCAGCAGAACCTGGCCCGGCGCCGGGTGGCCGCGGCCGGGCTGTCCGATCGCGTCGACATCGACCTGTGCGACTACCGCGACGTGGAGGGCCGCTACGACGCCGTGATCTCCGTGGAAATGATCGAGGCGGTGGGATACCAGTTCTGGCCGACGTACTTCCGGCGACTCGACGAACTGGTGACCCCCGGCGGCCGGGTGGCCATCCAGGCCATCACGATGCCGCATTCGCGGATGCTGGCCAGCCGCAACACCCACACCTGGATCCAGAAGTACATCTTCCCCGGCGGGCTGCTGCCCTCGACCGAGGCCATCGTCGCCATCACCGAACGGCACACCGCGCTGCGCACCGTCGACATGTTCTCGCTGCGTCCCCACTACGCCGAGACGCTGCGGCTGTGGCGGCAGACCTTCGTCGCCCGCCACGACACCGTGGCCGCGTTGGGGTTCGACGCGGTGTTCCGCCGGATGTGGGAGCTCTACCTGGCCTACTCGGAGGCGGGTTTTCGCTCCGGTTACCTCGACGTCTACCAGTGGACGTTCACCCCCGGGGGTCGGTGGTGAACCTCCTGGCCGTCACCGGCGCCAGCCTGGCCGCGGTCGTCGCGGTCTTCGCGGTGACCTTCGTGGTGGGCCGCCGGATCGGCCGCTACAACGTCGTCGACGTCACCTGGGGCGCCGGCTTCGTGGTTGTCGCGGCGGTGGCCGCCCTGGTGGGTACCGGGGACCCGGTGCGCCGCCTGGTCATGCTGGTGCTGGTCGCGGTGTGGGGCCTGCGGCTGGCCTGGCACATGGTCACCAAGACCGCCGGCCGCGGCGAGGACCCCCGCTACGAGGCGCTGCTGGGCGGGGACTTCTCGGCGCCGACGGTGTTGCGCAGGATCTTCGCCGTGCAGGCCGCGGCCATGTGGTTCATCTCGCTGCCGATCCAGGTCTCGGCCACGTTGGGGCCCACCCCGGCGGCGCTGCTGCCGGTGGCCGTCGGCGGGGCCGCCGTGTGGTTGCTGGGCGTGGTCTTCGAGGCCGTGGGCGATCACCAGCTCGCGGTGTTCAAGGCCGACCCGGCCAACCGGGGCGTGATCATGGACCGCGGTCTGTGGTCGTGGACGCGGCACCCGAACTACTTCGGTGATGCCTGCGTGTGGTGGGGCCTGTGGCTGCTCGCCGTCGCCGGCTGGCCGGCGCTGCTGACGGTGCTCTCCCCGGTGCTGATGACCTATTTCCTGGTGTATGCCACCGGAGCGCGGTTGACGGAGAAGCGGATGGCCGACCGGCCGGGATTCGCCGAGTACGCCGCCCGGACCTCGTTCTTCGTGCCGCGCCCGCCAACGCGGGCGGGCGGGAAGCCGATAGTGTGACCACGATCGCCCGACCTCCGGTTAGGCTACCGCTCGATGACCCGATCTCCGACGGGGTCCCGGCGGTGACCAGCGACCTCGACGCACTGTTGCGCCGGGTGGCCCGGCGCGACACCGACGCGTTCGCCCAGTTCTACGACGCCACCAGGGCACGGGTGTTCGGCCTGGTGGTGCGGGTGCTGCGCGACCCGGGGTACAGCGAGGAGACCACCCAGGAGGTCTATCTGCAGGTGTGGCGCAGCGCAGACAGTTACGACCCCAGCGCCGGCTCGGCGCTGGCGTGGTTGACGACCCTGGCGCACCGTCGTGCGGTGGATCGGGTGCGCTCCGAGGAGTCGGCAAGCCACCGGGAGGCACGCTACGGCGCCATGAGCGTCGACCGGGCCGGCGATCAGGTCACCGAGTCGGTGATCCGCAGCGACGAACGCGCCCGCGTCGCCGACTGCCTGGGCGGGCTGACCGAGCTTCAGCGGGAGTGCATTCAACTGGCCTACTACGACGGGTTGACCTACCCGGAGGTGTCGCAGCGGTTGTCGGCGAACCTGGCCACGGTGAAGTCCCGGATGCGTGACGCCCTGCGCGGGCTGCGGAACTGTCTGGGGATGGCATGACCACACCCGCCGATTCGCCGATCTCCGACATGGCCGTGCCCTACGCGCTGCACGCGCTGTCCGAGCAGGAGCGCGCCGCCGTCGAGGACGCCGTCGCGCAGTCCGGTGCCGCCGACGCCTTCTTCGACGAGGTGCGCGCGGTGCGGGAGGTGATGGCCGCGGTGTCGGCGGCCACCGCCGTGGAACCGCCCGAGGCGCTACGGGAGCGGGTGCTGGGACTGGTGGCCGCGGAGGCGACCGGCGGTACCGTGCGTGCGCTGGACACGCGCCGCCGGCGTGGGCTGCGGACCGCCATCCTGGCGGCCGCCGCCGCGGTGGTGATCGGTCTGGGCGCCGTGGGGGTCGGGATCGCGTTGCGCCCACCGCCGCCGCAGTCGATCGCCCAGGAGGTGTTCGCCGCGCCGGACGTGCGGACGGTGTCGGGCGAGCTGCCCGCCGGCGGCCGCGCGACGCTGGTCTACTCGCACGACAAGCATGCCGGGGTGCTGGTGATGAACAACGTCCCGCCACCGTCGAAGGGCACGGTCTACCAAATGTGGCTGGTCGGTGCCGACGGCCCGGTGTCGGCCGGCACGATGGACGAGGCCTCGGTGGCGCCGTCGACCACGGCGGTGCTGCCCGATCTGGGCGATTCGACGGAACTGGCGTTCACCGTCGAGCCGGGCACCGGCTCCGCGCAGCCGACCGGCCCGGCGTTCGCCACGCTGCCGTTGGTGTAGGCGGGATTCACCGGACGGTCGCGGCGATCCCGTCGGCCACCACGTCGGCGATCTCGCCGCGGCGCCGCCAGGCCCTGCGCTGGCGCATGGCGCCGTTGCCCTCCTGAGACACCCGGTCGAGTTCGTCCTTGACGTAGTCCCACTCGCCCAACTCCTCCAGGGCCGGACGCAGTTCCGCCACGAGGGCGCCCAGCAGCTTCGGCGTGCCTCCCTCCAGACCGTCGCGGGCACAGCGCCAGTAGCGCGCCCGCAGCTCGTGGTCGCCGACGCGCGGCGGGGGCAGCCCGCGTTCGATGTGGGCCACGGCGGTCATGACCGCCGCCCGCACCAGGGTGGCCAGCAGCACGGTCTCCGTCGCGGTGGCCGGGACGTCGCCGGCACGGACGTCCACCGTCGGGAAGTTCGCCGACGGCCTTGCGTCCCAGTAGATCATCCCCTCGTCGAGGGCGGCGCCGGTGTCCAGCAGCATCTGAACCGCACGGTCGTAGTCGGCCGCCGACTCCAGGTGGGGCGGCGGGCCGGCACTGGGCCAGCGCGCCCACAGGATGTGGCGCCAGCTCGCGTGACCGGTGTCGGTGTTGCGGAAGAGCGCCGAATTCGCGCTGAGCGCCGGGAACAGCGGCAGCCACGGCCGCAGCCGGGTGCAGACACCGACGGCCACCTCGCGGTCGGGCACCGCGACGTGCACATGGCACCCGCTGATGCCCTGCTCGTGGGCGATCATTCCGAAGCGCTCGCCGATCGCGCGGTAGCGCGGTGTGTCGGTGACCGGGTACTCGTCGGGAACCGTCGGCGGCAGCGCCACCGCCAGCAACCGGGCACCGCAGGACTGCGCGGATTCCGCTGCCGCACTGCGTAACCCGCGGATCTGGCGGAGCAGCTCCGCGCGGGAGTCGCACACGCCGGTGGCGGCCTCCACCTGGCAGCTGGTCAGCTCCAGTTGCAGGTCCACGCCGTGGAGTGCGGCGTGCCGCGCCACCTCGCCGTTGCGGGCGACCGGCGCGCCCGTCTCCGGGTCGACGAGCAGGAACTCCTCCTCGACCCCGACGGTCGGCGGGCTGCTCGTCGTGTTCCCTGCCGTCTTACTTATCGTCGTCGTTCTTGAAGGCGTCTTTCACCTTCTCACCGGCGTCCTTAATGTCACTCTTGGCCTGGTCGATCTTACCTTCGTTCTCGGTGCCCTTGTCGCCGGTCAGACCGCCGAGCGCCTCCTTGGCCTTGCCGGCGGTGTCGTCGATGGCGTTCTTGGCTTTGTCCGTTGTACTCATGCGCGCTGGGATTGCCGGTTCCGGGGGTTCCAAAACCGATCCTGCGTAACATCTTCGGCGATGAGTCTTAACTGGCGGTTCGCGGTCGGTATTCGTTCGGTGCGGTCGCGCGCGGCCCTGGCGGAGACCACCCGCCGCTACGCCGACGCGGGTTTCGGCGTGCTCAACGTCCCCGATCACCTCGGGGCCCCGGCGCCGTTCCCGGTGCTGGCCGCCGCCGCGCAGGCCTCGGAGACCATGCGGGTGGGCACCTACGTGCTCAACGTGGGTTTCTACAAACCGGCGCTGCTGGCCCGCGACATCGCCGACCTGCACACCGTCAGCGGCGGCCGGTTCGACGCCGGGCTGGGCGCGGGGTATGTCCGCGAGGAGTTCGAGGCCGCCGAGTTGCCGTTCCCGTCGGCGGGCGAACGCGTGGGGCACCTGGAGCGGGTTACCGCCTACCTCAAACGCCACACCCCCGACGTGCCGATCATGATCGCCGGCAACGGCGACCGCGTGCTCAGACTGGCCGCCCGGCACGCCGATATCATCGGCCTGACCGGCGCCGACGTCGGCAAGGACACCGCCGATCCGCTGGCCGAGCGCATCGGATACGTGCGCGCGGCCGCCGGTGAGCGTTTCGCCGAGGTGGTGCTCGACATGGCGATCACCGCCGCGCCGGCCAGAGACGAGACGGTCCCGGACCTGACGCTGACCCGGCAGTACGCCCCCGGCGCCAGCGACGAGCAGCTGTTGGCCCGCCCCAGCGTGCTCAGCGGAACCCCGGCCGAGGCGGCCGACAAGGTGCGCATGCTGCGGGAGACCTACGGGATCACCTCGTTCTCGGTGCAGAAGAACCACGCCGACTACTTCGCCGCGGTGATCGGCGAACTACGGTGAGGTTGGCTGCGCCGGGTACACTGCTGACCCGTCCGCCCTCGTAGCTCAGGGGATAGAGCACGGCTCTCCTAAAGCCGGTGTCGCAGGTTCGAATCCTGCCGGGGGCACACTGTCGGGGGCACACTGCCGGGGGCACACTGCCGGGGGCACTGCCGGGGTGGCGAGTCCCCGTTACTGAGTCCATCCGGTTCTTGAGTCGGGTTGGTTTGATTCGTTCTCAGTTGATGCTGCAGGCCACTGGGGTGTGGGTGCAGCGGCAGGCTGCAGCGTACTCGGCCGGCGTCAGGTAGCCCAGGGCCGAGTGGCGGTGTCGGTGGTTGTGCTCGTGCTTGAAGTCGCCGATGACCACGCGGGCCTCGAACAGGGTGTTCCAGTAGTTGCGGTTGAGGCACTCCTTGCGCAGGCGGTTGTTGAACGATTCGATGTAGCCGTTGTCCCACGGGCAGCCCGGCGGGATGTAGACCATCCCGGTTCTGTTCTCGCAGAACCGTTGTAGCGCTTGAGAAACCATTTCCGGCCCGTTGTCCATCCGTAGCACCTTCGGCGGGCCGCCGGCCGCGGCGAAGGCTTTCTCTAGCTCGAATACCAGCCGCTCGCCGGTGATCGAGCGTTCCACCACATGCAGCAG